>NZ_JBQFTM010000004.1:0-395343 GCF_056538605.1 Ruegeria sp. BF7 | reverse complement strand
GGTGGCTCCTTTCCTAGCAGTCGATGACAACTGCACTTTGGCACATTCGATGCCGGTGGAGCAGGAGCCACCCACCTCATCCGGAATGGGCCGTCCGCGTCGGTGTGCGATACCCATGGCTCAAAATCCTGCGTTCGCTGCGACGACGGCCCTTAGCCCAACAACGACATCCATTCACTGCACTAAAGGCACGGCTTTCGCTAAGCGGCAGCTTCGTCTGCCAAAGCGGTCATGCAACTGTCCTTGGTAGAAGTTAATCACCTTTCTCCGATTCCTTGATTTCCTTTGCAAATCTACCCGGCCATGGAACTGTGAATGAATCCCAGATATCCGCTTTGTTTTTCTGTTCCTTCATCTGTGCCATGACGAGCGTATCGCCATTGCTGCGTAGATTGATCAATCCATAGTGCGTGTCGGTGCTGGATACGGCACGGGCGAGCTCAGTGGAAAACAACAGTGGATGTGATCCTCTCGTATGTTTTGCAATAGCGCCGACAGCGTCAGCCATAGGGTGATCAAAAGACTTGTTATCTCCGGAAGAAAAGACATTTGCCTGAGGCATCGTTTTCTTCAGAAACTCGACGTGAAAATCTGAAGATCCATGATGGCATGCTTTGGCAACATCCACCCGAAACGGGTTGCTGCTGCCATAGTGTTTCATCAGATGTTGTTGAGCTGGGATGTTCAGATCGCCACCAAGAAGAATGGTGTGTTTGCCAAACTTGAGCTTTAGAACGATGGAATGACCATTCCGCGTGTGTGATGAGCTTGGCGCTGGATCGTCATCGGCGATGTCGTGGGCATCCGAGAATGCGACATACTCAACGCTCCCCGACTTTTTCGTCGGTACTGGTCCCAGAACCTCAACGTAAAGCTTGTCGTCGTCGTTCCGGGTATAGCCTGGCAACTCCTCGTTTCTGATCGTGATGCGCTTTGCGTTTCCAAGACGACCGTCGTCTTTAGCGTCCAGAGCAGCCTGCCAGAACTTCCGGAAAGACGACATGAGATGACCGCCGTCGACAAGGTTTTTTGCCTGAGTAAGCGTGTCGAATGACTCTGTAACCGTAAGTCGGCACTCTCCATCTATGGTTCGATTTTTTAGCTTGCCAAGATCAAAATCCGTGCCAACCGGTAGATTGTCGTCATCATAGCGAATGATGCCATTGTGATAGATCGTTCCGACTTCAAATCTTTCATCCTTGAGAATTGGAGTCAGACCGTTGAAGTGATCGTAGTCGGGATGACTAACAACCATGGCTTTAATCAGTACCTTATCACCTGCCTTCAAGATGCGGCGGTAACGGTGTTTCATGAATTTGAAGAAATTGGCGTTGGGACCTCCATCCACCAACATGATCCCTTCGGGAGATTCAATGATAGCCCCATCGCCTTGGCCTACGTCCACAAAGAATGTTTTTAGTATCGGGGTATCACGTACATCTTTCTCGCGAACCCAGCCTCCGGGCCCCTTTCCAAGGGAGTCTACTTCAAGCCAATCACCGTCTGTGTCGGTAACTTCCAGAATCGATCCCATCAGCACATGGTTGACCTTTTTGGCGTTGCTCCTTGCCGATTTTCTTATGATGGTTTCCGGCTGATCCCCATAGACAAATGTAGGCATTATAATTTCCTCCCGAAGTATGCCATTGATTACTGCATGTTTTGCATCCCAAAATTATTTTCGCCCCGGTTTCCAATATACTACGGCTATGACAACTTGTCTTTTTATGCCCTTTATGGCGCATTGCGGCGCCGGTAGAGCAGAAACCACCCGCTCCATTTTCTGAGGGCTCGGATCAGCGGTTGCGCAGATGTGCCGGGTGGGTAGGGTGCGTCCAGCGAAGGAGGGACATTCAAGCCAACTAATGAACGAACAGGTGGCCAAGTGCCGCAAGAAACTTAACTAAGGAAATAATTATGAAGAGGCCAACGGGCATTCACCGTACAAAGCGCCCATTCGGTGTCGAAGATGACGTCTGGGTCGATGACAGCGGTATGGGGTACGACATTCCGGAATCTCGCTACCGGGCAAATCGTTATGAGCCACCAATTGAGAGTTTACCCTGGCATCCAGCAGAAGACGTCGAATGAACTTCAATTCATGCGCGGGTATTGCCAAATTGTAGGTTGATGTCCGAGAAAACCGTTTGGCCGTTTGATCAGATGGCCATTTCCGTGGTGTAGTCTGCCCACAGGCTGAAAGGGTCGGCTCTGGCTTGGCGGTAGTTGGCAGCGGAGAGTTTTTGGCGACGAGAGCAAAAGATCAGGTTGATTTGACCATGGGCGGATAGAAACTTCTGAGCGTTTCGGGTCGGCCTGTGCGACACTTCGATGGCGTTGTTGAGGACTTTGTGCGCCCGTTGGTCCGAGTCCGGGGCCAAGACCTTTAACGGTCTGATTTAACTGCGTAATTTGTCGGTTATTACAACGCGAGGTTGACCGTACTGAACAATCAGCCGGTTCAGAAATTGCTTTGCCGCTCTGGCACTTCGCCTGGGTTGCACAAGAATGTCCAAAACGTTGCCGTCCGCATCGATAGCCCGCCAAAACCAGTGCTTCACACTGCGCTCGGCAAGCAGATCTTTGTCATCAGCTGTGCTCATGTTGAACCGGTGATAGACCAGACAGCGTAGGCAATAATTTCACGCGGGACGCGAAAGCCTCTTAGGTGAGGCATGGAAGCCGGTACGATCACAACTTTCGGAACGTGTGCACCCTTGAATGAGATCGTCACGATTGGCTCCGGTCAAAACACGGGACGCCACTAGCACGGGACGCCACTAGCACGAGATACTCGTCTCAGACAGAGATGCCGAAAGTTTGTGACAAAGCCCTGCGGTGGTCGCCATCACCGTCGCCATTGAAAGGTCCGGCCCGCGCACCAAAATGACCATAGCCCGGCCCATCGCCACGGTGCCCATTGGGTAGCTGCCATGTTTTGAATGCTGAGGGTCGTAAACATGGCAGCTACCACAACCGCAACAACCAACAACAAACCGACCACGACACCGGAAACCATCGTCCCGGTGGATTACAGGCAGATGACGTACTAAAAATCAATTTGGACCAGTTAGATGAGGCCGCTCACAAGGGGCACTTGCTTTTCAGATTTTTGATGTTCGTGAAAAGCGCGAGAAAACTTGGCTCTTGCACACTCAGGTTACCCAAGTGCGGAGCGTGAACAGCGAACTGGTTTTCTGCCACCAATATAGCCAAACGTTTGAGATCAATACTGGTGCCGCATCAATATTGAACAAATCCTACATGTCGAAAGTTACACCAATTATCCACATTACCGCGCTTCTCGCCAGCTGCATGGGGTGCCTGATGATCATTTGCGGGCTCGTGGACCAACATTTTGAATTCTCGCCAATCAGTGCGCTGACCAAAAGCGGTCTGGCAATTGCGTCCACGGCATTGCTCCTCGCTATGGCCACCTCGCGACCTGAAATTACCACTATAAACCGCAACCAAGCCTACGCGTTGACTGTAGTGGTTTGGGTCGCGCTTCCGATGTTTGGTGCAGTTCCCTTATTACTTGGCATACAGCAGGCTGGAATTACGGAAGCCTATTTCGAAGCGGTTTCCGGTATGACCACAACTGGTTCAACGGTGTTTCATAATCTTGAAGTTCTGCCACCCGGGATTTTGCTGTGGAGAGGTGTACTTCAATGGCTGGGCGGGCTTGGTATCGTCATCGTTGCAATGATATTCTTGCCAATTATGCGTGTCGGTGGCATGCAGTTTTTTTTGACGGAAGGGTTTGATACTCAGGGCAAATTGCTCCCACGTACGCTGGATATAGCTAGGTCGCTGCTGGCGATTTATGTCTGTTTCACTGCGACTTGTGCGGCTGTATACGCCGCAATGGGAATGTCGACACTGGACGCTGTCGTTCATGCCATGACAACGATTTCAACAGGCGGGTTCTCGACGACTGATCAATCCTTCATACGGTTTGAAGGAGCGCTGGAATATGTCTGCATCATTTTCATGGTTGCCGCCAGCTTACCGTTTATACGTTTCGTTCAATTGGCGAGGGGGAGCGCCCAACCTTTATTGAATGACCCTCAAGTTAGAGGTTACCTTCTGGCAATACTTGTCCTGGTCACAGTCTTAGTAGCTTTTCGGATGGCGACGAGTGACGAGCCGTTTTCTGAGATCGTTCGTGAGTCGCTGTTTAACGTAGTTTCGGTGATATCAGGCACTGGGTACGCTAGCGAGGATATCTCTCAATGGGGTAGTTTCGCTCTATCGCTCGTATTGGTCGCTGGATTTTTGGGAGGTTGTACCGGCTCTACAGCTTGCTCGGTCAAGATATTCCGGTGGCAGGTAAGCTTGGCGGCGATTGCGATCCGGATCAAGCGAGTACGCTATCCGAACGTTGTTAGCCAGCCAATGTATGGCAGGAAGAAGCTCTCAAAAGATGTAGTCGAGTCTGTCGGGGCATTTATGACCCTCTTCGCGGCAACAGTGTGGTTCGTAGCCACTGCGCTTTCGTTAACCGGCCTGACAATCGAGACCTCCTTCACCTCTGCCTGGACCGCAGTGGCTAATATTGGTCCTGCTTTTGGTCCAAAGGTGGAAAGCTCAGGCTCACTCGAACACTTTAGTCGAGCCGCCAAGTGGATCATGATTTTCGGAATGATCGCAGGGCGTCTGGAATTGCTTTCATTGTATGTGCTTTTCACTCGACGATTTTGGGATCAATGGTAACGGGTTGATACATCAACCCGCGTTGCATTTGCTCACAGACCAATACAATGCATCGAAAGCCCAGTTTATCTGAGGTTTTGGTACAGCAGTAGGCATATTCTGGTGGAATCGTAGCGCCCCCCTTTAGTGGGCTTTGACGTTTTAAGGGGGGCGCTACTTTGGCCGAGGAAGGCTTGCTTACGAGTGAGTGGCCCGCGTCTTCACGGAACCGATGACACCCTTTCGGAGGGGTACGAATGCTTCCTTGACCAGGTGTTTTGAGTTCTCTCGAACGATGTTTGCATTGTGAGCGGTTGAATTTTCACAGTGTTTTCACCCAGCTTACATTTTAGAAATTTTTCAACCTGTCTATCTCTCAATCCACGAGCAAGCCAATGTTGCGTCTAACTTTTTTCACAGTGTCCGTGATCTTCAGTGGCAGTCGCTCCATGGGTGGATAATTCATAGGTCATGGTTGGAAAATGGAGGGCCAACGTCCAGACTTCGTCGGGTTTGATATGGATGAAAGTCACCCCGTCAAGGCCGTGTGCAACGGAGGCCGGGCCTTCTGCGCCCTGAACAATCATGCGCGCTTCCGAGAGGTCTCCGTTCTGAAACACCTGAATCTCCTCTCCAGATACATCCGATGTGCATCTAAATTCAGTTTCTTCGGCAGTGGCCGCGGATGCCGACATGATCGCTACCAAGATTACGGCTTTATTCATCTTTGTATTTCCTCATTTTCTGGAATTGGCTTTTTTGGGTTTGAGTGATCCCGCAAGCGGATGGACCCAAAAGGTGGTATGGAGTGTTTTTCTTAATTGTACTCAAGCGGCCGCGAGGGTTCTTCCAAAGCTCACGCAAACCCTCAAACCCGGTTCGTTGTCCTCCGCAACGACCATTGCTCCATGCCGCACAGCAACAGCCTTTACGAGGGATAAGCCAAGCCCGTTTCCCGCTTCGTTTCTGGCACCGTCTGCCCTGAAGAATGCGTCAAAAACCTTGCTGATTTGAGACGGGGGAACTCCCGGTCCATTGTCTTCCACAACAAGCTCGACGCAATCGGATTTGGCCATCAGGGAGATCTTGATCCAAGAGCCTGAAGGGCAATACCGGAGTGAGTTGTTTACAAGATTGACGAGCAACTGCTTCAGCATGTTTTCATCGCCTCGGATCAGTACCGTATCGGCGTTATACTCTGCCGAGATGTGTTTTTCCTCGTCTATCGCAACTGGATAGAAAGTTTCGACAATGTCTTCGACGATTGCGCTCAGGTTCACTGTCGCAAAGTGGTCCTTGTACCCGCCAGTCTCAATACGAGAAATTCTCAGGATCGTGTCGAAGACAGCGCTGAGACGTTTCAGTTCGCTTTCCAATTCGTAAAGCGTTGGGCGCGGGTCGCCGCCATACTCGACTTCGCTATAGACCCGCTGCAATGCCAAAAACCCATGGGATAAAGGCGTCTTCAGGTCATGAGCTATCGTGACCGCGGTTGTTTGCGTGCTGATGAGCAGACTCGACAGCCGGTCGAGATGCCGGTTTATCAAACGGGAAACCCGATCAATCTGGTCGTTTGCTTCTGAAATGGGCAGGCGAATGTCTGTGTCCCCTTGTGAGACAAGATCGAGGGTTCGCTCAATCCGCTGGAGTTTGCGATAGCTTTGCGAACTGACGTAGTATCCCAGCCCCATAACGGTGGCTGTCGTCGCGAGCGTCAGTAACAACAATCCTTCCCAAAGCGTCGTCAAAGCATGATTGAGTGATGTCAGGCTGCGGGCGACCACCGTGCGATAGCCAAGATAGTCGGAGACGTGAAGCAGGTAGACAGGAGCAGCCCCACCGATCGCCACGAAATCCGGATCCACCTCATGCCAGCCATTTTTGTCGGGTACCTTCGCGACAGATCCAGCAAGTGCCGAATTGTGTTTGTCAAACAGCGCGATCATGTGAAGCCCGGATCGATTGGGACTGTTCAGATGTTCAATCGCCCGCTGAACTGCGTCTGCGCCACCGTCCAAGAGTATCTCGTGAAGCAGAAGTTCTTCTTCAAGGATTTGTTGTTCGAGGTTAAGGCGGAGCCTATCTTCTAGCGCCAAGTAAGCCGCGTATCCGAAAATGGCAGTGATAATCCAGACCACCAGCGCAGCGTAACAAGCTGTCCGGAAAGGGGCACCTGAGAAAATGCTAGCGCGGTCCATGAAGACTATATCCGACATTTCGAGACGTATGCAGAAGAGGCGTGTCAAAGGGCTTGTCAATCTTTGACCTCAGCCGGCTGATATAGGTTTCGATTACGGTCGAATTCGGGTCGAAATTGTAGTCCCAGACTTGTTCCAGAAGCATGGTACGGGTCACGATCCGTCCTGAGTTTCGCATTAGAACTTCAAGAAGCGCGAACTCACGCGGCAACAATTCTATTGTCTCATTTTGTCGCTTGACGACCCTGCTGAGCAAATTCATCGAAAGGTCGTGGACGTGAAGTTCGGTCGTTGTGACCCCGGCAGAGTGGCGTTTGATAATGCTATACAATCGCGCAAGTAGTTCGGAGAAATGAAAGGGCTTCACCAGATAATCATCGGCTCCCTCAGTCAAACCCTCGACTCTATCCTGAACATCTCCGATCGATGTGAGGAACAGAACAGGGGTCTGCTTCTTGGCCGCCCGCAGAGCTTTCAGAACGGAAAGACCGTCCATTCCCGGCAACATTCGATCAAGGATGATGGCATCACAGTCATTATACAGGCAGTAGGATAGGGCATCGCGACCGTCTTCGTACCACTCCACACTGAATCCGTTGGCTTGCAGGCCTGAATAGACGAAATCAGCGGTTTTTTTGTCGTCTTCTGCTACGAGTATTTTCATTCTGTTCGCCTCCCAGACAGTCGGTGCCTGTTCCAAGAAACGTGACCGATTCAACCGTAGACAAGACCCAGCCATATCAAGATGGCCGAGTCCATTTGGCAAATGGTTGCAGACTAGAGGCTCAACGTTTCTTCGACCGCTTTGACCTGCAGTCTTGCTAGTCCCAGGTTTGCCGATTTCTTGTCCAATGCGACATACACAAAAATATTGGGATTTTTTTCCAGCGGGCGGACAAGGTGAAACTGCTTACCCAGCGTGATCAGAATGTCTTCGATGGAATCGTTGAGCTTTAGAGCTTCGATAGCCTGCAGTTTTGCGCGAACCACTTCAACATTAGCCGCGCCGGCTGTTTCGAGATCAATCTTGGAGCCGCCCTCCGTGCCGAGTATGAGGCCGGTGTCACTGTCGACGAGACATGCTCCTAACAGACCTTTTATTTCACCGAGTTTCGAAATGTCTAACGACATGATTGGCTCCTTTTTTACCTTGGAATTGTTTGCCTGACCCATACGCGGCTTCCGAGGGGCCGGGCGGTTCAGATCGTTTGCGGGTGGAATGATGATGGTGTATTTTTGAACCAGGCCAGCCTTTTCACCGAACCTGGAAATCACAGAGGCTATGTTGCCCTTGGGTTTTGGCATTAGTTATCCAATCACTGTGATTGTGGGAGTGGCATACCCAAGCGCAGCTTCACCATTTCGGACTGCGTGAGCGCGGAGGAACAATCGGTCGAACAGTCCGTCGTCTAAGCAAGGAAGAGTTCTAGCTTGCAGCGTGTTGTGACACCTTGAACCCAACGTGACTTTTGAATTGGGTGTGCCAGGATTTTGGGAGCGCTTTTGGGCTTTTCCCAGAATACTCAATGCGGAAACTGTGGCGAGGGACAAGTATTGGGCGTGGCTGGCCGAGGCAGCAACCGCACCTTCAGAACTTATGAGGAACGCGGACCACAGATGCCCGATTTCGAAGGCCACGCTGGCCAATGTGGATATTATTAGGCTCAGCATTGCATCCCCGCCTCATTACTCAACAATCAAGCGGTGACCAGAACATTGGGGGTATTAACTGACCTTTCGGTAAACTTAAAAATCTGAAAGATTTAGGGTTTTGAAAACTGGCCTATTGATCTTTATCGATCACAACGCAAAAGGGGACGGAACTCGCATTGGTCGCTGTAGTTCGCCTTCGAGAACGGCTCATCGCGGGTGCCCGGCTTTAGGGTTGGGTGGCCGACCGCCTTGTTTGTATGGTGATGAATCCGAGTGCCGGATAAATGCAATTCACCACATTAGCGACACGTACAAAAAAGACCTCAGAGTAGGCCTCCGTTTTCCTAAACATAACGGCGGACTACTTCAGTGGGGGAGGATCAAGTCAGGGGCCAGGATCGCGTTAAGAGGTTTTCTGCCCCGTAGGCACGGCTTATCTCGGCAACGGTGAGGTAGGGCTCAATTGCCCACTTCGGTGTTGAGCCCAAATTATGTGGCAAGGAATTCACGATAAGTTGCTATTTTTGTGGCGAGTTGCCACGTCTGCGATGACCTCATTGCTTTGCACGGTGCACTGCGAACAAGGATTATGTCTGGCTTCTGGAGGACAAGGCGAAGGCAAGAAATGCGAAGCTTTTGATCAACAGTTAGATTGGCGCCACGCTCCGCTAGTTTGAATTCTAAGCCGCCTATTTCATGAATGATGTATTGCAGGGAAACGCTCTCAGCTGCCCTCGTGATTTCTTCATCTGACGGTCGTTGGCGCAGACCCAGCGTTAACGCGCGTCGCAGGCTTCCTTTCAGGATTAGTGGCTGGTCAGTGAGAACGCCGACAGATCGGCGCAGGCTTCCGGGTGTTAATCGTGCAACATCTTTGCCATCAAGTTTCAATGAAATGTCCCCAGGCGTTGCGTTTCCCAACAATGCGACTTCGATCTGGTCCATCATTGAATTGGAGATGATCGCTTGTTTCCCTGGCAGCACCTTGATCTTTGGGCCATGCATTGGCTTGATTTCAATCGAAAACGGTTTCCGTCGCAGACGGGTTTCGGAATTGCGGGCTGGGGCCAATGGGCGGCCAAGCGCGCGGGACAGATTGAAATGGGCCACCCGATACTTCGCCGCATGGTCGCTTGATGTCATCGCATTGCGAAGCGGCCGGACCATCAGCCCAAGCGCCGCCAATGCGGCTGCAATTGTTCCTGAAGACAAACCGCCATACCCGCCAATGGACAAGACTATACCGGCGGCGACAGCGGCTGACAGATCGGGAACAGCCTTTCTATATTCGCTGAGGCTGCGGAGGGTGCGGGCCGCATCTGCAACCTGCTCTGCCCGGCGATTCAGTGATTTCATCTCGATGCGCCGCCGTCCCAATGCCGAAAGCCTCGGTGCAATTGGCAGGCGTTCCGTTACATCTGCGGCTAGCAAAGAACGGCGTTTTCGCAAATTTCGATGCGCTTCCAAAAGTTTGCTCTGTGTTAGAGGAGCACAAATCGCCGAGGGGAGAACCGCGCACATCGCCACCCAGGCAAACCGATGGTCAAGATAGATCAGCACGGCCGTCGCCGCTGGCAGCAGGACAGCAGCTTGGACCAGCCTCGGCAAACCAAGACCGGGCCAGTCTTTTAACGCCGCCAGATCGCCAGTAAAGCGCAAGACGTGGTAACCCATGCGCCGTTGGTCCAGTTCAATCTGATCGCTACGGCTTGCGTGGTCGAACAGCCTCAGACGCACGTCCTTGGCATAGTCCTGGCCCAAACGTTCCGCGAGCGTCCGGAAAGCCAATTGCAGCAGCGCGCTGCACATCCCGGCGCCTCCGACGACTGCAATGGGAAGAACGGGCAGGTCCGATCCATCATGGAACGCGACAAAGGCGGTCCGCGTTGCAATGGCCACCGCTGAAAGAGCGGCGGCCTGCAAAATGGTCGCGCATAGGATCCAACCAAAAAGGCAGCGTCTAGGACCGTCAAAAAGCCCCGGAGGGGTCATGCTGCGTACCGTGTACGATCGACCCCGGCACGCACAGCCAATGTGTTTGCATATGCTGGATCGAGAAGTTGGCCTCGGGTCAGAACCTGAACACCCGTTGCGGTATGCGCTTCTTCCACTGCCATAGGGGAGCATGACAGCATCCCTGTCAGTGCGATGGGTCGAATGCCGTTTCGGCCCAACTCAGTTACACCCCCTGCGGCTGCAACCGCATCGGCACAGGCAAAAAGATACTTTGAAAACCGGTCTCGGACTGACGGATCAGCCAGAAGTGCAGCTGTTTCCCGCTGAAATATGCCATCCGCCAGTTCCATCACCGCGATGTCGCAGCCGAGGGACTCCGACTCGCCCAATAGCGTATCGATACCCGCAACGATGCGCGGCAAAGGCGCAAGATAGGTGGTGACCATACCTGCGTCTGTAAAATCGGCGACGAAGGATGCACCGGCATCAACAAAGGAATTGTAGTCCCCGAACGCGCCAGTACCCGTGCCTTTGAGCACCGCCACCTTCCATCCAGCCTTTGTCAGGCCGTGGGCCAGGGCAGCCGTTGCGGTTGTTTTGCCCGAGTTCATCGCGGTACCGACCACGCAAATCACCGGAATCTGTGCGGGATCTAAACGCTCTGGCAAGGCGAAGTCGCCTGTATTCAGAACGGCCCCGTCTTTTGACGTGATACGCCCTAGCGGTTGAATGCGTGTCGGAGGTTTGATGCGCTCATTGCGATGCACCATGCGCCCAAGGCATCCTCCGCCCGCCAGCATATCGCTGCCCTTCTCATCAATCTCGGCCAGTCCTTCAAACTGGTCAGGCGCGTACCGTGCGCCGCAGGGCAGCACAACAAGATCACCTGGATATAGTGTTGAGGGACGACCGGCTGGCAACTGAATACGTTGGTGGTTGCCGATCGACGTCACTCGGCCAAGGATCAGGTCCCCCGGTTTTGAATGCTGGAAATCCTGGCGCAACCCGCTTGCCAGCGCCTTATCAATGCGTCTGGTTGCAAAGCACCATTTTGCGCCTTTAAAGATATGATTTTCCATAATTAATCTCCTGTACTTCAATGGTTTCAAGATTCACAAACGAGTTCCGTTAAACCAGCTTTTGCGCAGTCGGCGAAACTGTGGACGCAGTTGGGAAGTTCAGTCAGCGACAGATCGGGTGTAATCCCCCGTGCTTCGGACGCGGCACGGAATGCTTTGCAATAGTGCCGCGCGCGGGCCAGTCGGTGACGGCCTTGGACATCGTCGATGCCCGGTCCTTTGCGAAGGGCGGGATCCCGGTGGCTATCCTCGGCGCCGACATAAACCCGAAGCTTTAGACTCAGATACTGTCGCAACTGGTTGTGAGCCAAAGCGGGAACGTTCACTTTCAAGGCCTCTTTCGTTGGAGCCAAACCCATCGGAAAGGGCTGCGTCAAATCCGGCAGGCAGTACCAGCCGGCGGCAGCGATATGCAGGCTAGCAACCCGCTGCGGATAAAGCATGGCAAAACGGTGCGCGAGTTGTGCTCCACCAGAATAGCCGAACATCTCGACTTGACCTGTTTTTGCAATGCCCATCTGTTCAACCAGGGCGAGTAGTGCAAGGAGTGATTGATCCGGGCGAACGTTGCCAATCCTTTGAAAATGACGCCAGTGCTTTTTGGAATAACGTGGGGAAATCAGAACTTGGCCTTTCCTCTCGCAAGGCCCGGAAAATGCCTCGGCCAATCCTGCCGCGTTCCGCGAAATTCCGTGCAACGTCAATAATGGCGGGACATCTGGTGCTGTAACGCTTGGAATGTGAATGTCGGCGGAAAGCGTGCGTCGATCTACCCTTACTGAAAGTTTGGTGACCGACATCAGTCCGGTCACTGGTGTTACGTCCATTGCGGTATCGAACATCGTTTCAGCTCCTGATTGTTTGCTGTCTTGCTGGGACAACGGAGCCGGCGGCTATCTATTCCAACTTTTTGAGACTTTTTTCGCTGCAGGCCAAAACACGTCGCCTCGGGTTTTGCCGCGGCAGTTCTTCGTTTTTTCTTGGATCATATGGAATACCACCTCTGACGATCCGTTGTTATTGAAGAGAAGCGAAACAGGAGTGACCGCATGACGAACCGGTTCCAAAGAGACTTGGTTGCATTGGTGCCGAAAATGCGCCGGTTTGCGCTGTCACTTGCGGGTAATAAACCGGACGCCGATGATTTGGTGCAGTCAGCCTGTGTAAAAGCGTTGAAAAACGCGGCGCAGTTTCGCGAAGGGACGCGCATGGACAGTTGGATGTACCGAATTATCCAAAACCTGTGGATCGATGACCGTAGGCGCGCCAAAACGCGGGGGGCTTCGGTTGATCCCGAGCTTGCCGGTCTTTGTGACAAAGGCCTTGCCGCGCGCCAGCCTGAGGATCGAATGATGCTGGACGTGGCCCGGACTGCCATGGCTGCGCTGCCTGAAAAGCAGCGCATTGTTCTGTCCCTCGTCGCGATTGAGGGTTTGAGCTACAAAGAGGCCGCAGACGTTCTGGAAGTGCCCGTTGGCACCGTCATGAGCCGCTTATCGAGGGCCAGAGAAGCATTGCTACCACTATTGGGGATGACGAAAGGGTCGATACAATGACTGCAAATCCATTAATTGACCAATCCCTCCTCGCTGCGTTTGTTGACGGAGAACTGTCGCCTGAAGAGGCTGCAGCCATTGTGATCCATCTGGCTGACCACCCTCAAGATCAGGCCTATGTCGACGATCTAATGGCCGCAAACGAAGCGCTGTCGCGGGCCTTCAGCGATCCTCTGGATGAACTGGTGCCGCAAGTGATCAAGGACACCATTCTGGGCACGACACAGACGGCGAAGGTCCTCCCCTTTTCTAAGCGACCCGTTGTGTGGATGAGCACGGCCGTAGCGGCGATGGTGGCACTCGCGGTTTTTGTAGCCCCCAATTTATTTGCCCCAATCGATACGACAAACGTGACCGTGGGACCAGTCGTCAATGGGTCGGAACTGGCGTCGGCGCTGAACCGTCTGCCATCGGGTATTCCCGAGACAACCGCCACAGGTCAGGACTTTATGGTCCTTGCTACGCTTCCGATCTCAGACGGCTATTGCCGGGAATTTGAATTCATCAACCGTGCAGACCAGCGTATCGACCTTGGCATTGCATGTATCACCTCCGGCACGTGGGTGGTTGAGGTGACGATGTCAGAACCGCTGTCCGCATCAGGCACCGAGGATGGATTTGTGACTGCAAGTGGCGCAGAAATGCAGGGGTTGATGCCGTTTCTGGACCGGTTGGGGGCAGGCGATGCACTTGCTCCCGCTCTAGAGGCAGACTTGATTACGGGTGGCTGGGCACCTTAGCACAATGAGGCGGCATTCAGCAGGCCATGGCCAAACACCTCGTCGTATCCGGGCGCGCCGAGGTCCTGCGCGGCGTTTTCCAGACGCTCCCGGATTTGTTTCGGTGACAGAGTGTTGTCCTGTGAGAGCATGATTGCGACCGCCGCGGTGACGAAGGGAACCGCAAAGGATGTCCCCGACTTTAGGCGCGCGCCACGAATTGATGTGGCAGATAACATGTTTACGCCCGGCGCGGTTATGTCGATTTGCGGCCCGCGCTGCGCTTTTCGATAGATGCGAGCCCGCGCATCCACAGCTGTCACGGCGATCACGGTATCAAATGCCGCGGGAAACATCGGTTCGCCAGACGGTCCTTCATTACCTGCCGCTGCGACCAGAACGATCTCGTCTTCCTGCACCATCTGATTGACAAAATCTTCAAGTAGGCTGTTTCTGGGCCCCGCCAGTGACAGGTTTATCACACGTACATCACGCGCCTTCAACACATCTAACCCGCGCAGAAGAGAGATCACATCCGCGCGTTCATCCGAGCCTTTACGCGCAAATGCATCCACCGCGATGACTTTCGCCCCATGGATCAACCCAGGCACACGGCTGTCCGAATCGCCGACCATAAGGGATGCCACCGCCGTGCCGTGAACTGCTTTTGAAGGGGCAAGTGTTTGGTCCGCCAATTGAATCAATTCCAGCTGCGCACCAGCCATGATTTCGTGTTCAGAATTTATCCCAGTATCAATCATTCCCACCGGGACTTGCACGGGACAAGTCGCTTCGGCGTGCCTTGTGTTTGGCCAATTAACCATCTCCCAGGCAGGGCAGTTTTCATGCAAACACGGGCCCGATGAAGCCACTCGTGTTTCGCTTTGCTCAAAGCGATAAAAGTGATTGAAATCCGCAATACCGCCCGAAGGCAGGGCGCGGACCCGATCTCGGGCGGCTTCCAGTTCTAACCCGCTCGGTGAAGTCAGCCGTGTCAAAACACGATTAGACGCCAGAAGAGTTTCTGTTGCGGCGATTGTAAATCCTTCGGACAGAAGTTGTTCCAGATCCTCAGTCGATGCATCCGCAACAACTATTTCGAACGGCGCGCGCGTTGGCAGCGCGATGGGCGTACGAGTTGGGGTTGGCGCCTGTGCTGGTCGAGGTGTTGGCGGTCGATTGGTCAGCCGTCTGATAAGGTTGTCGAACGGGTTTTCCCCAGAGGATTTTTGGCCGTTTACTGCTCCGCCGTCACTTCGACTATCCCGCTTGCTGCCATCACCCCGATCATCGTCTCGATCATCACCTCCGTCGTCGTCCCGATCATCGCCTCTGTCGTCGTCCCGGTCACCTTCATCGTCTGCCCATGCGACAGAAACAAAGGACACTTGCCATTCTACTGGAATTACAATTTGCGCCGACCATGATAAGCTGAATACTAGGCAGGCCTTGAAAAACTTCATTGCTACTTTTTTCATTTATGCATCCAACTCAGTTAAACTTGTTCCGAAACAACAACGTTTCTTGTCAGTTTCTGTTCCAAATATTGTTTTCGAGACCATATAACGGACGTCGCGAGTTTGAGTTCGCAAAGGAAACCACGAAACGTTCGGGAGAAAAAGAGAAGCTAGACATCGGCTCGCTTGATCAGCGACCCACTCAACCATCCTCAATTGCTTCAGCGTTCCCGCTCGCCGCCGCTTCGCCTTAACGATTCGTTACCACCGTCTCGAGGCATTTGACGCCTGGAAAGCCGCCAACCAGGCAGCTTGAAGATTCAGCATCATACTGCAAGTAGCCAATGTCGTTTTTTTTGGTCTGCTGCTAGTGATCCAGCACCAGGACATGAGGGGGGGGTCTGTTACAAAGTTATGGCTGTTGACGCGCTGGGGTTTAGCGCGTGGATGGCTTTCGGTCCCAACTGGTCGAAAGTCGATTCATGATCTCTTTCAAAGGTGTACATTATCCAAATGACGTGATCATGTGCGCGGTCTTCTTTTATGTTCGATATGGCGTGTCGTACGGTAATATTGAGGAAACCATGTCCGAGCGTGGCGTTGCGGTAGATCACACGACGCTGAACCGTTGGGTGACAAAATACGCTAGTGCAATCGCCGAAGTCGCGCGCAGGCGCAAGGGACCGTGTGACCGCTCCTGGCGAATGGATGAAACTTACATCAAGGTGAAAGGTGCGCGGGTCTATCTCTACCCAGCGATCGAAAAACACGGCAGGACATTGGACTTCATGCTTTCAGGTCATCGGAACAAACCTGCCGCTACGAAATTCTTCGCTCAAATGCTTGAATGCACTGGTCATCCACGAAAGATCGTAATCGACAAGTGCGGTGCGAACACAGCCAACAATTAAACCATCAACAAGTCGCTTAAGGGCTTTGGCTACCCGATCCCAATTGAGATGGTGAGGCGGAAATACTTGAACAATATCGTGGAACAGGACCACCGTTTCATCAAGAGACGCACACGGCCAATGCTGGGGTTCAAGGCCTTTGCTTCAGCGGCGGCAACACTGGACGGAATCGAAGTGGCGCACATGATCCGCAAAGGTCGACTCTCACCCGGAACCTGTCCGTTTCGTCGATTTGCAGAACTGGCGGCATAAGCCGCGGGTTCGCTGTAAACTCTTCGTTCAGTCAGAAGCTTCGCAACAGATCCGGTCAATGGTCAAAACTTTGCAACAGAACCTCAGATGAGGGTTCTGGGACGTGTCGCAACCTACGAGACCCAATTGACCAACATGCGTGTCTGATGTTTGTTCCCGTCGAATAGATTTCGAACAAACCTCAAATAGATCGCATTGAAAGGCTTCCATTTCCCCAAGGATGCGGTTTCGTACGCTGTGTACTTCTATAAGCGGCACACGGTGTCATATCGGGATTTGGAAAAGATCATGGCTGAACGCGGTGTGCTGGTTGACCACGCTAATACTCAACAGATGGGTTGCAAAATTTTCGCACATTGTCGCCGCGCGGGCGCAATCGAAGAAACGCCCAACACAGAAGTTCCGGAGAATGGACGAGACCTACATACGTGTTCGCGGCAAATAGGTGTATCTTTATTCAGCAGTCGAAAAAGCAGGAAACATCCTTGATTTCGTGCTGTCCGAGCGAAGGAACCGTCTAGCAGCTGCCGGGTTCTTTGACATAACGCTGCCGTCAAATGGAATCCCGAGCAGGGTCGTCATCGACATACGCTGCGCTAACGCGGTCGGTATTCCAGAAGTGAACTGAATTCTGAGGCGAATTGGATGCCCAGCCAAAGTACTGGCAATCAGGTCCAAGTATCTGAACAATATGATCGAACAGGATCGTCGGTTCATAAAGCGGCGTGTTCGGCACTTGCGTGGGTTTGAGTCGTTCGACCCGCCTCAGCCACATTGGATGGCCTTGAGGTGGCCGATATGATCCGAAATCTGCAATTCTCTAGCGCTACGACCTCTGGCATTCGGATGTTTGCTGAGATTGCAGGATAGATGTTTCCAGTAGCTGGCTGGGTAGAGGTATTGTGTAGAAACAAAACTACATGCGCCCGGTGAGAATCTTGGCAAGATCTGGTTCAACCTTTTGGATTTGCTTCAGATCCAGGCTGTTTTTGACGTGAAGTAGGTGGTGTTGGATGCTGTCTTGTGCAGACTGCGGGTCACCACTCGCGATTGCGTCAATGATCGATGCGTGCTCATCATCGGGGCAGGATGTATCTTTATTGGTTCCGAACAGTGCCACTATTAGAGAAGACCGGGTCACCAGTTCCCTAACGACGCGGGTGAGTACTACGTTGTTGTGGCATTTAGCTAACTCGACATGAAATTCACCAGAGAGTCTGATAATTTCAGTTTGGTCGTTCCTTGCCCGAGCCGCATCTTCCTTTTTGATATGTGTCCGTAGTGCATTGATGCCTGAGCGGCTAATCTCACGCGTCAGTTCACGTACGATACCCGCTTCGATCATCAGGCGGGCTTCAAAAACCTCTCGGGCTTCGTCAGGGCTCGGGCAGGCAATGAATGCGCCGCGGTTGGAACGCAGTTCAACAATGCCTTGGCTGCTCAACAACAACAATGCTCGGCGGACGCGCATGCGACCAACGCCAAAGGTCTCACATAAGGTTTGTTCACTCAACTTTGTTCGGGGAGCCAGCTTCTGTTCCATGACCGCGGAATAAATTCGGTCAACGATTAATTGCTCATCCGGGTCGGATTGGAGGGTGTCGAGTTTTTGTTGGGCGTCTGTCATCTCGTTCCGATTTGGCTGGAATACATGTCTGTCGTACTTAGCGGTACAATTTCTAACTGACAATATATTGGATTTCCGTTCACAATATCAATGATCGTATTAACGATAAATGTTGACACAGATTGTTAACAATGCAGTATCCTAGGTGCATTCCGGGATTCGACCGGTCGCAATATACACTTCGCCAAGCGCCCAAGAGAGGCGCCGAGACCTCATAGGGAGGAAAGAATGAAACGTAGAAACCTGATGAAATCCTCAGTCGCATTAGCTGTGACCGCATCTGTCCTTGGATCCGTGGCTTGGGCCGAAAACCCAGTGCTGAAGATTGGCTTTGTAGGTGTCACTTCGGGGCCAGCCGCAGCTTGGGGTATCTCTAACCAGCGATCAATGGAGGCCCGTGCTGCATGGATAAACGAAGCTGGAGGATACAAAATCGGCGATACGACCTATGACGTTGAAATTGTATCCTTCGACGACCAGAAAGACCCCAAGCGTGCGATCGCTGGCATGGAAAAGATGGCTCAGGAAGGGATTCACTATGTCGTAGGGCCTAATGTTGACGATGGTGCCGCAGCGGTTCGTCCTGTCGCCGAAGCACAGGGGATCATGTACTTTCCCTATGCGTTCCCCAAAGAGCTCTATACCGCTCCGGCATCAAATGCCGTTCTGGGTATGGTCGCGAACTATCAGTCCGGCCCGGCAATCTACAAATACCTAAAGGACGAAAAAGGCGTGACTTCCGTTGCCTTCGTCGCCGCGAACGAATCCGATCCGTTAAGCCAGCGAGACGGTGGTGTCGAAGCCGCGAAGGCACTGGGACTTGAAGTTGTTTCCGACAATGTCACCTACCAGGTGGACACAACAGATTTTACTCCGGTGCTGACGCCTGTCATGCGAACGCAACCTGATCTGCTGGTTCTGTCGGGTGTCTCCCCAGCCAATGCACCTCAATTGATCCGGTCAGCGCGTGAACTTGGGTTTCAGGGCATTATCTCGACCGAAACTGCACAGGACGCAACGGTACTACGGGAAGGGGCAGGGGAATTGGCCAATGGCTTCATTTCCGTCGGTGGCGCCTCAACACCCGAGATCGCATCGGACGACATGAAAGAGTTCGTGACGCGATACACAGATATGTTCGGCGAATATAACGACGAGTCGAACACCAAAGTCTACGCGCTTGAATATATTCTGGCGACTTTGAATGCGAACCCGGCGGGCATCGACGATGTGAAGGCGTTCCAGACCACAATGGACACGTTCGAAGCACCGAACCCTTTCATGAAAGGTGATGCAAAAATGCGGTATGTCGGCACGACATCTTTCGGGCAAAAACGTCAGATTGCCGTACCGCTGGTGGTGAATGTCTATCAGGATGGAGAGTTTGAAACGCTCTTTGTCGCTGAAGTCGACTGAGGCACACTTCCCCAACAAGGTAAAAGCCTAACGAGCCCCCCCTCACTCCCGGGCTGATGATCAGCCCGGGATACCCGAACCATATGCGGGATACTCATGGAACAGATACTAGCAAATGGCATCTATCTGGGCGCGCAATATGCGATGATCGCCTTGGGATTGACGCTGATCTTTGCCCTGATGAACGTACTGAATTTTGCTCACGGACAGATGTACGTTCTCGGCGGTTTTGTCACTTATACTTTCTACGGACAACTCGGCTGGCCTTTCGTCCTTGCGCTGCTAGCGTCCTGTATCACCCTGGCCGTGCTCGGAGCGTTGATAGAACGATTTCTGTTCGCACCGGTCATACGACGATCCTCACGCGAAGAAAGCACAATGCTGCTGGCGGCAGGGCTGGCCTTTCTGTTCGATGCGGTGATCCTGTTGGTGTTCGGAGAAAAACAGCGCGGGGTTCCAAAGATCGTCAATGGCGTCTTCAACTGGGATTTCAAGCTGATCATGCCCTATGACCGCATCCTGATTTGTGTGCTGGCCATACTGTCCATCGTGACCTTCATCCTGTTCATGCAATACTCCAAAACCGGCCGAGCTTTGCGCGCGCTGGCGCAAGACAGAACCGCAGCCCAGCTGATGGGCGTGAATGTTGCCCGGTACTCCATGATTGGTTTTGCATTGGGCGCGATGCTGGCCGGTTTGGTTGGCGGCCTGCTGGTGACCATCACTGGTGTCAATCTGGGCATGGGAGGACCGACCTCGATCAAGGCCTTCATGATGGTGATGATTGGCGGTGCGGGCGTGATATCCGGTGCGATTGCTGGCGGGATCATCCTTGGCTTCATGGAAGCCATCGGTCTGGCTGTCCTGTCGCAATATGGCGACATCACCTATCTGTTGATCTTCGTCTCGCTGATGATTTTCCTGGCCATCCGCCCGCAGGGCCTGATGGGCAAACCGTGGGGATAACGTAGTGCCGAAATTTTCAATGATCCAATGGGCCGGTTTGGCAGTTTTCCTGATGGCCATCTTCATCGCGGTCCCCGGCTTTGTTGCGGCTTCAGGGCGGTCAGACCTTTACTACACGCTGACATCAGTTGCACTGCTGTCCATCGCCAGTGCCGGTGTCTGGCTGACCTTTTATATCGGTCGCATTAATATCGGTCAGGGTGCCTTCGCTCTGATCGGGGCCTATGTTTCGGCCATTCTGGTGACCAAGGCAGGCATGTCTTTTTGGCTTTCACTCCCACTGGCGGGCTTGTTTGCGGCCGGAGTGGCGGTGCTGATAGGCCTGCCAATCCTGCGGCTGCGCGGCGTCTATTTTGCGATGATCTCGCTTGTGCTGACGCAAGTCGTCACCCTAACCGCACTTGCACTTCCAATCACCAACGGGGCCAAGGGGATCACTTCGATCCCGCTTCCGGGCGGGGTGTCAGTCTTGGGCATTCCGCTGATCCCGGATTTTGGAACGCTGGAGAACCCACGGCTGGCTTTCTACTACACGGCCTGTGTGTTGATGGTCCTGACCTTTGCCGCCATGTATCGGTTGGTGAACTCCCGTCTTGGCCACCTGTGTCGATCAATGCAGCAGAATGAAGAACTGGCCAGCTCAATCGGTGTGAACATCTCGTATGTCCGGATCATCATTTTTGCCATTTCGTCCTTTTTGGGCGGTATTGGCGGCGCAATGTTCGGGTCGATCGCGCAGTCGGTCTATCCTTCCAGCTTTCAGGTCGCGGACAGTGTAAACTTCATGTTGAACTGCTTCCTTGGCGGGTTGGGTTACGTGTTTGGACCGATGCTTGGCACGTTGGTTCTTTATTTCGGCTGGGACCTGCTGTTCGAACTCGGTCGCTTCCAGTTGCTCGCCTATTCCAGCTTGCTGATCATCCTGATGTTGTTCCTGCCCAACGGGCTGCTCAGCTTGCGTCTGCCTGGCAAGACAGGAGGTGACGAATGAGCCATCTTCTGGAAGTCCGCCACGTCACCAAGAAGTTCGGTGGCCTGACCGCCAACAGCGATATCTCGTTCAACGTGAATGAAAACGAGATCCTATCAGTGATTGGTCCAAACGGCGCAGGTAAGAGCACGCTGTTTAAGATGATCTCGTCTTTCTTGCCAACGACGACGGGTGAGGTGCTGTTCGAGGGAGAAAGGATATCCAACCTGAAGCCGCATATCGTGGCGCGCAAAGGTGTTGTTCGCACCTTTCAGGAAACGACGATATTCAAGTCTATGACCGTGCGAGAAAGCGTTATAGTCGCCCAGCACCTGCGGGCGCGCGCCTCGCTGGCCGGTTACTTTTGGGGTACCAAGACGGCCCACGAGGATGTCGACAGCTTCGGGCAATATGCCGACGATCTGATCGAATTCTTGGGTCTGACCGATATCGCCAATGAACAGGCGTCAAACCTGCCACAGGGCAATTTGCGCGCGTTGGGTATCGCGATTGGTCTGGCCACTGATCCCAAGGTGCTGCTGCTGGATGAACCCTTTGCCGGGATGAACCACGACGAGACAATGAAAATGGTCAATCTGGTGCGCAAGGTGCGCGATGACCGTGGTGTGACCGTTCTGCTGGTGGAACATGACATGCCTGCGGTGATGAATATCTCGGACCGGATCGTTGTGCTGAACTTCGGCGAGATGATTGCCGAAGGCACGCCGGAGGAAATCCAGAACAACGAAAAGGTCATCGAAGCCTATCTGGGCAGTGCCGATGACGAGATCGGGATCTAAGCCATGACCAAGATGTTGGACTTCAAAGATGTCGAGCTCTACTACGATCACGTCTATGCCCTGAAAGGCGTGTCGATTGACCTTGAGCAAGGTGAAACCGTTGCCCTGATCGGTGCCAATGGCGCGGGCAAAAGCTCGATCCTGCGGGCGATCACAGGGCTGGCGAAGATCAAATCCGGATCAGTCGCGTTCGAGGGCGAACAAATCGACGGAACAAATCCAGCAGAGATCGTCTCGAAAGGCATTGCGATGGTGCCAGAGGGAAGGCGCGTCTTTCCCTATATGTCGGTCAAAGACAATCTGCTGATGGGGGCATTCACCCGTTCGGATAAAGCGGATGTGCAGCGCACGCTGGATTCCGTACTGGAGCGGTTTCCACGTTTGAAAGAGCGTTTTAGCCAATCTGCGGGTACCCTGTCGGGCGGTGAACAGCAGATGATGGTGATCGGGCGCGCATTGATGGCCAAGCCGCGACTGCTGCTGTTGGACGAACCTTCGCTGGGGATCGCGCCCAAGTTGGTTCAGGACATTGCCCGCTCGATCGTGGCGATCAACCGAGATGAAGGTGTTTCAGTTCTGTTGGTCGAACAGAACTCGCGTATGGCGCTATCGATTTCGCATCGTGCCTATGCGCTGACCACCGGAAACGTCGTGATCTCGGGCAATTCAAAAAAGCTTTTGACGGATCCCCGTATCAAGGCCGCCTATCTGGGCGGGGAAGTGTGAGGACGTTGTGAAATTGCTTGTCGTCAATCCAAACACTACAAGTTCCATGACCCGAAAGATCGAAGAGGCCGCGCGGGCTGCTGCGCATCCCGAAACCACGATCCTTGCTGCCAGTTCACAACACGGTCCCGCCAGTATTCAGGGTTATCTGGATGTCTCTACCTGCATTCCCGGACTGCTGGAGGTTGTGAACGCGCATCCCGACGCGGATGCGATTGTTGTGGCTTGTTTCGATGACACCGGAGTTGACGCCGTTCGCTGTGTCACATCGGCGCCGGTCATTGGCGTTGGAGAAGCCGCCTATCATGCGGCATCCATGATCAGCCCTAAATTCAGCGTCATCACCACTTTGTCTCGTTCTCTGGCAGGGCTGGAGGCAAATCTGCTGCGATACGGGCTGGATCGCAGGTGCGTTCGGGTACGGGCATCGGATGTGCCGGTTCTGAAGCTCGAGGAAAACGATCCGGCGACCATCGACAAGATACGGGCCGAAATTCGCGCCGCGATTGATGAGGATAGGGCCGAAGCAATCGTTCTGGGTTGTGCCGGAATGACAGATTTGATGTCACAGTTATCCGAGGAATTCGGTTTACCGGTCGTTGATGGTGTTGCCTGTGCTGTCACCTTTGCCGAGGCCTTGGTCAAAGCCAAGCTCTCGACCTCGAAACTTTGTTCCTATTCCTAAGAGTTTGATCCCAGAGTTTGATGGTTCGACCTGTTCTTTGGAATGGGGCAGGCACTTTGGAACATCTTCGTCACCGAAGCGCCACGACCACGCACGCCGTCGGAACAGCTGCATGGTGATCGCAAGCTTCCTGCGCGAAAAGGAGCTGGGAGCTTGAAACTAACCCAATGACGGTCGCGAATTAGAGCAAGCGGCAGACGGTTGACGACAGGAAGAGCGGCCCGAAAAGCTGCGTTCAATAATTCTTATATTGAAGGAGGAAGCGATTTTCGTTGCCTTACAACGGCACTCGCTCTTGCCTTTGGATGGCAGGCGCGATCAGCTTCGCTCACGTTTGCAAAAGCCGTTCCACCAGATACTTGGTAGCCCGGCATTATCGAAGCCGGACAGGATCCTTTAGACCTGATGCAGATAACAGACTGGTTCATGACGATGGCACGCCTAACAGATGCAGGGGATCACATTCCAAGGCACCGGGTTATCGATGTTGTGGATCAGAGTGGGTTTTTGCTTTTTGGAGAAGGTACCGGACGTGGGGATTTCATTTTCCACTATAACCGCGGTCGGCTTGAAGCCGTGCGCAAGGATCAGGTCAAAAGGAACCTGAAACCAAACAACCCGGATTTCCATTTCTACGAAATGTACAACAATTACCACGATCCGGCAGAACGCTTTCCAAACGAGATTCAAAATGGTCTCTGGGCAGGACCGGTCTCACCAAGATGATCCACGAGCATTACGCGTTGATCCAACAATTTCCTCATAGGGGGTTGCAGGGTCATTATCGGGAATTCGACCGGTCCTTCGACCCCGAACTGACACCTGTCTACACCGCACAGAAAACCGTAGATTGGTAACCGGAATAGTAGCTCTGAACTTCTGGCCGCGTGCACAAAGACTACCAGTACCCGCGGTCAGAATTTGCTGTTGTCTGCTTTACTTGCTTCAGAATACCGGTCGCATTACTCGTCCAGAAAAGCTGTTACGGTCGTTTTCAACGCGTCCCAATCAGTGAATTCTCTTACGCAATCTCGAGGATCAAGCTTCCGGCCTAGCAAGACAACGTGTTGAACGATCTCTTTTTCAAAATAACCGTAATTATCTGGCCGTACGGCACCAGCGACCAAGGCGGTAGCGTCTGGTTCGAAATTGGTTCGCATCAGCATCTCGGTGAGATAGTCCCGCGCGTCCTCCTGACCTTTCTGAAAAGCTGCTTTTAGACTGACTGAAAGCACAAGTGATCTTCGCGCGGATAATGCGATATTTTGGTTTTCCAAAAACGCCTCAAACGACTCGGGGTGTCGGCGTTCATGTACGGGAGCCGCCAGGATGACGTGATCCACATCTTCCAAAGGCACTGGGGCTGCCAGTTGACCGATATCTATCAGCCTTGTTTCGTATCCGGCTTCTTTTGAGACTTCGCTAATGAATCTCGCGATCTTGGCCGTCTGACCTTCAATTGTTCCGTAGGCAATAAGTACTGCCATTATGACACTCCCGAATACCGGCTAAACAGCGAACTTACTATGCCGAAACTCTTCGCCACGGCCCTTGATTTCAATCAAAGGTGTCGGCCTCGCTAAGCACTGTAGGTAAAGGCGCGACGTCGATTTGGTCGGCTCATATTGTTCTGGAAAGCACAAAAGCTGTGGCTAGCCAAAATCCATTGCGCGTTAGTTGACCTAAGCGCGTGTCTTGGTTCTTTTGCTTTGAAATCAAATTCGAGCAGGTTTCATTATGGTCGCTTTGAAAGGCTGTCATTTCCCTAGGATGTGGTTTTGGACGCCGTGTTTCTATATTTGCGTTACACGGCCTCCTATCGCGACCTTGAAGAAATCATGGCTAATCATCGCGCGGAAGATGAGTGACTTTGACCTCGAAAATTTGGCAGGCAAACTGATCCGACAGATCTAGGATCACGCGGCCGTATTTGGCCTAGGTATCGTTGCGAAAATCCGCACCTTCATCGACAGATCACCGACCAGTAGCGTTGACCATGATCCCCCCAGGGATGTGAAGGTTTCTGGAACCCGTCACCGACATCCAGATCGCCGAATTCAGGAGCGTTGTAATCCCAGCCGTTCACTTAGTGCCGGGTCGGTGCAGTAACGGGTGACACGAAACATGTTGTCAAAGTTTTGATCGGTGGTGTAGGTGCCAAAATCGGTTATCGCTATCTGTTCTCCGGGCAACTCCGGGCACAGCGCCCTGATATCCTTGACCCCGTCATTGGCAAATCGGATTGCCCCAGCGGTGTAGCGTGAGTTGCCGCCATTTTCCTCTTCGCTGGAGCATTCCAGTATCAACACGATGGCCCCGTTCTTCCGTGCCGTATGGGCCGCGCAATACGCGGCATTGCCCGCCCCTATGATGATCACATCCTAGTTTGTCATCCGGTCAATCCTTGTGTTGGGCCTTGAACAGATCCTTGCGCAGCGTCATCAGCGCTCCGGGATCTATTCTGGCTTGAATAACGGTTGTCTCGTTCGAGGCGATGGCCTGTTGCAGGGCAGGGTTCATACCACCGGGGCCATCGACCCAGATGCCTTTGCCCCCGCAGAGCTCGGCAAATTTGTCATAGCGTGGTGACTGGATTTCTGCGCCCAGCAAGCGCCCACCGTAGAACTCTTGTTGATAGGCCTTTTCGGCACCCCAGGCCTGGTTATCCAGCACGATGATAGTGATCGGCAGATCATGCTGAATGGCTGTCTGAATCTCGATCATTGTGTATCCCGCGGCCCCGTCGCCCATGATCGCCACAACGGGCCGATCGGGTGCGGCAGCTTTGGCGCCGATGGCCGCTGCCAGGCCAAAGCCGACAAGGCCAAAGTCCAGCGGCGTGATCAGGCTCATCGGTGCGTAATGCGCTAGCCGATCTGCGGCTTGCAAACAGGTGTTGCCGGTGTCCAGCGTCACTATGGCGTCTTCCGGCAGGGTTTCGCGGATTTCCGCCAGCGCGCGGCGCGGGTGCATCGGCAGCGTGTCCAGTGCCGCCTCTTGGGCACGCTCGGCAGCAAGGCTTTCCATGTCGGCTCGGAACGTGTCGCGCCAATCCTCGCAGGCCGGGCGGGTAGCGGCCCTTGACAGCGCCTCAGCGGTCAGGCGGGCATCGCCCTGTGCGGCGATCTCGGCTGGGAAGTAGCGGCCTACAGCGGATCCTTCGACATCCACATGGGCAATTCTGGTGTCCTTCCCGACATAATCGTGGCTATGGAATGTGGAGTTGAAGCCAAGCCGCGCGCCCAGCACCACCATCACATCGGCTTCCTTGGTCAACCGGCTTGCGACGCGGTTGCCACGCGGCCCTGCCTGACCGGCAAACCACTGGTGGCCATGTCGCATTACGTCCGCATGCCCGGTCGAGGCGACCACGGGCACTTCCAGCTTTTCAGCAAGCGCTGTCAGGGCGTTGCGCCCGGCGCCCCATTTGAAACCGCCCCCGGCAAAGATCACCGGGCGCGTGGCCTGCGAAAGCAACCTGGAAATCGCGGTGATATCTGCCGGAGCTGCCGGACCCGGACGGGCAATGTTCACCGGATTGGGCGTGACTTCTGGCACGTCAGCGGCAAAAAGATCGCGCGGGACATGCAGCACTACTGGCCCGCGCCGCCCGGTGTTGGCCAGCCGGATTGCATCCTCCAGCATCGGGGCAAGCCGTGAAGGATCGGTGACCATGACGGAACGTTTGCAGATCGGCGCAAACAAGGCCACCTGGTCAATTTCCTGGAACGTATCTTTGCACTGATCAGCGCGGGTGATCGCACCGGCAATCACCACAAGTGGGGAATAGGCCAGCTGTGCCTCCGCAACCGCAGTCACGATATTGACGACGCCGGGCCCGGCTTGCGCCCCCAACACCACGCCGGGCTTACCCGTCATCCGTGCCCAGGCATCGGCCATGTGCCCTGCAGCCCGCTCATCTCGGCCACCGACATAGGCGATCTCGCCGCCCTTATACATCGCATCATAAAGTTCCAGCATTGATCCACCCAGCAACCCGAACACGGTGTCAATGCCGTTGGCTTTCAAAACGCGGTAAACGGCTTCTCCGCCGTTGATGGTTGTCATCGGCTCAATCCTCGGATCTTGGGCGTAGGTTTTGCGGGTCAAACAGGGCGTCTGAATGGACAGTTACGGGGATGGCGCGGTTCAGGATCTGCACGCTCAGGCCATCCTTCGACGTACCCTTGCGCACGAACAGCCAGCCCAGCGATTTACCGACCGTATAGCCGTAACCGCCGGATGTGGTCAGGCCGACGGGTTTGCCGTTCAGGAGCACCGGCTCGCCGCCGTGAATGTCGACGTCTTCGGCGTGCAACTCGCCATAAAACAACTCCCAGTCCGGTGTGCGGCTGAGCAGCGCATTGCGGCCAATGAAACCCCTCCCTTTACTGACGACAAAGCGATCGAGGCCAACATCCTGAGGGCCGACATCTGCGGTTAACTCGCTGCTGGCACGAAAAGCTTTTTCCATACGCATCCCGTTGAAGGCGTAAGAACCGATATCGGTCAGGCCATGGGGCTCACCTGCCTTGAACAAGGCGTCGTAGAGCAGGCCGATATGTTCCAACGGAGCGTGCAATTCCCAGCCCAGCTCGCCGACAAACGATACCCTGAGCGCATAACAAGCGATGCCTGCCACAGTAATCTCCTGACCTGACAGCCAAGGGAAGGCTTTGTTCGACAGGTCAATGTCAGTAAGACTTGACAAGATGCGCCGGGAGGCGGGGCCGGACATGGCCAACATGCCCCAATCAGCTGAACGATTAATCATCTGCACATCCTCGCCGGGGCGAATGTGCGACTTGATCCAGTCGAAGTCGGGTGTGGCCCGGGCGATAGGGGAGCCGGTGAAAAACCGATCTTCGGACATCCGCCAGATGGTGATTTCAGTCTCAAAACGGCCTTGCGGTGTCAGCAGATGATTGAGACTCATCCTGCCGTCTTTCGTCGGAACGCGGTTGGCGGAAAGCCGGTCCAGAAGCGCGTGAGCGTCCTTGCCGGAAATCTCGAATTGGGCAAAGGCACAGAGGTCGATCACCCCAGCAGCCCTGCGCGTGGCTTTGGCCTCGGTCATGGCGTTATTATGCCAATTCTGGTGGCCCCAACCAAACTGTTCGACCTCGCCGACCTCGCCAAAATACCGGGGTCGTTCCCACCCGGCGATCTCGCCAAAGACGGCGCCCCTTGCGGCCAGCCGGTCATATAACGGATGCCGGTTCAGCGGCCGCAGGCTATTGAACTGCTTACCCGGGCAAGGCGTGTCATGGCGGCGCATGAATTCGTCTTTGGTGCGTTCGATGATGAAATGATCCGTGGCGAAATCACCGAAACGACGCGGATCAAATCCGCGTGTGTTGATCTCGGTTTCTCCATGCACCATCCAGTCGGCCAAAACCTTGCCCGCGCCCCCACCCCATGCCAAGCCGATGGACGACCCACAAGATAGCCAGACATTTGGCGCGCCCGATGGCCCAACCAACATCCCGCCGTCCGGGGTGTGCGTGATCGCCCCCCGCACGGTGCGCTTGATGCCAAGATCGGCCAGGATCGGCATCTTGTCGAAGGCCACCATCAGGAAGTCGCCAATCGAATCGTAATCTGCCTGAAACAACTCGTTCTCGGCGGCCCATGGCGCACCTTCGGGCATTTCCCATACGGTGGGACAGACATGGCCCTCGTAAATGCCGATCAGCCCAGATTTCTGTTCCTGCCGGATATAGCCGCCATAGGCGTTGTCGCGCATTACCGGCAATTCCGGGCGATCTGCGAATTCAGGCACCGTATCGGTGACCAGATAATGGTGCAGGCAGGACACGCTGGGGATCTTCAACCCGAACCATTCACCAACCTGATTGGCGTAGGAACCAGCAGCGATAACGATGTGTTCGGCCAACACATCTCCCTTTTCGGTCCTGAGAAGCCACATATCGCCCTTGCGTGATGCACCTGTCACACGGTTATTGCGCTCAATTACCGCGCCGCGTTTCCGGGTTGCTGCGGCCAGCGCCATGGTCACGCCCGAAGGGTCGATATGCCCGTCCTCATAGGTGCGAATGGCCGCCTTAACATCATCGACCCTGTAGAACGGGTTGATAGCGTTGACCTCATCCGGTCCGATCAGGTCCATCGGCAGGTCGAGCAGTTTGCCCACCCCCATGATCGACTTCATCCAGTCGACTTCGGCATCACTCGTGGCAATCCGAATGCCGCCAACCTCATGCCAGCCGATGCTTTGCCCGGTTTCTTTTTCGATCCGTTTGTAGGTCTCGATCGAGGTTTTGTTGATCCAGCCCATCAGGCGGTTACCGACGGCGTGGGCAATTTGTCCCGCCGCATGCCATGTGGAGCCGCTGGTGAGTTCCGCCTTTTCAAACAGAATGCTGTCGGTCCAGCCATTTTCGGCCAGCTGAAACTGGGCTGCCACGCCCATGATGCCGCCGCCGATGATGGCAACCCGGGTGGTTCGCATCGTGTCGCTCATGCGAAGGCCTCCTTGGCGGGTTTAAGAGAGGCTTTGGCCGAGAACCTGGCGCAGGCGATTTCTACCTCAAAACCATCTAACACGGTTTGCGTTTCGAGCCCGCTCAAAGGTGCGCTGACCATCCCAAGCGCCACGGAGCGTTCGAACCGATAGCTCCACGCTGTCGAGGTGATCTGCCCGACAACCTGCCCGTCGAAATAGATTGGCTCGTCATGAATCGGGATGGCATCGGGAGTGTCAAAAAGGAACGAAGCAATGCGCCTATTGGCTTGTTGAGTTTTCAAAACCTCTTCACCGACAAATCCGGTACCGATCGCGCAAAACGCGCCCAAGCCTGCCTCGAACGGCGTGGTGCCGGGCGATAACTCGTGGCCAAAGGCGCGAAAGCCACTTTCAATCCGCAAGCTGCCGCTGGCATAAAGCCCGGCGTGGGACGCGCCCGCCGCGACCAGAGCCTCATGCGCGGCCATGGCCATGTCTGAGGGGATATAGAGTTCGAACCCTTCCTCCCCGGTAAAGGAAAGCCGGCCCGCCCAGCCCCGTGCAAGGCCGATTTCTACAGAGCCAAAGTGGAATCGCTTGAGTTCAGGAACAGGCATGTTGGTGGTCGCTTGTAGCACGGAACGCGCCTGTGCCCCGGCCAACCCGAGGATGGCGTAGCCGCTCGTCACGTCCGTGAATTCGACACGGTATGCGTCGCGTGTATAACGCATCCGCTTCATGACGCGCACAACCTCACCAGTGCCGACGATCAGCAAGTAGACGTCCGGCCCGTGGCGTTGCACCGTAAGGTCACTTTCGACGCCGCCACGCGCGTTCAGGATTTGGGAATACACGATGCGTCCCTCCGGTACTTGCATCTGCGCCGCGCAGAGTCGGTTGAGAAAGGCACAGGCATCCGGTCCTTGCACCATGATCTTGCCGAACGCACTTTGGTCCAGTATGGCCGCGCCCGAGCGGCAGGCTTCGACCTCGCGCCCTACCTGTTCGCGCCAGGCCGGCATACCAAAGCTCAGTGGTAAATGCGCAGCGTCACCGCCAAAATGCACGGCCCGCTCCCAACCGCCTCGAGCCTCGAAGCGCGCACCTGCTGCGATCAGCCCCGCGTGAACAGGCGAACGACGTTGCCCTCGGGCGGTCTCCATCGAACGCCCCGGATAGGGATTGTCGTAGTGACGACCTAAGACCTCGGGGATGCGGGCCTCCAACGCGCCCAGCACATTCATTTCCGGGCTGAACCGGCGGATGTCGGCCTCGTTCAATTCCATTGTCGGCTCACCTGCGATGATCCACTCGGCCATGGCTTTGCCGGCTCCACCCGCCAGCGCGATGCCCGTCGAGTTCATTCCCCCCGTCAGGAACAGCCCCGGCACTTCGGGGCTTTCACCCAGCATGAACTGGCTGTCGAGCGTAAAGCTCTCGGGTCCATTGAGCAGCATCCGCACTTCGGCCCGTTCCAATGCAGGAATCCGGCGCAGGGCATTTTCCATCATTGGCATGAAATGATCCCAATCCTCATCCAGCAGATCGAACGAGAAATCGGCGGGCAGTCGGTCAAGTGGAAGGCCCTTGGCATGGGGCTCGAAGGAGCCGACCAGCAGCCCCTCGACATCATCACGGGCATAAAGGAAGGCATCCTGATCGTTCAGCGTCGGAAGATGCGCACCTTTGCCAAGTGCCTGCACTTCGGGTAAAGGCTTGGTCAGGATGTAAAAATGCTCGCAGGCATAAAGCGGCATATGTGCGCCCGCCATCGCCGCCACTTCCCGAGACCACAGTCCGCAGGCAATCACCACTTCGTCAGCCTCGATCACGTGATCACCAACCTCGACCCCCGACACACGTCCGCCCTTCTTTTTCAGTCCGGTCACGGGTGTGTCCTCATGAATCTCCACCCCGCGCGTCCTGGCGCCTTTCGACAATGCGAGCGCCACATCGGACGGATTGACCCTGCCATCAGAGGGTGACCAGACCGCGCCGATCACGTCGCCGACTTCGATCAGCGGCCACAGCTCTTTTGCCCGGGCCGCGTCGACCACTTCGGCTTCAAGCCCGAAGGCGCGGCCCAGCGAGACCTGACGCTTGATGTTGGTGAGCCGATCCGAATTGGTGGCCAGTGTCAGAGATCCGGTCTGCATCCAGCCGGTGGCCTGACCGGTTTCACGTTCCAGCTCGCCATAAAGGTCGATGGAATAGTTGATCAGCTTGGTCAGCGTGGCCGAAGGGCGCAACCGCCGGACCAGGCCCGCCGCATGCCAGGTGGTGCCGCTGGTCAGTTTCGAGCGTTCGAGAACGACGATGTTCCGCCGCCCTTCGCGGGCAAGGTGATAGGCGATAGAACAGCCAATGACGCCGCCGCCAATGATGACCGTCCGGGCGTGGGTAGGCAGGGTCATGACAGCACTCCGCCGCCGATCATGTCGGAAAGGGTGGCGCGGAAAGCATCGATCGCCTCATCAATCAGGTCAGGCGTATGGGCAGCAGAAGTCAGACCTGACGTATAGGTCATCATGTCCACCCCACGCTCCAGCATCCCGTCGCGGTAAGCCTTGACCTGCGCCTTGGGCAGGCCGCGGATTTGCGCCGGGGAGAGACCCGTCAAACTGTCACGGCCAAAATGCACATGAAAGATCGAGCTGTCGCCATAGGCCAAGCCGGTCACTCCAAGGGTGTGCATGGTGTTGTTCATGCCGTCGCGCATACGTGCGGCCATTTCGTCCGCCCAGGCTTGTGCCTCGCCGGTTGCAAGTAGGGGCATTGCAGCGCAAGCGGCCGCTGCGATCAGGGGCGAGCCGTTGAAGGTTCCCTTGTGGCTGACCGCCGGGGCCAGCCCGTCGCGCGAGGTCGCGTTGTTCATCAACTCCATGATGTCGGCCCGGCCACAGACGGCCCCGCCAGGCAACCCTCCTGTGACGGATTTGGCCAGTGTGGTCAGGTCTGGCACGACCCCGTCTCGTGCCTGCCGTCCTCCGGGAGACCAGCGGGATCCGGTAATGATTTCGTCGAAGATCAGCACGACGCCGGCGGCGCGGGCGACATCATGCAGGTCGCGTAAAGTCTCGGTTCCCAGAGGTACGCAGCCGTAATTGGCTCCGGATACCTCGACAATGACTGTTCCGATACGGTCATCCTGAAGTGCGGCCTGCATCGCCTGCGGTTCAGCAGCGCACACTTGAATCAGATCGTTTACCGCATCTGGAATGCCAAGCGACGACGCCCTGTCACTGCCCGGCTTTGCGCCTTTCAGCGCATGATCGTGCCAGCCGTGAAAATGCCCGTCGAGGCGCAGCACGTGATCCTTGCCAGACCAGGCCCGCGCCAGACGCAACGCCAGCATGGTCGCTTCGGTCCCTGAAGCAGCGAACCGGGTGCGGTCAGCCGAAGGGTAAAGCCGGTTGATCCATTCAGCCCAAGTGATCTCGGCCTCATGGCAATCCGCCGAGAATATCGACCTTTCGGCCTGTTTCCGGATCGCTTCGGTGATGACGGGATGGCAATGGCCCAGCATCTGGCTGGCCGAGCCCATCTTGAAATCGATAAAGCGCCGACCGTCCACATCCCACTTTTCTGCACCTTTGGCGCGGTTGATAAAGACGGGATACGGTTCACGATAGCGCAGCTCGTGACTCACGCCGCCGGGCAAGACGGTACGGGCACGGGTACTGAGATCGCTGCTACTCATGTTGGCCTGCCGATCTGGTCGCGGGTAAGACGGATGTCGAAGCGGGTGCGCAATGTTTGGTCAACTTCGTCCGGGATGTGGCTCGGGAAGTGGCTGGCCAGTATGTCACGCGCCCTTTGCCGGGCCCGTTCACCGACCGGATGTGAACCGTCATCCTGCCATTCACGGGGCGTGCGGCGGTCGCCGACATCCGGATAAAAATAGTCCGACTTCATACGGTTGAACGTATGTGTCTCACCCAGATAGTGACCTTCACCTCGACAAACCTCGGCAATCACATCCGCCGCAATATTCTCGTGCGTGGCCTCAACGCCCCTCAGGGTACGGAGGATGTTGCCCAATAGATCGTTGTCGCTGATATAGGCCGCATGACTGACCCCCAGCAGGCTGGACATCATGCCTGCCGCTTGCGTGACGATGTTGGACCCCGCATGGGCCGCCATGGCAACGGCCAGTGATTTCTCAGCGCCATATTGCGCATCAAGACACTTGGAATCGGTAATGCCCGCAATGGACGAGGTAGGTAGGTCGAAATGCCGTCCCATCTGTGCCGCACCCGCCATCAGAATCGCCTGTTCACCGCCGCCGCCACTCATTGAGCCAGTGCGCAGATCGGCCACCAGCGGCTTCGGGGCAAAGATCGCTTTGACCTTCGGGTCGACAAGTTGTGCAAACACCAGCCCAGCCAGTGTTTCGGCCACCGCCTGAACCAAAGAGCCGGCAATGGTCGCCGGGCTGGTCGCCCCAGCCTGACCGGCGCTGATCAGCTGAACTGGGAAACCCGCATTGATCGCCGCCTCCAGCACCTCGCAGGCCTCTTCAGCAAAACGCATTGGTGGCACCACATGGCAAACCATCACTGTCATGAAAGGACGAGCGCGAAATGCAGCCTCGCCCCCGGCAATGCGATAGCAAAGCTCGGCGATGGCGGGCACGTTCGCAGGTTCACTGACTGAGATCGACACATGCTTAGACGTGCCCATCAGGCAGGCATAGGCGGTGTTAAGGTCCATTACCGCGTTGTCGTCGATATCACGCGCTACTACCGAGCGGCTGAAATGATGAATGTTGTCCATCCGGTCAACGATCCGCGCCGCATCGTAAAGATCGCAAAGGGTCGAGTCCCGGTAGTCCCCGGTATCCATGTCAAAGACACCTGGAGCTGCGCCACCGGACGACATGTGGACGCGGGCACCTTCGATATGCAGATCGTGGTTCGGAGTTTGCCCGCACAGGGTAAACCCTCTCTGCGCTTGCTCGATTGTCCGCTGCACCAGAGCGCGCGGAAACAACAATCGGCCGTCATCAGTCAACCGGCCGCCCGCCTTGGTGACCCTATCAATCATCGAAGGGATGGCCTGGCTCAGACCCAGCGTCTCCAGCAGAGACAGTACGGCTTCTTCAACCAAAGCAACCTCTTGCGAGGAAAGTGGTTTCAGTCGCGCGCCCTCAAGCCCCGGCCAAACCGGCGGGTTTGCATCGGGTTCATCCGTCTGTTTAAGGCGTTCCTTCCGGCCGCGCCTTCGGGATTCTGAGATCATCGCTACATGAGTCCAGGTTTACGCCTCTACACGTTTTGTTTATGCCGGCAGCATTTACAAATGGTCATTCCTCAGCAAGAAGTGAGAAAAACTCATCTATGAGGTCGCATGCTGCCTTCCCTTTCCGCCCTTCGTGCCTTTGATGCCGCCGCCAGGCAGGGCAGCTTTCGCGCCGCTGCCGACCATCTGTCGATTACACCAACAGCGATCAGTCACCATATTCGGGGTCTCGAGGACACACTTGGGATCAAGCTGTTCGTGCGTGCCGGGCGCGAAGTCAGGTTGACCGAAGACGGTAAACGGCTTGCTGAGACAACGGCGCAGGCGTTCGGCATGCTCGAGCACACGGTTCATGGTCTGCGACGGACAACGCGCAAGGTGGTGCGTCTTTCAGCGGGCCCGATTTTCACCGCGCGCTGGCTGATGCCCCGGATCAGCGACCTCTGGGGGCTACATCCAGAAATCGAACTGGAGGTCGTGCCGTCCTATCGACCGCGTGCAGAAAGCAACGCCCACGCTGATATCGTGATTAGTTGGGAGCGCCTGGCAGATATGCCAGGCAGCGCCATAAAGCTTCTCGAACTGCATCCCGTCGCGATTGCCAGCAAGGGGTATATTGACCAACATGGGCCAGTTCGAGCGCCTGGGGATTTGTTGACCTTACCTATTCTGCACCAAAGGAACCACTGGGGATGGCTCGATTGGTTTGCCGCCATGAATGTGCAGCCAGAAGTTCCTTTACGGGGGGCCGTGTTCGAAGACGCAAATGTTCTTTTACGAGGTGCGGCCGAGGGTCAGGGGGCAGTTGTTGGCTGGCTACCTTTGATTGACCAGGACCTTCGGGAAGGGCGGGTTGTTCGTTTGTTCGATGAACAAATTACTCCGACCCACGGATACTTTGTTGAGGGTCGGGATGGTGCTCGAAACCGGACAGAGGCGCAAAACGTGATAGGTTGGCTGATGTCTCAGAACGACGCGCCGGACTTCCCCGGAGCCTGAATGCGATTTTAGCGATGATTCGCCGACCAGACATTGGTTGATATTGCAGAAACCTTAATCATTTCGTTCGTGGTGCGTTTCGCAACGAACGCGATATGTACAAAGCGGACCTTAGGACGCAGAAATCGAACTACAGGTTCGTCCCGCTTCCTACGAGTTCGACAACCGAAACTCGAAGGTCTTCAATCAGCCTCAATCCTGACGAATGCACCCGCAGCAATCAACTGACACGGTAATGGTGGCTCTAGGGCTCATTATCCAATGGGCACAAAATCGCGCTGACTAACCCCCACTGTCGAAGCAACTAGAGGAATCGCGCGTTTTCAGGTATGAGTTTCGGCATTGATTTGTTTTTTGAGGAATTGCCATGACCAATGTCCGCACTCCGACCGAATACCGTGCTGCACTCCGGGAGATTGAGTACCTTTGGGGATCTGAACCGGATACGGATGAGGGCAAACGGTTGAAAGAGTACCTGTCTGCGGTTGATCGATACGAGCAGCTTTCCAACGTGGCACTGGACAAGCAATCCACTGCTTAAATCCGTGGAACCTGTCGCCAATTGTGCCGCTCTCTGTTCGAGGAGAATGGATGTGAACAGAAATTACATCATTATCGCTGCAGTGTTGGTTGTTCTAGTTCTAGGCCTCACAATGATGAGATCAGTTGAAGAGGGCGCGGTAAGTGAAGATGCCGCGCCGCCAGCATCGACAGAATAATTGTGCTTTGGCCACTAAGCTAGAAGGCTACCGCGACAGTTTTTCGCTGCTCCTGCGACTTAGTCGGTTCCAAATGTCAATTCCGCGCAGAGAACGGCGAGGAGAGCCTGCTACTACTTGAGTGCCGATCAATAATCCTTCACACAAACTTCTTCAGCTTTGCTGCTGTGTTCTCCAACTCGTAAGCTCCATACCATAGACCCAATCAGCGCATGCGTTTAGCATCGATCATCACATACCACGAAGGGAGATAATCATGTCGAGTTTTACCAACAGAACAGCCTTTCATGGGGTCGCAATGCTTGTGATCTGTTGTTTTGCGGCGAGCGCACAGGCGCAATCGGGAAACGAGGAGATGTCGTTCTTCATCACTAGTGTCGGCAAAGGAGACGGCGCCAATCTGGGCGGGCTCGATGGCGCCGACGCACATTGCAATATGCTTGCTTCTGAGGCCGGTTCTTCCAAAACTTTTGCCGCCTATCTGAGCACCTCCATGTCTATTGATCGCAGCACCGACCCGATGACTATCACCAATGGTATTTCTGCACGTGACCGGATTGGATCGGGCCCATGGTTCAATGCCAAGGGAGAACTCATCGCTAACAACGTCGAAGATCTGCACGATGACAGCGTAAACATTAGTCTTCAGACCGCACTTGACGAGAATGGCAACCCTGTCAACGGGCGTGGCAGCAAGCCGAACAAACATGACATTCTGACCGGTTCCGATTCCGCGGGATACTTCTCGACAGCAGGCGGTGATACGACATGCAGCAATTGGACTTCAAATAGTGAAAACGGGTCTGCGATTGTCGGGCACCATGACCGTGTAGGTCTAAACGATGCACGCAACATGGTGTCCTGGAACTCATCGCACGGCTCGCGCGGCTGCGGCGAGGAGCATTTGCCGCGTTCGGGCGGGGCGGGCCTTTTTTACTGTTTTGCAACGGACTGATCGGGCAGCTTTGATTTGCGCGTCCCTTATATGGTTCGGCCGCAAATTTCTGAAACGACCAGAGTCAGCGATTTGCTGGGCACATTTTTCCTGCGGTCTCAGCAAATACTCAAAAGCCCGAAACCATGGCGTTTGAGAATTGCTGCTTTCGCATCGTATTGGCGGCTTCGATGCCACCCTTCGATCCGGTCGCGGATGCGAAGGGTTTGAACCCATGCACGTGTCGAACGCGCCGTTCTCTGCACCTGAGCTTGGCATCCAAACCGCTTCAGAAACCTGTTCACATCTCGAATACCTGCTGCATTGGCTCTACTCTCATCATTCACGACTTTGTCTGGAATACCGTTTGAAGACAGCGCTTTAGCCAGGAATTTAGTTGCTGTAGGGCCGTTCCGTTGTTTAGACAGCATGAAATCAAGGGTGTTCCCTACCTTGTCGACAGCTCGGTAGAGGTACGCCCACTTGCTGCGAACACGAAAATAAGTTTCGTCCATTCTCCAGACGTTCAGCATGGGGCGCTTCTTCGATTGTGCCCTTACCGCGATCGTCGGTGAATGTTTGGTAACCGCACAGGTGCCACCGCGTACGCTTTTCCAAGGTATGAAAGTACGCACTGGCCGCACCATTACCAATGCGGGTTTCGTTGAAAGGTTCTGAACGTGCCTAACCACCACTGCGGCGTGACTTGCAGCGATGTAAGTCCGGTGTAGGGTATCCTCCACCGTGAGATATGAGTCTGGCGGAAGGATGCAGCGCTGCGCATAAGGTCAACACCGAGTCCATTTAGCCAAGCGAACAGTGGCTGCTTTTAGCAGCCGCAGCGAAATCGCGCGAAAAAGGTCGATCCATTTCGACCTCTCAGCACTTTGCTCGGATGCTGCGCTCGCAGCCCGCTTTCCGGACATTCGCTGCTAGCCCAAAGTTGAATGGTATTTGATCGAAACGCGGGAAAAGTTTCCGTTCACCAAAACTAATTGAGAGATCGCTTGGATTGACTTTGCAGCCAATCAGAAAACACTTGGGCAGGCTCTGATGCGACTGCCCGATGCGACCGGAAAATGAAGTAGCCATACTCTGGTAGTTCAACATCTGACAAACGGTACAGCTTCGTGTTCTCCAATTCGTCTTTTACAAGATCATCCATCAAGGCGATTCCCTGACCGTTGATCACGGCTTGCACCCGAACATTCGGGTCGGGGATGATCAACACGTCTCGTCGTGTCTGCGGAGGAAGCGCTGCGGTGCTCAGCCATTCCGACCAAGCGTTGCTGTCATCGCGATCCCGAAGCAGCGTGAAGTCTGAAATCGCCTCATTCATCCCGGACGACTCCACATGACGTGCAGCGTCCGCGTTGCCGACGGGAAAGGAACGAATGGGCATGAAAGGTGTCACGACACCGTCGTCCCAATCCCCGTTGCCCCACCTGATCGCTAAATCAATGTCCCGCATTTCATGGCTGGAAAACTGGATCATCGGCTGGATACGCAGTTGCACGCCTTGGTGCCGCTGCATGAAGGTCATCAACCGCGGTGATAGCCAACGGGCGGCAAAATAGGTCGATACTCCAACCGTCAAGGTTTGGGATGACATCTCCTTGAGTGCGTGAAGATCCGCTTCGATCTCCTCATACCGTGCCTGACAGGCCGCCAGTACCTTTGTTCCTTCAACGGTCAATGAAACGCCGCGTGTTGTGCGCTGGAACAAGGATACGCCCAGATCGGTTTCGAGCGTCTTTATCTGATAACTGATCGCGCCTTTAGTCATGTTCAGCGCTTCAGCCGCCATCGAAAAGCTCGGGTGGCGGGCGATCTCTGCGAAAAGCCTAAGCAAGTCATGGTGGTGAAAATGCGCACGCATAATTCAAGCGTATAAAACTATTGAACGCAAAGAAAAGAAAATTTCGATTTTTCGATCTGCGTCCATGTGCTCACTGGGTCATGAGCGAATGAAGCGGAGGAATGACGTTGGCCAGATTGAACACGACGCCGAAATCCGCTTTGCGGCAGGCATACCAGGGCAGAGCACGCCGTGGCCGCTTGTCGCGCCACAACGCACTGCGCGAACCCCTCCCCTTCACAGGGCGCAGGATACCGGCTTATGAACTCTTGAATGTGGTCGCGCTTACCCGGATCGAGGTTCAGGCGGACTGGATACTGGACAAAATCGGCGTCGAGTTCCGGGGCGACCAGGAGGCTCTGGATCTGTTCGGACAGGCGGGTGCGCGGGTCGATGGGGAGCGGGTGCGTTTTGAGCCAGGGCACGTGAGGGAACTTTGCGCCACAGCTCCCGAATCCTTCAAACTGCACGGGCGCGACCCGAGGAATACTGTAACGCTAGGCGGCGACAACGTCGTGTTGATGCCCGGGTACGGCTCGCCCTTCGTGAGCGATCTGGAGCGGGGTCGACGTTATGCCACGTTGGACGATTTCCGAAACTTCGTAAAGCTCACCTACAGCGCACAGGCCTTACATCATTCTGGCGGGACAGTTGTCGAGCCGACTGACGTACCCGTGAACAAACGGCATCTGGATATGACGCTGGCGCACCTGACTCTTTCGACCAAACCCTTCATGGGATCGGTCACTGCGCCCGAGCGAGCCAAGGACAGTATCGAGATGGCAGAGCTAGTCTTCGGATGTGACTATATGGATGGCCATGCAGTGATGCAGGCCAATATCAACGTCAACTCGCCGCTGGTCTATGACGACACCATGTCCGGTGCGCTGCGAGTCTATGCCGAGGCGAACCAATGCGTCTGCATATCTCCAGCCATCTTCGCCGGGGCCATGGGTCCGCTTTCACCCGCCGCTGTGGCGGCACAAACTCTGGCAGAGGCGATGGTTGGGATCGCGCTGGTACAACTGGTACGGCCCAGTTGTCCGGTCGTTTTCGGCAGCTTCCATTCCACTATAAATTTGCGCAGCGGTGCGCTGACCTTCGGTTCACCTGAGGCGAACATGACGACGATGGCCCTGACCCAGTTGGGTCGCAGATTGGGCGTGCCCGTGCGTTCGGGAGGTGGTCAAATCACTGCTTCGAACGCGGCTGATGGACAGGCCATGCAGGACAGCGCTGGCGCCATGTGGTCCACGCTTCTGTCTGGTGCTCATCAAGTGTGGCATGCGGCAGGTTGGCTCGAAGGCGGGCTGGTCATGTCCTATGAAAAGTTCGTCATGGATCTCGACCATTGCGGCGCGATGCTGAAACTCTTGCAGGGCTTTGACACCGAAGACGAATCCTTTGGTCGCGATGCCTATCTCGAAACCGGGCCGGGCGAGAACTTTCTGTCGACCAGCCACACGCTGCGCCACTACACGTCAGCTAACTTTGAGCCGCAAATCCCCGACGCCGGACCATACGAGGCTTGGGTCGAGAACGGATCGCTCACAGCCGACCAACGTGCCTCGCTGCGGTGGCGGCAGATGCTGGCCGACTATCAACAACCCGAAATCAATTCCGGTATCCTGACTGCTCTCACAGACTTTGTCTCTGAACGCAAATCGGCCATGCCGGACGAATGGCATTAGAAAGGGACACAGATGACCGAAGAACTCAGCCGCACTTCCGCGCTTGCTTCCCGCCACATCGCTCTGGGCTCAGGGCTCGAGGATTGGAACGGAATGGGTACTGCCTGGACCTATAACACCGACCCGAACGACGAACATGATGCTGTGCGCGAACGGGCGGGTATGTTCGACATGTCTCCGCTGAAAAAGGTGATGGTGCGCGGCGCTGACGCGCAGGCAGTCCTGGACCACCTGACCACGCGCGATCTGTCAAAAGTAACGCCGGGCAAGGCGGCTTATCTATGTGTGCTGACGGATTCCGGAGGGATTGCGGATGATGCGATCGTGTCGAACAACGGCGGCGATGAATGGATGATCGTGCACGGCTCAGGGCGCACTATGGCGCTGCTGCAAGCATCGGCCGAAGGCCGTGATGTTGACGTGCAGTTTACCGACGACCTGCACGACTTGTCAGTTCAGGGACCAGCAGCATTGGATATCCTCAACGCCCAAACGGATATTGACCTTGGAACGCTGGCCTATTTCGAACACGCACCCGCCACGATTTTTGGCCATACCTGCCGCATCTCACGAACTGGATATTCAGGTGAACGCGGTTACGAGATCTTTGCCGATGGCAGTGTCGTTACCGATATCTGGGACAGGTTGGTGGAAGCAGGCGTGATGCCCTGCTCCTTCACCGCGCTCGACAAGGTGCGGATCGAGGCGGGACTGTTATTCTACGGATACGATATGACCGAGGACAACACCCCATGGGAGGTTGGCCTGGACTTTACCGTCAGCAAGTCCAAGGGGGATTTCCGCGGCAAATCGGCGGTCATGGCCGCGAAAGGGGGCGAAAAGGTCAATAACGTCTGCCTCGACATTGATCACCCGGACATGGTCGAAGGTGGAGAAACACTTTCGATAAATGGTGAAGAAGTCGGCGTGATCAACAGCCCCTGCCATTCGCACCGCACGGGCAAATCTCTGGCTCTGGCCCATGTGCTACCGGGGCTGCCCATCGGTACGTCTTTGTCAGTAACTGGTGACGGCTTGGATACGACAGCGACAATCGTTTTCAGCCCTGTTTACGATCCGGAGAAATCACTGACCCATAGCTGAAGACGTGTAATTGGATGGCGAATGGGCGATCCTCGTGATTGCCCTTTGTGCCCCGGTGACAATCTTTAACCAAAAAAAATTGCTCGAACATCCGCCTTTCGGTCGCTCCGCAGAACCGTAAAAAGTGGGCTCAGAGCAGACCTCCGAAGCTGCGCAGCATCCGATGGCGAAACGCTTTCTACTCGTATGAGGAACAGCTCATTCCGGGCGTTGGCCATGTGTAATTTTGCTGTGGTCGCAGTCCACCTTCCAGCATTCGCTGCAACAGCAAAGGCGAGTTTCAGGTTAATTCACAATGTACCGGAGGAAACTGCAATTGGTGTTTCGAAAGAGATAACCCCACGATCCTCTTGGGAAATTTGGTTTCAAGCATACTAAGTCAAATATTTAGTCAGAAGATTTTATGCTTAGCGCCTATAGAGCAATGATAGGATAAGGCTTTTAGGCTTGAATTGCTTCTTGCGCCACTACAACAGAACCATGCGCCAAGAATTTTCCCAATGAGAAAACGCATCATGATATAGATAAATACGAATATTAGGTTGTTGCGATGCAATTCATCGACAACACTAGGCATAAGTTGATTTGGGAGGTCACAATGCTTCGTATGTTGCTAAGCTTTATCGCACTGGGATTGGCGCCGATGGATGCCTTCGCCGACGCTGTCCCAAGTGAAGAGGCTGCTGAGGGCTTGTTCTCGGACCAACCTTACTCTCCCTATGCCAACCGATCCTTTCCTGAACGCCCGCTTTGGGGGGATACCCACCTTCACACAGGACTTTCACTGGACGCGGGTGCGTTTGGGAACACCCTGCTGCCCGATGACGCCTGGCGTTTCGCTAAGGGCGAGCAGGTCATTTCTTCGACTGGACAGCCGGTCAGGCTGGCCCGGCCTTTGGATTGGATGGTTCTCACCGACCATACTGACTTGATGGGTTTTGCCCCGGACCTGCAGGCAGGCAAGCCCGGTGTTCTTGCCGATCCAAAAGGTTTGGAGTGGTACGAAGGTTACAAAGCGGGTGGAGAAGAGGCAGGTAAGACCGCATTCGACATTATTACCAACTTCTCGCAAATGACTCTGCCGGAAGTTCTTCTTGAATCTTACAGTCCGGGTGCCGATGCCTTTGCCTTTACGTGGGAGAACATTGTTCTAGCGGCAGAACGGCACAACGACCCCGGCAATTTTACCGCTTTTATCGGCTTTGAGTGGACCTCGGTACCGAAAGGTTTCAACTTGCACCGGAACGTAATGCTGCGCGATGGGCCGATCAGGGCGCTTCAAATGGTACCTCCGGTCACGCAACCTCCCTACGGTGATACCGATCCAAAGGCGCTTTATGCCTGGCTTGAAGAGTATCAGGAGAAAACTGGCGGGCGCGCAGTTGCGTTTGCTCATAACGGCAACCTGTCCAACGGTTGGATGTTCCCAACCGAAGACACGTATCACGGCGGTAAGGTAGACGAGGATTACGTCGCGGCCCGTGCGAAATGGGAGCCCCACTATGAGGTCACACAGATCAAGGGCGACGGCGAAGCGCACCCCTACCTTAGCCCCGATGATGAATTCGCGGATTACGAAAACTGGGACGTTGGCAACCTCGATATCACTGAACTCAAAACCGAGGACATGCTGGCTGGCGAATACGCCAGAGAGGCATTGAAGCGCGGCTTGGTGCTGGAAGAAAAATTCGGTGTGAACCCTTACAAGTTCGGCATGGGCGGCGCGACGGACAGCCATACGTCTCTGGCGACGGCCGAAGAAGACAACTTCTTTGGAAAATCCGTAAGTGTTGAACCTTCGGCCACAAGGATCAAGCATCCTTTCATCGCCAATGATCTAGGCGAAATTCCTGGCGACCTTCTTGTCGCGTCTGGTTACACGGCGGTATGGGCGACTGAAAACACACGTGCCGCGATTTTCGATGCGTTCAAGCGGCGCGAAACCTACGCAACCACGGGACCACGGATTGGTCTGCGGTTCTTTGGTGGATGGGATTTCAATGACGCTGATGTTGAAACCCGCTTCCTTGCAAATGTTGGCTACACGAAGGGTGTTCCAATGGGTTCCGACATGCGTCCTCGCGAGGGCGATGGTGCACCCTCGTTCCTGATCGCTGCACTGCGCGACCCGGTTGGTGCCAACCTGGATCGCGTGCAGGTGATAAAGGGATGGCTCGATTCCGAAGGTGCTTTGCAGGAAAAGGTCTATGACGTCGCCTGGTCGGACGACCGTGTTGCTGATCAAACCGGCAAGATCCCTGCTGTTGGAAACACCGTGGATCTGGAAACCGCCAGCTGGACCAACACAATCGGAACCGCCGAACTGGTCACCGTTTGGTCTGATCCTGATTTCGATCCAAATGCGCGGGCATTTTATTATGTGCGTGCGCTCGAAATTCCGACCCCACGTTGGGTTCTGTACGACAAACTGAGGTTTGGTGCCGAGCTGCCAGAAGATGCGGTGCTTACGCATCAGGAACGCGCGTATTCCTCTCCGATTTGGTACACCCCGGCAGAGTGACCCTCTCTTCGTAGGGATTTGGAGACCGAGGTGAGGACCTTTGCCTCGGCACTCTCCACAGACGTGCGAAACACCCCAAGTTACAATTCCTTGCAAATTTAAGCTGGCTGATGCCAGCATCAATACCTAAATCCGGATCGCGTTTCACGCAGGAGCCCTCATGCGAATAGTGAAAGAACCTCTGTTCCATTTCTTCTTGATAGGAGCTGCCATATTCATTTGGTTCCACATTATTTCTCCGGATAACGACACCGTCGCAGATCCAGAGACGATAGCGATAAGAGCAAGCGATGCCGCGCTGCTTGCTGCACAGTTCGAAGCCAGGTGGAAACGTCAGCCAAGCGATGCTGAGCTACAGGCTTTGGTCGATGCCTCCATTCGCGAAGAGGTTCTGGTCAGGGAAGCGAGAAAGCTTGGTCTGGATCGCGGAGATAGCGTGATCAGGTCGCGGTTGAGTCAAAAGATGGATTTTCTGACTGAATCTATCGCCACGTCAGTTGTTCCGGAAGACGAAGATCTGAAGGCTTTCCTACAACAAAACCCGGACCGCTACGCGACACCCAATAAGGTTGCGTTCACTCAGGTTTTTCTTGGTGAGAAGCCAAGTGCGGCCGAAATTGAACGGGCACTGACCGCCCTGCGCGCGGAACAAGAGATTTCCGGCTTGGAAAGTCCGACACTGCTGCCCGCATCAATGCCCCTGACCGCGACACGGATTGTCGACTCGGTCTTTGGAACTGGGTTCTCCGAGGGTCTCGCCAATCTTGAAGAAGGTCAGTGGATGGGGCCGGTCCAGTCAGGTTACGGGGTCCATCTGGTGCAAGTGCTGGCCGTGGAACCAAGCCGGATACCTCCCTTGCCGGAGGTACACGATGAGGTGCTGCGGGATTGGCGTCACGCAATGAGAGAAGATTTGGCACGGGCGCAATACAAGGCTCTTGCCGATAATTATGAGATCATAGCACCCGATCTTGCAGGTCAAGCCAAATGAAATTCATGCGCTGCTTGTTGTGTGCTCTGCTGTTTGCTTGGTCCGCGGGTAACGCCGCTGCACATGCGCTTGATCCGGGATACCTGGAAATTCGGCAAATCACTGAGGACACCTGGGGCGTTCATTGGCGAAAACCCGATGTGAATGGTCAACCGATGGCTATTGACGCGGTGTTACCGGATGGCTGTACACCCGCGCGCGGCCCTGACCCAATTTCCGATGGCCGAGCGTGGGTTTCTTCCTGGGTTGTCGAGTGCCGCGCGGATATCGCGGGTCAATACATTGCGATTGAAGGTCTGGAGGCCCAAAAGAACGATGTATTGGTCCGTTTGCATTCCCTGCAGGCTGAGCCTGCAACGCTTCGTTTCACCCCAGATGAAGCCATCCAGATTATACCTTCCGAACAGACCACATGGTCCGTTTTCATCGCGTATTTCCAGTTGGGCTTTGAACACATACTGGAAGGTTGGGATCATCTTCTGTTCGTTTTCGCGCTGTTTATTCTGGTCCGCGAGCCCTGGAGGCTTGTGGGAGCCGTAACGGCGTTCACGCTTGCCCATTCGATTACACTGGCACTAGCAACGCTGGGCGTTTTGAGTGTTCCCGGTCCGCCGGTCGAGGCCGTCATCGCGCTTTCCATCGTTTTTCTGGCGATGGAGATCGTCAAGGGCAGCGAAGATCGGTTCCGGCTTTCAGAACAGAAACCCTGGATCGTTTGTTTCGGGTTTGGGCTTTTGCATGGTCTTGGTTTTGCAGGCGCTTTGGCTGAGATAGGACTTCCCCCTGACGATATTCCAGCAGCTTTGCTTGCATTCAACCTTGGTGTCGAGGCCGGACAACTGAGTTTTGTCGGAGCATTGGCTGTTCTGGTCATGGTCTGGCGACTTATTGCGCTTCCTGTCAGTCAAATGGCAACACTGGTTACAGCCTATGGCATCGGTTCGGTGTCGATGTACTGGCTCATAGAACGGGTCAGCAGTTTTTAATCGTGGTGACGTTCCTAAGCTCTCTGTCTACGGCTTTGATTTCAAGGTTGGACTTAAGTCGCATCGGACTAATGGTTCTCTCCGGAGTCGAGCGAGCCGCCCCTCAACGGAGTCGGTGACCGGATGCCTTCCAAAAGTCCGCTGCGAAGTCGCCTTGTACGGCGCATCGACTTTGCATCACGATTTCATCCTGCCTCCGTCCCGACAGGACCAGTTTCCACGGTTTGCGGAATTCTGTGTTTCAAATCATGTGGCAAGGCCTCCTTTGTCCAGGCAAACTCAGTTTTATCTCGCCAAAGCCGCCTCAGAAAGACCGCGCTTGGAGATGCGACCGGACCGATCGGTCTCGCCCGATTGGTATCGCCTTGGTGTGAATGCAAGGTAATCGCCCGTTTTTTCAAGGGTGGGCCGAATGGGTTCAAAGGGGGATTGAGTGCTGAGAATTGTTTTGCGATCACCGGAACGTGGCGCGCCACTGCAACGCGAGATCGACGGTATTTGGTGGAAAAGAGGGCTCTGACTTGAACAGGTGAGCTTCGGTGCACACGCTATTGGCTAGATTTGGGACGGAACGTGTAAGGGGATGAAGCTACGGCATTAGCTGCCCTCATCAGGACACGAATGGGCGTACTGGTTGCTAAAGGATCATGTTGATCACCGAGCGTGGGGCCTCAAATCGTTTAGTGCATTCTAGAATAAACTGGTCACGAACCGCGGGATCTGCGTTGCGACTCCGCAATCCCTTTGCAGCTTCATCATACCGCTCGCGTTCTGCCGCCGCATCTAAAATGGAGCGGACGAGTTCAATTTCACGGTGCATGATGCGGTCTCCACCATATTGCGGTGTTCGCCAGACAAAAAACGGTTGCGATTGTGACCTAAGTACTGTTCGCCGCCATAGGCTTGGAGGGACCAGGTTGGATTCTTGGGCGGATTCTGCGAGCAGCTTCGACCAGCTGCGCGAAAGCATGGGTGGAAAACGCAAAGGCTTTGTGTCTGCGTTAACCCCACGTAGTGCCACGATATCGGGATGCTGATCGCCAAAGATCCTTTCGGTGTTTTCTAACACTTCTTGAAACAGGGCTTCATCGAAATCCACCGGTCGCGCAATGCTCGCTGCACTACGTTTTTCCTTCAAAAGCAACAGCAGATGAGCACCGTAAAGACCCAACATCGGGTTTTCGAATTTTCCGCTTACGAATTTCAGCAGCTCGCTCGTTGCAGTTGATCTTTCGTCAGCCAGTGCAAATCTTGCTGCGTCCGTCAGTCTTGCGCTTTCATCATACATAGACAGGCTTCCACGCGTGATGTGGATAGAAACATCGACCAACCGTTTTTTTGCTCCTTTTTCTATTTCTGTCGTGTCATCCACCGGCGGTTCGTAAAGGGCAAAAACATGTGTTCGCCAACCAGGCAGTATCGTAACTGTTTGCTCCGTCTTTCCGTCGCCATCAGATAAGCCCAGCGTGTAAGTTCCAGGTTCGGCATGCAAGGAGACGCCCGAGAACCTGTCTTGTGAAAGGTCGCCTGAGAACCAGGTCGCCTCCGGAGCGATATGTGGCCCTGCATCCGTTGGTCTGGTCTGGTTTCCGACTTCGCCGGACTGATCGAGGAACAGCAAACGCACACCACCGCCAGTTCCAAGAGTTGCCCCTTTTGCCGGGTTTTCAAGGTTCTTGGGTCCAATGTCCCGCCACGGCGTCCACCATCGTGCCATAAAGACGAAAGACCCATCATGTGTCGGTTGAGGCCCGCGACCCAGATGCATCGCGCCGGCTGGCGCTGCAGGACCTTCGGTCTGCGCAGGTGGGACCGCCTGTTCTACGGCAGCCATATGCGATTCATGGGTGCGGTTTGTGCTGGCGAGCGGCGCGGCGGATCCGAACTCGATCTTCGGAACGCGGATTTGGGTGTTGTCACGCAACACGACTACACGTTGCCACTCGCGCCGACCTGACACGGCTCGGACTTTGTAGATGCCGGGAGTGAGGTCCTGCTCCAGATGCCTGGCACCGCGGGCACATAACGCGAAATCTGCTGCAACCACAAAAATCTCGGTAGTTTCGTCTTCAGCACGTACCGTCAGTTTTGGCATCATCAACCACCTATTGCCTGAGGTCTATCTGGGTTTCTGCACCAGTGTATTCGAACGCACCTTCCCAGCCGCCATTTTCAGAAAGCACATAATATCCAGGCGTGAGCTTTAGTGCGACGCGCCCTGACACAGCATTCACCTGACCAAGATCGTTGAAGACTGCGTTTTCCAGCGAAAGCGTGGCATTCGACACCTGGGCTGGAACGAAGACACTTACATTTCCCTGAAATACAGGTGGGTTTTCAACAAGAGTGACAGTGTCGAACGGACCGAAGTCGGGTTCGGTGGAAACCAGCGGGTGCTGGCGTTGAGCGTCTGTCATAAGTTTCTGCATGGTGGCGATCAGATAGTCTCGCAGGCTTTCGCTTGTGATGACACGGTTGCCGTGGCCATCGACAACGGCGGCTGCACCGGCAAGCGCTAACTTCAGGGCATATGAAAAAGCGCCATGTGCCTGCCCGTTTGCCATTGTGCGTTCGACAGCGCGCCCCGCGAACCGCGCCGCATAGGCTCCGATTGCCTTCGTGTTCTGACCATTCGGGCGGATCTCGCGTCTCCAATGAACAGGTGCCGGAGAGGCAAGCCTGCCCTGATCCATACATGCGTCGCAAAACAGAATGCATTCTTTGAAATGCGCTGCATCCATGAACCAATTGAAGTAATCGGTGACAAAGAGGTTTGTCAGATTGTCAGGGGTCGCGTCTGCAAGATAAAGCCCGCCTTCGGTCCGTCTCCTGCCATAGCCGTGACCGCTGACGTAAATATAGAGCCGCCGTTTTTTGGGTGGCTTTTTCGCGAGATCTATCAAAGCGTCAAGCTCGTCAGTCAAGTGCGCTTCGACCGGACCTATTGGGCCGCCATCTGGAAACTCGTCTGATGTCACGGAAAAAATATTTGCGTCGGGCACGTCACCCCCACCCGGAGCCTTCAGCCATTTTATGAACTCTTCCGCGTCATTGACCGGGCCATGAAGGTCCTGGGAACCAGATGAGGCATTACCGCCAAAGCTTGGATATCGCCTTATCGCGACGACCAATGCCATGTCATTTTGCGCCATCGTTCCTCAGGTCCTTAGATCGGGGGGTACGCGCGACGAATGAGTTCGCGATCTGCCGGGCTGAAATCTGTATTGAAACCCGTTTCGAATTCGCCAATCGTCCATTTGTTCGGGATCGGATACATCATGATCGATTTTGGATCGATTTCCGTCAACATCAGCGTACCGGGGTCATAATGATTCAACACGTTGCGTTTAATGGTGTCTTCATCCCAGAAGTTTGGTGCGCCCGACAGATCGGCTTTTACCGCCTCTTCGTTCCATTCGATCCCGCCGTCGGGATTTTGGTGCTCGTGAATCAATCCCAGTGCATGGCCAAACTCGTGCAGGACAACCTCGCGAATGTCCTCTTCGCTGGATTGTTCGGTCAACCATCCAAAATTCATTGTTGGTTTGGTTTGGTCTGGTTCGTTCAGGCACTCTGTTCCCAGCAACGACCATGAACCGGCACCTTGTTGAAAAGCCACCCGGATTTCCGCATCACCGTCTTCCACAAAATCGAACGTCAATGCTGCCATGTCCTGTGCAACCCACTGTCGGGCATAGTGCTCGACACGTTCTTTCAGATGGCTCGAACCTTCCAGGAACCGAATTCTGATAACGGAATTGAACGGCCATTTTGCACTGTTCAACAAGGCCGCCTTCGATCCGGCAAGTGTTTCGATTTCGCCGGGTTCCGGGTTTTTCTTGAACGAGACGCAGAACCGGTCAGGGTTCTTTTTGACCGCCTGAATTCCCCGTTGCGCGATGTTGAGGCTTGCGTGTGCTGTCTCACTATCATCCAGTTTCTCTGCCCACAGGGTACAGGTCTCAGCCCAACTGGGTGCAAGAAAGCGCCTTACGATGATTGCGGCGACGGGTGCAGCCACAAAAGCCGTAAGGCCGAGCGGGCCACTTACAAGCAATCCCGCAATCGCTGCTGCCAGTGCGCCTTGACCAATGTTGAACGCGGCGCGCAACGCTTCGCGATCGGCTTTGTCGGCGTCGTCAGAGCCGCATAATAGCCCGTACAATTCGCGATGTGCACGGTTTAGAATTCGGGCACCGAGGCGCTTTAAGGTCGGATATCCCCCTGACAGGCTTGAATCCGGTACACCTGCCGTGTCACGTCCAATCCCCATCATCGCACCAGCCGGTCCGATGCGTTCAAGAGAAGCCCGACGACCGATCTCGGACAACAAGATCGTTTCATCGAAGCGATCGGCGAGGTTCAAAACTGTTTCGGCAAGTTCGGTTTCCTCTGGTTCCGGCCTTCTTAAGGTGCCCATGGCGCCTAACGCATGGGCCGGTTGTGAACCAGCGGTCACGCTTTGGATTATGGCTTCGAATTTGTGTGCCGCTTTACCAAAAGACTTTGAGTCTGGATGAAGCTCATCCTCCCATCCGTTATCCGGAATGGTGTTGCGGCAATTGACGATATGAAGCTTGCCAGACAATCCGGGTTCGCTTGCGAGCCGGGCCAAGGCATCGGCCCATCGGTCAATCAGAATGTGTACGATCTCGCGCTGCAGTCCTTTGTCCTCGATACCTCGGGATCGAAGCGGGCGACCAAGCCACCGACCGTTATCAGGGATCGCATGGTCGTACGTATGGGTTAGAACCGGCGTTCCCGGTACCGCCGCCGCAACTCCGGCGGCAATGTTGCGCAGCTTTCTGATAACTTCGGCTAGGATGGCGTCGAAAGCGGTCGTGATATGACCCGCTGCATCCAGGCCGGGTGTGAACGGCCGGACGATGGTGGCAAGGTTGCCGCCACCCAATAAATCGTTGCCTCCGCCGCTCAGAAGCACCACATCCGGGCGCTCGGCAAGGGCGGCGGTCACGACTTCATTCTGCGCGAACACATCGTCCAATGTGTCTCCTGCCGCACCGAGACTTAGGATGGCGTGTTTTCTGGAAAGATGATCGATGACATCTTGTAACAGGAACGGATACTGAAACCAGCTATCCCCTTCTGATACGATCTTCAGCCCAGACCAACCGCTAGCGATTTTCGCCTGATAGGCCTGCTTTCTCCGAGCCCGCGAGATGTCGTTCAAACCACCCAAGGCAAGGGCGCCTTGTAGCGCGCTGTTTAGGCCGCTATCCGCGGTTGGCGGCAAAATGAGGGCTGGGTTGACCCGCACCTTGGGCGCGAAAGGGCGACTTTCGCCGGGGTCGAGCAGCATGTAGGCCGCCAGTTCCTCATCCGGAATGGACGTATCAAACAGCATTCTACGGAGTTCGTCGCTCGGAAGCGGTGTTGGGTGGGTATCATCGACCATCAGTTGCTCCTACATCCAGAGTGTGGCGCGGATCATCGCCGGTATATCATCGACAACTATGCCATCTGGCTGCATGCCATCCTGAGGATGCCACCGCCCATTGTCGGATCCTGATTGATGCCAGTAAGATGTCTGATCGCAGTTGGTCAGACGCAGCAGCGTTCCGTCTACGATCCGGTTGCCCAATTGGCCCAGATGCGCCCCCTGCGCCTGTACCTCGGCTTCCCGCAGGATGTAGAACCATAACGGCGTTTCTTGCGCGAGCCCGCCATCTGCCACCGCTTGACCAGTCTCTCCGGACGTCAATTCTGCTGCGGTAAGAGGCGCGATGCCGCCATAACTTTCGGTGTTGAAACCATCAATGCAGGCCTGCGCGGAGGGAATGTTCAGGCGATGTCCACGGCGCATATTGTGAGGGGCGAGGTGGTTGAAGACGCCAGCCGGTTCTTTCGCCATGTTCGACAATGGTGGAGCGAGCTGCGTATCGATATACCGCGCCACATGGTTAGATTCCGTTGGAGTGTCGAACGTAAAGCGATCCCACTCGATGACCCGGTTTGTCGGCAGGGCCGGGTGGTTTCCCGGGCGGCCGCCACCAGTGAACCCGAACAACAAATCAAATCCCGCTCGCGGCATGATGGGCGCTGATACACGGCTGAAGGCGCGGTTATGGTCGTATGCGCCGCGAAGCGAGGAATGACCAAAGCGAATGGCCGCAACCAAAAACTCCAATGGCATTGGCAGATCTTCGTCTGGTAGAGACCCTCCGTTTCCGACCTTCACACGATCCAAGAAGGATGTGTAATTAACCGCGCCGTTTGCGACTACATCGGTGACGATCGCCGAGCCACATACTTTGTTCAGATAGATGTCCATTACCAACCATTGGTAGTGCCAGCGGCTCAGTCTTTCAGCATCGTCCGCAGGTCTGGAAGGTCTACCACTCAAGTCGGTCGGCACGCTAAACCGCATCATACCTGCAGAACTAGGTAAGCGAAGGGCTTCCTTTAATTTCGTTGCTGCCTGCTCGTCACCAGGCCCATCGCTAAAAAGACCGTCCAGCCCGAGTAATCCCTTGCGCAGATTTAGCAGCGGAGCTGTAACGTCACTCTTGGGAAGCGGATCAAGGGTTTGGCCTGCCGGAGGCTCGATGATCAATTGCGTGCCTTTCCGGCTTGTACCGGCCTTTATGTCATGATCAATGTCCTGACCAAAAACGCTATGAACCGGCGGATTGGCATTGACTGCCTGCGGCGGGTCATTAGCGGCTTCCCGCATTGCATCATCCAGCGCATCAAGTTTGGTCAGCGTGATGCCGTCCGTTGTACTGATGGGGGCATTTGGGAACAAAGACTCAAATGAACCGCCAAGCGTCGCACCACGTTGGAACATCCCCACTGCACCAGCGGGTACCGTACTTGTAGCTTTGGCAGTTGCCTGACCATAATGTATCGCATCGGTTCGCGCCGAGGGTGCCAGACCGGGCAATGCACCCGGTGCTGTGTCTGTCGAAAGAACATTTTTTTGGCCATGGCCAAGAGTAAAAAGCACTTCGGGATACCTCGCGTAATTGCAAAGCCATCCGATCGCTTCAGAGCATTTATCTGAATTTAGTCATCGATATTTGCGATGAAATGTAGCTAATCGAATAGCTCCCCGTAGAAAAAAAGACCAAACCACAATTTTTCGATCTGTGCGGACCATAGCAGAATCGGGAGCAAATAAAAAGTTGAGGCCCCATTACTGGCAGTTTACCGCCCCGGAGCGTCAAAGTTAGCGGCACCAGTAATGCAGGTTAAATTAGACTGAGGTGATTTCAGTTAAAGGCAAATTTGCTTGGTAAATGGCAGCTAAACTGTAAGTGGTGTGATACCCCCGGCGAAGGATGCGAGGATGGGCGCGGTAAGTGCAAAGCCGGCGCGCAACACCTCTCCAATGCCTTCTTTCAATCCATGAGATGCCTTCCAGTCTTCGACATCAAATCCATCCTCTGTTGTTTCGCTCTGATGGGCCTTGCGGGCAAGATCTTTGATGCGACCGTCCAATATCAAAGCAACTGGAAGATAGAAACTCAGCATCAACAAGCAAAAATAGGTTCCGGTAAACAATGCCGATGCGGTTACCAGTGAGCTATAGGCGGCTTTTCCCGTTTCATCGATCAAGGGCAGAGGCCAATACATCCAACTGGATGCAAAAAACATGCCAAATGTCAGGATAAGGCTGGACAGATACAGCTGCTGCCGCATTTGATGCATGTTTTTCCTCAGTTCCTCTGCAGTTTCTTCGATTTCCTTGGTTGGAGCAGAGGCCAGGCACAGGATCATACCAACAATCAGTGCGCCAACCGCAAGCCCCGCAAGAGCATTGATAATGTCCAACACCTTTCTGAACATTGAAAACACCGGAGTATCACCACAACGGCCCAACAGCCAATAATCGTCAGCTTGCAGGCACCCGGGTAGTGTGCCGCGTGACAGCGCGGTTTCAAAAACGGCCTTGCCTACCTGATGATAGATCCGTGGAGTTGTCGACGCTGTGTATTGCTGAATCGTCGGAGCAATCGCCAGCACAAATACCGCAAGTGTTGTTATGGATGCAGCTATCCTCGTTTCCTTCGACAATGGACGCCAAAGATTGCGAACCAGCAGAGCCACGGCAAGAATTGCAAGTGCAGCAAAGAACCAGGATGCGGCAAGGAACCGAAAACGACCCACTGCTTCCAACCACGAGTTGTCATCACGCAGAATTTCGACAGGCACATCCAAATCCGTTGCAATCAGATGGTGTTGGATAAGCTCATGTATCCCGAAAACGAAAATCGGTAATAAAACGATCGCAAAGTAACGCAGTTCTACTCGACGGATTGACACGTCCGGCCTCTTGCGTTGCTAAATACTTAAAGGAACTCATAGCACAGAAAGCAGTTTTCGGCATCGTTCGTGATTCCGTTCGCTAGTGATGCCTCCGTATTGAACTTTGGCGTGCAAGCAAAAGATCAGGCATTTTACGCACCTGAAGTGCCGCAAATCTTGAGCTTTTCACACCCTCACGCCGTCCCGGTTTATCACCAGAAAATCTCAGGATTCGGTCCCATCACGATTGGTTTCCCCTATCTTCAAGAAAGCAAGCTTTGTATCCGAATGGTTAAGAGTGGCACCAGAAACTCAAACAATGAAGGCCCTGAAAACCAGAAGCTCTCATTTGGTACGCCCATGGAATAGTGGATTAGACGCGACCCGAACCAGTGCAAACCGAACGAAAACCCGGTCGCGTCTGTGCCTGGTTCGCTGTGCTTTTGATGACACTGATCAAGACTGCGGTCGCTTTCTTTCTTGGTTACCTCTTGGTTCAAAGCGTTGAGTTTGATCTGAACAGCGGCGAGCCGATGAACGACCCGCGATCAAAGGCGACCGCGCTTGCCCTTGGAGGGGTTGCTAGCGTCGGTGTGCCCGGTGGGGAACAGGCAACAAACTTCGAGCGCGTTCTGCTGGAGGTAGGAGCCCGCGTCAGCGGTGGTGACATCATTCTGGCCTACATTTGGCCTATGTCGTCGTACCAATACGTCACTTTGAGTTTTTTAATGCTCAACTGCCGCGTATGCCGGGGTATCACGAGGCCCTTTACGAGCAGGCACAAATAGAGACCAGGTAGGCCGAACTGTTTCGTGGAAATGCCGAACTACGTTTGCTAGAGGAACTTGCGCTAGGCCTCAGGTGCGGGAAATCTCAGAGTCAAGCCTTCCTGCGGACGAAAGAAAAACCATGTGGCTGTGGTCCAGGGCGTTTTATCGCGATGCCATAGGCGCGCTTGATGATGCGCGGTCAAGGCCAAACTTTTTGGGATTTGAACAGGCCGAGTGGTAAAAACTTGGCAAATTTGTCCGCTAATGTGCGGTGCGTGTTTATCAGCAAACAATCTCTGATTCTGGCGAACAAAGTACCTCGCCCATTATCCTGGAAATACGGGGCGACAACGCAGCAGACAGCGGTGTTCGCGCTGATCCGCTTCTCGCGCAATCAGGAGGTGTAGGAAACCAATGAACATGCGTTTGAGCAACGCTCTGAAGAAGATTGCGCAAGCGCTCATCGCCGCAGTCGCCTTGGCGCTTGTGCAGGACGTAACTATTGGCGTTCGATCAGAGTCGGCAGGCGCGTTCATCGCCTGTGGTGCTCTGTTCTTATTCGATGGGCCTGCTGCTAACATCGTTCCGCCGGAATAAGTCGCGACTTTGATCGATTCATCCTCGGCCGAGGACGACTGGCAGGCAAGATTGCAGGAAACGGCACAGCGGCTTTCCTCGCTGCTAAAACTGGATAGCTGGCATCAGCTAACCTTTGGCAGTCTTGGGGTGGTCGCGCATATTTTCCTCGGGCGGATTTCTGATCCGGACGAGTTTCTCGGGATGCTATTAGCCGGGGGTGAATCAGCCCTTATGCGCAAAGGGCAGATTCTGGTTTTCCTGCAGGGCGGGACCCTTCTTGAAGATGATCAATTTCGATATCAATGCCAATGCTGGACACCACCTTTGTACCGCGCGTTCTTTCAGAGAGCCTTTTCAATCTATTGATGAGGCATTCGTGGTCGCCAACCGAGTTTTTACGGAACCGAATGAGAACGCATCAAGTGACGAATTGAGTTTTATCCTGGATAAGCAAGGGCGTTCGCCGTCAGGATCGGGAACGAACCAGGCTGGATTGAAGTTGAGGATAGGCTGGGTGGCCATCCAAGCGGTAGAATTATCCGAATGAACCCCGAAGCGTCTCTGTTGTTCTCTCTCAGCTTGCCCGAACTCGATTTCCTGAACGGAATACCAGTTTTCTTAGACTTCGGCAGGTTCGTGCATCCTCAGATCTTCCGAACGTACCCTGAACAGCTCCGCTTCAGGTAAAGGTTGCGTTTAAGCGTTATCTGGAAAATGAGCTTACCAATAATGAGCCCGAGACGCGCGCGCTTGTGCAAACGTCGATCGGATTTATCCGGACATCCGAATTGGAAGACTGATCGGCCGCACGTATTTCTTTCCTACGCGCGGCAGAGCTTGAACCGACCGGCACTTATTACCGAAACGCACTTGGTGTGACGGATGCTATGCTGGTTTGTGCACGGGAAAGTTCATCACCTTATCGCGACCCCTCAAGATGCTATGCCGGTGCTGTTTCCGTGGACCCTGAAAACGGAGATGCGTCAGGCAAACGGCTTCATTTCTTGGAGTTATTGGCGTCGATTGGTGAACCCCTGACGGCTTCGACAAGACCAATCCACCGAAGACACTTGAAGTGGTTCGCAAGGTCGTTGAACAAAGCCCAGACCTGTTTCCAAAAAATCTACAACAGGAAACTGGCCCACCGTTTTCGCGCTCCGGTACCGATGTCTGACGGAGTTTCCTGCAGGTCAGTTTACTGACGAATTGCTACTTAAAGGCGAGCCAGATCCCGAACTGTTTCTTAAATCGGCGATTTCTGATATATATAGACAGTATTGTTGAGACATTTATTGGAATGCATTAGATGCGCGTTTATGAAGCGGTGGTTGCCGCACTCGAATCTATTGGAGTCGACGCCGCCTATGGCGGGGCTGGCGAAAATGCCGCTGGTCTTATGCTTGCGCTTGACGCTTCGGACAAAATCAGACCGGTTATCGCGAAAAATGAGCAGGGCGCATCCTTCATGGCCTGTGGGCATGCCATGTTCAGCGGTAAGCTCGGAGTATGTTTCGCCACAGCCGGCCCCGGTGCATTCAATCTGATTTCGGGCATGTGCGTAGCGCTGACTGACAGTTACCCGTTGCTGGCTATCAGCGGATATTCAACAGTGGCGTGGCAGGGGCGCGGTGGATTGAACGAGACATCCGGTCTGGCGCGCACGCCGGATTCCCGAATGATGTTCCGTGCTGCCACCAAGAAAGATCCGGCCACCGGCGAACCCGCAGACTTTTTGGTGACCGACCCTGATGATTTAATCGATACGCTCCAAAGGGCAATTGATATCGCGTTCGAGGGTCGGCCAGGTCCCGTGCATGTCGCAGTGGCCGAAGACATCACCGATCCCAAGATCGAAGTAACCAACTTCAAACCATTGCAAAAACCTCAGACAGGTATTGTGCCGAAACATGAGGTGTTGGATAAGGTTTCCAGCGTATTGGAAGAGGCGATCAGGGCTGAAAAAACCGTGGTCATGTTGGCCGGTTTTGGCGCAATCCTTTCTGGTGCCAACAGTATTACAAAGACGTTCATTGAGCGGTTTCAGATCCCGTTGCTAACAACGATGGATGGAAAAGGGGTCGTCGCTGAAGAAAACCCTCTGGCAATCGGACTCTACTGCGATTCAGGGCATAAGGCGGCCTGGGATCTTTTCTCGGAGGCGGACGTGGTATTGGCGGTTGGCAATTCTTTTGCCCAGCACGCAACCTTTGATTTCTTCGAGGGTTTGTTCGACGAAAAAACTCTTATCCATATAAACATTGATGCTGGCGAGTTTGATAAGTTCTACAAAGCAGATCACGTTATACTAGGCGATGCGCGACAGGCTCTGCAGGGGTTGTATGATCGCCTGGATACGGTCGTTGGCCCGGTTCCAAAGCGTGACTACCGACCCAAAGATTATGACGAACGCTTTATCATCTCGCCCCAGAAGCAGTTGCATCCGGGTGAGATGGTTCAAAAAATCTCTCAGTTGTTGCCGCCGGGTGGAATTGTCTTGGCCGACGCGGGGGCACATGCCGCTTGGGCTGGCTACTATCTGGAACTCAAGGAGGGGCAGAATTTCCGCAAACCCGGCACCTATGGCCCAATGGGTATCGGTGTTTGCGGTGTAATCGGCGCAAAATACGCAGAGATGCATCGGCCTGTGGTGGCTGCGGTTGGTGACGGTTCCTACTTGATGACCGGTTTTGAGCTGATGACTGCGGTGCAATACAACATTCCAGTCGTTTGGGTAATTTTTAACGATCGTGAATTCAAACTGATCAAGCTCTATCAGCTATCAGCCTTCTACAAGACTGGGTTGGTTGAGTTCGATAACCCTGACTATGCCGCATACGCCCGTGCCTGTGGCGCGGAAGGATATACTGTCAACAAGCTGGATGAATTCGAGCAGGCGTTTGGCGCGGCTCTGGCCAGCGGGAAACCAACGCTCATTGATGCCCGAATTACACGTTTGGCTTTGCCGAACTACTCGCCCCATCCCGAAGGTGTGCTGGCGGCGATTTGGAACGGCATCCGCACGCGATTTGGATTGTAGAGAGGAGGCCCCCGATGGATGCCAGCTCGGAATCCCTGCAGAAATGGCGCGAGGAGTATGTGGGCGGCTCGCCTGAAGAGGAGTTGAAGGAAACCAAAGCGCTGGCCGAGATGATGATGGCCGCGCAGTTGAAATCGATGGCGGCTGGTGGCACACGCCGCGTGGATCGGGCGTTTCACAAAAAAGAGATTGCCGCCTTCAAAGGCGCAGAGCTGCGGTTTGGTGACGATCTGCCCAGTGATTTACAGGTTGGCTTTGCACAGCCCAAAGCGCGGTATCCAGCGACTGTGCGGTTTTCGAATGCATCTTCGCAAACTCAATCTGATGAAGACAAGGATTTACGCGGCTTGGCAGTACGTGTCAGCGAAGCTGAAGGTATCGATCATGATCTGCTCGCGACCAATTTCCCTGTGCCACACGCCCGAAATGCACGTCAATTTGTGGTATTTGCCCATGCTGTGTCTGGTGGCCGGGTTTCGAAGTTGATCGGACTCGTACGCCTGTGCTTTGTTTTGGGATTCTCTGAGACACGCCGGATGCTGGGCAATGTGCGCGAGGCACTACGAACTTGCGAAAGCGTTGCGCTTGAAAGCTATTGGAGCCGGGGCGCGATTGCCTGGGGCAATGAAGCGGTGCGCTATACGTTCAAACCAACAAAGGACGCTGCTGCTATTGAGGGTGCATTTACAGGTGCCTCTCGTCTCTCGTCTGAATACGCCGCGCGGCAAGCGCACGGAGAGATTAAGTTCGATCTGCTCGTGCAAAGGTTCGTATCCGAAGAACAAACGCCGATCGAGGATGCGGCCCATGAATGGGATGAATTGGTTAGCCCGCCGATAAAGGTCGCCGAACTGATCCTGCCACAGCGCGATCTGACAACGCCCGAGGCATTGGCAGAGGCACTGGAAATTGAGCGCATGGGCTTCAACCCCTGGAACACGACAGAGGAATTTCGTCCACTTGGCAATCTGAATCGTGCACGCAAAGCTGCCTATGACGCATCCGCATCCCATCGGCAGGGTAAACGGTTCAAGGCTCCGCCGCCGCCCTTCCAGAACCGCGTCTTAGGCACGGCAGCTCGATCAATCCTGAGGGCAGTGAACCGGCGCGTTCCGTGGCACCGCATTCCGTTTTTGCTTGTCCAACTGCTAAATCTGGACGCACTCAGGTATGATCTGAGGCAAAAAAGTCTGATCGACACAGACCCGGAAGAGGTTGTCCCCAGCGCACGCGCGGTGCCACCGGAACCGAAACCAAGCCACTATACGTACCGCACCCATGACGGCAGCTATAATGACCTGTCCGACCCCAGAATGGGTGCCGCCGGTGCCACCTTCGGCCGGAATATGCCGCCGCAGGTGCAGCCTGATGACAGCCCAAACCCGATTGAGGTCGCGCGCAAATTGATGGATCGTCAGGCTTTCATTCCTGCCAAAATCCTCAACATCCTGGCGGCATCGTGGATTCAGTTCCAGGTTCACGACTGGGTTTCGCATGAACGTCTCAAACTGGATGAAGACGATGATATCGTACCGATCCCCGACGGCTATCCTGACTGGAAGAACCGACCCAATGGCGAACCTGAACGCAATATGCGCATCGCGGGCAACATACCGAAGGAAGGCGCGGATGACCCCTTCCTCTTTGCCAACGAGAACTCCCATTGGTGGGACGGATCGCAAGTTTATGGTGTGAACTCCGATGCTGCCAAGAAACTGCGGGACGGCCCAAAGATCAAACTTACTAAGGACGGCTACCTGCCTCTGAACGTGCACGGGTTCGAGCTCACGGGTTTCAACGAAAGCTGGTGGCTTGGCCTGTCTTCACTGCACACGCTGTTCGCGCGCGAACACAATGTTCTGTGCGATGAATTGCAAGGCGCTTATCCGCAGATGGGCGAGGAACGCGTCTACCAGACGGCGCGCTTGATCGTGTCCGCGCTGATTGCCAAGATTCACACGGTCGAATGGACCCCTGCCATATTGGGAACCGAGGCGCTGGATATCGGCATGAAGACCAACTGGTACGGGCCGCCAAAATCCTGGCTGACGCGGTTGGGCATCTGGTTGACAGATGTTCACGCGCTAAAGGGTATTCCTGAAACCGAACCGGATCACCACACCGCACGGTACGCGCTGACCGAAGAGTTCGCGACGGTCTACCGAATGCACCCTCTGATCCCTGATGACTACATCTTTTATGACTACAAAACAGGTAATGAGAAGGCACGACGCGGATTTCTTGAGATTCAGGGGGAACAGACGGATGAACAACTGCGCGAACTGGGATTGCGCGATTGTTTGTATTCTCAAGGTATTGCACATCCCGGGGCGATCACGCTCCATAATTTTCCAAAGTCCCTGCAAAATCTCGAACGATTTGATGAGCTGATCGACCTCTCAGTGGTCGATATTGTGCGTACCCGCGCACGCCGCGTGCCGCGATACAATGAATTTCGCAAAGGCCTGCACATGCCGCCCGTGACTGAGTGGGATGACCTGACTGCCAGCCCGAAGACAAACCAAATTCTCAAAGACCTCTACGGTGACATCGACAAGGTTGATACGGTCATTGGCCTTTTGGGTGAAACACCACCAGATGGGTTTGGCTTTTCAGATACCGCATTTCGGGTTTTCATCCTGATGGCATCGCGCCGCCTGCAGTCCGATCGCTTCCTAACCACCGATTTTCGGCCGGAAATCTATACGCAGCTTGGGATGGACTGGATTGCACGGAACGGGATGAAATCACTCATTCTGCGCCATTTCCCTGAATTTGCGCCGGTGCTACCAAAAAATGCTACGGCCTTTGCACCGTGGCGAACCGTGCAGGAGGGTTGAGAAATGCCAAAAGACAAAGGCCAGAGCGGGCTGGGTTCTTTCCTGGAAGCCCCGCTAGCACGTACGCTTTGGAACCGTCGTACCAAGAGGGTTAGCAGAGGTTCAAATGTGGTTGCGGGTTCGCTGAGTTGGGACTCCAGGAACGACCGGTCCCCTTTGTCACCACTGCAGGAGGCAATTCTGATTGCCGCGACTGGCGCGACCGGTTTGACCATGCCGGATCGACCGTTTTTTGATGACGAAAGCGGCGATCCGATCATGTCCAAGCCAAATCTGGTGATGGAAGGCCGTACTGCGGGAAGCCCGGACAACGCTCAGGGCACGCATTTTTTCATGATCAACGACAGCGGCACTTATTTCCTGCGCCGCCTTGACCCGCTTGAAGGCGGCATCGAGCACTGGACGCCCGAAATACTCATCGATCGCGCCGAGCAATCGAAAGTGCAGATCCTCGACCGTCGCATTGATGTGCCTGCCGGCATGCGAGATTTTCCGGCCTATCTGGATTCAAACCGGTTTTTGTCGAACACGCCCGGATCTACGATTTTCTTTCCCGTCGTCGACCTCTCCTACCAATATATCAACGCGTTAATGTATATCCTGACTCAGCCAGACAAAGCGCGGCCAGTGATCGTGGACGACCGAAATTTCTATCGACCGGCGGGTGTCAGAAAGTGGATAGACAAGGGCTTCTTGAATCCTGAAATCAAGATTCCGCTCGGGGTTCTCGGCCAGATGCGTACCCAGATCGAGGCCGACCTTTTGATACAAAACCTGTTTCTTGTAACGGAGGCTATGGGCCTTGGTGGTTGGATTCACGCCGCTATTTCTCCACCGGTTCTGATGGGTGATCCAAAGTTCAGCGACCGCTACGGTTCGATGATGGGATTTGATTATGTGACCCCGAAATGGCGGCTGATGGACTTGTTCCGCTGGCATACTCTTCCAATTGCGGCGATGAAACATGTACGAGCACATGCGGTAGGTCTTCGCCATCACGGCGAACATTTGATCAAAGGGAAATGCCCACCGTATTATCCGTCGATGTCAGAGGCGGTTGATGCAGTTGTCGCTGGAAAATTCGGTCCCGACGGCATCTACAAGAACGAAAAGTTATTCGGGCAGATTTATAAAGGCGACTTTGGGAATAAATATCTGGATGAGGCGGGCGAATACGAGCAGGATATCATCGACTGCGCGCGCGACATCTGTACCTATATCTACGAAACCCATGATCGTTTCCCCGCACACTGCGAAGCGGTCCATGCGCCCGGAATTTGGTTGCAGACCCATCGTGTGGAAAACGAGTATTACGACGCCTTCTTCCAAAACGGACTGACCTCTGCACAGCGCGAGCATGACTCGGTTTGGAATGATTAACAGACCCTTCTAGATTTGGTCATCTGGAATGGAAGGTGCGGCGAATCTCTCATATGTTACAGTGGGTTAGATACTTCTTCGGCTGGAAAGTCAGCATATGTGAGCGCGCAGACGTTGAGGTGTTGCGCCATCGTTGAGAGTCTGAAAAGCGGGGTTTCGACCGCTGTATCTTGAAGGTCGGGTGAAGGTCTGGAATGGGCCGATGGCCAGATCGTGGAAACAGGGTAAGGGGCCTATACTGTGTCAGCTCCGAGGTCTGTACCGAGCCCAACGCGGTTGTTGGATTTGCCGCTTCCAAGGGCGCACGCAGGACACAAAAAATGAACCATTTCTACGAATCTTGAATATGTGGCAGTCTCAGTTCCGGGTGCCATCAAACAAACTCAGATTTATTTCTGGTGCCTGTGGCCTGGGAGGAGCCAGTTATGAACCTGAGACCTGACCCTACTTTTCACGCAACTCCGAAACTTGCTATGGAAGCGCCTGCGGAAACGCTCGCTTTCACTTTGATGCTCAGCCCGGACGGTTCTGAGCCTGATGGCTTGGCCGTTGTAGATGTTGACCCGAAATCGCAAACCTACGGCCAGATTGTCCATACGCTCATGATGCCCAACAAGGGCGATGAGTTTCATCATTTTGGCTGGAACGCTTGTTCTTCTGCACTCTCGCCGTTGACTGGACACGCATTTTTGAAACGGAGGTATCTCATCGTTCCGGGCATCCGATCCTCGCGCATCTATGTGATCGACGTGAAAGAACCCCTGAAGGCGAAGATTCACAAGATCATCGAACCGGAAGAGGTTTTCGCTAAAACGGGTTATTCGCGTCCGCACACAATCCACTGCGGCCCCGAAGGAATTTATGTCTCAACGCTTGGTGGCGGCGGTCCCGATGGCACGGATGGTCCGCCGGGCATCTTTATTATGGATTGCGAAACCTTTGATATTCTCGGCCGTTACGAAATGGATCGAGGCGAGCAGGACAAACACTACGATTTCTGGTGGAACCTCCCGCGCGATTACATGGTTAGTTCGGAATGGGGGCTGCCACCACAGTTCGAGAACGGGATTGTGGCCGAGGATTTGCTGTCCAACAAATATGGTCACAAAATCCATTTCTGGAACCTGCGCGAGCGCCGAAATGTCCAAACCATTGACCTGGGTGAAAACCACCAGATGGCCTTGGAAATCCGGCCCGCCCATGATCCGGCAAAAGACTATGGCTTCTGCGGTGTCGTCGTGGATACCACAAACCTGCAGGGTGCGATTTTCACATGGTGGCAGAAGGATGACGGAACTTTCGAGGCGAAAAAGACGATCACGATTGATCCGCGGCCAGAGAAGGCCGATAACCTTCCACCTCTGTTGCAGGGATTTGAGGCCGTACCTCCATTGGTCACCGACATTGACCTGAGCCTGGACGACAAGTACCTGTACGTCGCTTGCTGGGGGCAGGGTGAAATGCATCAGTATGATGTGTCCGACCCGATGAACCCCAAGCTGACTGGAAAAGTCGAGCTTGGCGGGATTGCGCGCGGGGCGAAACATCCGAACGGCAAAGGATTCTCTTACGGTCCCCAGATGGTTGAGATCAGCCGGGACGGCAAGCGGGTTTATTGGACCAACTCGCTGTATTCGACGTGGGATGATCAGTTCTACCCTGATGATGAGGGTGGGCAAATGGTTATGGCCAATGTTGGGGAAAACGGTGGCCTGGACCTGGACAAAGACTTCTATGTAGAGTTTCCAAAGGGCTATCGCAGCCACCAGATCCGCTTGGAAGGCGGAGACTGCTCGACCGATAGCTTCTGCTACCCGTCTGTCTGACACGTGGACGGATTAGACACGGCAACAGCCCTTTGGTGGGCTGTTGTCGCCTCTGGCATATATCACGGGGTCAATCCGGGCATGGGTTGGCCCCTGGCAGTGTCTGCGGCGCTGATGGACAAGAGACGCAACAGCCTTTTCAAGGCGTTGATCGCTCTGGCAGCCGGGCATCTTGTTGCGATGGGCGCAATACTGTTTCCCTTTACCGCGCTGCTCTTTCTGGCCGAATGGCAGCGCGAAATTCAGATTTTCGCATCCTGCCTCGTGATCGGATTGGGCGTTTATTTGTTGTTTAACCGCCGCCATCCACGGCTTCTTGCGCGAGTACCCCCGTCACGGCTTGCGCTCTGGTCTTTCTTAGCGGCAATGGCACACGGTGCGGGCTTGATGTTGGTTCCAATCTATCTTGGTATTTGTCGCACGATCGCCACGGACGCAGGGCATGCGGCAGCTGCCAATCTGATGACCGGCAATGCTAAAATCGCTATTGGAGTCGCCTTGGCCCACACCTTGGCCATGACAGTCTCGGGCGGTCTGCTTGCGTTCGGTGTTTACCATTGGCTGGGCCTGAGATTTCTCTCAAAAAGTTGGTTCAACCTGGATACTGTTTGGGCTCTGAGCTTGATCCTTGTGGGGTCGATTGCGTTGCTGTTCGTTCACTAACTCGTCAATCTGGACGCCAGGGGCCGAACGGTCTGAGATGCAGTAACTAAAGATATTCAATCAATGACCACCACGCGCTCAAGTTGCAAAACTCTGCTGTGTCCATCAAGGCCCGCTTCGAAACAGAGTCGGAGCCGTCAACATGACTGGTGCACTTTGTTCCGCTGCTCGGAGCAATCTGAAACACGCCTTTGCGGAGTCTTGATCGGCTGGTGAAACACTATGGCTGCTAGGATAAAGTTTTCGCCAAGCTCGATCACTTGAACCCCGGGTTCTCCAAAAAACACCGCGCCACGCTTGGCGCAATTGCGGTAGCTGAGGCCAATGGCATGTTAGAGCAGGGGTAGACGGTCGTTGAGCTGACGAGCGGCAATATGAGCCTCGCAATGGCCAAACCATTTCAGTGATCTTTTGCGACTCCGGATTGAAGCATCTTTCTACTGATCTTTTCAGCTGCATCTGCCCTTGCCGGTATCAAACTGGTCAGCATGATCCGCAATGGTCAATTTACGTGTGGACTCTCGACATTTCAGCAGTTTGCGCAACTGCCGGGCTAAACTGCCAATAGTTCTGTCAATTTTGCTCTGAAAAGACTTTGCGACAGAACCGTTCTGGACGCGGCGCGTCGTTGCTACCATCTGGCCTGACTTAGACGGCCCGGTCAGAGAATTATGTGAATGGGTAGAAACCAGGTGAGAGTTGCACCTCGCGCATGACCTCTTCCAAATCGCGGTACGAAACATTGTAAGGGACAAAAAAGAAGACTGCGCACCCTAAGAAAAAGCAGCTACGATTTGCCAGCCAAACATAGGTTCCTGTCTGACTTCAAACTGACTTGGCAGGCACGTGCCCGCCATCGCGGCTGAACCCGAGCGAAATCCCAATGTTTGACAATAGCTGCACTAAAGATGTTGCTTTTGAGCAATAATGGTTACGAAACTGTTAACGGGAGAAATTTTAGAACTGATCTCCTTAAGCTTGCGAATACCTTGTACGAAATGGTGATGGGTTTTATCGGGCAGATTGCTGTTCTTCGGGATTGTGCGATTGCCATGTGTTCTGGGTGGAACCGGTGCGAGGTTCGAAGGTGACAATGAGATTAATACTGCTGTTCGCGATTTCACTTTATATCGTGATTTCAACACCGTTGCTTGCCGCGCCTACATCTGCCTCGAAAGTCGGTGATACGGTTACCAACCCAGTGACCGGCTTGGATACCACTGTAAGTGCATTGATCGTGGACCCGGCATCGACGCCAACAGCGGGGACAACTGCCTTTGTCGAAACGGCGGACGGTTACGTTTTTCTGGTTAAGGGTGCGGGCGATACGATCTACAATACCGACAATCCCCCATTGGCTTTTAATATTGTTTCCATTACGGGGACAACAGCACAAATCAGCAATTCTGGCGCAACCGGCACGGCCAGTTTGTCGACGCAGCTGACCCTTTCCCAGTACAACAGCAACTTCAACAGTTCCGGCACCCCAGGCACAGTGACCCCACCCGAGGATGTCTCGGGGCCCAACGGTGTGAACCAGGTTGTTTACGGGCAGAATGGTAGTAACGGACGTGATGGCGCGTTGGTTGTGCCGCCAAGCTCTGGCGGTAATGGGTCCAATGGCCCAACACAGACAAAGACCCTGACAAGCGACGTCAATGCCACCAGCAACATCGGCTGGCAAGTTGGCAGTGTCGGTGGGAACGGGGGTAGTGGCGGAGATTCATACCTGAGTTTCTGGAGCGGTCGCGACGGAGGTGATGGCGGCAAGGGCGGAACGGTCAACGCAACTCAGGCCGCCAGCAGTACGATTCAGACATCGGGCGAAGGTAATGACGGAATCTTTGCGTTCAGCCGCAGCGGTAAGGCAGGTAATGGCGGCAGCGGCTTTGCGGCGCCGGGCGGAGGCACCGGTGGGCATTCGGCCGACGGCGGCAATGTGACGGTCACCCAGCGGGGTACGATTTCGACAAGCGGAGATTCTGCAGATGGAGTCTATGCGCTGAGTGTTTCCAACAATGGCGGCAATGGCGGATCGCAATGGGGATTGGTCGGGTCTTCCGGTGATGGTGGCTATGGTGGAAACGGTGGCAAGGTGACGGTCAACACGACGTCAACTGGCAGCATCCTGACGACCGGAGACTTCGCAAATGGTATCTACGCTCAGTCCATAGGCGGTTCGGGCGGGTCCGCGGGGACCAGCGGCAACCTTCTGGTCTCATTGATCGGCGGCGCGGACAATGGCGGCAATGGCGGTCAGGTTTCGGTTTCGCATAGCGGTGCAATTGAAACGCAGGGAGATTTCGCACGTGGTATCGTCGCGCAGTCCATCGGCGGTGGCGGCGGTTCGGGCGGAACAGCAGGCGGTCTGGTGTCCCTGTCTTTGGGTGGTGTTGGCTCGAACGGTGGTAGCGGTAATACAGTCAGCGTCACGGTACAGGGCAGCGGCAGTGTTTTGACCTCGGGTACAGGTGCCGACGGTGTCATGGCGCAATCCATTGGCGGCAGCGGTGGTACGGGGGCGAACTCTTACGGTCTGGTCGCCATCGGCGGCACCGGGTCCAGGGGTGGCACGGGTGCCGCGGTCAGTGTCAGCAACTACGGGCGTCTCGTGACCGGCGGAGACGGCGCCCGCGGAATCATCGCGCAGTCAATCGGCGGCGGCGGTGGTGATGGCGGCTCGTCCGGAGGCATGGTGTCTGTCGGCGGCAACGGCAGCGGCGGCGGCAGCGGTTCGACTGTGACCATCGTGAATGACGGCATCATCACCACGTCCGGAGACGATGCGATGGGCGTTCTGGCCCAGTCCATCGGTGGCGGCGGTGGTAATGGCGGTTCGTCCGGTTCGGTTGGGGCATTTGTCGGCGTGGCCATTGGCGGTAAGGGCGGTGCTGGCGGAACCGGCGGAAATGTCAACGTCACCTTGTCCAACACCGACGGCAGCCAGCCTTCGGCGATTCAAACCTCGGGTGATCGTTCGGCAGGTGTGTTCGCGCAATCTGTTGGTGGTGGCGGAGGCAATGGCGGCGGTGCCGTGTCAGTTGCTGTAGGGGCCTTTGGTGCGGCATCGGTATCGGTCGGCGGCTCGGCAGGTAACGGCGGAGATGGCGGAGCGGTCACGCTTAGTGGAAGCGGCGCGGCTTCGGTGCAGACCGGGGGGGACGATTCCATCGGCGTCATGCTGCAATCGGTCGGCGGCGGTGGCGGCAATGGCGGCTACGCCGTGTCGGTCGCCGTGTCCGGTGGTCCGGTGTCCGGTTCACTGGCCGTTGGCGTCGGCGGCGACGGCAGTTCCGGCGGCAAGGGCGGTCCGGTTACGGTCGGCCAGTTCAACAGCAGTGGTGTTGCGACGGCGGCTGGGTTCGAGGGCACGGTGGTCACCACTGGCAACCGCTCGACCGGTATGTTGTTCCAGTCCGTTGGCGGCGGCGGCGGCAATGGCGGTCTGGCCGTTGCTGCGACCGGAGGAGCTTCGGCTCTGTTCTCGGGCAATGTCTCGGTAGGGGTCGGTGGCCAGGCGGGTAGTGCCGGGAATGGCGGTCTTGTGCGGGTTTATACCAAGGCGGACGTTACTACGACGGGTACGAATTCCAGTGGGATCATCGCGCAATCGGTCGGCGGCGGTGGTGGCAATGGCGGTGGCAGCATCGCGGCCGGGATCAGCGCAAGCGGCGGTGCGGCCGTTGGAATCAACGTTGGCGTCGGCGGTGACGGTGGCGGTGCCGGAACCGGGGGCAACGTTACTCTGGTCGCAGGCGGTACGTCGATCGAGACCAGTGGCGCGTTTTCCAGCGGAGTTGTAGCGCAGTCTGTCGGCGGCGGTGGCGGCAATGGCGGCTATGCCGTCGGAGCCAGCGCCGATATCGGCGGCGCGGCGGCCGGATCGGTCAGCGTGGGCCTTGGCGGTAAAGCTGGCGGAGGCGGGGCTGGGGGAACCGTTACTGCGCAGGTCGATGCGGATGTCACCACACGCGGCGATGATTCCGGAGCAGTCGCCGTGCAATCCATTGGCGGCGGTGGCGGCAACGGTGGCTTTAGTGTCGCGGCGGGTCTCGCGGCAGGAGGCGCGGGCGCTGGGACTGTGGATGTGGGCCTTGGTGGTGACGGCGGCAGCGGTGGCATTGGTGGAACCGTCACGGGCGTACGCATCAATGGCGATATCCGGACCGAGGGTGCGCGTTCGACCGGAGTTGTGATCCAATCCATTGGCGGTGGCGGCGGCAACGGCGGTTTCAACGTCACGGCTGGTGTTGCGGCAGGCGGGGCCGGAGCCGGGTCCATCGGTGTCGGGCTAGGTGGCAACGGAGCCACCGGCGGTAATGGCGGTATCGTCGAAGGCCAGGTTGCGGGCAATGTCACAACGCTGTCCGACAGTTCAAGCGGCGTGGTGTTCCAGTCCATTGGCGGCGGCGGCGGCAATGGTGGCTTCAACGTCACGGCCGGGATCGCAGGGGCCGGTGCAGGCGGCGGAGCTGTCACTGTTGGTCTTGGTGGGGACGCCTCGGGCGGCGGTATCGGAAGAACCGTAACCGGTCGCGTGACCGGAACCGTCTCGACGGGTGGAGCGGATTCCACTGCAGTTCTGGCGCAGTCTGTTGGCGGCGGTGGCGGTAATGGCGGTTTCAATGTCAGCGCCTCTTTGGCGGGTGCGGGCGTGGCCAGCGGCGCGGTCTCGGTCGGGCTTGGCGGTGACGGTGGTACCGGCGCGACAGGCGGATCTGTCAATCTGACCACAACGAATTCCATTGTGACGGTCGGAGACCGTTCCTCGGGCGTGGTTGCTCAATCCATAGGTGGCGGCGGCGGCAATGGCGGCTTCAACGTCTCGGGCACCGGGGCAGGCGCAGGCACGGCCAGCGGCGCAGTCAGCGTTGGGCTGGGCGGTACCGGTCTAGGGGGCGGCAATGGTGGCGCAGTCACTCTGACCTCGGGCGGCACGATCCTGACGCAAGGCGACTCGGCCACTGCGTTCCTGGCGCAATCCATTGGTGGTGGAGGAGGCAACGGCGGCTTCAACGTCAGTGCCTCGGTTCAGGGATCGGGTACAGCCGGTGGTGGCGTTTCAGTTGGCCTTGGCGGAAACGGTGGCGGCGGCGGCAGTGGCAGCACCGTGATCGCCACATCGAACAACGCGGTTGAAACACGTGGTGACAGCTCCTCAGGCGTCGTGGCGCAATCCATCGGCGGTGGAGGCGGTAATGGTGGCTTCAACGTGGCCCCGGTCCTGTCAGGCGCCGGTACGGCCAGCGGTGCCGTCAGCGTCGGGTTGGGCGGATCCGGCGACACGGGCGGCAATGGCGGCAATGTCACGCTGACTTCGAACGGAACCATCCTGACCGATGGTTTCGCGTCTAGTGGTTTTGTCGCGCAGTCCCTCGGTGGTGGCGGAGGCAACGGAGGTTTCAACGTTTCGCCGACCGTATCGGGTGCGGGAACCGGCGCGGGTTCGGTGTCTGTCGGGCTGGGAGGTTCGGGCGATGGCGGTGGTGACGGCAGTCTGGTCACGGCCAGCACTACGGCGAATGTCGTGACCAAGGGCGATGCTTCGGTGGGCATTCTGGCGCAGTCCGTTGGCGGCGGCGGCGGCAATGGCGGCTTTAATGTTTCGCCCGCACTGGCCGGGGCTGGTACGGGTTCAGGCGCAATCAGCGTTGGTCTGGGCGGGTCCGGCGGCGGTGGCGGCACGGGCGGTGTTGTCGATCTGACCGTTGCCAACAGCGTGCAAACCGAAGGCGCACAATCCAGTGCAGTCGTCGCGCAATCCATCGGTGGCGGCGGCGGCAACGGTGGCTTCAACGTTTCTGCCTCAGTCGGCGGCGCGGGTACGGGATCCGGCGCGGCTGCCGTGGGTCTGGGGGGCCGCGGAACCGGTGGTGGCGATGCTTCGGCAGTCACCGCAGATGTCACCGGCAACCTTGTGACACTGGGCGAAACCTCGACCGGCTTGCTGGCGCAGTCTGTCGGAGGTGGCGGTGGTAATGGCGGTATGAATATCTCGGTCGCCGTTGCTGCAGCGGGCACTGGCTCGGGCGGCGCGTCGGTGGGTCTGGGCGGCGCATCCGGTACCGGCGGCAACGGCGGTACGGCTGAGGCCACTCTGACCGGCAATGTCTCGACGCAGGGTGACGAATCCAGTGGTGTCGTCGTGCAGAGCCTCGGTGGTGGTGGCGGTAATGGTGGCATGAACGTTTCGGCCACGGTGACGGTTGCCGGAAAAGGCAGTGGCGGTGCTTCTGTCGGCCTTGGTGGCAGCGGCGGCAACGGAGGCAACGCGAGCACGGCCACCGGCACGGTTGTGGGCAATGTCACCACAGCGGGCGACAATTCGGGCGGTGTTCTGGTGCAATCCGCGGCCGGCGGTGGTGGTAACGGAGGGCTGAATGTTTCGGCCGCCGTGAACATCTCGGGCACCGGTGGCGGCGCAATTGGCGTTGGTATCGGCGGGTCCGGTGGCGACGGTGGCAATGCGAGCACGGCAACGGGCTCGGTCACCGGAGATGTCACCACGAGCGGCGACAACTCAACCGGTGTTCTGGTTCAGTCCGTCGGTGGCGGTGGCGGCAATGGTGGCGTCAATATTTCGGGCGCGCTGAGCATTGCGCGCACCGGGTCGGGCGCAGCGGGCATCGGTGTGGGTGGCTTTGGTGGCGATGGCGGTACCAGTGGCGTGGTCGACAGTACTTTCGACGGCAATGTCAGCACCTCTGGCACACGTTCGGCCGGGATCGTCGCGCAGAGTCTCGGCGGCGGTGGTGGCAATGGTGCCACGAATGTCTCCGGTGCGATTTCAGTCGCCAGCAACTATTCGGGTGGCCTGGGGATAGGTGTTGGCGGTTTCGGAGGCGATGGCGGTGCGGCCGAAAATGTCACGCAGCAGGTCACGGGCAATGTCACGACGACCGGCGACGACTCGGTCGGCATTCTGACCCAGAGCCTTGGCGGTGGTGGCGGTAATGGTGGCACCAACATTTCGGCGGCCTTGTCCCTGTCCCGGTCGGCCAACGCGGCTGTGGCTATCGGAGTCGGCGGATTCGGCGGCGGCGGTGCAGATGCCGGGGCGCTGGTGCAATCGACCGTCACAGGTGGTGTCTCCACCGGCGGTGATCGCAGTACGGCCATTCTGACGCAGAGCCTTGGTGGCGGTGGCGGCAATGGCGGCACGAATATCTCGGCCTCGTTGGGCATCAGCCAGGAAAATGGCGGCTCGGTCAGCCTGGGCGTTGGCGGTTTCGGCGGCGGCGCGGGCAATGCGGGTGATGTGATCAGCACTTTGCGGTCTGCCACAGATAGCAGCGGCACAACCTCGGTGGTTACGACGGGCGCGGACAGTATCGGTGTCATGGCGCAATCGGTTGGCGGTGGCGGCGGCAATGGCGGTCTGAACGTTTCGGGTGCGGTGAATCTGACGGGCAAATCCGGCGCAGCAGTTGCTTTGGGCCTTGGCGGCTTTGGCGGCGGCGGAGGCAATGCCGGGGCGGTGACACTAGATGTTCAAAGTGACGTTGTGACGGCGGGTAACGGGTCGCATGGTCTATTCGCACAGAGCCTTGGCGGCGGCGGTGGCACCGGTGGCGTGAATATCTCGGGTTCGTTGGCGCTGACCAAGCCCTCTGGTTCGGACACGATCTTCTCGGTCGCGGCGGGTGTTGGCGGCTTTGGCGGGTCGGGCGGTGACGCCAGTGATGTTGATCTGGATTACACCGGCAACCTGCAGGCGGTGCCGATGGTGCAGCAATCCGACGGCTCGTTCGCCGTGGATGAAAACAAAGGCGCCAGCGGTATTATAGCGCAATCGCTGGGAGGCGGCGGCGGCAATGGCGGCACCAATGTGTCCGGCGGCATCGCGATCAGCGGCAAACCCGGGGCAGGTCAGACAGACAGCAGCAAGTCTTATGCCGTGGTTGTGGGCGTCGGCGGTTTTGGCGGCGGTGGCGGTGATGCCGGGAATGTCGATGTAAACATCGGTGCGGGCAGCACGATCATGGCGCATGGCACCGGTCAATCCGGTCTGCTGGCGCAATCACTTGGCGGCGGCGGCGGCAATGGCGGCCTGAACGTTTCCGGCGGGATCGTGTCCGACAGTTCTCTGATTGTCGGTGTCGGTGGGTTCGCGGGCGATGGCGGCAAGGCGGGCAATGTCACCGTGACATCGCAGGCGAATATCACCGTGACGACGAACCCGGATGATATCTCGATCCCCAATACCACCACCTTTGAAGACAAGCTGCGCGACTTCCTGGGCGACACAATAGTGGATGAGACCGAGGAACTTGCCTCAAGCTTCGGATTGGAGCGACTGTTCATCGACATGGGTGTCTTCAACGAAGACAAACCCGATACTGATGGCTCGGCCGGTCTGATGGCGCAGTCCATCGGCGGCGGTGGCGGCAATGGCGGCTTGAACGTGTCGGGCGGTATCGCGCTGAGCAAGGACGGCAAGATCCCCTCGGTCACCTTCGGTGTTGGCGGTTTCGGTGGTGACGGTAACGTCTCGGGCGATGTAACCGTTAACCATGCCGGCACTGTTTCCGTCGCCGGTAACTGGAAGCACGGCGTTCTGGCACAATCCATCGCGGGTGGCGGCGGTAACGGCGCATTGAACGTAACCGGGCAGTTGAACTACGGGGACTCCAACAATTCTGACGGCAAGACCGACCTGAGCATTGTCGGTGGTCTTGGTGGTCACGGTGGCACTGGGGCGAATGCAGGCAACGTGTCGGTCACGCAAACCGGTGGTATTGCAACCAACGGTTACCACGCCCGCGGTATCTTTGCCCAAAGCATCGGCGGCGGTGGTGGCACCGGCGGGATCAATGCGACGTTTGTCGGCACCAAGGACAGTTCACCCATTGCCATGGGCATCGGCGGCTTTGGCGGCGGTGGCGGAGACGCAGGCGACGTGACAGTTGCGCGCGGTACTGCCGCCATTGCGGCGGGCACCATCGTCACAGATGGTGTCGGTTCACACGGGATCGAAGCCTCAAGCATCGGTGGCGGCGGTGGAGACGCCGGAATCAACGCAGTGGTGGGCATCAGCAAGACCACCGGCAGCCAGAGCAATGGCGGCACCGGCGATTCAACCGATCGCAAGACACCGACCAATTCGGGCGTCGATGATTCGGTGATCGCCAACTACAACAAGGTGCTGGACGAGCTGGAAGGCAAAACCAACCCGGCGGATTCCTCTGGCAACAAAACGGGCGTTTCGGCTGTGGTCGCAATTGGTGGTGACGCCGGAACCGCCGGGGATGGCGGCACGGTGGATATCGACCACTACGGCGATATCCTCACCAAGCAGGACGGCAGCCACGGCGTCTTTGGTCAGTCCATCGGCGGTGGTGGTGGCAACGCGGCCCTGAATCTCGGCATGACCTATGAGCTGGCCTCTGATGCGACCAACAAGGGCTTTGGTCTGGCCATTGGTGGCGGTACGGGTGAGGGCGGAATCGGCGGTTCGGTTGACGTGCGAAACACCGGCAATATTTCCACACTCGGAGCGAATTCCCATGGCCTGTTCGCCCAATCCGTTGGCGGCGGCGGCGGTAATGCGGGCTACAATTCGGCCTCGACTTCGGTGGATGGCGGAAACGTCAACATTCAGATCGGCCGGACCGGAGGCACCGGCGGCAGCGGTGGTGACGTATATGCCAGTTCGAACGGGATCATCAGTACTGCGGGCAAGGGGTCCTATGGGTTCTTCGCGCAATCCATCGGCAACGGCGGTGGCAACTCGTCTTCGACTTCTGTCAGCATCGGCACACCAAAAACCGGAGACAGCAAAGGCAACAAAGCCAGCCTGTCGGTAGGTCTTGAAGGCGGCACTGGCGGCGCAGCGGGAGACGTTACTTCGGTGGTTGCAGGTACGGTGGTCACGCAAGGTACGGATGCACATGGTGTGTTTGCGCAATCCGTTGGCGGCGGTGGCGGAACGGGTGGCAAGGCCAGCAACTCGGCCGGTAAGGGTATCTCGGTTGCACTTTCAATCGGTGGTACCGGTGGCAGCGGTGGCGTGGGTGGCAAGGTCGATGTGACCAACACGGCGCGAATCGCCACGTTAGGAGACCGCTCGGTTGGCCTGATGGCGCAATCCATCGGCGGGGCAGGTGGCACTGGTGGGATGGTGCAGGCCGGTCAGTCGAACCTCGACACGATCAAGGCCGTGGTCAATCCGTCGACGGTGGGCACTACCGCGTCGATCAATATTGGCGGCACCGGAGGGGATGGCATGACCTCGGACACCGTGACCGTGGTCAGTGACGGGATCATCACCACCGAAGGCAGCATGTCGCACGGAATTTACGCACAGTCGGTCGGTGGCGGTGGCGGCATGGGTGGTGTGGTTGAAAACCGCATCATAAGCCTGCGCAAGGAGATCGGCAACACGGCGACCCTGTCCATCGGCGGCAATGGTGGCACGGGCGCGATGTCGGCGGCAGTTTCCGTAACCAACCGTGACCTGATCCAGACCACGGGCGACAAATCGATTGGTATCTATGCGCAGTCGGTCGGCGGCGGCGGTGGTGACGCGCAACAGGTGCGCAACATCATTCTGGGTCGGTCTTCGGACGGGGCAACAACGAATGCCATCTTGATTGGTGGCACTGGTGGCACCGGCGGGGCTGGCAGCACGGTTACCGTTGTCAACGAAACCGATGGAACGATCCTGACCACCGGCAAGGAAAGCTACGGCATCTTTGCGCAATCGATCGGTGGCGGCGGCGGCAATGGCGGTTCGACGATCTCGGTGGATGGCCGCTATGGCGGTGCCGAGGCCAGCACACGGCGGGCATTGCAATTCGGTCTGGGCGGCTCGGGCGGCACCGGCGGAATTAGCGGCACCGTGTCGGTGACCAATGCCGGGACGATCGTGACCACTGGCGCCGGAGCCCACGGCATCTTTGCGCAATCCATTGGCGGCGGCGGCGGTAACGGCGGCAGCTCGATCACGGGCACGGTGCGGCTCAAGACCGGGGACAACAGCTCTCCGACCGCGCAGCTGAACATCGGCGGTTCGGGCGGCAGTGGCAATGTTGCGGGCAACGTGGTGGTCACCAACAGCGGCGACATCCGGGTGGACGGCGCCGGAGCCTATGGCATCATGGCGCAATCAGTTGGTGGCGGCGGTGGCAATGGCGGTCTGGCCGTTGCCATGGATGTGAATGACCTCAAAAACACCATGACAGGCAAGTCCTATTCCAAGATCGCCATTGGCGGGTCCGGAGGAGATGGTGCAGATGGCGGAGACGTCACGGTAAACCACACAGGCTCCATAGTCGTGAATGCCGCAAACGGGTTCGGCATCTATGCGCAATCCGTTGGCGGCGGCGGTGGCAATGCCGGATATTCGGTATCTTCCCCGCTGGTCTCGGCGCTGGACTACACGATTTCGCAGGCACTTGGCGCGCGCGAAGGGTCCACTGGTTCGGTGGGCACCGTGACGGTCAATTCGACCGGCGACATCCTTGTAAACGGTGAAGGTAGCGAAGCGGTGTTTGCCCAGTCCGTGAACGGCGGCGGTGGTAATGTCGATACAACCGTCGATTTCACCACCACGACGAGTGGCGCGACCGGCTCTGTCGTCAGCAGCGATATCGCCCTGGGCGGTGATGACGTTTCCGGTATGGCGGGCAGTCAGCTTGCGCAATCGCATACCGGCAATATCGCTACGACCAGCGACAGATCAACAGCCCTGATGCTGCAGAGCGTCGGTGGCGGCGGCGGCACCGCGGCAACCGACGTTGTTGTGCAGGACGGCGACGGTATCGATATCACCGCCCGTCTGGGTGCGATTGACACCGATGACGCCAGTGGCGGTGGCGTGAATGGCAGCCGCACGGGCGATGTGGGTACCGATGGTGCGTTCTCGTCCGCGGGATCGGCGCAATCCATTGGCGGGGGCGGCGGCAAGCTGGTGCTGAACAGTACCGGAACGGTCGATACGAACAAGGCCGCGTCGGTGATCCTGGGATCTGACCCCAGCTTTAACAATGATGGCGGCGGTATTACCCTGACGCTGGACGGCAACGTTTTCACCAGCGGTAATCGCTCCTTTGGCCAGAGCATCCAGAGCATCGGCGCGGGTGGCGGCGAGGTCGTCATCTCGGGTCTGGGGCAGGCTGCCGTGACGCTGGGCGCGCAGGACGGTTCGACCGGCGATGGCGGCGATGTTGATTTCGCCAATACTGGTGACGTGACCACCAGCGGCAACGGATCGCACGGGTTCGTCATTCAGAGCATCGGCGGCGGTGGTGGCCTCGTCTCGACCGACATGGAGGCCAGCCGGGTTACCGTGGACCTGTCGGCCAACAATGGCGGTGACGGCGGCGATATCGGGTTTACCCAGGCCGGAAATATCGTGACGACCGGAGAGAACGCGATTGGCGTTGTCGCGCAGTCGCTGGGCGGCGGTGGCGGCATGGTGGACTCGGTCTTCCGTGGGTCCGCGGGCGGTGCTGGGATTGGTGGTGCTATCGACATGGCACTGACTGGCAACATCCTGTCGGTCGGTGAAGGCGGTATCGGCATTCTGGCGCAATCCGAAGGGCGCGACGGGGCGGGTGCCATTGCACTGGGGTTCGATGGCGTCGTCATGGGCGGTACAGGGCAGGTGGACGCGGTCGCTTCGATCATTGTGGACGGCGGTGCAAACAATGCGCTGACTCTGTCGGAGAACACGGTTCTGCTCGCCGGGAACAACCAGTTGATGAATGGCGGTGACGGAAATGAACAGGTCTCGCTTGCGGGCGCAGCGCTTGGCAACTTAAACCTTGGCGCAGGCACCAACAGCCTGACTGTCGAGGACGGAGGCGCCTTCTATGCGCTGGATACGATCAATCTGGGCGCAGCCGGGATGATGCAGGTGAACGGCGATTTCGTTCTGGGCGCGAACTGGGGTCTGAATACCGACTTCTCATCGAATGTTCAGGCAGGGGATTTTGTCTTTGCCGGAAACGTCAGCCAGACCACAAACCTGACCGGCAGCCTGGCCTTTGGTGCAACGGCAAGCTCAACCTTCGATGTGTACTTTCTGACCTCGGGGGCATCGGGCGGTGACAGCGACCTGGTCAATGTCACGGGCGACGCCACGATAGGCGGTACCTTGTTGCCTCAGTTGAACAGGCTGGAACGGGCGTTGCCTCTGGTCATCATCAACCCGGACGGCACGGCGGCGGACGCAGGCACGACGATTCAAGACACTGTGGTGCTGGATTACTCGATTGGCCTGAACGGTTCGACTTCGGACGGAAGCTCGATTGATCTGGTGATCACGCCGGATTACTCGACCGCTAATATGAACGCGAACCAAGCGGCCGTTGGGGATTACATCAACCAGGTCCTGAACGGGCAGGGGTCGGCCGCGCAAGGCGAATTGTTTGCGCTGATCGGGAACATGATGTCTGAGGCTGACGTCATCGCCGCGATCGATGGGCTGACCGTGGGGGATTACGCCTCGGATGCGGTGGACGCCTACTACGGTACCCGGGTGTTCGCGGATACTTTGCACAATTGCGAACGCTTTACCGACTATCAGGCGGGTGACGATCCGCGCAGTTGTGTCTGGTTCTCCGGAGGAAGGTCTTTCTACGACCGTGACCAGACTGGCATTTACGATGAGCTGGACATCAACAACACCAATCTGTCCGCGGGTGTCCGTCTGCCGGTCGGGGATGAACTCTATGCCGGGTTTGCAGTGGGCCATGACCGGATAAGCCTGCGCAACGGATCGCAGTATAATGCGACGGGTGACCGGTTCAATCTGGGCGCGTCACTGACCAAATACACCGGTGCATGGGAGTTTGCCGCCATGCTGTCCGCCGGTTGGTCGGACTATGACACGCTCAGGGCCGGTGGGATCAGTGGCGTGCTGCCGAACGGAAACGTTGTAGACACTGTTGGCGTTAGCTCGATCAAGCACAAAATGAACCACCAGAATCTGCGGCTGAGCTTTGCCTATGACCACAGGTTTGCCGGTGGCAGCTCTTACCTGCGACCCGAGATCGCCGTAGATGCCACGCGCCTGGCGACCGAAAGCAACGGTGACGCAACCCTTTCGGGGGTTGTCCTGCAAGACAACAGCGAGATGATCTATTCACTGACACCATCGCTGGAGATCGGCACCGAACAGGTCCTGAGCGCCTCACAGAAACTGCGCGCAAGTTTGCGGGCCGGTGCCATCATTTCGTCGGACGACACCGTATCGGTCAGCGCCGGGTTCGCGGGCGCCAGCGCCGCCGACGGCGGGTTCTCGAATACCAGCTATATCGGCGATACACACGGACTGGTTTCAGCCCGGCTGGGACTGTTCGCACTGGACGACAGCAGCTTTATCAACCTGAGCCTCGACCATATGTTCGGGGACTCGACCGAGGCCCTGCAGGTTGGTCTTGGTCTTGGGGTACAATTCTAATTAATGAGGGACAGCAGTATGAAAACTTGGATTTGCGCTTTGGCGGCCTCATTGGGATTTGCGCTTCCTCTTGCCGCACAGGAGAACGACGCGCCATTGTGGTCCGTCAATTGCAGCAATTTGGTCAACGGCACCGAACTGATCTGCGAAATGACCCAAAGCATCGTTTTGACGGAGAATAACCAGAGGCTTACCTCTATTTCGTTTGTGAAGCCCGCAGGCAAGGATGAGACCGAGACCGTGCTGACCCTGCCGTTTGGCCTGCTGTTCTCCGAAGGGCTGGTCGCCAAGGTCGATGGCGCGGAAGTTGCGCGTCTGGATTTTCTGACCTGCGAAGCGCAGGGCTGCTTTGCGCGTTCGCCCGTCTCACCGGACTGGATGTCAGCGATGCGGGCCGGCAATCAGTTGACGGTCGAAGGCAAAAACAGGATCGGAGACCCGATCTCATTCGGGTTCGACCTGGCAGGTTTCAGTAAGGTGTCCGATCTCTTGCCCTGACAGGCTGGGCATTGGTGAGAGCGCTCGCGCCTCGGCTATCACGTTTTTCTGTTTGGATGTTGTCGATGTAACGATAGCAGGTACCCAACTTGCTAAACTCGTGGTTGGTTTCCGACGAAAGGAGATTGGGTTAAGAAACTTTGATTATCTCGCGCTATTGCCGCGCACTGATGGAATTGGGGCAGGGGATTGCGGAATTTCGCGTCTCACCGCATTCCGGTTAACGACTACACATGATTCCGTACAGGTGTGGTCGTTACCGTTCAGACAGCATCCGGCGTTTTTCAGCCATCGCTTCGCGACGATTGCGTTCAATCCCCAGTCTGAACGACTCTTCGACGAAATCGATATGATCGACTGCGGCTTTTGCCGCGCGCGCCTCGTCGCCGTCGATTACCGACTTGCCCAATTCCAGATGCTGGGCCAGCAATTGCTCGCCAGTCCCGTCAATCGTCTTCAGGAAATCGCGATTGTAGAATACGCCCTTGCGGGTGAGTTCGTAGATCGAGGCCATAATGTGGATCAGGGTCGCATTCTGACTGGCATCCACGATTGCCGTGTGCAGCGCGAAATCGGCTTCCTGTGCAGCTTTGGTGTCATTCTCCTGCCAGGCCCGCTCATTTTCAGCCAGAATTTCTGCGATCCGCTCCTTGTCCGCCTTGGTCGCCCGCTGCGCGGCAAGGCGGGCGGCAAAGCTCTCTTGCTCGCGCCGATATTCCAGATAATCAAAAAAGGCGGGTTCGTGCCGTTCGTATAGCGCCAGCAGAGCGGGCATCATCGCCTGGCCGGTCAGTGCGGCGACAAAAGTCCCTTCGCCATGTTGTGTAGTGACCAGTCCGCGTTCTTCCAGAACCGCCAAGGCTTCGCGCAGTTTGGGGCGCGACACGCGCAGCATTTCGGCAAGATCACGTTCCGAGGGCAGTTTGCGACCCTGCTTCAGGATGCCGGATGCGATCAGATCCTCGACCTGGGCGACGACGGCCTCGGCCAGCGATTCGTGTCCGACCGGTTCAAAAATCGCTGTGGGGCTCATGGTGCCGTGCCTCCGTTTTGTGTCAGAATTAGGATTGTTGGTAAATAAATATAAGCATGTTTGGCAAAAACTCAAGCAAACCGCGTCGGTCCTGACAGTGAATCTAGCATTATGAAAAAGAACAAAAAACAGGCAATTTCGGCTTTCAATTGCTAGAAAATTGCATTTACCAACACTGATCCTAATGCTCGGTCACTCAAAAAGGTATAGGCCAGTGGTAAACAAAATTGTTGACTGGTTGTTACTGGTAAAGTTAGTTTACCACCGGAGAGGCGCTGGAAGAGCCTGCGCCGCTGATTGGGGTGGAAGCCCTGACCAACCTGGAGGAGAATTCATGAAGAAGACCCTGACGAGCCTCGCCGTCGCCGCCAGCCTGCTGGCCGCACCCGCGGTCGCCGCTGACAAGCTATTGCTGAAAACCCCGATCGCATTCTCGACTGAACTGCCGGGCCTTGGCTCGCCGATCCCGCGGGTGGCCGAGCAGCTGGACCTGATGTCGGGTGGGACGCTGAAGATGAAAGTGTATGAGCCGGGCAAACTGGTTCCGCCGTTCGAAATCCTTGACGCCGTTTCCACCGGCAAGATCAATTCGGGCTACACCACTGCCGGTTACTGGGCAGGTAAAATCCCGTCTGCGCCGCTGTTCTCGGCCGTTCCGTTCGGCCCCGAGGCTGGCGAATACATGGCGTGGATGTACTATGGTAACGGTCTGAAACTGTACCAAGAGATGTACGATCAGGCAGGTTACAACGTTCACGTTCTGCCTTGCGCCATCATTGCCCCGGAAACCTCAGGCTGGTTCGCGACTGAAATCAACTCGCCTGAAGACCTGAATGGCCTGAAGATGCGTTTCTTCGGTCTGGGCGGAAAGGTGATGCAGAAACTGGGCGTGGCTACCTCGCTGCTGCCGGGTGGTGAGATATTCCCTGCGCTGGAAAAAGGCGCCATCGACGCGACCGAATTCTCGATGCCTGCCATTGACGCGCGCCTGGGCTTCCACAAGCTGGTGAAATACAACTACTTCCCCGGCTGGCATCAGCAGGCGACTGTGTTCGAACTGTTGATCAACAAGGACGTCTGGAACGAATCCAGCGACCAGCATAAAGCCATCATCGAAAGCGCTTGTAAGGCGTCTATGGCGGACAGCTTTGCCGAAGGCGAAGCCATTCAGCACGCGGCTCTGATCGACAACGTTGAAAACAACGGTGTCACCATCAAGCAATGGTCGCCCGAGATGCTGGATACGTTCCGTGCGACCTGGGAAGAGGTTGCCGCTGAAGAAGCCGCCAATGACGCCTTCTTTGCACAGGTTCTGGCCGATATGAACGAGTTCCGTGACGGCTATGACCTTTGGAAAACGAACGCTTTCCTCCCTCGTCAGTAACCTCCCGCACTGACGATGCCGGGGCGGTCGAAACCGCCGCTCCGGCCCATTTCCTTCTTATTCGGAATTTCTAACCAATCACTGCCCGCACGTCGGGCTGCTGAGCGAGGAATGACCATGGACAGCCAAAAGAACCTCAACGATCCGGTCGAAGCCTATGAAGGCATCCTGGAGCACCCCGAGACAGACCGTCAGAAGATCGCTGTCGCCATCGACACTGGCGTCAAGGCGGTAGGCCATGTGGTCATGTGGGCAAATGTGCTGCTGATGGGGGCGATTTTCGCTCAGGTCTCGCTGCGCTACCTGTTCAGCCAGAACTATCCCAAGCTGGATGAGGTCCAGTGGCATTTCTACGGCATCGTCACGATGATCGGTATTTCCTATGCCTTGATCACGGACAGCCATGTGCGCGTTGACGTGCTGCATATGCAACTGTCGCGCCGCGCGCAGCGGGTGATAGAGGTGATCGGCATCCTGACCCTGCTGACACCGTTCATCTATCTGATGGTCGATCAGGGATACGATTATTTCTACGAGAGCTTACGCGTCAACGAACGGTCGGACAGCCCCACGGGTCTGCCAGCACGTTGGGCGTTCAAGGCGGTTATTCCCATTAGTTTTGTTCTTTTGGCTCTGGCTGCTTTGGCGCGGCTGATCCATGACGGGCACGCGTTGCTGTACGGGCCGGAGACCGAGCGCGAAGGTGCGTCGCTGCGCCGAATCCTGCTGGTGCTGGCTGTCTTTGCTGCGGTTTGCGTCGGCCTGACTTTCCTGGTCGAAACGACCGAGGAGAAGCTGGTCATCGCGATGTTCCTGACCTTTATCGCCCTTTTGTTCACCGGCTACCCGGTGGCTTGGGTTCTGGCCGGTGTGGGTGTCGCCTATTGCGGTCTGGCCTATCTGTTCGACAATGATCTGATGTTGTGGACAGGTCTGGAAGGAACACTTACCGGGCTGGATTACCTGACCCTCGGCGCGGTTGTGAACCGGGTCTATGCGACCATGTCCAACGCGGTTCTGGTCGCGCTGCCAATGTTCATCTTCATGGGCCTTATGCTGGACGAATCCGGTGTGGCCGAGCGTCTGATGTCCTCGATGCAGCGTCTGTTCGGCACTGTTCGCGGTGGTCTGGCGATCACGGTGACCCTGATCGGGATCATTCTGGCGGCCTCGACCGGCATCATCGGTGCGTCCGTGGTGCTGCTGGGTGTGCTGTCGCTGCCCTCGATGATGCAGCAGAAGTATCAACCGACATTGGCGGCTGGCGTAGTTTCGGCATCCGGTACGCTGGGCATTCTGATCCCGCCGTCGATCATGCTGGTGATCATGGCCGACCAGATGGCCCTTTCGGTAGGCGACCTGTTCATGGCAGCAGTTTTCCCCGGTGTGATCATTGGCGGCCTGTACCTGACCTATATCTTTATCCTCGCTCTGGTGAAGCGCGATGCGGCACCCGTTCCTGAAGGTGCCAAGGCGCCGGATTGGGCTGCGGTCAAAGACGTGTTGATTGCCGTCATCCCGACCCTGATGTTGATCCTGGCCGTGTTGGGTTCGATTTTTGCTGGTCTGACTACACCGACCGAAGCTTCGGGCATTGGTGCGCTGGGTGCGACGCTGCTGGCACTGGGTTACCGCAAGCTGACCTTTGCGAAACTGTGGAACGTGTTGGTTTCGACTTTCAACACCACAGCCTACATCTTTGCCATCTTCCTGGGTGCGACAGTCTTCTCGTATGTGCTGCGCGAACTGGGTGGAGACGAACTGATCGAGCATGTGGTGCAATCCACCGGCTTCGGAGCCAACGGAACGATCCTCTTCATCCTGCTCATCGTCTTTCTGCTGGGTTTCGTGCTGGACTGGATCGAGATCACGCTGATCGTGCTGCCCCTGATGCGCCCCATCGTAAACGGGCTGGGCATCGATATCCCCGGCTTTGGCGTACTGGATGAACCGGCTCTGGTCTGGTTCGTGATCCTGGTCGCGGTGACGCTGCAAACCAGCTTCCTGACACCTCCGGTGGGCTTCGCCCTGTTCTATCTGAAAGGCGTCTGCCCGCCCGAGATCAAGCTGACGCATATCTATAAGGGCATCATCCCGTTCGTGCTGCTGCAGCTGACCGGTCTGGCGCTGGTCTTCCTGTGGCCGACCCTTGCCACCTGGCTGCCTTCGGTCGCCTATTAAGGAGCCGTTCCGATGCGTCTGAACCAATGCCATAACTTCCACGACTTCCGGCGGCTGGCCAAGCAACGGCTGCCGGGGCCGATCTTCAACTACATCGACGGGGGTGCTGATGATGAGGTGACGTATCGGGAAAACACCAATGCGTTTGACCGCTGCGACCTGCTGCCCTCGGTTCTGCGCGGTGTGTCTGACGTGGATATGTCCGTCACGGTAATGGGGCAGAAACTGGACATGCCGGTTTACTGCTCGCCCACCGCTTTGCAGCGTCTGTTTCACCATCAGGGTGAACGCGCCGTCGCGGCGGCGGCCGAGAAATTTGGCACCATGTTCGGTGTGTCCTCGTTGGGCACCGTGTCTTTGGAAGAGCTGCGCAAAAAACACAAAAACCCGCAGGTCTATCAGTTCTACTTCCATAAGGATCGCGGCCTGAACACGGCGATGATGCAGCGCGCCAAAGAGGCGGGTGTCGAGGTGATGATGCTGACCGTCGACAGCATTACCGGCGGCAATCGGGAACGTGATCTGCGCACCGGCTTTTCGATCCCGTTCCGGTTGACGCTGGGCGGCATGATCCAGTTTGCGATCAAGCCGATGTGGGGCATCAATTATGTCACACACGAGAAATTCCGCCTGCCGCAGTTGGAGGAACATGTGGATATGGGCGGCGGTGCCAGCTCTATCGGTGGTTACTTCACTGACATGCTTGACCCGTCGATGAACTGGGACGACGTGGCGCAGATGGTGCGCGACTGGGACGGGCAGTTCTGCCTCAAGGGCATTATGACCGTTGATGATGCCAAACGCGCCGCCGAGATCGGCTGCACCGGTATCATCTTGTCGAACCACGGTGGCCGCCAGCTGGACGGCTCGCGCACGCCTTTCGACCAATTGTCCGAAATTGTGGACGCGGTTGGCGACAAGCTGGACGTTATGATGGACAGCGGTATTCAGCGTGGCACCCATGTTCTGAAAGCGCTGTCGCTGGGCGCCAAGGCGGTTGGTGTCGGTCGGCATTACCTGTATCCGCTGGCCGCAGCAGGGCAGGCGGGTGTCGAACGTGCTCTGGGCCTGATGCGGGCCGAGATCGAGCGCGACATGAAACTGATGGGCGTCACTAGCATCGACCAACTGAACCGCGGGAATATACGCTTCCGCACCACCTAAACCGGAAAGAAGGCTGCCATGACCAATGATGAACTGATCCGGCATTTTCGTTCCATCGTTGGGGCGCGCCACGTCCTGACCGGAAAACGCGCGACAGAGCGGTTCCGTCGCGGTTTCCGCTCGGGTGAGGGCGAGGCGTTGTGTGTCCTTCAGCCGGGCAGCCTGCTGGAACAATGGAAAGTGCTGCAGGCCTGCGTGGCCGCTGACAAGATCGTCATCATGCAGGCCGCCAATACGGGTCTGACCGAAGGCTCAACCCCTTCGGGTAGCTATGACCGCGACGTGGTGCTGATCAACACCCGCCGCATGGATGCTCTGGTGTCGCTGAACAATGGTGAACAGATCGTCAGCTTTCCCGGTGCCACGCTTTTTGCATTGGAAAAAATGCTTGCCCCGCTGGGGCGAGAGCCGCATTCGGTGATTGGGTCGTCTTGTATCGGCGCGTCGATTGTCGGTGGTGTGTGCAACAACTCGGGCGGGTCGCTGGTTGAGCGCGGGCCGGTCTATACCGAACTTTCGGTTTACGCGCAGATCACTGAAGCAGGCGAGTTGGAACTGGTGAACCACCTGGGCATTGATCTGGGCAACACGCCCGAAGAAATACTGTCCAGCCTGGATGCCGGTAAGTTTGACCGCAACCCGGGGGCAACGAACAAACGCGCCTCGGCCAGTGATTACGCGCAGATCGTGCGGGACGTGGATGCCGAAACTCCGGCGCGGTTCAATGCGGACAAGGCCAAGTTGTTCGAATCCGCCGGGTCGGCTGGAAAGATGGCGGTCTTTGCCGTGCGCCTCGACACCTTCCCAAAGAACGAAGCCGAAAAGGTCTTTTACATCGGCAGTAACAGTTCCGACGATCTGGCTGCGTTACGTCGGCATATCCTGTCCGAATTCAACTCGCTGCCGGTATCCGCCGAATACATGCAGCGCGAGGTATTCGACATCACCGCGCGTTATGGCAAGGACACGGTTGTCATGATCGACAAGCTGGGCACTGACCGGCTGCCAATGTTCTTTGCCATGAAGGGCGCCGTCGATGCGCGGTTGCGGCGTATCCCGTTCCTACGCAATTTTACCGACCGGTTCATGCAGGCGGCTGTCTCAATCTGGCCGCGGGTTCTGCCGAAACGGATGATAGAGTTCCGTGACCGCTACGAGCATCACCTGATCCTGAAAATGAAGGATGACGGCATCGCAGAGGCCGGGGATTGGCTGCCAGTACTCCTGAAGGGCCGTGATGCGGATTTCTTCGAATGCACGGCGCGTGAAGCCAAGATTGCAGGTCTGCACCGCTTTGCCGCCGCTGGTGCCGCCGTGCGCTATATGGCGATCCACGCGAATGAGGTCGAAGATATTATCGCGCTGGACGTCGCGCTGCGCCGCAACGATCAGGATTGGCTGGAGAAATTGCCGCCCGAGATTGAAGGCAAACTGGTTCACAAGCTGTATTACGGCCATTTCATGTGCCATGTGATGCATCAGGACTACGTGGTCAAAAAGGGTGCCGACCCAAAGGCGCTGAAAGCAGCGATGCTGGAACTCTTCGATCAGCGCGGCGCGGAATACCCGGCTGAGCACAATGTCGGGCACCTTTACAAAGCCAAGCCTGATCTGGCGGCGCACTACAAGTGCTGTGATCCGACCAACTCGTTCAACCCAGGCATCGGCAAGATGTCCAAGGCCCGGAACTACGGCGAAGGCAGTGCCACCTAGCTGGTTTTGCGAGAAATGGCCGATTGCCGTTCGATCAATCGCGCCTCAAGCTGTTCCGACCCCGGCCTTTTCTGTTCCGATATCCAGTTTGCCAGAGCGACCGCCGCGCGTTCGCCCATTTGGGTCACGGGCAAATGCACCGTTGTGATGGAGGGTACTGCTGCGGCGGAGCTGGGCAAATCGTCAATCCCGACCAGTGAAACATCGCCGGGCACGGAAAGGCCTTCGGACTGAAGCCCAAACAAGACACCAAGCGCGACGACGTCCGACAGGCTTAGAATGGCGTCCGGCTTCTGGGGCAGGGCGCATATCTGTCTGGCGATCTCAGCCCCTCCCCGGTGGCTGATACCTGTCTCGAACGTTGTCAGCTCACCGGCCATGGGCAAGGCACGCAAACCGGACAGGCGTGCCCGGGTCCGGTCATTGTCATGTGTGGGGCCATGCACAACCGCGATGTGTTGGTGACCCAGATCAATCAGATGCTGCAAGGCAAGTTGCGCTGCGCCTGCGTTGTCATATCCGATGGTCGGCAGCGGGTTTTCTGCATCGTAGAAAGAGGTGATGATGGTCGGCAGCATTGTCCGCTCGATCAGATCATGAAACGCGGCGCTGTGGGTGGCACCGGTGATGATCAGGCCTTCGGCCCCGATATCCACCAGGCTTTTCGCTTTTTCAGCCTCGATATCCGGGTCTGAGTCGGTTGTGGCCACAACAAGAGACAGCTGGTTTTCAGACAAGGTGCGTTCGAGTGCTGCAAGGAAGCGGGCAAAGATCGCGTTGTCCAGAGTGGGCACCAACGCTCCGACAAACCGGGTTCGTCCGGAATTGATCGCCCGCGCGGCAGCGCTGGGAACGAATTTAAGCCGGGCAATTGCGGCCTGAACCTTTTCCAGCGTGTCTTTCTTTACCACGCCGGGCTCATTCAGGACCCGGGACACCGTGGCGACCGATACGCCCGCGACTTTTGCTACATCTCTGAGATTTGCGCGTTTTTTGGGCTCAGGGGCTTTTTGCGTCACCGGTTTTTGCATCCGTTTTGCTGATCATTAAGGAAAGAGTTGACATATGTAACTAGTTTCAGCAAGCTCTGTAACTAGTTACATAGCAAGAATCTGAAACCACTATGCAGGAATCTTCGGTCTTACATGCGTTCACGAATACCGGGCTGGACAGCCCCGGCCGCCGGTTTCCGGGGTTCCCAAAGGCCTCGGGCACGCGGACGCACAAGCTGGCCCCGCGAGAGACGGTTCGGCTGACAATGATGCCTGGGGATTTGCTGTCGCTGGAAGGCCTCGGCTCGGGTCAACCGCTGGAACTGGCAGTGTTCACCGAGGACGGGCAGGCCACTCACGAAGCTTTGGGATTGGCGGCGAACACACAGATCAATTGCGCTGATTTTGACAGCGCCGGTTTTACTGGCTGGATCGAGGCGCAGGGCGGGGGGCTACCCGTTTCCGGTCACCAACTGTGTCAGACCGCCGAGCCGTTGATCCTGCGAACGGATCAGAAGGTAACCGTCTGGGCCATCCGGCCCGTGGCGGCTTCGGCTTTGATCAAGGGCGCAAATACTGATTGTGTCACGGTCCGACATAAACCTACAGCTTCGAGAGGTCCGCATTTGCCCCCCCTGCTGGGAGACACGCGGGATGAATTCACCGTGCCGCGGGGCAGCGCCTTCGCCTATGAGCTTAAGGCGGGGGAATTCGTTCAGATCATTGATGTCGAGGGGCAGCAATGCTCCGATTTCATGGCGCTGCGGTCCGATGGTTTGGACCGGGGGGCCGAGTGGATGATCGACTCGACCGCCACCCGGTCGATGGTGCGACGCGCCTACCCCGGCCCCGGTTTGCTGGACAAGTTTTTCGACCGTGAGATGCGGCCCTTGCTGAACGTCGTACAGGATACCTGCGGGCGGCATGACACATTTGGTCTGGCCTGCACCGCGCGTGGTTATGAGGAGCGGGGCTTCCCCGGTCATCTGAATTGTTCTGACAACATGTCGAACGCACTGGCACCTTATGGCGTAGCACGGCGCTCGGCGTGGCCTGCGATCAACTTCTTCTGGAACACATGGATCGACCCGGCAACGCATCACATTCTGACCGAGGAATCCTACTCGCGGCCCGGAGACTATGTGACCATGCGCGCGCTTGAGGATCTGGTCTGCGTCTCGACCGCCTGTCCCGATGATATCGATCCGATCAACGGTTGGAACCCGACCGATGTGCATGTGCGCATCTACCGCGCCAAAACACCTATCCGCCGCGCGGTTGCCTATCGTGAAAAGGAAGATGCCCCCATGTCGATCAGTCAGGAGTCCGCCTTTCACGACCGTCTTGCCCCGCTGACCCAGCATTTTGCCCCGGCGCGCGATCTGTGGGCTCCCGTCAGCTACCCTGCCCATGGTACTTTGGGTGAATACTGGGCCTGCCGTGAAGCTGTGACCGTGCAGGATATGAGCGGCCTGCGCAAGTTCGACATCGTCGGCCCGGATGCCGAGGCGCTGATGCAACTGGCCACGACTCGCAACGTGGCGAAACTGCCGGTCTGGCGCGGGTCTTATACCTTGATGTGCGACGAAAGTGGCTCGGTCATCGATGATGGCACCTTGTTCCGCCTTGCGCCAGAGATTTTCCGTTGGTGTTGCGGGGCCGAAGAAAGTGGGCGGGCGTTGCAGGAACTGGCCGACGCGCGCGGCCTGCAAGTGCGTGTCCACGCGTTGCGTGGCGCGATGCCGAACCTGGCCATCCAAGGGCCTAAATCGCGCGAGTTGTTGCGCAAAATTGCCTTTACGCAACCGCACGTGCCATCGCTGGACCATCTGAAATGGTTTGGTGTCACTGTCGCGCGGCTGAACGACCGCGAGGGCGCGCCTTTCATGTTGTCCCGCTCGGGTTATACCGGGGAATTGGGGTACGAGATTTTCTGCTCCAAATCCGACGCCGTTGCGATCTGGGACGCGGTAATGGCCGCCGGTGAAGAATTCGGGATCACCCCGATGGGCTTGGCCGCGCTGGACATCATCCGGATTGAGGCCGGTTTGGCCGCGGCCAACGCTGAGTTCGCGCCGGGCGTGGATGCGTTTGAGGCCGGGTTGGGCTTTGCCGTTGACCTGACTAAATCCGATTTCACCGGAAAGGCCGCGCTGGAACGCAATGCGCGCGAGCCGCGCCGGGTGCTCAAAGGGCTGTTGATAGGCTGCGATGATCTGCCCCGACATGGTGCCCCGATTTTTGCGGGTGAGCGGCAGGTGGGTGTGGTCACCTCGGCCACTCGCTCACCGATGCTGGAACACGCGATTGCAATGGCAAGGCTGTCGGTCGAACACGCGGATAACGGCACCCAACTGGAGATCGGCCAGCTCGACGGGCGGATGAAACGCCTGAAAGCCTCCGTCTCTGACATTCCATTCATAGACCCGCAACGCAAGCGGGCGCGCGCCTGATGCGCATGTAACTCAACGCTATGGGAGAAGACCTATGAAGAAACTCACATTGACCGCAACTCTGGCCCTGACTTTGGGCGCAACAACGGCGATGGCACAAGAAAAGGTCATGGTGGGTGAGCCCAGCTGGCCCGGCGCCAAGATCATGAGCCGGGTGATTGGCCAGGTCATCGAAACCCGTCTGGGCGGTGAGGTCGGTTATGCCCCCGGCGCCAATGCGGTGATCTTTGCCGCCATGGATGGCGGGCGCGGGGATATTGACGTGCACCCGGATGTCTGGCTACCGAACCAGTCCTCGTTCACGGATGAATATGTCGATCAGAAAGGTACCGTGGCACTGTCCTCTGGCAGTTATGAGGGCCGTGCCGGGATTTGCGTGCCGAACTACATGGTAGATGATCACAACATCAAATCCATCTACGATTTGGCCACGCCAATGGCGCAGGAACTGTTCGATTCGGATGGTGACGGCCTGGGAGAAGTTTGGGTTGGTGCATCCGGCTGGGCCTCAACCAACACGTTCAAGGTACGGGTGCGTGATTACGGGATAGAGACCTTTCTGACGCCGACTACCGAAGATGAAACCGTGTTCTATTCGCGGCTGAAGGATCAGATCGACCAGCAGAAAGGCGCGGCCTTCTACTGCTATGCGCCGCATTACGTCCATGCGTTATATGACGTGACTATTCTGGAAGAGCCCGAGCATGACGCGGCTACCTACAAAATGGTGCAGCCGGATCAGGACGCGGACTGGTACAACAAATCGCATGTCAGCACTGGCGAGCCGGTCAAAACCGTGACAGTTGCGCATTCGAAATCGCTGGAGCAGCGCAACCCGGCGGCGGCTTCGTTCTTAGCCAATATCGACATGGATGCGGGTGAGCTGAGCGGTTTGACCTACGAGGTTGTGGTCAAGGGCCGTGACACCGATGAGGTCGTGGCCGAATGGATCGCCGCCAATGGCGACACGATCGACGGCTGGCTGGGCCTGACCACCAACTAAAGCCAATTTGCCCCCGGGTTTCCGGGGGCACCACTCAACACAATCAACAGCGGTGGGGCCGATATGACAGCGGAAATCGCAATCGATGCAAAAGGCGTTTGGAAAGTATTCGGCGCACGGTCGCAAGAGGCTTTGAACGCCATCCACAGTGAAGGACTGAGCAAGGCCGAGGTGCTGGATCGCTTCAACTGCGTTGTTGGAGTGGCCGATGCAAGTTTCGAGATCGAACGGGGTGAGCTGTTCTGTGTCATGGGCCTGTCAGGCTCGGGCAAATCGACCCTTGTACGCCATGTGAACCGTCTGCTGGAGCCGACCGATGGTCATATCTATCTGGACGGTGATGATGTGATGGGCCTGAATGATGAGGGCCTGCGCGACCTGCGTAACCGCCGTGTCGCAATGGTGTTCCAAAACTTCGGCCTGATGCCCCACCGTACTGTGCGTGACAACGTTGCGATGCCGCTGGAAATACGTGGCACAGGCAAAGCCCGTCGTTGGGAAGAAGCCGACCGGGTGTTGGAACTGGTCGAGCTAAACGGCTGGGAGGATAAATACGCCCATGAGCTGTCGGGCGGGATGCAGCAGCGCGTGGGTCTGGCCCGGGCCATCGCTGCCGACCCGGAGATTTTGCTGATGGATGAGCCGTTCTCGGCGCTCGACCCACTGATCCGCAAGCAGTTGCAGGATCAGTTCATGGATCTGAGCCACAAGCTGAACAAGACCACAATGTTCATCACCCATGACCTCGACGAAGCGATCCGCATCGGCCATCGCATTGCGATCATGAAGGACGGGCGCATCGTGCAGATCGGCACACCGGAAGAGATCATCCTCAATCCCGCCGACGATTATGTGGCGGATTTCGTGGCGGGAATCTCCAAGCTCAACATGATCTTCGCTCATGCAGTGATGAAACCGGTCGACGAGTTCGAAGCGCATCACGGCGAAGTGCCCGACGACGCGAAAGAGGCCCATCCGGATATGGATCTGTCAGATCTGATGAACCTTTGTGTGGACGGCCACGGAGTCGTGGCGGTGACGCAGGACGGCAAGACCGTGGGTGTGATCAACCGTGCGGGCCTAATCCGCGCGATTCAAGACAGCCAGGCATAAGGGGACCGCTATGAAACATGTTGATATGCAACAGATCCAACCGGAAACCGCCGACCGCCTAAATGGCCTGATCGGAGATTTCGTGGGGCAGGGGCAATCCTACTACCAGAAAACTTTTGCCTATATGATGCAGGCGCCAGGCTATCGCTTCACTCTGAACAAGGCGGCAGCGCTCCTGGGGCCAATCTGGTTCGGGGCCAGGGGGCTCTGGTCGTGGTTTCTGGGGTTCTTGCTGCTGGAAACGTTGGCCTACATCCAGATCGGACTTGGCCTGTTTGGCGATCTGGGACGTGAGTTCCGCGAACGGGCAGAGCAGATTGAGCAGACACTTGAGTTGCGGCGTCAACAGATCGCGGCGGCAGAACAATCCGGGGCCGCGTCGCTGGAGTCCCTGAAACGTGCGGCAGAGTCGCTGGAGGGTGCCCTGGCCGGAGCGCAGGACGCCGCCAAAAGCGCGGACTCAACCGGCCTGACCTATCTCGCGATCGGGATCATCCTGCTGCTAGCAGTCAAGTTTCTCGCGGCGTCGCTGGCCAACTGGACGCTTGAGGGCCAGTTCGCACGCTGGCGCTCGGACCCGAGCGTTGCGCATGGATGGTCGTTGCCCCGACTGATCGTTGCCTCGGCCTTGACCGGAGTGGTCGTGATCCTGTCGATGATCAAGTTTGCGCAACCTGATGCCCTGGCAGTGCTGAAGACCTTTCCGACCAACCGCGACTGGCGTCTAAACGTAGGCGACGGCGTGCAGGCAGTGTTCGAATGGACCAAAACTGCCGGTCGTGGCTTTTTCGACGGGCTGACCTATGGAATGCGCACCCTTCTGGATTGGATCGAGGTGGTTCTTGTCGATACCCCCTGGCCAGTCGTGGCGCTGGTGATCATCATGCTGGCCTACCTGTCCGCCGGAGCGCGCGTAGCGATCTTCACCGGGGCGGCGCTGGCCTATCTGGGTTTGCTGGATTTCTGGGAAAAGGCGATGACCACGATTGCGCTGCTGGGGGCGGCGGCGCTGATCTCGATTACATTAGGCATTCCGCTGGGAATCTATTGTGCCCGTCGTCCGCGTGCCTTTGCCATCGTGCGGCCCATTCTGGATTTCATGCAGTCGATGCCGTCCTTCGTCTATCTGATCCCGGTGGTGGCATTCATCGGGTCGGGCAAACCGGCGGGCGTGGTTGCCACCATGATTTTCGGCAGCCCTCCGGTAATCCGTTTCACCGTTCTGGGCCTGCAACAGGTGCCCGAAACCGTGCGTGAGGCTGCGATGGCATTCGGCGCTACACCACGATACCTGTTGTGGCGCGTGGATCTGCCGCTGGCGCACAAGACCATCATGGCGGGTGTGAACCAGACCATTCTGATGTCGCTGGCCATGGTCGTCGTTGCCTCGCTGATCGGAGCCAAGGGGCTGGGCGAAGATGTTTTGGAGGCGCTGCAATACGCGGCGGCGGGGCAGGGCATTCTGGCTGGTCTTGCGATCCTGTTCTGTGCGCTTATTCTTGATCGGATCGTGGCCGGTAAGAAATAGCGCTTAACGCGGAAGCGGCATCAACAGCGGGATTTCAGCACGACCACGGCCTCGTCAAAGGTCTGCACACTCTCTTCAGCGCGGGCGGACAGGTGCGCCCCTTCCAGCAGCGCTAGCTTCCGAGGTCGGATGTGCGACGCCTGAGATCGACTTGTCTGTAGTTCCGAGTGCAAAGACCGCCTCGATCCGCCCCGCCATCATGGCACGGAAACTTTTGGTCTTTTCGATGACCTCGTCCGACAGACTTTCGCGACTGCTGATCAGCGACACACACAGGCACAGGGTTTTGCCGTCGTTCAGGCATCTCGATATAGCCGGATCAGCGCTCGCAAGCGTTCGGCCCCGGTGTCGTGGGTGGCTTCGGTTTCCCGGCATTCTGCCTCAGGCTTCGCATGGTATCTGTTTATCAGCTCGGCGGTCAGCGTGGCCTTGGTGGGAAAATGATAAGTAGAGCGACGCTTTGCGGATGCTGATGGCCTCGGCCAGATCAGCGTAGCTGAACCCGTCAAACCCGCACGCGCGGGCGGCGCGTTCCGCAACGTCCAGCAAAGCGGTTTTGGTGTCGGTGACCATGCGGCTTCATGCCTTTTCCGTTTCGATGCGAGCCTTTTAGTCTGTCAGACTGCAGCCCGGTTTTGTATTTCCCGAGCAAGTGAATGCAATCACCTGGATCTGCAGTGCGCGGGCATAGCGTAGGTACCCGGTTTTCATCCAGACCTTCGCCCCATCTGGGCCTGCTATGGCCGACAGGGCTTGGCCTTGGGGAAGAGGTAACAAGCCGTTCTTTTTCAGTTGGTCGCCTTCGGTGGTGATTGACCCGTCGATAACCAGCAATTCAATTCCACCAGGTGCGTTGGAAGTCAGGGCCGCGCCCGCGCCCAGGTGGCTTTAGGTGACCTCGTCGCGTGTGTCCTTGTGAAGGATCGTAGCGGCTACGCCATTCACTGCGGCGGCCAACTCATCCTCCATTTTTTTGTGAAACTGGGTGCGGTCGTCCATGTCGAACTGCCAGAGTTTGACGAAGATGGTGCAGTCGGGTTTCGAGCCCGGCGTATGCTGGCTGGTCGGCGGGTTGCGCACATAGGTCCCGGCAGGGAAATTCCGTGTTCGTCCTGAAATACGCCGTCCAGCACGATGAACTCCTCACCTCCCGTATGAGTGTGGGCCGAGAACTGACTGCCTGGCGCGAAGCGCACGATAGTGGTAGCGCGGGCGACCTCGCCCCCGATCCTGTCCAACATGCGCCGATCCACGCCCGTCATGGGCGAGGCCTGCCACTCAAGCTGATCAGAGTGAACAACGACGCGGGAAGAGAAGTCCGAGTTGAGTTCCATGGAAACGATCCTTTCAGCTGAGAAGTACAGGGGTTAAAACTCTTGGAAAGAAACGCTGATTGCGTCACCTATCTATAGATAGGTAGGTGATTTGGCAACCATAGCAAATGTATTGATTTAAGTGCCTCAAGGGGATTTGAGATAAGCGAGCTTCAAGCTCCTCGCATCTCTGCCGCCAGAAAGTCGATCAACGCCCGTATTCTGGCGGTTAGATGGCGATTTTGCGGATAGGCGGCATAAAGGCCAAGCGAAACCGCTTCTTGCGCTTCGAATATAAGTTGCAGTTTTCCCGCGTTCAGGAACGGCTGTGCAGTGTACAGAGGAATGCGTCCGATCCCCAGCCCATCGGCAGCCATATGGGCCACGGCGCGCGGCGAGTTTGCGCGGAAATTGCCAGACACCGGAACCGAATACTCCCCGTCCGGACCCTTGAAGGTCCAGTGGTCGATGTTGCTGCCGGTGGTTTGCAACAGGCAATTGTGCGAAGCCAGTGCCGCGGGGTCTTTCGGGGGTCCGTAATCTGCCAGATAGCCCGGCGACACACAGCATACGATCCGCATATTCATGAGTTTACGGGCTACAAGATTCGAGTCTTTCAGGACGCCAAACCGAATAGCCAGATCATAGCCTTCCTCGACCATCGGGACATGGTGATCCGACAGGTGCAGTTCGATCGAGACCTTTGCATGTTCGGTCTGAAAGGGTTTCAACATATGGATCAGTTCCGCCGACCCGAACCCGGTTGGTGCGGTGATCCGGATACGGCCAGCCAGTTCGGATTGGCGTTGCTGGACAAGGCCTTCCAGTTCATCGAACTGCTCCAACAGCGGCAAGCAGCGTTCGTAATAGGCGCGTCCAGTATCGGTTAGGGTGACGCTGCGGGTGGTGCGGTTGAACAGCTGGGCGTTCAGGCGGTCCTCGAGTTGGCCGACATACTTGCTGGCCAGCTTGGTGCTAATGCCAATCTGCCGCGCGCCTTCGGTGAAGGACGAATGCGCTGCCACGGCCGCAAAGGCCCTCATGCCCTGGATTGTATCCATTATCTACGCCGTGTTCATAGTAATTCATCAGATAGGTATATTATCGCCTTGATAAAATCAATTTATGTCTGGTGCCAGATGCTGATCCTCAGCCGAACCCCTTCAGTCAGAGAAAGAGTTACCAGATGTCCAATACCATCCGAATTCACAGTTTCCCGTTATCCGGCCATGCCCACCGCGCGGTTCTGTTCGCCAGCCTTGCCGGTATCAAGCACGACGTCATCGATGTTGATCTGGTCGGAGGTGAACACAAGGGCGATGCGTTTTTGGCGTTGAACCCCGCAGGGCAGGTGCCGGTACTGGAAGACGGTGACGTGGTTGTCAGCGACAGCAATGCCATCTTGGTCTATCTGGCCCGGAAATATGCACCATCTTATCTGCCAACAGATCCGGTGCTTGAAGCCGAGGTGCAGAAATTCCTGACGCTCGCCGCAGGCGAGATCGCCTTCGGCCCTGCTGCCGCGCGGCTTATCACCGTGTTCAACGCGCCGCTGGACGTGGATTTCACACATGCCACCGCCGCCAAGGTTTTGGGAAAGCTGGACGCGCATCTGGAAGGGCGGGATTGGTTGGTCGGCGACGCGCCTACCATCGCGGATGTCGCGATCTACAGCTACACCGCGCACGCGCCCGAGGGCGGCGTGTCGCTGGAACCCTATGCAAATGTTCGTCGCCTGCTGACAAATGTCGAGGCTCTCGACGGCTTTGTGCCGATGCCTCGCACGGCGGCTGGTCTGAACGCCGCCTGACCCCAAGCTTGCCCGGTCGCGCCTCGGCGCAACCGGCCCCTGTTTCCGACACGTGAGGTTCGCCATGAGTGTTTCTGCCACCGTTGATAGATCGCCCTTTCACGCAGGTGAGCGAGCCATGCAGTCGCGCGTGGGGAAACGGGAAAAGATGGAGCATGTGGGTCGGGACTTTATCCGCCCCTATATGCCCGATCAGCATCGGGAGTTCTTTGGCCAGCTTCCATTCATCGTCCTGGGCAGCGTCACTTCCGATGGTTGGCCTTGGGCGTCCATGGTATCGGGCAAACCGGGGTTCGTCAGCTCGCCGCAAGACCGGCAGCTTGATGTCAGGGTCCGGCTTTTGGATGACGACCCGTTGGGCGCTGCGTTGCAAACCGGCGCGCCTATCGGGGTGGTGGGGTTGGAGCTGTCCACGCGGCGTCGCAACCGCATGAATGCCACCGTGCGTCTTGTTGATGAGGGCGGCTTTTCGCTGGATGTGGTGCAGTCTTTTGGGAATTGCCCGCAGTATATTCAAACTCATGATGTGACGTTCGTCCGAGAGCCCGAGGCCGAGATTGACCGCCCCGCCAGCGATCGGTTTTCAGCGCTGGATGCGCAGGCTCGGCAAATGATCTCTACCGCCAATTCGTTCTACGTGGCAAGTTTCGGCGATACGCCCGAACACTCAGGCGTGGACGTGTCGCACAGGGGCGGGCGCCCCGGTTTCGTCAAGGTCGAGGGCAACAGCCTGCTGGTGCCCGACTTTGCCGGTAACAACTTCTTTAACACGCTGGGCAATTTCCTTGTAAACCCACGGGCAGGTCTGCTGTTTCCCGATTATCGGACCGGCGATCTGCTGATGCTGACTGGAACGGTTGAGGTTCTGGGCGAAGACCATCCCGAAATTGCGACCTTCAACGGTGCAAGCCGAGGCTGGTGGTTTCATCTGGACCAGGGGCGACGCATCCATGATGCGTTGCCGTTCCGGGCCGAGTTTTTGGAGTTTTCACCCAACAGCCTGATGGCCGATGACTGGAAGTCTGCCGAAGCCCGGCAAAAAGCTGAAACGCAGCGTCACCAGTGGCGATCTCTGCAAGTCTCCTCGGTGCGCGATGAAAGCGAGGCGATCCGGTCCTTTAAACTTGTGCCTACGGACAGTTTGCCCCTGTTGCCCTTTGAGGCGGGGCAGTTCTTGACGCTCCGCGTGCGGCCTGAAGGCAAGACACCAGCGACCCGCACCTACACAGTGTCCTCTGCTCCGGGCGATTCCAGCTACAGGATTTCGGTCAAACGCGAGCCCGGTGGCACCGTGTCGAACCATTTGCACGACACTCTTTCGGTCGGAGACCTTGTAGAGGTTCAGGCCCCCAAGGGTCAGTTCTATCTGAACGCGGCCGAGCCCCGCCCCGCGGTTCTGTTTGCCGGAGGGGTCGGTATCACGCCGATAATGTCGATGATGCGCCACGTCCTGAACGAAGGTGTGCGCACCCGACACACCCGCAGGCTAACCGTATTCCACGCAGCGCAGACCGTGGCGCAGCGGGCCTTTCATACGGATTTGCGCCGGGCCGAGGCGACAAGCGATGGCAAGATCCGCTATGTGTCGGTCATCTCGCGGCCCGAAAAGGGCAAGCAGGCAGGGGTGGATTTTGATACCGCAGGCTACATCACACCCGCGCTGATCCGCGACACGCTGCCCTTGGACGACTACGATTTCTTTCTCTGCGGTCCGCCGTCCTTCATGCAAGCCGTCTACGACATGCTTCGCGAACTGGGTGCAAGGGACGATCGGATATTCGCCGAAAGCTTTGGCCCTGCGGCGTTGAAACGGCGTCCTGGTGATGGTGCCATACCCAAACCACAGCCCGAGGCCGAGGCGGCCCAGGTTATCTTCAAGGCCAGCGGGCACAAGGCAAATTGGGTGAAAGGCGGGCCGACGCTGTTGGAAACGGCTGAGGCTGAGGGGTTGGCGCCATCTTTCTCTTGTCGCTCGGGGTCTTGCGGCAGCTGCCTGACGCGCAAAATCGCCGGTAAAATCGCCTATCGCACTGAGCCAACGGCGGATCATTCCGAAGACGAGGTGCTGATCTGTTGCGCCGTACCCGCTGAAGGAACAAACGAGGTGATTTTGGATCTTTAGCCCGAGCTTACAGAAAGGGTTCGGGACATTGACCCGGACGCAGGTTAGAAAGATGGGATTGCACCTGTGATCAAGTGAGGATTTCCGATGACCGACTCAAAGCTCAGAACCACCTCGGGCAATGGCCGTATTTATGACAGCGTGCTCGACACGATCGGCAACACGCCCACGATCCGCATCAATAATCTGGGGCCCGAAGGCGTCAATCTGTTCGTGAAGTTCGAGGCCTTCAACCCCGCCGGTTCGGTCAAGGATCGCCTTGCAGTCAACATCATCGAGGCCGCCGAGCGCAGCGGGGCCCTGAAGCCCGGTCAAACCGTGGTCGAGGCGACCAGTGGCAATACCGGCATCGGTCTGGCTATGGTCTGTGCGCAAAAGGGTTACCCCCTGGTCGTCACAATGGCCGAGAGCTTTTCCACCGAACGCCGTCAATTGATGCGGATGCTGGGGGCCAAGGTCGTGCTGACACCCAAGGAAGAAAAAGGCTTTGGCATGTATCGCAAGGCCGCCGAACTGGCCGAAAAACACGGCTGGTTCCTGGCGCGCCAGTTCGAAACACCGGCCAATGCCGAGATTCACGCCGCCACGACCGCGCGGGAAATTTTGGGCGATTTCAACGGGGAGCCGCTGGATTACTTCGTGACCGGCTATGGGACCGGCGGCACGATCACCGGTGTCTCGCGTGTTCTGCGTGCCGAGTGGCCCGATACGAAGATCATCCTGACCGAGCCTGCCAACGCGCAGCTGGTGGGCAGTGGTATTGCGACCGAGCGGGGCAAGGACAACGATCCCGTTGCCAGCCACCCGGCGTTTGAACCGCATGTGATTCAGGGCTGGACGCCGGATTTCATCCCCTCGGTCCTTCAGGAATCCATCGACAACAGTTACTTCGATCAGCTGATCCCGGTGCCCGGCCCGGCGGGTGTTGAATGGGCGCAGAAACTGGCCAGCCAAGAGGGGATTCTGACCGGTATTTCCGGCGGTGCGACATTTGCCGTGGCCATGGAAATCGCCGAACAGGCCAAACCCGGCGCTTCTGTCCTGTGTATGCTGCCTGACACGGGTGAGCGGTACCTGAGCACGCCTTTGTTCGGCGACATTTCGGTGGGCATGACCGATGAGGAAGCCGAAATCGCGCAATCAACACCGGGTTATCACATCGGCTGACGCCAGGTCGTGTAGGTCTGCCCGGTCGCGTTTCTTGCCTAAAGCCCCCCGTAACTGCAAAGATATTGGCTACGGGGGATGATGTCCGAAGTCGGGCAGGGGAGGGACCCAGATGCACAAAGTTCGACTGCTGTTGCAGACGACGCTGCTGATGTGCCTGCTTTGCGCTTACCCGTTTGCGGCTCGGGCGCAGAACCAGACATGGGCCGAGGTGAAATCGATCATGGATCGCCGCTGTGTCGTTTGCCACAGTTGTTATGACGCGCCATGTCAGTTGAAACTGACGTCACCGGCGGGGATGTTGCGGGGGGCCAGCAAAGAGGCCGTATATCACACCGAGCGTTTGGAGGATGCCCAACCCACCCGACTGGGGATCGACGCACAGACCGATCCGGAATGGCGGGGGCTGGGGTTTCATACTGTCCTTCGCGGGCAGAAACCGGGTTTGCTTGAGCGGTATCTGGAGTTGGGTCGCCAGAACCCTCTGCCGGCTGACGCCCCCCTTCCTGCGCAGCTTGGTTTGGCAATCGACCGCCCTCTGGTCTGCCCCACCTCGGATGAGTTTGACGCGTTCAGCAAGGCCCATCCGCTTGCGGGCATGCCCTATGGAACAGCACCACTAGCAGAGGCCGAGTTTCAGTCGCTCATGGGCTGGGCACGTGGCGGTGTGGCCCCGCCATCCAACCCGCCCGCCATTCCCGACGCGATCCAGGCTCAGATCGCTGGTTGGGAAGGGTTCCTGAACACAAGCGACCCCCGCAACCAGTTGATGAGCCGGTATCTGTACGAGCATCTGTTTCTCGCCCGGCTCCATTTCCACGGCGATGATCCGCGGCGGTTCTTCCAACTGGTACGCTCGACCACGCCGCCGGGCGATGAGATCGACGTAATAGCAACGCGGAGACCGTTCGATGATCCGGGCGCGGCGCCGTTTTACTATCGGTTGCAGCAGGTCACGGAAACGATCGTACACAAGGAACATCTGGTCTATACGCTTGGGCCGGAGCGCATGGCGCGTTATCAACAGCTGTTTCTCGACACCGATTGGACGTTGGCCGAACTGCCCCCGTTTGGGGACGCGGAAGGCGGCAGCCCGTTCAGCACTTTCACAGAGATGCCAGCGCGCAGCCGTTATCAGTTCCTGCTGGATGACGCGCTGTTCTTTGTCCGCAGCTTCATTCGCGGCCCCGTCTGCCATGGTGAAACTGCCGTTGACGTGATCGAGGACCGGTTCTGGGTCAGCTTTCTTGATCCGGATGCGGATTTATCGGTCACCGACCCGAGCTATCTGCAGGAAGGTGCCGCCTATCTGGAACTGCCCGTGTCCGAGGCCGATGCCGGAGTGCTGGGTATGTTGCAGGAGTTCTCGCACAATAATCAGGTCGCGTACCTTGAGTTCCGGGATGCGCGATACCGGGCTGCGCCGGTGTATCAGACCGGGTTCGACTATGGTTCGATCTGGGATGGCGATGGAACCAATCCCAACGCGCTGATCACGGTGTTTAGGCATTTCGACAATGCCTCGGCCATGACCGGGTTTCACGGCGGCATCCCCGAAACCGCCTGGGTCATCGACTTTCCGATTTTTGAGCGCATCTACTATGACCTCGTGGCGGGCTATGACGTGTTCGGTCGGGTCGAACATCAACTGGCCACGCGGCTTTACATGGACGAGTTGCGGATGGAGAGCGAGGATACCTTTCTGGACTTCATGCCACGGGACGTCCGGCCGCAGATGCACGAGAGTTGGTACCAAGGCGTTCTGGCCGAATTGCACACCTATTGGCACCGCCGCCGGGTCGATGACAGTTTCCCTACCGGTATTTCCTTTCAAACGGATCAGCCGAAACAGGAATTCCTTCTGACTTTGTTGGAGCACGGCAACGGACTGTGGCCGGTCACGGACCCGATCAACAGATGCTCGACAGAAAAGTGCCAACCGGGGCAGTCAGTCGACGCACTGCGCGATCTGGCCAATCAAACCGGCGATTGGGTGAAATATCTGCCGGACCTGACGGTTCTGGTGATCGAGCAAAGCGACGGGGAGACCGCACTATTCACCCTCGTGCATGACAAGGCGCATTACAACGTGGCCTTTTTGTTCGATGAAAAAGCGCGTCGGGACCCCGAGGCGGATGCCCTGACAATTCTTCCGGACCTGATCGGCAGCTATCCGAATTTCTATTTCCACGTCCGACAGGATCAGTTGGAGCCTCTTGTCGGGGCGCTGAAAGGTATTCAGTCGCAAAGCGACTACATGGCCGTGGTGACGCAATTTGGCGTGCGTCGGACCAGCCCAGAATTCTGGCCGTTGAGCGACCGGATTCACGATCTGTTTCAAAAGCAGAAACCGATTCACGCGGGCATTTTCGATCTGAACCGATACAAGGATCCGAAGCCGGGGGATGACCCCACTTAGGTGCGGCGCACTCGTTGGTCTGACACATAGCATTGATCGACCGCGAGTGGCGTTTACTTGTCTGAAATCCCCATGACGCTTAAGTTAAGTCTATGTGGTCCTTTGCAGATATCCGTCCAGCCTATAGCCGCGCCGAGCGTGTGAGCGACGGGGTTGTGCACGTTTTGGGTGTCGCTTCGGCCCTTGTTGCAGTGCCCCTGCTGATCACGGTCACCACTTTTCACCGGTCGGAACCCGAGGCCATTCTGGGGGTCTCGGTCTATGGCGTCACGCTGTTGCTGATGCTGACATTTTCCGCGCTCTACAACATGATTGAAAGCGACAAATGGTCCGATCTGCTGCGCCGTCTGGATCACTCTGGCATCTATGTGAAAATTGCTGGCACCTACACGCCGTTCCTTCTGTTGTCGGGCGGGCAGGGGCCGGGGCTATTGATTGGGTTGTGGTCTTCAGCAACGCTGGGCTCGGTACTGAAGCTGATTGACCCGGTCCGTTTTCGCTGGTTCGGGCTTGTCCTTTATCTGATGATGGGCTGGGCTGTAGCCTGGGCCGGACCTGACATGTTGGGCGAACTGCCATCGGTTGTTGTCTGGCTGATGATTGCAGGTGGTGTGGTCTATACCGTCGGCGTTGCCTTTTATCTGCTGGACCAACTTCCTTTTCACAACACTATTTGGCACGTGTTTGTTCTGACCGGCACGGTTTTGTTTTTCATCGCAATCTCGGTCCGAGTTCTTCTGGGGTCACATCCGGTTGCCTGATTGGATTTCACGATGACAACCCTTCTGTCACAGATGCTATGGTGAGAACAGGTGGGTGTGCGCAGAAACTCAAACCGTATTGCGATTGAGGCATATCACGGGTCATTCTGCCTCTGCAGCGGGTGTTTTCCACTGTATCAAGCTGCAGGCTTTTCTCCTACACGCAGGTAATAAATTGAAAAATTGGGGATTACTCGCCTTGAAAATATTCACCTAAAAGGGTCAGGAAAAATAACTGATGAAGAGAGTCGGATAGAACGAGAACTCTCGATGCTCAAACTCACTTCAGGCTTTTGCCGCGGTCCTGATCAGCGGTGCTGCTATGACCGATCAGGCCTATGGCCCGTTTCCGGTCAGTGTAAAAGGCTATGTAGGCGACAAGATCAATTCGGTTTCGTATTCCGGTCAGGTCGCGCGCCACGTGCTGCATGGCAGCCTGAAAAAAAGCGGCAGCCAAAGGCGATGGCGGCAACAATGCGGCCGAAGTCGAGGCACTGATGTTGGCCTATTTCAACGGGTCTGAGGTAGATCTGGAAATTTCAGCGCGGTTGCGCATTCGACGACACTCTCACCCAAGCAGAACTATGCCGGTATTGTCGAAGCCAACTGGGAGAAAACACTGGCCGAGGCCGCCTTCAAATATGCCGGTTCGGTCTACAAGGGCATCGACAAGATCAAATCTGGCGAGAACACCGACAAGGCGCTGCGCAACTTTTCCAAGCATTGGGGTGAGCTGAAGGGCTTCTTGATGGCGCTGCATTCGGGCAAGAACAACCTTGGTGCCATCGCGATTGACCTGAACTAGTTGATCGGTTTCGGCCCGGCTATGCCCGAGGGCAAGACGGTTTCGGGCATTGATGCCGACTGTAACTTTGTTCGCGGCCGCGAGATGTCTCTGGATGACTATCAGGTCAACATGTTGAAAGTTCAGCAGCTTCTGATCGAAATATTCGGCATCGAAAACCGCGCCAATGATGCAACCGCTAATCTGGCCGGTCAGGGCGGAACAAGAGCGCGACCCCATAGCCTAAACACCCTGCAACAGCCTTTGTCGCCCGGCGGTTCCGCGCTGACCAGGCAGTTAGCAGTTGAATTTTTCAGGTTTATCGATATTAGACAAAGCAGGCATGGAGTTTTGGACGAATTATCGATAAAATGGAAAACACCCCTCCCACATGGACCCGCGAGGCGGCGCAGGCCGTATATGATCTTCCTCTGATGGACCTGCTCTTTCGCGCGCAGACCGTGCATCGCGAGAATTTCGACCCCAACAAAATTCAGACCTCCAAGCTGCTGTCGATCAAGACGGGTGGCTGTGCCGAGGATTGTTCCTATTGTTCGCAATCGGCCCGGAACGGATCGAAGCTGTCGGCTTCGAAGCTGATCGAGGTTCAGCGCGTCCTGACCGAGGCCCGCAAGGCGAAAGATGGCGGCGCGACCCGGTTCTGTATGGGTGCGGCCTGGCGCGAGCCGAAAGACCGCGACATGGACGCGCTGGTGGCAATGGTCGAAGGGGTCCGCGAAATGGGCATGGAGACCTGCATGACGCTGGGCATGCTGGACGACAATCAGGTGTTTCGCCTGCGCGACGCAGGGCTGGACTATTACAACCACAACATCGACACGTCTGAGCGCTATTACCCCGAGGTCATCACCACCCGCACTTTTGCAGACCGCATCGACACGATGAACCGCGTCCAGGAAGCGGGGATCAAAGTGTGCTCAGGTGGTATCCTGGGAATGGGTGAAGAGATCGGCGACCGCGTCGATATGCTGGTCACCCTGGCCAATATGGGACCAGCGCCCGAATCCGTGCCGATCAACATGCTGATGCCACAGGAAGACACGCCGCTGGCCGATGCCATGCCGATCGACCCGATCGATTTTGTGCGTGTGATCGCAACCGCCCGAATCATGATGCCGAAATCCTATGTGCGCCTGTCTGCTGGCCGCAGCGACATGACCGAAGAGTTGCAGGCGATGTGCTTCTTCGCCGGTGCGAACTCGATTTTTGTTGGGGAAACGCTGCTGACCGCCGAGAACCCCGAAGAAGACACCGACGCAATCCTCTTTGCCAAGTTGGGGCTGCAGGCCGAAACCGTTGCCGGGCAAAGCTGTGCGGAAGCGGCTGAATGAAAGCATTGAGTCGCCTGAACTCGATGCTTGAAACGCTGGACGCCCGGCATCGACGCCGGTCGCTGGCCCCGAGGCGTGGGCTGGACTTCGCCTCGAACGACTATCTGGGTCTGGCGGACTCGCCGCTGCTGCACCGCGCTGCGCAAAAGGCGCTTGAGGGAGGTGTTCCGCTTGGATCAGGCGGATCGCGGTTGTTGCGCGGCAATCATCCTGAACATGAGGCGCTGGAGGAAGAGGCCGCAGCTTTTTTTGGTGCTGAGGCCGCCTTGTTCATGGGTGGCGGGTTTCAGGCCAATCAGGCGATATTCTCGACCTTGCCCGCGGCGGGGGACCTGATCCTGTATGACGATTTGGTCCATGCCAGCGCCCACGAAGGCATGCGGACGGGCCGGGCCGAAACCCGGTCCTTTGCCCATAACGACGTGGCCGATGCCCGCCGCGTTCTGGCTGACTGGCAGGCCGCCGGCGGATCGGGGCAGGTCTGGATCGCAGTGGAAAGCGTCTACTCGATGGAGGGCGACATCGCGCCCTTGACCGCACTGTCCGACCTGGCCGCCGAACACGGGGCCATTCTGGTCGTGGATGAGGCCCATGCCACTGGCGTTTTTGGTCCGAACGGAAAAGGTCTGGCACATGGCCTGACGGCCGATGTTTTGACCTTGCACACATGCGGCAAAGGTCTGGGTGTTGCGGGCGGTCTGATCTGTGGGCCGCGGGTGATGATCGACGCGCTGATCAACCGTGCGCGGCCGTTCATCTTTGCAACCGCACCGTCGCCTTTCAACGCGGCCCTGGTGCGGGCGGTGCTGGGTCATCTGCAAGCCGATACCCGCCTGACCAACGCGGCAACCGCCCGGATGCACCACGCTCATGCCGAAGCGCGCCGGACGGGCGTGCCGCAGGACGTGCTGAACAGCCAGATCATTCCCGTCATTCTGGGCGATGAGGCTCGGACAATGCAGATGGCCGCAACCCTGCAGGCGCAGGGCTTTGACGTCCGGGGTATCCGCCCGCCGACAGTGCCGCGCGGCACCTCGCGGCTTCGTGTCTCGGTCACTGGCAATGTGACCAATGCCGATATCAGCGCCCTGTTCGAAGCGCTTGCCCAGCACCAAAGCGAGGCCGCATGAGCACCGTAATTGTTGTCGGCACAGATACCGGAATTGGCAAAACCGTCTTTGCGGCAGGTCTGACCGCCACCCTTGGTGCACGGTATTGGAAGCCGGTGCAATCGGGACTGGAGGATGCAACGGATTCGGAAACCGTCAAGGCTGTGACTGGGGCCGAGGTGTTGTCCGAGGCCTATCGCCTGAACATGCCCGCTTCGCCGCATTTGTCGGCTGAGGACATGGGGATCGAGATCGACCCGGACCGACTGACCTTGCCGCAGGTGTCCGGCCCTCTGGTGGTTGAAGGCGCGGGCGGGCTGATGGTTCCGCTGAACCGTCAGGTCTTTTTTCTCGACGTGATCGCGCAATGGCAGGCCCCGGTCATACTGGTGGCGCGCACTGCTCTGGGCACGATCAACCATACGATTCTGTCTCTGATGGCGCTGCGCAACGCCGGTTGCGATGTGATCGGCGTGGCATTTGTCGGCAACGCCGAGCCGGATGTCGAACAAACTATCGCCCAGATGGGCAATACCCGCCATCTGGGCCGATTGCCTTTTATCGACACCTTGTCCCGCGACACGCTGACTAACGCTTTCACCGCCATCGACGTCGACACAATCCGGAGCGCCCTGTGACCCCGCTTGAGTTTGACGCCCGCCACCTGTGGCACCCCTACACAAACGTGCTGAAGCCCGGCCCGATGCACCTGATCACCGGGGCCGAGGGTGTTTGGCTGACCGCTGAGGACGGGACGCAGATGATTGACGCGATGTCCTCGTGGTGGTGCGCGGTGCACGGGCACCGTCACCCGGCCATCATCGGGGCGATGCAGGCACAACTGGATCAGATGCCGCATGTGATGTTCGGTGGGTTGACTCATTCCCCTGCGATTGAGTTGGGGCGCAGGCTGATCGAACTTTTGCCCGACGGGCTAGACCGTATCTTCTACAGTGATAGCGGCTCGGTGGCCATCGAAGTGGCGCTGAAAATGGCGGTGCAATACCAGATGGCGCAGGACCGCAAGGGCCGCACGCAATTCGCGACCATTCGCGGCGGCTATCACGGCGACACCTGGAAAGCGATGAGTGTCTGCGACCCGGTCAACGGGATGCACGGGTTGTTCGCGGGGGCTTTGTCCGTCCAGCATTTCCTGCCCCGCCCGCAGATCGCCTTTGGTCAGGACTGGTCCGAGGATGGCGACCTGAACGGGTTGAACGCACTGGAAGACTTGCTGGAAACCAAGGCCGACCAAATCGCCGGGCTGATCCTTGAGCCTGTCGTTCAGGGCGCGGGCGGGATGTATTTCTATCACCCGACATGGCTGCAGCGGGCGCATGAGCTATGCAAGGCGTATGACGTGCTGGTCATCTTCGATGAGATCGCCACTGGCTTTGGCCGCACCGGAGAGCTGTTTGCGCTGCACCACGCCGGGGTCGTGCCGGATATCCTGTGCCTGGGCAAGGCGCTGACCGGCGGGCATATCACGCTGGCCGCGACTGTCACGACCGAGATCGTTGCGCGGCGGATCGGGGAAAGTGAGGCCGGCGTCATGATGCATGGCCCGACCTACATGGCCAACCCGCTGGCTTGCGCGGCGGCTGTCGCAAGTCTGGAGCAACTATCTATCCGGAATTGGCGGTCTGAAGTTGCCGGTATCGCCGACCAGATGGAACACGAACTGGCCCCTGCGCGCGGGTTGCCCGGGGTCTCGGATGTGCGTGTCTTGGGTGCCATTGGCGTCATCGAAATGGAGGGCTGGGTTGATCCGTCCGTCGCACACGGGCTGGCGCCGGGAACCGGCGTCTGGCTGCGCCCCTTCGCGCGTAACATCTATTGTATGCCGCCCTTTATCATCTCTCCGGACGAGTTGAGCCGTGTGACATCGGCCATGGTGTCTCTGGCGAAGGGCGCGTCATGAAACAGCAATGGTTGTCCCGCTCAGGTACCCAAGAGGTGCTGTTGATCTTCGGGGGCTGGGCCCTCGGGTCCGGGCTCTTTCAGAACCTTGCAACCGATGCGGATGTCCTGTTCGTAGACGATTATGCCCGGTTGGACAGCCCGCTGAGCGAACTTGCGCAATATGATCGGGTTACCCTGATCGCCTTTTCTTTTGGTGTGGCGTCGGCGGTGCATTGGCTGACGCAGGCAGGACTTCAACCCGATCGATCGGTTGCGGTCAGTGGCACTCTGTCCCCAGCCGATACCGAGAACGGCATCGCGCCGGATATGATCCGTGCCACGGCGGATCAGTTGAACACCGCCAGTTTCGCCAAGTTCTGCCGCCGCGCAGGGCTCAAGTCTCCGGCGCCCGAGATCGATATCGTCACAGCGCAAGCCGAGCTTTATGCGGTAATCAAACGCGGCAATGCTCCGGACCACAGATTTGACCGGATCTGGATACCACAGCGGGATCGGATCATCCCCACCGGTGCGCAACACGCTGCATGGGCCGGGCAGCAGGATGTGGTTCGAACCGTTTCCGCGCCGCACGTCCCTTTTGCCGCTGGCCAAAGCTGGAAGGAGTGGATCGCATGAACGCCCAGTTGACCGAGCGTGTCCAGCGCAGTTTCAGCCGCAGTTTCCTGACCTACCATGACTCGGCGGGTCAGCAGGCTAAGATCGCGGATCGACTGGCGCAGGATTTGCGCGACGGTGGCGGACCGCAGTACTTCCCCTCGGCGTTGGAGTTTGGTTGCGGCACCGGTCACCTGACACAGCGGCTTTGCGAGCATTTCGCGTTCGATACGCTCACGGTCAACGACCTCTCGCCCGAGGCCAATGAGACGGCAGCCACCTTTGCGGCCGAGTTTTTGTGTGGGGATGCCGAAACCGTCGCATGGCCCGCACAGCCCAATCTGATCGCGTCGGCCTCTATGATCCAGTGGCTTCCAAATCCCACCCTGTTCCTGCGCCGCGCAGCGACGGCGCTGGCCCCCGGTGGTTGGCTGGCCATTTCGGGGTTTGGCCCGCAGCAATACCGCGAGTTGGTACAGGTCGGGTCGGCGGCGAAAGCGCCGGGTCTGTGCACACCGGGCACTCTGATCGCTGCTGTTGAGGGCATTTTGGATGTAGTCTCTGCGGGGGAAGTGGAACGGCAGATGCAGTTTTCTTCGCCGCGAAAAGTGTTGGAACACCTGCGCCGAACCGGTGTAAACGGGCGGGCGCAGAAAACCTGGACCAAGTCCAGCCTGATGGCGTTCACCAATGACTATGTCCGGCAGTTCGAGGGTGAGTTCGGCGTTTCGCTGACCTATCACCCAACCTGGATCATTGCGCGCAAACCCGACTGAGCCAGCCTAGGCCAATCGTGTCAGGTGGCGCTGCATTACCGAATGGGCCTTGGCCGCGTCGCGATCCTTGATGGCGGCCAGAATGGCCGCATGATCCGGGTCTGAGCGCTGACGCCATTTGGCGGTGTGCAGATTGTTGAAATGCCACGTATACAGCACTTGCAGATTTCTGATCTCGGCGATCATGCGCGGCATGTTGCAGGCGGCGATGACGGCCATGTGAAAGCGCTGATTGGCGTCCTCCCAGTCATCGGCGGTGGTGGCACTGTCGCAGTCTTCGTGAACCTGTTCGATCTGCGCGATCTGGTTGGTTGTCAGGTTGGGGACGGAATGCAGCAACGCGACCGGTTCCAGAGCGCGCCGCATCACCCGAAGCTCTTGTATGGCGTTCTGATCCATTGGCGCCACACACATCCCCCGGCGCGGTACGGCAACCGTCAACCCCTTTGAGGCAAGGTTCAAAAGAGCTTCGCGCACGGTTACCTGGCTGACCCCGAACTCTCGGGCAATCAGGTCCTGCCGCAGCTTTTCACCGGGCTTCAGTGCCCCCTGGACAATCCGCGTCGACAACTTGTCGGCGATGTCGTCCGATTTCTTGATCTGCTGATCCGACACCTGACCTCCGGTTCGTTTTCGTACCCTCACAGACGCTTACCGTCATGCAGAGGGTTGAGCAACAGAGCTGTGAACGGGTGCGTTTTCGCGGAAACCGACGTGACCTCGCGGCACTTGCGGCTGAGGTCCTGCAAGCAGGTTTCACAAACGCCAATCGCACGGCTAGGGTACGAGGAACGGTCTGTCGCAACAGTCTGAAAAGGGAACACCATGGATTTTGCCCCATCGCCTCGTGCTGTGGAATTCCGCGACCAGCTGAAACGCTTTATGGAGGCGCATATTTATCCGCGCATCCGCGACCACAAGGAAGAGATCGAGGCAGGCGATTTCCCAGTCTCATTCATGGAGGATCTTAAGGCGCTTGCCCAGGCCGAAGGGTTGTGGAACCTGTTCCTGCCCTCCTTGCGCGACGACGAACCTGGCACACGGCTGACCAATCTGGAATACGCCCCTCTGGCCGAGTTGATGGGGCAGGTGACGTGGTCGTCCGAAGTGTTCAACTGTAGCGCGCCGGACACCGGCAACATGGAATTGCTGCACATGTTTGCCACGCCCGAACAGCGCGAGGAATGGCTGGTGCCGTTGCTCAATGGTGAAATCCGGTCGTCCTTTGCGATGACCGAGCCGGATGTAGCCAGCTCTGACGCGACCAATATCACCACCTCGATCCGGCGTGAGGGTGATGAGTATGTCATCAACGGCCGTAAGTGGTTCATCACCAATGCCTGTCATCCGAATACCAGAATGTTCATCGTCATGGGCAAGACCGATCCGAACGCGGACCGGCACAAGCAGCAGAGTATGGTGATCGTGCCCAAGGACACGCCCGGTCTTGAGATCGTGCGCAACCCCACGATCCTGAACATGCACGATCCCGAGGGCCATGCGGAACTGGTCTTCAAGGACGTTCGAGTACCCGCCAGCAATCTGCTGGGGGAAGAGGGCAGTGGTTTTGCTCTGGCGCAGGCGCGGCTGGGGCCGGGACGTATCCACCACTGTATGCGCTCGGTCGGCGCGGCCGAAATGGCTCTGTCGCTGATGGTCGAACGCGCGCAGGAGCGGAAGACCTTCGGCAAGCAGCTGTCAGAGCAGGGTGTGATCCGGGAATGGATCGCTAAATCGCGGCTTGAGATCGATCAGGCGCGGTTGCTGACCTTGCAGGCGGCGTGGAAGATTGATCAGGTCGGCGCCAAGGCCGCCCGGCGCGAGATTTCGCTGATCAAGGTGGTGGCGCCCAATGTACACGCCACGGTGACGGACCGTGCGATGCAGGTTTTCGGTGCCATGGGTATGACGCCGGATACGCCGCTGGCCGACAGTTATATCTGGGCGCGGGCGCTGCGCTATGCGGATGGCCCGGATGAGGTGCATTTGCAGGCCATCGCAAAGCAAGAGCTGAAAGAGTCGAACTTCGGCATGTCCGCTCAGTGGCTGACACCGCCGAAGCGCTGACCTCTTACTTGCCCTTCCAGACCGGGTCGCGTTTTTCCGCAAAGGCGCGGGCGCCTTCCAGCTGGTCGTCGCTGGCGTAAAGCACGTCCACCGTGCGCAACTGGCGCTTGGTGATGCGGTTCATCGCGTCCTGAAACTTGCTGTCTTCTGCGTCGCGCACGACCTCTTTGATCGCGGCATAGACCAGCGGCGGTCCCGAGGCCAGCAGGCGGGCCAGTTCCCACGCGCGGTCCATCAGCTGATCGGCGGCGACAATTTCGTTCACCAGACCCCAGTGGTTTGCTTCCTCGGCATCGAACCAGCGGCCGGTCAGCAGCAGCTCCATGGCGATGTGATAGGGGATGCGCTTGGGCAGTTTGACGCTGGCCGCATCCGCCACGGTGCCCGAGCGGATTTCCGGCAGGGCGAAGGTGGCATGTTCCGCGGCCAGGATCATGTCCGCCGAAATCGCCAGTTCCAACCCGCCTCCGCAGGCGATGCCGTTCACCGCCGCGATCACCGGCTTGTTCAGATCACGCAGTTCCTGCAAGCCGCCGAAACCGCCGACGCCATAGTCGCCATCGACCGCGTCACCGTCTGCCGCGGCTTTCAGGTCCCAGCCGGGGCAGAAGAATTTCTCGCCCGCGCCGGTAAGGATGGCCACGCGCAGGTCAGGATCGTCGCGAAATTCGGCAAAGACTTCGCCCATTCTGCGGCTGGTGACCAGGTCAATGGCGTTGGCCTTGGGCCGGTCCAGCGTCACCTCAAGGATCGCCCCTTCGCGGCGGGTTTTGATCGGGTCCATATCTCAGGCCTTTCTGATGAGGGCATCCACCGCAACGGCCTTGTCGGGCGTGCAGAGGAGCGGGTTAATCTCGACCTCGCCAAGCGTGTCGGCGTTTTGCATGACATAGGCCTGAACGGCCTCTACGGCAGTGATGATCGCATCCATATCAGCCGCCGGTTGGCCGCGATAGCCTGCCAGCAGCGGTGCGATTTTCAGCTTGCCAAGGGCGGTGCGGATGTCATCGGGTATGCTGGGCACCAACAACGACGCGGTATCGCGCAGAACCTCAGTCAGCACACCGCCTGCACCCAGGGTGAGCACAAAACCGTGGGCCGGGTCGCGGACCACGCCGACCAGCAGCTCGGCAACGGTTCCGGTGATCATCTCTTCGACCAGAATCTCGTTGGTTCCTATATCGGCGGCAACATTTGCCACGTCGTCGGCCTGAACGCCCAGACGAACAGCAGAATGCTCGGATTTATGCGCAAGACCAACGCCTTTGACGGCGAAGGGCGCGTCCATTTCCTGTGCTGCGGTTTGGGCTTCCTCTGGGCTGCGCACCGTACGGTTTTGAGGGATGCGCAGGCCGCAATCGGCCAAAGCCTGTTTGGATTCGCCCTCGGTCAGGGTCCGGTTGGCCTCAGCAGTGCCCGGCAGCCAGACCGGATGCGTGGAGGGTGCCGCGACCTGAGCCGCAGCACGGGTGGCGGCCAGAGCTTCGCGCAGGCCCATGAAGGGCACAACGCCCCCAGCCGTCAGCTCCTGCGCGAGGTCTTCGGGCAGCAGTTCCGGCAATGTCGCGGCAATCGCGAACCGCGCGCCGGTGTCGGCGCGGACTTTTAAGGCCGCACGCGAGGCGCAGGTCCAGTCGGTCGCGTCAGTTGTCGGATAGTCGACGATTGAGAAGGTCAGGTCGATATCGTCGCCGGTCATACCGGACCACGCTTTGGCCATCGCCTCTTCGTCACGCCAGATATAGGTGTGGTAATCCAGCGGGTTATTCAGCGCGACCATCGGCCCGAGCGCATCGCGCAGGCGGGCTTTCTTGTCGTCGGTCAGACGCGGGAAGGTCAGGCCGGTGCCTACGGCCATATCCGCGATCAGGCTGGCCTCGCCCCCCGAACAGCTGATCGAGGCGATGTTGCCGCCCGGCAGCGGCCCATAGCAATGCAACAGTTTCAGCGTTTCCAAGAAATCTGGCAGGGCCGACAGGCGCGGGATACCCAGACGTTCCAACAAGGCCTGCGCCCCGGCATCGCTGCCGGCCAGAGAGGCAGTATGCGATACGGTGGCGGCCTGCGCCTGTTCGGATGCGCCGACTTTGAGCGCCACCAGCGGGATGCCTTTGCCATGCGCCTTGGCGGCCAGCGCTTCCCATTCGCGAATGTCCTTGAAGCCTTCGATATGCAGACCCACGGCGGTTACACGCGGATCGTCGATCAGGGCCGAGGCGATCTCGGCCTGGCTGGTCTGCGCCATGTTCCCGCAGGTCACCATATAGGCAATCGGCAGGCCACGTTTCTGCATGGTCAGGTTGATCGAGATGTTCGAGCTTTGCGTCAGGATCGCAACGCCCTTGTCCACCGGGGTTGCCCCATGCTGGTCCGGCCACAGCAGCGCGCCGTCCAGCGCGTTGATGAAACCATAGCAGTTTGGTCCCAGAATGGGCATGTCACCGGCCGCCGCGATCAGTTGGTCTTGCAGGTCTCCGCCCGTGTCATCTTCGGCCACCGCCTCGGAAAAACCCGAGGCGAAACACACCGCGCCGCCCGCGCCCATGCTAGACAGGATATGAACGGCCTCGATCGTGGCTTGGCGGTTAATGCCGATGAACACGGCGTCGGGGGCTTCGGGCAGGTCTTCGAGGTGCCCATAGACCGAATGACCCGCGATTTCCGTGGCCTTGGGGTGCACCGGCCAGATTTGACCTGCGTAACCCATGCGTTCCGATTGCAGAATAACCTGTTGGCACCACGCGCCGCCCCCAACGACGGCAATGGTTTTCGGGCGCAGAAGCCGGGTAAGATCTTTGTTCATCGACAATCCTGATCGAGTCGTTGGAAATGCCCCCGGCGGCAAGCGGGTCAGGACAGGATGAGAGCGTAACCTGCCAGAACCCACTCGCCGCCGGGACGTGGACTTATGCGCCGAGGGGACGCAGAAGATCGCGGCTGATGATGTGACGCTGAATCTCGCTGGTGCCGTCCCAGATGCGCTCGACACGGGCATCGCGCCAGAAACGCTCGATCGGGAAGTCATCCATCAGGCCCATGCCACCATAGATCTGCAGCGTGGTATCGGTGACCCGCGCCAGCGTCTCGGAGGCGTACAGCTTGGCCGAGGCAATCTCGCGGTTCGAGGGCAGGTTCTGGTCCAGACGCCACGCGGCGGCCAGGGTCAGCCAATCGGCGGCGTCAATCTCGGTGATCATGTCGGCGATCTGAAAGCCGATGCCCTGGAATTTGCCGATGGGCTGACCGAACTGTTTGCGCTCGGCGGCATAGTTCAGTGCATAGTCAAAGCAACGGCGCGCGCGACCGACCGAGAAGGCCGCAACTGTCAGACGGGTGGCATAAAGCCATTCGTTCATCACGGCAAAGCCGCCATCAACTTCACCCAAAACCTGTGCGTCGGGCAGGCGGCAATTGTCGAAATACAGGATATAGTTCTTGTAGCCCTTGTGGCTGACCGAGTTATAGCCCTCGCGCACTTCGAACCCCGGTGTTCCACGATCCACCAGAAAGGTGGTGATCCGTTTCTTTGGCCCTTTCGGGGTCTCATCAACGCCGGTGGCGATGAAGACGATGAAGAAATCCGCGTGCTCCGCGCCCGAGATGAAGTGTTTGGAGCCATTGACGACCCAGTCCCCGCCATCGCGCACGGCCTGACATTTCATGCCGCGCACATCCGAGCCCGCATCCGGCTCGGTCATCGCCAGCGCGTCCATTTTCTCGCCACGTACGGCGGGCAGCAGATAGCGTTCACGCTGCTCGTCGTTACAGGCCATCAGGATGTTCTGCGGACGGCCAAAGAAGTGCGTTAACGCCATCGATCCTCGGCCCAGTTCACGCTCGACCAGCGTGAAGTCGAGATGCGACAGACCGGCGCCGCCAACCTCTTCGGGGAAGTTGCAGGCGTAGAAGCCAAGGTCGATACACTTCTGCTTGATCTGTTCGCCCAACTCATGCGGGACGTGACCGGTGCGTTCAACCTCGGCTTCGTGCGGGTAGATTTCGTTTTCGACGAAGCTGCGAACAGTCGAAACGATCATTTCCTGTTCTTCTGACAGACCAAACTGCATGGCGCGTTTCCTTAGATAGGTGATTGACGCAGGAAACGGCATTGCGCTTTTATGCGGCATGCAGACTTAGCCCTGAATTGTGCAGAGTTGGAAAAAATTTGACCCGCCAGTATAACATTCTGCTGTTCGATGGGTTCTCGAACCACTGCTTGGCCAACATGGTCGAGCCGTTACGCGCCGCAAATACATTGGCGCGGCAGAGGCTGTATGCGTGGCACTTCTGCTCGATTGATAGAAGGCCGGTTGAAAGCTCCAGCGGTCTTGCCGTCACGCCGAATGGGGCATTGAGTGATCAGCGCGGAGACGTCTTGGTAGTCATGCCATCTTATGGTTTTCTCAAGTTGGAAACGCGTGACACCATTCGCGCAGTGCTGTCGGCTGCGGGAAAACACAAGCAGCTGGCGGGCCTGGACACCGGCAGCTGGCTGTTGGCCCGGGCGGGGTTGCTGAACGATCACAGGGCGACGATTCACTGGGATGAACTGGCCCGGTTCGAAGAGACCTTTCCCTCGGTCAACGCGGTCCAGGAGCGGTATGTCATCGACGGCAACCGGCTGACATGTTCCGGGGCGATGGCGGCGTTTGATCTCGCCTCGGCCCTAATTCGTCGAGATCACGGGCCGCTGTTGTCGATGGAGGTCGCGCATCTGCTGATGAGCCGGGGTGGTGCGGATCATTACACGCTGCCGCTCAAATCCGAGGACACTCTGGTCAACCGGGCGCTGACCTTGATGCAGGCAAACTTGGAAACACCTTTGACGATCAAGGACATTGCCCGCAAAAGCGGCTGCTCGCAAAAGCGGCTTGAAGGGCGGATTCAGGCCGAACTGAAGACCACGCCACAGGCGCTGTACCGGCGTCTGCGCCTGAATCTTGCACGTAAACTGGCGGAAGAAACGGAACAGTCCATCGCGGAAATCGCCGGTCGCTGCGGGTATGAGAACGCCAGCGCCATGACCCGGGCGTTCAAGGCGGAATTCGGTCAGACGCCAACAGCTTTCCGTAGCGGAGGTTGAGTCAGGGACAGGGTGTATTGCATTGCGAGCCCGAGAGCTTTCTGCACAGTGTCTAAGCAAACCCTGGTCGCAGGGCGAGACCAAACAAAGGAGACATGAAATGGCGCAATCCCCAGACGTCAACCGTCAGATCGTTTTGAACGAACGCCCCAGCGGCCAGCCGGACGAAAACACGCTGCGCATGGCCACGACCGAGGTTCCGAGCCCCGGACCGAATGAAATGCTGGTGCGCACTGTGTACCTGTCTCTGGACCCCTATATGCGTGGGCGTATGAACGATGCGAAATCATATGCAGAACCTGTTGCCATTGGCGGCGTCATGACCGCTCAGGTCGTGGGGCAGGTCGTGATTTCGAAATTGGATGGGTTTGAGGCCGGGGATTACGTCCTGTCCGGTAGCGGATGGCAGGATTATGCGATTTCTGACGGGACCGAAGTAATGAACCTTGGCAAATCTCCGCAAAACCCGTCCTGGGCTTTGGGTATCCTCGGGATGCCCGGCTACACCGCCTATGCTGGACTGTTGAAAATCGGTGAGCCGAAGCCGGGAGAAACCGTGGTGGTTGCAGCTGCTGCGGGTCCGGTCGGGGCGACTGTCGGGCAAATCGCAAAGCTCAAAGGATGCCGGGTTGTAGGTGTCGCGGGTGGTGCGGAAAAATGCGCGCATGTCGTTGAGAATTTGGGGTTTGACGCCTGTGTCGATCACAAGGCGCCGGATTTCGCCGAGCAGTTGCAACAGACCTGCCCGGACGGAATTGACGTCTATTTTGAAAATGTCGGCGGTAAGGTCTTGTATGGGGTGCTGCCGCTGCTGAACCCCTTTGCTCGGGTGCCGGTCTGCGGTGTCGTCGCCTGGTACAACCTGCCGGGATTGCCCGATGGGCCGGACATGGGCCCGGCAATCATGGGCACGCTGCTACGCATGAAGGTAAAAATGCAAGGCTTCATTATTTTCGACAGCTTCACACGAGCAGTTTATGAGGAATTCCGCCGTGACATGACCAGTTGGATCGCCGATGGATCGATCCAGTACAAAGAACACATGGTCGATGGCCTAGAAAATGCGCCGGATGCGCTGAACCAACTGCTCAGCGGCGGGAATTTCGGTAAAATGGTGGTCAATGTAGGGGCGTGACATCCACCCCCAGAAATATGTTCACCCGACGCCAAGCGCCGGGTGAACATTGAACAGGTCCGAAATTTTACGCTGTTGTGCCCTTGATGCGGATGGCTGAGCCCAGCGAACCCGCGCACAGACCGACGACAACCGCAATCAAAAGCTCAATCGTCTCGACATTGGCAAAGTTCCAATGGGCAAAGACAAGCGTTTCCATCACGCCGACTGCGCCACCCATCAGGCCGCCCAGCCACACACGCCGTGTCATCATTCCCAGCGCAAGGCCCAGAATACCTGGCAGGCTGATAATGTTGGCCCCGATTGTTCCCAGAAGTTCCAGCATATCTTGCCCCTCTTATTCCGCCTGATTGGTCAAGAATGACCGGATTTCAGCGCTGCCATCCGCCACCTGGTGCTGAAGCTTGCCCGAGGGCGCGCCGGCCAGTTCCTCGGTGATCTGCTGATAGGTCTCAAGGTAGTTCGGCGGCAGTGTGTGTGCGATGCCCTGGTGACAGTCGATGCAGGTCATGTTGTTGTCGATTGCGCGCTGGTGTTCAGACGCGGCACGGGTTTCCTGGATGGTAAAGTCCATGTAGTCGAAATTGTGACAGTTGCGGCATTCGCGGCTGTCTGACGCCTTCATCTTTTTCCAGACGGCCGAGGCCATGCTCAGCCGGTGCTCTTCGTATTTTTCAGGCGTGCTGATAGTGCCTGCCAGCTCGTGGTAGACGTCCTTGACGGCCATGATCTTGGCCTTGATCTTGTGGTTCCACTCATGCGGCACGTGGCAGTCGGAACAGATCGCGCGCACGCCCGAGTGGTTATTGTAATGGATCGTCTCGCGATACTCGCCCAGGTTGGTTTCCATCGTGTGGCACGAGGTACAGAATTCCTCAGTATTGGTCAGTTCCAGCGTCCAGTGGAACCCGCCCCAGAACAGGATACCGGCCAGAAATCCTGCCAAGATCAAAAAGCCCGAGCTGAACATGACAGCCGGTGTCCAGATTGCGTTCCAGATGCGGCCTATCCATCCGCGTTTTTCGGGGGAGTCTGCCATGTTGGTGCTCCTTTCAGACTTGCGTTGGATTAGTTGCCGGACGAGGGTTCAAAAACGTTGTCGACCAACGCAGGAGCATCCGCCTGAGGCACGTGGCACTGGTTGCAGAAATACCGGGTGCCTGCGACTTGGTCCAACTCGTTGCCGTCGCGATCCAGATAATGGGTCATCGACAGAGTCGGCGCGTTGCGGTCGCCGGCTTTGGTCCAGTCATGGCAGGAAAGGCATTGATTGGTGCGCACGTCGATCTGGTACTGCTCGACCGAATGCGGGATCAGTGGCGGTTGTTGACGATAGTTGCGCTGCATCCGCCCTTCGACATCCTTGTGGATCTGGTGCAGGGGGATGGGTTCATCCACCTCCGCCCCGCGCAGGGTTTCTACCTGGGCTGACTGGGCAAGGGCGAACCCGCTCAGGAGCAAAACGGGGATCAGGGTAATTCCGCCTGTCACGATTGATTTTTTCATCTTGGCACTCCCTTAGATAGGTCTGGCTTCGCGCGGCTCAGGCGCGGGAACTGGATCGGAAGGTGCGACGACGTGGTCGTCGAACCGGTGAGTAAATTTGAAGACGTCGACGGCGCATACATCGATGCAGCGACCGCAATTTGTGCAGTCCGGCGACAGGATCAGCGGCGTCGTGCCGGGCTTGCCCTTCAATGCGGGCGAAATGATCTGGTTTTCGGGGCAAACCGCATAGCAATCCATGCAGTCATCGCAGGCCGTCCGATTGGCGGCGCTGACACGCAGCAGGCTTTTGCTGCCGATCAGGCCATAGAAGGCGCCGACCGGGCAGATATGGCCGCACCAGCCGTGGCGCGCGACGACCAGGTCAAATACGAAGATCGCAGCAATCAGCGCCCAGACAAATCCGGCGCCGAAGATCAGCCCGCGGTGCAGCATGGTGATCGGGTTAACCAACTCCCACGCGATCACGCCGGTCAGGCCCGAGACGATCAGAACTGTCGCCAAAATCCAAAGACGGGTGTTGCGTTTTGGTTGCCAGCCTTTCGGCAAATCCAGCCGGCGGTGCAGCCAGTTTGCCGCGTCGGTCACCGGGTTGATCGGGCAGACCCAGGAACAATAGACGCGGCCGCCGATCAGCGCATAGGCGACCAGTACGATTACTCCACCAATCAGCGCTGTCAGTTCGGGCCAATGCCCGGCCACGATGCTCTGCAACAGAACCAGAGGATCGGTCAGAGGCAGCACGCCAAGGGTCAGCGATCCCGCAAGTGTGCCCTGTACGACCCAGATGCCGAACCAGGGGCCCAGCAGGAACAGGGCCAGAAAGAACAGCTGACTTGTTCGGCGTAGCAGCAAATAACGGTGCGCGCCGATCCAACCTTTGGTGGCCTTGGCCTCCTGTCCGACCGGCAGGTGGGTGCGGGCGCTCATTGTCCTACCCCCGGAAGATCATAGGTGGGAGCGAAACCACCCGGTGTGGCCAGATTGTCCGTGCCCGGCCCCGGCAGGCGGTCGGGCAGGTCGATGAGGCCGTCCACAAGCGGGCCGCCATGGGTCTCTTTTTCTTCCCAGCCTTTGCGGTAGTGGTCCGCACTGCTGCCGCGCGCCAGTCTTGTGGGCAGAACCTTGATCGCAGCTTCGGGCAGAACGCAGCTTTTTTCGCACATGCCGCAACCAGTACAACGATCCGCATGGACAGTCGGAATGAACATCGCATGGTGACCAGAGCGGTCATTGTGTGCGGTTTCCAACGTAATCGCCTCATCAATGACAGGGCAAACACGATAACAGACGTCGCAGCGCAGCCCGAGGAAGTTCAGGCAGTTCTCCTGGTCGACCAGAACCGCCACGCCCATTTCTGCGTCATCGATATTGTCCAGCCCCGGGTCCAGCGCACCGGTGGGGCAGGCGGCGACGCAAGGTATGTCGTCGCACATTTCACACGGCACGTCGCGCGCCGTGAAATAGGGCGTGCCAGTTGCAACGGCATCGGCCCCAAGTTCGGCCAGTTTCAAGGTGTCGTAAGGGCAGTCCCGCACGCATAGCCCACAGCGGATGCAGGCCGACAGGAACTCCTGTTCCGGCAACGCGCCGGGCGGGCGCAATGCCTCGGCCGGCAGCGCGCGGGCATCGCGGGCCAACCAGGCCAGCAACGACCCGGCGACCACGCAGCCGCCTGCCGCGCGTGCCGAATCCTGCAGGAATCGGCGCCGTTGCGGCGAGATAGGAGTACCGGTCAGGGACATGGGGACTACCTTTGCGATCCTTCCCGGTTACGCGCGTTCTACCTTACACGCGCATTTCTTGAAGTCGGTTTCTTTCGACAGCGGGCAGGTTGCGTCCAGCGTCAGCTTGTTGGTCAGCTGATGCTCGTCGAACCACGGCATGAAGACCAGACCGCGCGGTGCCTTGTTGCGCCCGCGGGTCTCGACCCGGCTGGTGACCTCGCCGCGACGCGTCGACAGAACGATTTCCTGACCGCGCCGCAGACCCCGATCCTTGGCGTCCTGCGGGTGCATATAGACGACTGCGTTCGGGTAGGCGCGGTGCAGTTCCGGTACCCGGCGCGTCATCGAGCCTGAATGCCAGTGTTCCAGCACGCGACCGGTACACAGCCACAGATCATATTCTTCATCCGGCTCCTCGGCGGCGGGCTCGTAGGGGGCAAAGATGATATTGGCCTTGCCATCCTTCTTGCCGTAGAACTTCACGCCTGCGCCTTCGGGCACATAGGGGTCATAGCCCTCGCGGAAGCGATAGAGCGTCTCTTTCCCGTCCACGACCGGCCAGCGCAGGCCGCGGGCCTCGTGATAGGTTTCGAACGGGGCCAGATCATGCGCATGGCCGCGCCCGAATTCGGCGTATTCCTCGAACAAGCCCTTCTGGACGTAATAGCCGAAATGCTCGGATTCGTCATTGTCAAAGCCTTCGGCGGTCTCGGACAGGGGGTATTTGTCGATCGCACCATTGGCGAACAGCACCTCATACATGGTCTTGCCGCGATGCTCCGGCATGGTGGCCAGCAGTTCCTCGCCCCAGACTTCTTCTACGGTAAAGCGTTTCGAAAATTCCATGACCTGCCACAGGTCCGACTTGGCCTCGCCCGGTGCTTTGACCTGCTGCCGCCAGAACTGGGTGCGGCGTTCGGCGTTGCCATAGGCGCCTTCCTTTTCGACCCACATTGCGGTGGGCAGGATCAGGTCGGCGGAAACGGCTGTGACTGTCGGATAGGGGTCGGATACGGCGATGAAGTTTTCCGGGTTGCGATAGCCGGGATAGCCTTCTTCGTTGATGTTGGGCGCGGCCTGCATGTTGTTGGTGCACTGCACCCAATAGGCATTCAGGTCGCCATCTTTCAGTTTGCGGTGCTGCAGCACTGCGTGGAAGCCGGGCTTGGCCGGAATGGTGCCTGCGGGTACGTTCCAGGCGGTTTCGCAGATTTCACGGTGTTTGTCGTTCATCACGACCATGTCGGCGGGCAGACGGTGGGCAAAGGTGCCAACCTCACGCGCGGTGCCGCAGGCCGAGGGCTGACCGGTCAGCGAGAAGGGCGAGTTGCCCGGTTCCGAAATCTTACCGACAAGCAGGTGCACGTTGTACATCAGCGAGTTCACCCACGACCCGCGGGTGTGCTGGTTGAAGCCCATGGTCCACAGGCTCATGACCTTGCGGTTCGGGTCGGCATATTGCTTGGCCAGTTTTTCCAGCCGGTCGGCGGGCACGCCCGAAAGTTCTGCGGTGTATTCCAGTGTGTATGGCGCGACCGCTTCGGCATATTCTTCAAAGCTGATCGGTTCCATCTTGCCGACATTGGGGTTGGCGGCCTCTTGCTGCAGCGGGTGGCTGTCGCGCAGGCCATAACCGATATCGGTAGCGGTTTTGGTGATGTTGACGTGGTTTTTGACGAACTCTTCGTTCACCGCGCCGGTCTGGATGATGTAGTTGGCGATATAGTTCAGGATCGCCAGGTCGGTCTGCGGGTTGAAGACCATGCCGTTGTCGGCCAATTCGAACGAGCGGTGTTCAAAGGTCGACAGTACATGCACCTCACATCCCGGTTTGGTCAGGCGGGTGTCAGTCAGGCGCGACCACAGGATCGGGTGCATCTCGGCCATGTTAGAACCCCAGAGCACGAAGGTGTCCGCGTGCTCGAGATCGTCATAGCAGCCCATCGGCTCGTCGATGCCGAAGGTTCGGATAAAGCCGACAACGGCCGAAGCCATGCAGTGGCGTGCGTTGGGGTCAATGTTGTTCGACCGGAACCCGGCCTTCATCATCTTGGCGGCGGCATAACCTTCCCAGACCGTCCATTGGCCAGAGCCGAACATGCCGACGCTGGTAGGGCCTTTCTTGGCCAGAGCCTCTTTCCATTTTGCGGCCATGACGTCGAAGGCTTCGTCCCAGCTGACTGGCTCGAATTCACCGTTCTTGTCATAGACGCCGTTCGATTTACGCAGCAGCGGCGTCGTCAGGCGGTCCTTGCCGTACATGATTTTAGACAGGAAATAGCCCTTGATGCAGTTCAGGCCGCGGTTGACCGGCGCGTCCGGGTCGCCTTGGGTGGCCACAACACGGCCGTCCTTTGTGCCGACCAGAACCGAGCAACCTGTGCCGCAGAAGCGGCAGGCCGCCTTGTCCCAGCGGATATCGGGGGCCCCGGTTTGCGCATTGGCCTGACCGGTGGCCAGAGGGATGCCTGCGGCTGACGCAGTGGCAGCGGCCGCTGAGGCCTTGAGAAATGTCCGGCGAGATTCTGAAGTAGTCATAGCGTGAGCCTCCGGCTGGTGGTTTGGCTTGGGGCCTCGGGATGCGGAGCGCTTTCCGCGAGATCCTCGAAATGATGATAAGTCAGCGTCAGTGAAATCACTCCGGGGATCTGATGCAGATCCATGATGATCTCGGACGCAAGGCGGTCGGGTGTGTCTTCGACAACGATGACGAAACGGCCATCTTCTGCCTGGGCATGAACTTCGACGCCCGGCGTGTCCCGCATCGTTTGCGCGGCGGCGTCAGTCTGTTCTTGTGCGACATGTGCAAGGCAACCGCAGATATTCATTGAACCGTTTCCGTTTGAGTTATGGGCCGACGTTCAAACGCGACAGCATCGACAGGGCAGAGCGCCACGCAGGCACCGCATCCATTGCAGGTCTCAGCATCCAGTGCGGGTTCCGCCCGTCCGCCCAGTTGCAGCCTGAACCGGATGGCATTCTGCTCGCAATTGTCCTGACAGATGCGGCAGCTGACGCCGTTCATGGACAAGCACGAGGCATCCTGAATGGCTGCGCGCCAAGACCAGTCGGCCAGGCGTTCGATTTGCAGGGCATCCGTCGGACAGGCCTTGGCGCAATCGCCACAGAACGTACAGGGATCGCCGCCGGGCTGAAACACCGGAAAACCATCCTGGCCAATCGCAATCACGTTCTCGGGGCAGGCCTCGGCGCAGTCTCCGCATTTGGAGCACTGATCCACAAAGCCCGGCGCGGCCGAACCCGGCGGTCGAACAGTATTACTGTCCTCCCGGAACATGCTGGCGCTTAGAAACGCCCGGCGGCTCGTCATCTGGCTCATTCGGCTGGACTGTTCGCGTTTGATTCTTTTTCTACGGTACCTCAATAGCGTTTCTAAAGGTGATGAATTTTGATCCAGATCATAAACGAGAGCTTTATTTTTCATCGCTTTGTATACCTCTGATTGTTCCGGATTGCCGCTGCGGTTGCGAGGGGAAGAATGGGTCAACGGTTCGCAGCGGTTCTAGCGAAGAATCCGCCTAAACTCCCCTGCCGAGGGCAAAACACCATTGTCAATTTTTCTTGCTATGCGGCATTGCGGCATTGAGTTTGAGTCCCATATCGAAACTCAGTATGCTGCATTGCAGAATGCACGGAAGGGCGGGCTGAATGTTCAGACTGGACGGAACCAGAGCGGTTGTCCTCGGCCTCGCCTATCACCTGCCATTGGCGAAAGGTGTCAACGCCTGAAACCGGACTGGGAAAGGAAGAGGCTCATGTTTTCGAATGTCCAGAAGACCTCGCTGAAACTAGGTTCAGAGATGGCGCAGGATGCGGCAGCGGTACAGGACCGGACGTTTGATATTGTGACCCGTGCGCTGGATCAGTCGGGGGTGCAGTGGCACCTGCTGGCCAAATCTGTGCGGTTGCAGTCGACAAAGATCGCCGAAACTCACTCGGAACGCACCCGTGACCTGATACAGGGATTTGCCGATGTGTCGCAGCACCTTGTGGGTTCGCAATCCGTGGCAAAAGACTGGGCGGCCTATCTGAAGGACGCCTCGCAGCGGGTGGTGTTGACCATGGACGCGCTGCGCGAACGTGGCGATGTGTTTCTGGAGCATGAGGCTGCAGGCTGCCCCCCGGTACTGGTTTATGACTACGAGATCATAGTCGACGGAAAGTCCCTGAAACGCGCCTGCAATTACCAATTGCTGCGCATCCTGCCGCCCAAGGGTGTGACAGTTGTGGATACGAAACGCCCCTATATCATCATTGATCCGCGCGCGGGTCATGGTGGTGGGATCGGGGGTTTCAAGCCGGACAGTCAGGTGGGCGTTGCCCTGTCGAAAGGCCATCCGGTGTATTTCGTTAGTTTTGGGCGTGATCCGGTGCCCGGCCAGACCCTTGCCGATATCATGCACGCCGAGGCCGGTTTTGTCCGCACCGTGCGGGCGCGCCACCCGGACAGCCCTCAGCCCGTGGTGACGGGGAACTGTCAGGGCGGGTGGGCCACCTTGCTGATGGCCGCCTGCAATCCGGACCTGACCGGGCCGTTGATCCTGAACGGTGCGCCGGTTGCGCCATGGTCAGGCGAGGTGGGCGAGAACCCCATGCGCTACAACGCCGGCGTTCTGGGGGGCACGTGGCAACCGATGCTGTGGTCCGACCTGGGTGCGGGCACGTTCGACGGTGCTAATCTTGTGATGAACTTCGAACAGTTGAACCCCAGCCGGAACTATTTCGGCAAGTATTTCGACCTCTATCGCGACCCCGAAGCGGGCTGGAAACGCTTCATCGACTTTGAACGCTGGTGGGGTGGCTATTTCATCCTGAACGAGGCAGAAATCCACTGGATTGTCGAGCAGCTGTTTGTCGGAAACCGGTTGGTCAAGAACACCGCGCAGTTGGAGCCAGGTGTTCCGGTGGACATCAAGGAGATAAAGGGCCCGATCTTTGTCTTCGCCAGCCAGGGCGATAACATCACTCCACCGCAGCAGGCGCTGAACTGGATCGCCGCCACTTATGCCGACGAAGAGGAAATTCGTCTGCGCGGGCAGCGGATCATCTACATGCTGCATGACGAGGTCGGCCATCTGGGCATTTTTGTTTCGTCCAAAGTGGCGCGCAAGGAGCATACCGAGCTGGCCTCGACTCTGGAAACGGTCGAAGCGATGGCGCCAGGTCTCTATGAGATGGTGATCGAGAACATAGAAGGAGAAGGTCAGGACAAACGGTTTGAGGTTCGGTTCTATGACCGTACTTTGGAAGATGTGGCCGCGCTGGACGATGGGCAGGAGGACGAAGCCAGCTTTGCCGCCGTGGCCCATATGTCCGAGGTACAGGCCAACGTCTATGAAACCTTCGGGCGTCCTGCTGTGCGGTCGCTGTCAATGCCGATGGGGGCGAAAGCCCTGCGCGAGCTGCATCCTTTACGGGTGCAGCGGGCCGCCATGTCCTCTGCGAACCCTGTGATGAAGGGCGTGGAGCATCTGGCCGATACAGTGCGCGAGCAGCGCGAACCTGCCGCGCCGGACAATCCTTTCCTTGAGCTTGAGAAACTGACCGCTGACTGGATCGAACAAGTCATGGACCTGAACCGGGACCTGCGCGATGCGTGGTATGAGGCCGCGTTCTTTACGCTCTGGGGTGGGCCACTGGCGACCTGGTTCGGTAAGAAATACGCGGCGCACCGCACCTTGCCAGACCCTGAATCCCTCCGCTCGTTGCCGCAGGTCGAGGCTGCGCTGGCGCATATGAAACAGGGCGGCCTGCCCGAGGCTGTGATCCGCCTGCTGATCCTGCTGGGTGCCAGCAATCAGAGCTTCCGGGCCGAGATTCTGCACCGATGGGCACATGTGTTCAGGAATGAAGCACCCTTCAAGAATCTGACTGTCGAACAACGTCAGCGGATGCTGCACGAACAGACCGTGATCGTGACCTTTGACGAACAGGGCGCGATGGACTCGTTGCCCGATCTGCTGCCGCGTGCGTCTGAAAGAAAACAGGCTGTGGATCTGATCAAGCGTGTTCTGGGCGATATCCCGGACCCGTCGCCCGAACTTGTAGGGATGGCGCAGGCGCTGTACGAGACACTCGATCTTGCTGAGGTTGAAAAGAAATCCGATGCCACGACCAAGCCTGCCCCCAAATCCCGGGCGCGCAAGGCTGCTGCAGTGAACAAGGCCAAACAGCAATGAAGATAGAAGAAAACCGCACTTACGCGCAGGTGGAAGAAGGCGACGAAGCGCAGGTGACGCGCCTGTGTACGATCGACGACCTTTACGCTTTTGCTTCGGCATCGGGCGATCACAACCCGCTGCATTTGGCTGGCTACGACGGCGATGGCGACGGCCGCCCCGAGGCAGTTGCCCCGGCCCTGTGGCCGGCTGGTCTGATCGCGGCGGTTCTGGGTAACATCCTGCCCGGCGCGGGAACGCAGACTCGATGGGCGAACCTGTCTTTCCACCTGCCCGTTATTGCCGGCGACGAAGTTACCGCTTTTGTCACCGTGACTGAAAAGCGCGAGGATGGTGATTTGCTGTGTGCCGCCGAAGTGCGCCGCGTCGGCGATAATGCTCTGGTTCTCAGCGGCGAGGTTCAGGTGACGCCGCCAGCCAAGCACATGACCTTCGACTCGGTGGAGGTGCCCGGCCTGATCGTTCAGCGCCACCGTCACTTCGACGCGCTGATCGCACAGGCCGAGCCGATGGACCCGATGCCCACCGCAGTGGTTGCCCCGGAAGAGCCGAACTCGCTGGGGGGTGCGCTGCTGGGCAAGGCCAAGGGCATCATCACGCCGATCCTGTTGGGTGACCCGGACAAGATCGCCGCTGCTGCGGCCGAACTGGGTGCTAGTCTGTCGGGGATCGAAATCATCGAGGCCAACAGCCATGAAATCGCTGCTCATCGCGCGGTTGACCTTGTGGTCGAAGGCAAGGCGCAGACCTTGATGAAGGGGCATTTGCATACGGATGTGCTGCTACGCGCGGTGTTGCGTCGGGACAGGGGGCTGCGGACAGGGCGGCGCCTGTCACATGTGTTCGTAATGGATGTGCCTGGCATGTCACGGCCTATTATGGTGACGGATGCGGCAGTCAACATCGCCCCCGACCTGGAAACCAAGGCCGATATCGTACAGAACGCTATCCACTTGGCGCATTCCATCGGGATCGAAACGCCGAAGGTTGGCGTTTTGTCGGCGGTTGAGACGATCAACCCGCATATGCCCTCGTCTGTGGATGCTGCGCTGCTGTCGAAAATGGCCGAGCGCGGGCAGATCACAGGCGGTCTGGTCGATGGCCCTCTGGCGATGGACAACGCGATTGATTTGAACGCGGCGCGCACCAAGGGCATTACCTCAGAGGTCGCCGGAGCGGCGGATATTCTGGTGGCTCCGAATATCGAGGCGGGGAATATGGTGGCGAAACAGCTGACCTATATCTCGCACGCTGAGGCGGCGGGGATCGTTGTTGGTGCCGCTGTGCCAATCATTTTGACATCACGGGCGGATGATGACGCGTCGCGGCTGGCTTCTTGCGCTGTTGCTGCGCTGCATGCACGGGCGAACAAAGGTAAAATCCATGGCTGACCATGTTCTGGCGTTGAACGCCGGATCTTCTTCGTTGAAATTTGGGCTGTATGAACTGGGCGAGGGCAACCGTCCCAGAATGCGGTGGCATGGCCAGATTGAACGCTTGGGGGATGCTCCTCGACTGCTGGCGGAATCCTCCGGAGGGCGGTCAGTCGACCAGCCGCTTACCGACGCCAAAGGGCATGATGGTGCCATTCAGGCCTTTCTGGATATGGCACAGGAGTATCTTCCGGACATTCACATCCGCGCTATTGGTCACCGGGTCGTTCATGGTGGAACTGTTTATTCCGAGCCCGTGCAGATCGACGAAAAAGTTGTTGAAACACTGGCCGAGTTTGTTCCTTTTGCCCCGCTGCACCAACCCTATAGCCTTGCCGGAATTCAGGCGGCCAGCGCCGCCTTTCCCGACACGGTTCAGGTTGCCTGTTTCGACACTGCCTTTCACCGGACACACCCGTGGGTCAACGACACTTTCGCGTTGCCGCAAAGCTATTATGACAAGGGTGTGCGCCGTTACGGGTTTCATGGCCTGAGCTATGATTACATCACGCAGAAACTGAAGGAAATTGCCCCGAGCCTGTATGACGGCCGCGTGGTTATCGCCCATCTGGGAAACGGGGCATCTATGTGCGCGGTCTCTGGTGGACGGGCGCTTGCCTCGACCATGGGCTTTTCTGCGCTGGACGGATTGCCGATGGGCACCCGCAGCGGACAGCTGGACCCAGGTGTCGTGCTTTACATGATGCAGCAGGAGGGCATGAGTGCAGATGAAATCGCCGAAATGCTCTATCGCAAGTCTGGCCTGCTTGGCCTGTCGGGAATGTCGTCCGATATGCGCACTCTTTTGGCTGCGGAAACGCCCGAAGCGCGTCGCGCGATCGACTACTACGTTTTCCGTATACGCCGTGAACTTGGGGCGTTGTCCGCCGCGCTGGAAGGACTGGATGCCTTGGTTTTTACAGGCGGGATAGGCGAGAACGCGGCTCAGATCCGACAAAGGGTTTGCGAGGGAATGCGCTGGATCGGGATCGAGATGGATCCCAACAGAAACGCCGATGGCGGCACGGTTCTGTCGACTGACTTCAGCCGTGTTCGAATCCTTACGATCCCAACGAATGAAGAGATGGTGATTGCCCGCGCCGCAGCGCGAATGATGTAAACGCCGCTATTGGTCCGGCTTGTTTTTTCGCCGCCGGGCGTATCTGACCAACGTCCCCAGGATCGTGCTGATGACATCGGGCGTCAGCGCGCCCAGCGGGTCGCGCCTGAGGCCTGCTACGGTGCCGCGCGCCTCGGACAGGGTTTCTTTGATCTCGGTCTCGATGTCCTGCAAGGCCATGTCGCGCAGCTCCACCGCCGCCGTTGTATCGGCCTGCGCGTTCTGCGTATTGGCCACCAGCGCAAGGATCAGCGCTAGCAGCAGGTTAGCCCCGGCCATAATCAGGGCCGCCAGCGGTTTTGACAGGCTTTCCGACAGCCAGAGAAACCCGGCCACATTCAGCATGATGACCGCCAGCCCTACGGCCAGCCCCGCTGCGGCATAGAAACCGGTGCGACGTGCGGCCACCGCCACATGGCGTTGCGCGATCAGCCGTTCGGCGCGCAGAATGATCGAGATATTGCGGGAAATGCGGCTCATGATCGGGCTCCTACCGGGACCGGCCTAGCAAATAGCCAAGCGTGAAAATACCAAGCGCAAACAGGATCGGCCGTTTTTGCGGCAAGTCTTCCAATTCGGTCAGGGCTTCTTCCAACTGACCGGACCAGTTGTCGAAGTTTTCGGCAATTCTGTCGGCCACTGTGTCATGCGGCTCTGGTTCAGGTGCCTGTTGGCTGGCCGCCTTTTGCTCGTCCAATTGGCGGCGCAGATCGGCGACCTGGGCTTCAAGCTCGGCTTTCGTGACCATGGGACCGGTCCTCTTGCAATGGGTGCGCGCGGGTTGAGGCTAACACCCTCAACCCCGGCTTCAAGGACCATGTTAATGCGCTTTTCCGGTTTAGGAAAAGGGGCTTATCTTTTTTCAGGAATAGTAGTCCGCGACCAGAAGGAAATCGGGCGCGGCGTCTTCTTCGATGGTGGCGAAACGCGGGATCGGATCTTCGAACACGTTATCGGTGCGGTCGTCATTGACGGTCGAGACTTCACCGATCAGACAATCGCCCTTTTCGGCCCAGAACGCGTGCCAGATGCCAGGCATCAGGGTGACGCTTTCGCCAGGTTTCAGGCGTAGCAGCTCGCCGGGTTTGATCGTGACCGGGCAGCCATCGCTGGGCACGATAACGGGATTGTCGCGGTCAATGCCACCTTCGGCGTCCGAGGCATAGATTTCCATCACCAGATCGCCGCCGCCCCGGTTGATGATATCCTCGGCCTTGATGATGTGGCGGTGCATCGGCGACAGCTGTTTGTCGCGTGAGACCAACAGTTTTTCCGCATAGAGCATCCCCCGGCCGTTATTCAGATCGCCCACTTCGCCGTTGCGCAGAGTGAATAGGAACAGGCCAAGTTCGACAAAGCGGCCCTGCCCGTAGTCGGTAATATCCCAACCCAACCCGCGCTCGCGAATGCCGGCGGCCTTGTCGCTGCGCATCTGATCGGGGGACCAGTTGGCAAAGGGCGGCAGCACCGCACCGAATGAGCGTATAAAGGCCTCGGCCTCGGTCTTGATGGCATTGATGTCGGATCGTTTCATGTCGGTCTCACAAGGGTCAAAGCTCGTGCGCCCAAGGCGGATTTGCCCCGGGGCGGGATACGGTGACGGCGGCGACTTTCGCACCCTTTAAGAGGGCTGCACGCAGTTGGTCGGGAGTTAGGGCGTGTAGGGCGAGTTTGTTTAGGTGGCCCGCACGTTCGAGTTCAGCCAGAACGCCAGCGTTGAATGTGTCGCCTGCACCGACCGTGTCCACCACCTCGACCGGTGGAACGGGGACCGAGATTTCGGATCCATCCGCCAGATAGCCAGACGCGCCGTCGCTGCCCCGGGTGACAATCACAACGGCCGGTCCTGCCTGCAGCAGCAGAGGCACTTTCTCGGCGATGCTTTCGGGGCCGGGGACGATCCAGTCCAGATCCTCATCCGAGACCTTCACGATATCCGCCTGCGCGATCATCCGGTTGAGCCGGGTGCGATAACGGGTCTGGTCCTTGATGAAGTCCGGACGGATATTCGGATCAATCATCACCGCCCGATCCGCCCCGTGTTTGTCCAAAAGCGCGGCATAAGCATCCGCGCAGGGTTCGCAGGCCAGGCTGATCCCGCCGAAGTACAGTGCGGATACCGCTGGTAACTGGTTTGGCATGTCCTCGGGCAAAAGCATCCGCCCGGCCGAGTTTTCATCCATGAAGCTGTAGGTTGCGTGCCCGTCTTTCAACTGCACAAAGGCCATCGTCGTTGGGCGGTCCGAGCGGATCACATGGTTGTCGTCCACATGGCTGGCCTGCAGGGCCGAGGCGAGCTGTTGCCCGAACATATCCGAAGACAAGCCTGTCAGCAGCCCGGCTGGTGCCCCCAGTCGTCCCAATGCAACAGCCGTATTGAAAACGGCACCGCCCGAATGGGGCACAAACCCCTCATCACCCGAAGCGGTCAACGTAGGGATCATGTCGATCAGGGCTTCACCGCAGCACAAGATCATGCCGGGTCCTTTCTAATTCATGGGATCGGGCGGTCAGTCTACCGCGCGAGCGCACTTTTGCAGAAATTGTTAGCGCCAACAATGCCAAATTCGTCCTGTTCTGACACATAGAGGTTGAATGTGCGCCGCAGATCGCTGAACCGGCCACCCGCGTTGAACGCGTCGCGGAATGCTTGTTGGAACAGCCAGCGGTTTTTTTTGGCAACACCGCCGACAAGGAAAATGCCACCGGTGGGCATGAGCACGACGGCCAAATCGCCCATGACCGCGCCCAAGTGAGCAGTGAACATATCGGCGGTTCTCACCGCGATCGGGTCTGTTTGCGCGCGGGCGTCATCCAGAATGTCTCTGGCGCTGCGCACTGGTGTATCGGCCTGACCGGCTGCCATGCCAGCGGCTTGGTACAGGATCGGCAGACCGGTGCCGCTAAGGAACATTTCGGCCTCTAACACCAGAGTATCGTCAAAGAAGCAATCCGGAGCGATCTGGCGGGCCGCGCGGAAAATCTCGACCTCATCGACGTGGCGGGGCGACAGGCCGATATGGCCTCCTTCTCCCGATGCTGTGTGGTAACGCCCTTCCGAAAAAAGCAGGGCGCCGACGCCAAGTCCGGTGCCCGACCCAACCACCAGCCTTGTGCCGGGGGGTGGTGTCGTGGCTCCTTGCAGAACTTCGACATCGTCGCCGGTGACTTCGGCAACGGACCATGCGGCAGCGGTGAAATCATTGATCACAAAGGTATGCTGCGCGCCGGTGGCCCTGCCGATATCACTCTCGGACAGATCGAGGTTTGCGTTGGTCAGGCGGATGGTTCCGTCCTTCACCGGCCCGGCCCCTGCGGCGACGACGGCGCGCGGATCTGTGCCGATCTCGTCGCGCAGGCTGTGAAACGCCTCGAGCAATTCGGGCAGGGCACCTGTGGGGTACTTGCGGAGGTCGGTCAGCTTGCCGTCCGAGATCACGCCCAGTCGCGTATTGGTGCCGCCAATATCGGCGACCAGGTTCCAGTGTTCATGCATGACACCGGTGGGCTGCGCGAGAGGCAGCGACACCGCGCCGCCTTCCAACGTTGGCCGCAAAGTATGCACGTCTGTCGCCGTTGTGCGGAAGAAACAGCCTTTTACCGGCAGGCTTTGCTCCAGAGCGTTCTGCACGGTTTGTAGATGCTGGAAAATCCCGGAAGAACCCTGTTGGCGTTCCGAACTGCCCGTTTCGATGAGATAGATGGGCAGGTCTTTCGTGTATTTTTTCTGGATCCGGGTCAGGGCCAAGGGGTCGATCTGCCCGTAGGCGTCACAATTCAGCCCGCACCAATCGATGGGGGTGCTGATAGTGTCGAAATCGCTTTGCCAGCCCTCCGGCAGGTACTGCTCCAAATCCGTCAACGTACTATTTGGGTAGGCGTTGTTGAAAATGCCGCTTAACAGGTTGAAGGTTTGACAACGGTTTTTGGTCGAGGCTAGGGGGATTTCCACTCCCAGATTGGTCATGCCCAGCCCGCGCATTGCCTCAATTGAGCGGCCATGCGCAAGCAGCATGTGATGCATCCTGCGCGCGGCGGTGCGGGCGTCGCACGAGCCCGTGGCATCAAGGTACAGATCGCCAAGAAACGCAGGCGCGTCTATTGGCGCAACACTGAACATGCGATCACCGATGCGGCTCATGACGGTCTCGGTATAGTCGGCAAGCCAGCCCGTACTATCGCGGTTTCGCCAGCCCCCCAGATCGGCCAGTGCCAAAGGAAGCTCCTTGCCGCACAACGTCGCACAGGGCCGAATGCCGTGTTCCAGCAGGGTATCGATCAGGCGATCGTAGTCGTCCAACCCAGCCTGTTTCACCGATCCTTGGCCGTCGGGCAGAACATGTGCCCAAATGATCGAAAAGCGATAGCAGTCAAATCCGGCCTTAAGCACAGGGTCAAGGGCTTGCGGCTCGGATTTTTTGTGACCGCCAGAGGTCGCAAAGCCAAAGAGGAAGTCCTTGGGGAAATCAGCGCGGGTGTTTTGCATGATCAGTACCTGTTGGGCGGGACCGGTAGGGGTGCCACCTATCAGCTTGACCTCCGGCATTCCAGTTTCACGTGGGGCATTCACTGCTGCGGCCCGTTTATTTGGCATTCTGGTTCTGTTTCATGAAGTCGGCGATATCAAAAAATGGTAGCGCTAACAATACCTGAATCGTTATCCCCGTCAGATAAGGTAAACATCATTGCGAAAAATCATCTGGCTCAGGCGAAGAATGCACCGCTGAACCCTTGTCTTGACAAGTGTGGTCCAGCTGTTTCAACCTAATTGAAACGTTTCAATTCAGGATAAGCCCGGGAAATGCGTATAGCAGCGCAACTATATACTGTCCGGCAGGTTGGGGATCTGGCGTCCCAGCTTAACCTGGTTGGTGCCTGCGGGTTCACAGATATCGAAACGATCGGGTTTCATGATCTGGCCCCTCGGGACATGGTGCGGCAGGTCGTACGTTCTGGTTTAACCGTGCGCTCGGCCCATTTCGACTGGGAAGAGTTTGAAACGCGGTTTGACGAGATTCTCGATCTGTTGAGCCTATTGAAATGCCAGGTGGCTGTCATGCCTTGGCTGTCACCCGAGGCGCGGCCCGACACGTCCGAGGGATGGATGGACGTGTCGGGCCGGTTGGCGGATTGGGCTACCCGGCTGGTGGCGCATGGGGCGTGCCTCGCTTACCATAATCACGATTTTGACCTGACCGGACGCCCCGGGGAAACGCCTCTGGACCTTATTTTGTCGCATGAAAACCTTTACTGGCAGCCCGATATCGGGTGGCTGGCGGTTTCGCAGCAAGATCCGGCAATACTGTTGCAGCGTTATTCCGACCGGATTGTTTCGGTTCATGCCAAGGATGCAGAACCGTCGGCAGGTCAGGGGGACGAGCGTTGGCGCAATCCGGGGCAGGGCGTGGTGGATTGGCCCCGTGTGCTGCGCATTCTCGCAAGCAGCCCGTGCTCTGATTTGTTCGTTGAACATGACGAAACGCTAAACCACGCGGAAACCTTGCGAACGGGGCGAACCTTCCTGATGCGACAGCTTGCAGCGGAGGTCGGGTAGTGGCGCGCGCGACGATCAAGTCCATCGCGAAAGAAACGGGATATTCCGTAGGCACCGTCTCGAACGCGCTGCGCGGGGCAGCGTCGGTCCGGGAAAAAACACGGCAGGAGATTGAGCTCGCCGCCACCCGGCTTGGCTATCGCGTCAACATGGACGGGTTAAAACTGCGCACCAACAAATCTTACCGCGTTGCCGTTTTGGTCAGCGTGTCGCCGGACGCGGCAGAGGAATGGGAAGGGGTGGAGTTCACCCGCGTTCTGGCCGGTATCTCTTCGGCTTTACAGGGATCGCGTTATGAAATGAGCGTGTTCAACGTTGCGGATATCCCGGACGCGATGACAGTTCTGGCGCGGATCGTTCAGGATGGGCTGGCTGATGGGGTCATATTCTCAGGTACGTTGCGCGGTGATCCACGCATCGCGTATCTGCAACAAAACGCGTTTCCCTTTGTGACCATGGGGATGAGTGACAGCAAAACACCCCATGCCTATGTCGATTTCGACAGTCAGGTCGCTGCCTTCGATGCCACTACGCGGCTGGTACAGCTCGGTCACCGGCGTATTGCGTTGGTCAACCCTCCGGCCGAGCTGATCTATGCGAGTCAACGCCAAGCCGGATATGAACAGGCCCTGACCAACGGCGGGATCGCGCCGGACAAGGCCCTGGTCTTCAACGGACCCACCACGGCGCGCACCGGGCAGCGCAGTTTTGACGCGCTGATGCGGCTGTCCAACCGCCCCACAGCCTGTATCTGCGCCAACGAAGCGATGACGCTGGGCGTGTTGTCTGCCGCCCATGCCGCCGGGATTCGGGTTGGCCGGGACCTGGTGGTGATTTCGACCGACGATCTGCAGCTTAGCCGCTATTTCGTACCGCCGCCCAGCACCTATTATGTGCCGATCGAAGAAACGAGCCGCTTGCTGGGCGAGTACATGTTGAGAGCTTTGGACGGGGCTGACCCGTCCGAAACCCAGAAAAAGATCAGGGCCACACTTATCAAGCGGCAGCCTGACACCCCCGCGCCGAAAACGGCGTCTGTCAAATAGACCAACAGAAGGAGTAATGAAGATGTTCAAGAAACTACTGGCCGCAGCCGCTTTGACCGCGATGGCCGCCCCGGCGGTCTTCGCCGCCGATCTGGAGGGGCGTGTACTGAAAATCGGCACCGATGCCACCTATCCGCCGATGGAAACCGTCGATGAATCGACTGGTGAGATCGTAGGGTTTGACGTGGATGTGATGAATGCGATCTGCGAGAAAGTGAATTGCGTTCCGAACTTCGTCAACACTGCCTGGGACGGTATCTTTGCTGCGCTTCAGCAGGGGGAGTTTGATCTGGTGATCTCGGGCGTTTCGATCACGCCGGAACGCGAAGAGTCGATGGATTTCTCGGAGCCCTACATCGTGGTCAGCCAGGCCATTCTGTTGCAGGTCGACAATGGCGACATGACATTGGACGACTTCAAGGCCGGTGGTCAGAAACTGGCAGCGCAGACCGGCACCACCAACGCGCAGCTGGCCGAGGAACTGGTGGGGCGCGAGAATGTCAGCCTTTATGATAACTTCTCGGCCGCGATTCTGGCGTTGCAGAACGCGGATGTGCAGGGCGTCATCATCGACGGCACCTCGGCCGCAGCGTACGAACAAGAGTTCGCGGGTGAATTGACTGTGGGTATCACCGGCCTGAAATCCGATCCGCTGGGTATCGTGTTCCAGGAAGGTGACGCAACGGTTGATGCCATCAACGAGGGACTGGCGGCGATCAAGACCGACGGTACTTTGGATGCGTTGATCGGAAAATACTGGGGCACCGAATAACCCGGTCTGGCCCGTAACGGCCCGGTACCACCGTTGGCTGGGCCGCATATCAGCAGAGAGGTCTCATGTCGCGCTTAAGCTCGGTCCGCCCGAGCAACCTTGTGTTGCTCGCCGCTGCCCCGTTCATCATCTATTTGTTTGCCACCTCCTCGAAATACCTGCGGTCGCTGGTTGCAATTTTGGGGATTGGCAATGATGCCGGGCCGATTTTCGTCGGGTTTCTGGTCATTCTGGCGGTGACTGTTCTGGGCTATCTCTGCGCTCGCAACGCTCGGTTTCCGGAGGCGCCGGGATGGTTGCGTTTCACGGCGCTGGCCGCGTTGCCAGCAGCTGTGGCGTTGGCAATTCTGGGGTTTGCCACACCGCAAGTGCTGATGCCGTTTGCCGAGTCCGTCTTCTTTCACGCGCTCAGCGAGAACACATCGACTCTGATCGACAGGTCTTCGCAAACCTGGGTGCTGTTTCCAAAGGTGGTCGACAAGGTTCAGGCCGGTCTGCAGATCATGCTGGTGATCTACGCAATTGTTATTGCCGCAATCCTTTTGAATTCCTACCTGCCCGACGGGTTGCGGGGTTATGTGCAACTGGGGTTTGAAATCCTGACCGGCGCGGTGCTGTTCTACCTGATGTTCATGGCGCATTGGCAATTCGCTACCGGTGTGGCGATCACGTTCCGCGCGGCCATCTTCGCCTACATCTTCGCCGCTATTCTGGGCCTGATCTGGGTTGGGTTGCAATCGTTCAAACCCAAGGCCCGCACGACCGTTACTTATGGCTGCATCAGCCTGGCCCTGCTGGCGATTTCCGCATTTTTCTTCATGCAGCCACAAGTGAAATACGAACTCATCGGTACGCTGGACGCCCGTATCGCCATCGTGCGCGGTACCCCGCAAGCGCAGGCGGACATGATCCGCTTTGGTGAGTTTCAGGAGGATGAGAACCAGCAATACCGTATTCGCAGTGCACCCGACGCGACCGCTGCGCTGGAGCAGATCGAAACCGTGGACAGCGTATCCGGCGCTTTTGTCCCCGTCGGAACAAACACAAAAGGGTATCCGGTGATCTGGCAGACCAGTTTCCTGCCCGACAAATACCGAAATCCGGCGCTGGCCTTTGCAGTCTTTGGCTTTTTGCTGTTGACCCTGACCGTTGGCGGAGCCCAGCACAAGCTGCACCCGCTGGCGGTGGGGGCCGAGTTTTTCGTCGATACGATCCGCGGCATTCCGATGCTGGTGATCATACTTTATATCGGCTTGCCTTTGGCTGGGGCCGTAAAGGATGCCACCGATGGCGGCATCGACATGACCAACATGACGCGCGGGATCATTGCGATTTCCGTGGGCTACTCCGCTTACATGGCCGAGATTTTCCGATCCGGCATAGAAGCCATCCCCCGCGGGCAGATTGAGGCGGGCGGCTCGCTCGGCTTGTCGCGCTGGCAAACCGCGCGACTGATCATCCTACCGCAGGCGCTGCGCATTGTGACGCCGCCCTTGGGCAATGAATTCATTGCAATGATCAAAGATACCTCGTTGCTGTCGATCCTCTCGGTCCGCGACATGACCCAACGGATGCGCGAGTTTCAGGCGGCCAGTTTCCTGCCCTTTGCACCGTTCAACACAGCGGCCATCCTTTACGTGGTGATCACCTTGGGTTGCGCCAGCTTCCTGAAATGGATCGAACGCCGCACGGCAAGGGAAGACCGATGAGCAAACTGGAACTGGGGGTTTGCTATTACCCCGAGCAATGGGATCGGTCGCTTTGGCACGAGGATGCAAGGCTGATGGTCGAGATGGGCCTCGACTGGGTGCGCATTGCCGAATTCACCTGGGGTTTGATCGAACCCGAGCGCGGCCAGTTCCAATGGGACTGGCTGGATGAGGTGATTGAAGTTCTCGGGGGCGCCGGTCTTCGCGTGATGATGTCCACGCCGACGGCTGCGCCGCCGAAATGGCTGATTGATGAGTATCCAGAAATTTTGCCGGTTGGCCCGGATGGGCGGGTTAGAGGATTCGGGTCCCGTAGGCATTATTGCTTCTCGAGTAATGTTTATCTGGCCGAGTCCTGCCGGATCGCCACCGAGTATGCGCGCCGTTATGGTGAAAACCCTCATGTCTGCGCTTGGCAGATCGACAATGAATATAATGACCACGACACGGTACTCAGCTACTCGGACGCGGCCCGCGACGGGTTCCGGCGTTGGCTGGCGGAGCGTTACGGCACCATTGAAAACCTGAACCGGATATGGGGCACCGTGTTCTGGGCCTCTGTTTATTCCAGCTTTGACCAGATTGAGTTGCCCAACGGCCTGGTGGCGAGCCCCAACCCGACACACGCGCTGGATTTCGCGCGCTACTCCTCGGACCGGGTGCGATTGTTCAACCGCGCACAGGTGGACATCCTCCGGCAGTACTCTCCGGGCCGGGATATCACCCATAACTTCATGGCTGGCAGTTTTGAGTTTGACCACCACGCTGTGGCTGCTGATCTGGATATCGTCGGCTTCGACAGCTATCCGCTGGGCAATCTGCTGGGGTCGACCCTGTCAGATGAGGATAAGCGTCGAAACCTGCGCACCGGTGCGCCGGACTATCAGGGGTTTCACTGTGACCTCTACCGATCACAGGGCAAAGGGCGCATGTGGGTACTGGAACAGCAACCCGGTCCGGTGGACTGGGCCGAAAAGAACCCTTCCCCCGCCGATGGCATGGTTCGCTTGTGGACATGGGCGGCCTACGCGCACGGCGCGCAGGCTGTGATGTTCTTCCGCTGGCGACAGGCCAGATTAGCGCAAGAACAGTTTCATACGGCACTGCTGCGCTCGGACGGAAGCCTGGATCAGGCCGCTCTGGAACTGGCGCAGGTGGTTCAGGAGCGTGATGCACTACCATCGACCACGCGCCAACGGGCACCGGTGGCCATCTTGCTGGACTACGCGTCCATCTGGGCAGCAGATATTCTGCCCCATGATGACGCGTTCCCGAATGCTCAGATCGTTCGTGAATGGTATGCCGGGCTGCGCGCCCAAGGGATTGATCTGGATTTTGTTGGTCCTGAAGACGACCTGACGGGCTATGCGTTGATCGTGCTACCGCAAAGCATGATTGTCTCGCCAGACCTGGCGAAACGGCTGCGGGACAGTTTGGCTAAACTGTTGATCGGCGCCCGTGCCGGCAGCAAGACGGATGACATGCACACGCCGCAGAACCTTGCCCCCGGAGAGTTGGCCGATCTGGCTGGCGTCCGGATTCTGAGAGTCGAATCACTGCCGGATCTGGCCCGCGAATCGGTGCGCCTGGAGGACGGCACGCAGCATGAGTTCACTGGCTGGCGCGAAATCATCGAAACCGCGAATAAGGTAACAGCCCGTTTTTCAAGCGTTTACCGCGACGGCAGCCCGGCGATTGTGCAGTCGGATCGGTCGATGTACCTGGCGATGATCCCGCGCGGACCGTTGTTGCAGGCTGTTCTGGCCGAGGCTCTGAGATGGGCAGACATCCCCGTGACAGAAAACTACCGGGATGTGCGCATCACGCGTTGTGGTGAGCTGTGGTTTGCCTTCAACTTCAGTGCAACTGCGCAGGTCTTGCCCGGTTCCGAGGATCGTCAATATCTGGTTGGTACTTCTGAAATCCCGCCCTATGGTGTCTCAGTCTGGACAGAGCCGTGACCTGATCCTGGTTCTGACGGGCGTGAATGCAAACTGGACTTAAGAAAACTGGTAACTGTCACTTTTGGACTGACAGCTCTGCATCAAAGGTCTAGCCTGCACTTACATAACAAAAAGAATACAAAGTCCAACAACGGGAGAAACGAAAATGGCTGAACGGAAAACGCTTTCCAGACGCTCTGTCCTGAAAGGCGCAGGTGCTGCTGCGCTGGCGGCACCGCTGTACAGCAAAAGCGCGCTGGCGTCCTCGGGTGAGATCAACATTCTGATGTGGTCGGATTACCTGCCGCCCAGCTTTATTCAGGAGTTTGAGACCCTGACCGGGATCAAGGTAAACTACACCGGTATCGGGTCAAACGAAGAAATCATCAACAAGATGAAGGCGACCAAGGGTCAGGGTTTTGACATCGTGTCGCCGACCAACAACCGCTCGCTGCAGTGGGAGCCGCTGGAACTGCTGCAACCCTTCGACATGAGCAAGGTGCCGATCGATCTGGTGAACCCGGCGATGGCCTCGATTGGTACGGATGCATGGAACTTTGGTGACAGCGGCGTCCACTGGCTGCCGCATATCTGGGGCACCGAAGGCATCGCCTACCGTACTGACCTGTGGCTGCCGGAAGGCGACGCGCCGTCTTATGGTGATGTCTGGTCGGAAGAAAACGCAGGCAAGACCATGGGCCGCGCGCATTCGATGATGCTGGGTGCGGGTCTTTACATGGAACGCGCGGGTGAGATGGAGCCGGGCTCGGTCTGGGCCGCCTACGGCGACGAAGAGACCATGCGCAAGGTCTGGGGTCAGATCACCGACTGGTGCATCGAACGCAAGAACCGAATCAAGTTGATCTGGAACGACGCGGACACCCAGAAAAATGGCCTGTTGAACGAAGGCGTAGTTGTCGGTCAGACTTGGGACGGCCCGCCGCTGGCGCTGAAATCGGCGGGTGAGCCGGTGCACTATCAAGCCCCAATCGAAGGTGCGATGGCATGGGTTGATGGTATGTCCATGCCGACAGGCGCGGCCAATATCGATCAGGTTTATGCCTTCATTGACTTCGCCTATCAGGCGAAACCAGCCGGTGTGGCGATTGACAGCCACGGTTACAACTCGCCGGTTCTAGGTGCCGACCAATACTCGGGCGACACCTACAAGAAGAACTTTGCCGAGGCCTATCCGGGTGACTCGCTGGCCAACCTCAACCCGTGGCCGGCCGAGGCGCCGTGGTATGCGGAAACCCGCACTGAGTTCGTCAACAAGTTCAAAAGCGCCTGATTGCTGTGTAACGCCGCCCTCCGCCAATGTGCGGGGGGCCATTCACCCGCGCGCCGTTCGGCGTGACGGATACTATTATGGTGCGGTCTGCAACCGTACCTGACGGAGATACCAACAATGAGTGCAGGGGTCGGTGTAGATCTTGAAAACCTGTGGATCCGTTTCGGTGACTTTGTCGCCGTGCGGGACGCCAATGTGAACATCAACGGGGGTGACTTCTTTTCGTTCCTTGGCCCCTCGGGCTGCGGTAAGACGACCATCCTGCGCGCGGTCTCGGGCTTTCTGGACCCAAGCGAGGGCCGGGTTCTGATCGGCGGCAATGACATGCAGGGTATCGGCCCGAACAAGCGTCCGACTGCCCTGATCTTTCAGAACCTGGCGTTGTTCCCGCTGATGAAAGTGTGGGAAAACATCACCTTTTCCATGGAGATCAAAGGCGCCAGCGCCACCGAACGCCGCAAGCGTGCTGACGAGTTGCTGGATATGATCGCTCTGCCCGGGCAAGGTGATAAGCTGCCCAGCGAATTGTCCGGTGGTCAGCGCCAGCGTGTTGCGATTGCCCGCGCCTTGTGTGCCGAGCCGGATGTGCTGTTGCTGGACGAACCGCTCTCCGCTTTGGATCTTAAACTGCGCCAGCACATGCGCACAGAATTGCGCGAAATTCAGCAGCGTGTCGGCATCACCTTCATCTATATCACCCACGATCAGGGCGAGGCGCTGACCATGTCGGACAACATCGCCGTCATGCGGGCCGGGGTGATCGACCAGATTGCGGATGGCAAAACCATTTACAACGACCCCAATACCGCATTTGCGGCCTCGTTCGTGGGTGAAAACAACGTATTCCGCGGCAAAATCAAGCAGGTCATGGGGAGCGAGGCACTGATCCGGACGAACCGCTCGGGCGATCTGGTCGCGCGGATTTCAACGGCCAATCAGGGCAAGATGAAAGAAGGCGACGATGCCATGCTGTTCATTCGCCCCGAAGCCCTTGCCATCGCGCCCGACGGCGCTACCGGCGATCACTTTGTTACTGCGCGGGTGAACCATGAAGAGTTTGAAGGCAACGTCTTCAACATTTTCACCGAAGGCGAAGGCGGCAAGGAGATCAAGGTATCGATCCCGAACCATGGTCAGTCCTTTAAGGATCACACAGGACAGAACATCACGCTGGAATACGAAACCCACAACGCGGTTCTGGTTCCGGCGGGTGAGCTGGCCGCGGAATAGGGGGACGAACACATGCCCCGCTTTCTGAAAGAGTTTTTCAATCGCAATGGTACCGGAATGGGTCTGGCCATATTGGGTCTGGTTCTTTTCTGGACTGTCGGTCTGATCATCCTGCCGCAATTGTCGATGTTGGACTTCTCATTCCGCCCGAACTTGCCGCCGCCAGAAATTGGCGGGCCAAAGGACGTCTATACGCTGGAGAACTACAAGTACCTGATCTACGGCCCGGAAGGCGGCAGTCAGGACTATAACGCGGTCGACCTGAGGGTCTTTTTCCGCACATTGCTTGCAGCGGTCTGCGTTACAATCTTCAATCTGATCCTCTGCTATCCAATTGCCTACTATCTGGGCCAATCAAAAGGCAGTCATATCCGCATCTTCGCGATCATGCTGATCATCCCTTACTGGATCAACGAGATCCTGCGGGCCTTTGCGTTGCGGATCATCTTTGGCGAAACCGGTGTTCTGAATACCCTGTTCATGGGGCTTGGCATCTGGGATACGCCGTTTGACTTCATCCGCAATGACATCGCGCTTTATGCCGGTCTGGGCTATGCCTACATCCTTCTGATGATCTTCCCGATGTATAACGTTATAGAAAGCCTGGATAAAAACCAGATCGAGGCCGCGCGCGACCTTGGTGCGCCTTGGTGGAGGATTCACTGGCGAGTGGTCATACCCTACGCCAAGCCGGGCATCAGTTCGGGCTGCACCATGGTCTTCATGCTGTCCGCAGGAGCGCTGGCCGCACCGCAGATTCTGGGCGGGCCGTCCAGCTTGTGGTTCACGCAGCTGATCTATCAACAGTTCAACGACAACAATGACTGGCCGCAGGGGGCCGCCTACGCCATCGTGCTGCTGGTGACCTGTATCCTGTTCGTGCTGGCGATGATGCGTCTGTTCAAGGTGAACATGGGGGATATCGGGAAATGAACAATTCCTTCCTCCGCATAAGCATCTGGGTCTATCTGGTCATCTTCTTCCTGTACCTGCTGGGCCCGCTGGTGATCATGTCGGTTACGGCGTTCAACTCTTCGGTTTTCCCGAGAATGACACCGTGGGAATGCCTGACCTTCCAGTGGTTCGGAGAGCTGTTTCAGGACCAGCGTATCCTGAACGGCATCAAGAACTCACTAATCATCGGCGCTGGGACGGTTGTTTTGTCGGTGGCGATGGGTCTGGCGGGAGCGCTGATGCTGACGCAGATCTGGCCCAAGCTGCGCGCGACCTATTACACGGTCATCATCGCGCCGATCCTGATCCCGGGCGTGGTTCTGGGTATCTCGACCCTGGTGTTCTGGGACCGGATCAACCGGATGCTGGGACTGGGTGCGGACAGCGTATTGTCGAACGGGATTTTCCTGACGGTGATCGGGCAGTCCACCTTTATCGCCAGCTACTGCATGCTGGTGCTGGTGGCGCGGCTGCAGCGTTATGATATCGCCTTGACCGAGGCGGCGCTGGATCTGGGTGCCAGCCATGCGCAGGCGTTTCGTAAGATACTGTTACCTTTCATGCGCCCGGCCATTGCCTCGGCGGCGGTATTGGCGTTCCTCGCCTCGTTCGAGAACTACAACACCACCACTTTCACTTTTGGCGAGTATCCGACGCTGACCATCGAACTGGCGCAAAAGGTGCGGTATGGTATCACGCCGTCGATCTCGGCGTTGGCCTTCATCATCGTGGCGCTGACCGTGTTCTTTGCCCTGTTGAACGAGGCCAAGCTGAAACGACAGGAACTGGTTGCTGCCGCGCGCAAGAATGCCACGGTCGAGGAGTTGGCGGGCAAAATCAAACTGCCCAGCTTCTTTTCCGGCAACACGGCCGCGGTTCTGGTGGTTGTTTTTGCCGTTGCCACGATCACCCTGATCGGTACCGCGACGGCTTACAACCCGGCGCAGTGCATCGCCGACGTGCGAGAGCAGAAGCAACTGGAAGCCCAGCAGCGCATCGAGGAGCTGCGTAAGCAGCGTGAAGAACAGCGCAGACAGCTTGAGGAAGAACGCAAACAGCGCTTTGAAGGCGTGTTTGAGCCCGGTGATCTACAACCCGGAACAACGGAAGAGGAAGCAGAGCCAGACACCGGCACCAATAACTCTGGTTTCGGTAACGTGTTTGCACCGAACACCTTGGGTGGTGATGGTGAGGAGGGCGAACCGGACCCAGAAACGCCGCCTGCCAGCAATGGCGGCTTCGGCGGGGCTTTTGACCCCAACAGCCTGCAAAACGATCAGTAAGCTTCGCGCCTGACTGAAACCCGCGCGCCCGGAGAGCTACGCCTCTTCGGGCGCGTCCTTTTTCAAGATCAGCACGTCGCAGGCATCAATCTCATACCCGTTCCACGATACGGGGACAGAGGTGTAGTTGATCAGGAAAATGTGCTGATCAGTCTCACGCTGCCGCAACCCTGCAGGCAGCGGCTTCAGGCTCAGCCCAACCTCTTGCGCAGCCATGGAGATCACCCGATCCCAAAGAACCTCATCCGGGAAGCCGGACAAATACCAAATGCCGTTCTCACCCTTCAGGGCGGATGTCCCGTCGGCATAGGTCAGCAGGTCCGGAGCGTTGCCGGACAGACGATCAATCCAGTGCCGGGCCGCGCCGCCGCCAACGACCTCGCGGCGTGTGTTTGGGGGCAGTGTTTCGACCAGTTCAACTTCGCAGTTCAGTTCGGTCAGGCCGGGGCGCCCCGTTTCGGGAATTTGGAAGTCGTGCGTGATGGCACCACTGCGGGGGCCATAGAGCGTCAGATCGCCCGGGTGCTGATCGACCCGACCGTCCAAGGTGGCCAGCCCGGGGGCGAGGATCAGTTTGTACCTTGCCTCAGGTGTTTCGGACGAGGACAGGATATCCACTGATAGCCCGGCACGCCGCAGTGCGCGATAAGCCGAGAACACCAGCCGGAAATAGCTGAACCCGGCCCCGTGTGGCTGGGTTGTCCATGCCCAGTCCGAGGCGTAGTCGAACAGAATGGCCACATCTGCCTGAGTCTGCGTGACAGTACCCAGCTGTGCCAGATCATCGGCTGTCTGACGGGCTTCGGCCAATGCCGGAGCGGGTGCGTTGTTCGGGGTCAACAGGCCCGCGTGCATTTGTTCCTGCGCGAATGGGGCCTGTCGCCAACGGAAGTAACTGACCACTTCAGCGCCATGCGCCACTGCCTCGAGCGACCACAGGCGTACCATGCCGGGCAGGGGAGCGGGATTATACGGTGCCCAGTTCACCGGGCCAGGCTGCTGTTCCATCACCCACCAGCGACCCCGGCCGACAGCGCGATACAGGTCATGGTGAAAGGCCTGCATGTCGGGGTCGCCCTGTTGCAGGAATGCGGTTTTATGTGCCTCGTCAGCCTCAAGCCGGTCGGACAGAAAGCCGATCGGATAACTGTCCCATGTCGCGATATCCAGATGGGCGCCCAGCTTGAAATGGTCGAAGTCCAGAATCCGGCCCATATAGTTATGCAGCAGCGGCGCATCGGTCAGCGGGCGCAGGACGTCGACCTGCGCCTTGTTGAACACCGCCACCTGATCCGAGCTGAAACGGCGAAAGGCCAGAACGTGGGCGGGGTTGGGCTCGGTCACGGTCAGGTTGGGCAGGTCGATCTGATCAAAGCTGTCGTACTCCATCGACCAAAAAATATTACCCCAAGCGGTATTCAGAGATTCGATGGACTCATACTGCTCGGCCAACCACCGCCGAAACGCCTGCAAGGCCGGTTGGCTGTAGCTGACGGTCGTTTCGTGGCAGCCATATTCGTTGTCGATCTGCCATGCCGCTATATGCGAGTTGTGCCCGTAACGTTCCCCCATGATCCGGGCAATCCGTTCACACTCGGCGATATAACCCCGGTGGCTAAAGCAAAAATGCCTGCGCGAGCCGAATTTGCGCGGCTGCCCCTGTGCATCCACGGCCAGCATGTCGGGGTGTTTTTCCAGCATCCAACGCGGTGGCGTCGCCGTAGGTGTTCCCAGTACCACCTTCAACCCCGCTGCCCCCAGCACCTCAATCGCTTGATCCAGCCAGTCTAAACGCAGATCACCCGGTGCGGGCTCCATCCTGCTCCAGGCAAACTCACCGATCCGCACCCAGCTCAGACCGGTTTCCACCATGCGCGCGGCATCCTCGGCCCACATCTCTTCGGGCCAGTGTTCGGGGTAGTAGCAGACGCCAAGTTCGGGCTTCATAGAAGGACTCTGTGTTCGGCCTGCCCTTTGCCCGCGCCAGGGGCGGCAAAGGTCATGCCGTTGGTTGGGTGTTTGGCCAAAGTCTCTGCATCCAGCCCGTCGCGGGCGGTGGTGCAGAACAAGGTTGTCAGGTCATCACCTCCGAACGCGGGGCAGGAAGTATGAGCTGCCTCAAAGGCGATCGCAGTCAGGAACCGGCCTGCAGGGGTATATGCCGCCACGCGGTTCGCACCCCATTGGGCGATCCAGATGTTGCCATCGGCGTCGACCACCGCCCCATCCGGGTTCAGCCCATCGACGCGGTGGTCTAGAAAAACCGTACTCTCGCCCTCGGGCCAGCCGGTTTCCGGGTTCAAAGGCCAGCGCATGACCTGTTTCCGCACTGTATCCGCGTAATAGGCGCAGGTCCGGTCCGGGGCGAAGCAGATCGCGTTCGAGATCGTGACATCTGGCACCAGTTGCTGCAGTTCGCCCTGCCAATAACGATAGATCGCACCTGCACCGGGTTCTGCGTCTTTGCCCATCGTCCCGATCCAGAACCCGCCCCAAGGATCAGCGCGCCCGTCATTGGACCGGGTGATCGGGTTGTCCGCCTCAAGCGGGGTTATCAGCTCTTTTTGCTTGGTCATCAGGCCGAACCGCCAAAGCCCTGTTTCAGAGGCGATCAACAGCGTCTCTGAGTCGACCCAGCCCGCGGCAGAGACATGTTCGTCGAATTGCCAACTGTGCGGTTCACCGTTTTCCCGCGTCATTAGCTTCTTGCCCACAATATCGAACCAGAAAAGTTGCCGCCGCTCGGGGTGCCAAAGCGGACCCTCGCCCAGTTCACAAGGGCGGTCGTCGTAAATGACGCTCATCCGGCGGCTTCTTCGTAGGCAGCTACGATCCGCGCGGCCCGGCCCGCGACCTCGGCGGCCGTCATGTCGGGTTTGAACAACGCCGACCCGATGCCGAATCCGTTGGCGCCGGCCTTGATCCACTGATCGAAATTCTCAGGTCCCGCGCCGCCGACGGCATAGACCAGCGTGCCCTTGGGCAACACCGCGCGCAGCGCGGATAGCCCCGCCGGACCGGCGAGAGTGCCGGGAAAGAGTTTCAGGCCGGAGGCTCCGGCCTTGAGGGCCGTAAAGGCCTCGGTCGGGGTGAAGATGCCGGGCCAGCTTTCCAGTCCCAGTTGGTGCGTGTGCGAGATCACCTGCGCGTCGCAGTTCGGTGATACGATCAGCCTGCCGCCAACCTTGGCCACCGCGTCCACCTGATCCGTCGTCAATACGGTGCCCGCTCCGATCAGGGCACGGTCGCCGAACTGTTCGGCCAGAATACCGATCGACTCCAGCGGATCGGGTGAGTTCAGCGGGACCTCGATATTGTCGATCCCGGCGTCGATCAGGACCTGCCCGGTGGCAACAGCATCGGATGGGCGCAGGCCGCGCAGAATGGCGATGATGGGTCGGCTCATGCGGTTTGCCTCGTCAGGTTGCGGGCCTGCAATAGGCCGGCCAGTGTGCATTGCGTGCTGTTGGCGGTTTCGACAAACGCGCCCTGTTGCTGCAGGGCCTTGGCGTAGATGTCCGAGAGTCCCTTGGCCCCGATGATCGCGAGTTGCTGTCCCAGCCAATACGGGCGGGTCGCGGCCAATTCCGCGCCGATCAGAAAGCCCGAAAGCTGCGCTCTTGTGATACCGCGATCCTGACCCTGTAACAGATCAGCGGCGCGCAAGCCAAACAGCCGCGCGGCCAGTTGTTCGGGCCTGGACAACGTGTCCGCCGCAGCCTCGGCAAAGGCGGCATCGTCCCATCCCTGGCCGACCGAATGTTTCAGCACCGATTGCCCGGCCAGCAGGTCAAACATTTCTCCGGTCATGAAGGTGCGGAAGCTGACGACCTCTCCGGCGCTGACCTGCACCCATTTGGTGTGGGTGCCGGGCAAACAGATCACCCCGTCCCAGTTCTGATGAGAGGCCAGAAACCCCGCGATCTGGGTTTCTTCACCGCGCATGACATCTGGTGGCGCGTTTTGTTTCAGACCGGGCACCACGAAGGCCCGGATGCGGGAATCTGTGCCCGGAACACGGAACGGGGCAACCGGCGTTGGTTCACATGGGACGGCGGAGTAGGGGGCCTCGACCCAACCTTGTCGCGCGCCGACCATGCCGCAGGCGACCACATCTGTGGGGCCGCTGCCCAGCCAGCCTTCGATGAGTTCGAACAACGCGGGCTGGAACCCGCTTTTGTCCACCCGCGCCATGCCTTTGTCCGAATATGCCTGATCCAGCACCGTTTCGCCCTGCATCGCCCAGGCTCGCAAATGAGAGGTTCCCCAATCGACAGCAATCCATTCTGTATTCATGGCTCTACCCCGTTACGACGACGCCGCCATCGACGGCCATGCATTGCCCGGTCATCGCCCGGCTAGCGTTTGAGGCTAGGAACAAGGTCGGTGCGATCATGTCCTCGGGCGTCAGGTGTTCTTTCAGGCATTGGCGGTCGAGATGTGCGGCCAGATCCTCGGGCGTGGCCCACATATCCAGCTGTTTCTGCGTCAGAACCCAACCGGGGGCCAGCGCGTTGACACGGATGTTCTGCGGCCCCAACTCGCGCGCCAAAGACCGCGTCATGCCGGTGATTCCGGCATTCGAGGTCGTGTAGATCGGATAGCCTGCATTGCCCATCATGTAGCTGATCGAACTGAAATTCACGATCGCACCGCCTTTGCCCTGCATCTGGCGGGCGGCCTCCTGACAGGCGAAGTAGTAGGCCTTGAGGTTTACCTCGATCATCCAGTCCCAGAACTCGGTCGTCGTTTCTTCAAGCGAGTGGCGTTTATCGTTGGCCGCGTTGTTGATCAGCACGTTCAGCGGGCCATGCGCCTCGGCCGCCTTTTTCATGGTAGTGTGCAGCAACTCGGTATCTGTCATGTCGCCTTGTATGAACAGCGGCGCGCGCCCGTGTTTGTCGTGCATTTCATCGACAAACCCGCTGGCATCGGACCGCCCGATGAAGGCGACATTGGCGCCTTGCGCGAGGAACCCGTCGGTCAGAGCAGCGCCAACGCCCGAGCCACCGCCGGTAATATAGACCGAAGCCCCGTTGAGATCGTGGAAAGTGGCTGGTTGATCCATTAGTGGCTCTCTCTGGTGACAAGGCGGGTGTCTTTGCCGACGAGAAAATCAAGGTCCGCGCCCTGATCGGCCTGCAACACGTGGTCGATATAAAGTCTGGCGTAACCGCGGCTGTAATGCGGATCGTCCGCTTGCCACGCGGCGCGGCGGGCGTCCAGTTCCTTTTCGTCGACCAACAACTCCAACTCCCCTTTGCTGGCCGACACCCGGATGCGATCACCGGTTTTGACCAGCGCCAGCGGGCCACCCGCCTGTGCCTCGGGGCTGACATGCAGGATGACGGTGCCAAAGGCGGTGCCAGACATACGAGCGTCCGAGATACGGATCATGTCGCGAACCCCGTCCTTCACCAGCTTAGCCGGGATCGGCATATTGCCGACCTCCGGCATCCCCGGATAGCCCTTCGGGCCGCAGCCTTTAAGCACCAGAATGGTCTCGGGCGACACCGGCAGGTCGTCGCGGTCGATATTGGCTTTCAGGTCTTCGATGCTTTCAAAGACAAAAGCCTCGGCCTCGGTTTCCAGCAGTTCATCCGTTGCCGCCGAGGGCTTTACGATGGCGCCGTTCGGTGCCAGATTGCCGCGCAGGACACGCAGCCCCGCCGCGGGTTTCACCGGATCGTTGAAGGGGCGGATGACATCGGCGTTGAAGCACTCGGCCCCTTCATAATGGGCTGAGATGTCCTTGTTAAGGACGGTTTTGGACGGGCGCAGGAAGGATTTGAGTTCATTCAGAACGACCGGCACGCCGCCTGCATAGCAGAAATCCTCCATCAGGTATTTGCCCGAAGGCATACAGTTCACCAGCAGCGGGATTTCCGAGCCGATCTCGAAATCCTTGAGCGTCAGGTCCACACCTACACGGCCCGCCAGCGCCAGAAGGTGAACTACCGCATTGGTCGACCCGCCCACGGCGGCGTTGGTCAGGATGGCATTTTCAAACGCCCCTTTGGTCAGGATGTCCGAGGGTTTGAGGTCTTCGTCCACCATCTCGACAATCCGCTTGCCGGTCAGATGCGCCAACGCCATGCGGCGGGCGTCAACGGCAGGCAAAGCGGCGTTGGTGGGCAGGCTCATGCCCATTGCTTCGACCAGCGAGGCCATCGTGCTGGCTGTGCCCATCGTCATGCACACACCGGCGCTGCGCGACATGCCGGATTCAGCGTTCATGAAGTCCTGCAGGGTCATTTCGCCTGCGCGGACGGCCTCGGAGAATTTCCACACATCCGTGCCCGAACCGATATCCTGACCGCGATACTTGCCGTTCAGCATCGGGCCGGAGCTAACGACAATCGACGGCAGATCGACCGAGGCCGCACCCATCAACTGCCCCGGCGTGGTCTTGTCGCAGCCGCCCAGCAGGACGACGCCGTCGATGCCATAGGCGCGGATCGACTCTTCGACATCCATGGCCAGAAGGTTACGGAACAGCATGGCGGTGGGCTTCATCTGGGTCTCGCCCAGTGACATGACGGGGAATTCGACGGGGAAGCCTCCGGCCTCCCACACACCGCGTTTGACGCCTTCGGCCAGATCACGCAGACCCGAGTTGCAGGGGGTAAGCTCCGACCACGTGTTACAGATGCCGATGATGGGGCGTCCGTCAAAAGCGTGATCGGGGAAGCCTTGGTTTTTCATCCACGAGCGGTGGATGAACCCGTCTTTGTCGAGCTTTCCATACCAATGCTGGGAACGGCGTTTCTTAGTCATTCGCTGAGCCCTTTCAAGCGGCTTTGGCGGGTTGGCACCAGTCAGGTAACCAGTCTGAATGTGCAGTTAGAAGGTCTGTCACCAAATTGCGGATTTGGCGCAAGTCCAGCTCGGCGGCGGTGTGTGGGTCCATCATGGCGGCGTGATAGATGTATTCCGGGTTCTGGTCGACCAGCGCCCGAACGGTCAGTTCCTGCACGTTGATTTGCGTCCGCATCAGGGCGATCAACTGCGGTGGAATGTCGGTGACGACCGAAGGCTGTACACCATTGCTGTCCACCAGGCACGGCGTTTCCACTACAGCACCCAAAGGAAGCTGCGGAATCTGGCCGGTGTTCGGCAGGTTGCCATAGGCCACATAGGGCGTGTCGGTGACGATTGCGTTCATCAGGTCGGCGGCGAATTCGTGGCTTCGGATCACCTCGATATCGCGCCCGTCGGTCAGGGTTTTGGCCTGTTCCTTCCAACTGGCGACCTGTTCCACGCATCGGGTTGGGTACTCATCCAAAGGGATGCTGAACTGCTCGATCAGGTCTTCGCGCCCGTCCTTGATGAACCATGGAACGTATTCGGCAAAATGCTCGGAACTCTCGGTGCAGAAATAACCGAGATGGTCCATCACCTCGTATCGCACCTTGTTGGGGCAGCGCGGCATCAGCAGCGGAGCCTTGGGAATCTGGCCGCAGGCATACCCTTGCCGCAGCGCAGGGTAGAGATCGTGACCCTGATGTTCGAGTTTCAGGAAGAAGGCGACGTGATTGACGCCGGCGACCTTGTAACGGAAGTCGCCCTTGGGCAGGTCCAGATCATGCGCCAGCTCCTCGACCGTGTTCTGGACCGAGTGGCAAAGGCCTACATGTTTCAGCGCCGGGAACTGCTCGGCCAGCGCCCAGGTGTTGATGGCCATCGGGTTGACGTATTGGAGCAGCGTCGCATTGGGGCAGAGCTGCATCATGTCGCGCGCCACATCCCACAGAACCGGAACCGTACGCAGACCGCGCATGATGCCTCCGACCCCCATTGTATCGGCGATGGTCTGGCGCAGGCCGTATTGTTTGGGGATTTCGAAATCGGTGATCGTGCAAGGATCGTACCCACCGACCTGAAAGGCAGTGATCACGAAATCGGCACCATCCAACGCTGCGCGGCGGTCGGCGTGAGTGGTGACAGTTGCCCCGGTTCCAACAGAACGGATCATTGCCTTGGCCACAGCTTCGCTTTCGGCCAGACGTTCGGCGTCGATATCCATCAGGGCAAAGTGGCTGTTTGCCAGTGCTGGGGTCAGCAGAGCGTCGCCCACGATGTTCTGCATGAAGATCGTGGAGCCCGCTCCGATAAAGGTGATCTTTGTCATTGAGGCAAACCTCTGGTTTGACGTTATTTTACGGCACCGAGGGTCAGGCCCGCGATGAAGTGTTTCTGCATGAGGAAGAACATGGCCACCGGCGGCAAGGCCGCGACGATGGAGCCGGCGCTCATCAACTGATAGGCCGCCCGGAATTGGGCGTTGAAGCTGGTGATCCCCGCGGTGACAGGTTGGCTTTCAGCACCTTGCGTAAGGACGACGGCCCAGAAATAGTCGTTCCAGATGAAAGTAAAGATCAACACGCTGAGCGCAGCAATGGCAGGCTTCATCAGTGGCAAGACCACGTACCAGAAGATGCGCCATTCGCTGATGCCTTCGACGCGTGCGGCCTCGATCAGTTCAAAGGGCAGCGCGCGGATGAAGTTGCGCATGAACAGCGTGCAGAACCCGGTCTGAAAGGCGATGTGGAATAGGACAAGGCCGGTTTTGGTGTTGTAGAGGCCAAGTTGCAGGGTCAGGTCGCGTACCGGAACCATCAGGATCTGAAATGGCACGAAGTTGCCCGCGACAAACATGAAGAATATCCAGAGGTTTGAACGGAACTTGTAAATACCCAGCGCAAAGCCGGTCATGCAGCTGAGCGCGACGGCTCCGATTACTGTCGGGATGGTGATCAGAAAAGAGTTCAGCAGGTAACGCGGCATGTCCGAGTTGAAGAATACCTGCCCATAGTTGAACGCGCCCTCGAAGCTGGACGGCATGCCCCAGTAGTTTGCATTGGTGAAATCCGCCGCCGGTTTGACCGAGAACAGGGCGACCGCCAGCAAGGGTCCGAGCCAGAGCAGCAAGGCCAGCGGCAACATGGCCTGATAGCTTATTTGCGCCGCGCGCGATTGTTTTTCGATGGGTTTGGGAAACATCTCAGTGCCCCCTTTCTTCGCGATACATCGACCACAGGAAATAAGCGATGAAGCAGAGCATGATCAGGAACAGGATCACCGCGATGGCGGCACCGTATCCCATGCGGAAGCCGTATTCGGACAGGGCAACTTCAAACATGTAATAGGCCAGCACGCGGGACGAGCCAAAGGGGCCACCCTGCGTCATGATCGAGATCAGGTCGAAGCTGCGCAGGGCGCCAATGATTGTCACGACAAAGGCGATGAAGGTTGCCGGGCGCAGTTGCGGCAGGATAATGTGCCACAGCATACGAAGACCCTTTGCACCGTCCAGCCGCCCGGCTTCGATCTGTTCCGGGTCAACGGCATTTAGGCCGGTGAGGTAGAGGATCATGCAATAGGCCGTCTGCGGCCAGAGACCGGCGAAGATGATTCCATAGGTCACGAAGCGTTCGTCACCGAGGACATTCAGCGGCCCGAGGCCGAAGAGGCCGAGGAGTTCATTCAACAGGCCGAAGGTCGGGTCATAGAACCAGGTGAACACGAGGCCCACAACAACCTGAGAGATGACGAAGGGAAAGAAGAACAGTGACTTGTACAGGCGAATTCCCCAAACCGTCTGGTTCAGGAGCAGCGCAATGAAAAGACCCGCCGGGATCGCGGCAAGATACAAGATCAGCCAGATCAGGTTGTTTTTCAGCGAGATGTAAAACGCATCCCGGTCCACCCATTCCCAATAAAGGTCTTCGTAGTTGCGGAACCCCACATATTCGGCTGCTCCCAGACCGTCCCATTCGTAGAGCGAGAGATTGAAAGACTGGAAAACTGGGATGATTACATAGACCATGAAGAACAGCAGCCCGGGGGCCAGAAACAGCCATGGTGCGATGCGCTGTTGGTTTCTGTGGAACCAGCTTTCCTGTTCGGGGGCTTCAACGGCTGACATGCGGATACTCGGGGGTTAGGAAAAAGGAGTAAGACGGGATATCACCGCCTTACGCAGATGAGGAGCAGGCCGGACTTGTGCCCGGCCTGACCGGATTAGTTGTCGTAGATACGCTGACGAGCGCGTTCCAGTTTGGCCAGGATACGGTCGGCGTTGTCCGGTTTGACCATGAATTCCTGGAAGCCTTCCATCGAAACTTTGGCCATTTCAGCAGGTGCGTCACGGTCCCAAAACTGAGCTACACCGCCGGGGCTGTTCGATGACAGCATTGCAAAACCCTGTTGCAGGAACTTGTCGTCATCGACTGTGGATTGCGCATTAACGGGCAGCTGGCCGAGATTTGCGCCATTGTTGATCTCGGACTGTTCATCGGCGGAGACAACAAAACGCAGGAATTCACGCGCGGCTTCTTTGTTTGATGCGTTGGCAGGGATGTGGAACGTGTCGGTCGGGGCGTCTTCGGCCAGTTCGACATCGGGGTTGATGGCAACGAACTGATAGAAATCCAGTTGATCGTCGGACAATCCAGCCTCACGCAGGGGTGCCACGGCGAAGTTACCCATGAGGTAAGCTGCGGCCTCACCGTTGACCATGAAGGGCAGGGCCTCCTGCCAGCTGTAGGTCTGGTGATTGTCGATGAACGCGCCCATGTCGATCAGCTGTTTCCAGTTGGCGAAGGTTTGCTTGACCCGGTCGTCCTCCCAGCTGATTTCGCCGTTAGCGAGCTGGTTGTGAAAGTCGAAGCCGTTGGTGCGCATGTTCAGGTAGTCGAACCAGCCACCGGCGGTCCACAGGAACTTGGTGCCGATGGTATAGCAGGCACGGCCCGAGTCGATGATCTTCTGGCAATTGGCCAGTTCTTCTTCCCATGTGGTAGGTTCGGTCAGGCCCAGCTCATCAAAGATGTCTTTGCGGTAGTAAACACCCCATTGATAATAGGTGTAGGGCACGCCCCATTGCTTGCCGTCGATGGTCATCGCGCCCTTGGTCGATGCAAGATTGTCCGCAATTTCGGGTTCTGCCCAAAGATCGGATACGTCCTCGAACAAACCGGCCTCGACATACGGCTTCATCCGGTTAGCCGCGTACCATGTGGCGACGTCCGGCGTGTCCGCAGTCAGGAAGTTGCGGATTTGAGTCTTGTACGCTTCACGGTCGATCACCGTGGTTTCGACTTCCAGCCCCGGATGCTGTGCCGCGAACCGGTCGATCATCGCTTCCATCGTCGCGCGGGGCGCCGGGTTCGATGTGTCGAGGAAGATTCTCAGCTCGCCGGTCAGTTCGGCTGCAACGGGCGCAGCAAGCGCCACACTTGCCGCCAATGCCACCGCAGAACGCTTGAACATGGAATGCATGATTTCCTCCCTTAGCTTCCATTTTAGTTCCAAATAATGAAACTATGTTTTATATATTGAAAACTACACATCATATCGGTTAGTCTTGTCAAGACCCTCGTGAGGATGGTGTTGGGTCATAGGGAGGAGAACAGGCGCCCGTGGCTGGTGACGGTACAATAGGAAAAGCATGTGACGTGCTGGATCAGGTGGCGGCTTTTGCCCGCCCGGTCCGATTCGCGGAACTGTTGGAGAGCAGCGATTTTCCCAAGGCAACGCTGTATCGGTTTCTGCAGACGCTGACCAATCAGGGGATGCTGTCGTATGACTCTGATCGACAGACCTATACGCCCGGTCTGAGGCTGGTGCGGCTGGCCCATTCGGCGTGGACGCAAAGCTCACTGGCACCGATTGCGCGGCCGTTTCTGGATTCGCTCAGTCGGGAAACCGGGGAAACGGTGCATCTGGCACAGCTAGATTCCAGTCAGGTGCTGTATGTGGACAAGCGCAACGCTGCCCAGCCAATCGAGATGTACTCGCAAGCGGGCAAGGTCGGTCCGGCTTACTGTACCGGTGTTGGAAAGGCGATGATGGCGTTTCTGGACGAGGCGGCGCTTGATCGCGCTGTGTCGCAGCAAAGCTACCACCGTTTTACCGATAAGACACTGACCACTGAGGCCGCGCTGCGCGCTGACCTCGAATTGATCCGCAGCCGGGGCTACGCCATTGATGATGAAGAGCATGAGCCTGGCATCATCTGCATTGCCTGTCCGATCCTGACTTCGGGTGGGCGGATGCTGGGCGCGATTTCCGTCACCGGATCGACGGAACGAATGGATTTCAATCAGTTGGAAACCTGGGTTCCCCGTGTTCGCCGTGTGGCCGAACAGATCGGGACCGAAGCACAGGCCTGGCGGTTCCCCGAGACCCGCCGCAGCGCCGACAATGACAGGATACAAGCGACATGACGGGTGTGACTCTGAACCAAGCGATCAAGCGGTATGGCGAAACGCAGGTTATTCACGGCATTGATCTGGATATCGAGGATGGTGAGTTCTGCGTGTTCGTTGGTCCTTCGGGCTGCGGTAAATCCACGTTGTTGCGGATGATCGCGGGGCTTGAGGAAACCACCGAAGGGCAGATTCATATCGGCGCGCGCGAGGTGACCCATGTGGACCCTGCGAAACGTGGTGTGGCCATGGTATTCCAGACCTATGCGCTGTACCCGCATATGACAGTGGCCGAAAACATGGGCTTTGGCCTGCGCATGAACGGCGTTGCCAAATCCGAGATCGACCAGAAAGTGCAGCAGGCCTCGAATATCCTGAAACTGGATCAGTACCTCAAGCGTAAGCCCAAGGCGCTGTCCGGAGGCCAGCGTCAGCGGGTGGCCATCGGGCGCGCGATTGTGCGGGGCCCCGAGGTGTTTCTGTTCGACGAACCTCTGTCCAATCTCGACGCCGAACTGCGCGTCGAGATGCGGGTCGAGATCGCGCGGCTGCACAACGAGATCGGCGCGACAATGATCTATGTTACCCACGATCAGGTTGAGGCGATGACGATGGCTGATAAGATCGTGGTGCTTCGAGATGGCCGGATCGAACAAGTCGGCGCTCCGATGGACCTGTATCGCGATCCGGACAACCGGTTTGTAGCCGGCTTCATCGGCTCTCCGGCGATGAATTTCCTTGAGTGCGAATATGCGGATGGCAAGGTTTCGCATCCGGCTCTTGGCGCGCCGCTGGAAGTGGCGGCCAATGTGCCTGCGGGCCTGGACAAGGTCACGCTGGGTATCCGCCCGGAACATATCGAAGTCGACCGCGCAGGAGGCACTTGCACCGTTGATCTCACCGAGGCGCTAGGTGGAGTGAGCTACTCGTACCTGCTGACGCCAAATGGCGACAAACTGATCGTCGAAGAGCGTGACGACCAGCGCAGCAAGCAAGGGGAACGGATCGGTCTTATCGTTCGACCGGAACGCGCGATGCTGTTCGATTCGGAGACCGGCCAGCGGTTCCGATAACCGACAAAAAGCAACCCAAATCAAGCGCGCCGATCCTCCGATCCGGCGCGTTTTTTCTGGGTTTCAATTTTTCTGGATTTTGTATCCAATATCCGTTATGGCGAATTGAAAGGGCTAACCTGCCCGCCCTGACCCTGCATTTTCAAAGGATAGCTCCGATGTCGAACAACGTTTTCACCGGCACCATGCCGGCGCTCATGACCCCTTGTAAGGCGGATCGCACCCCGGATTTCGATGCATTGGTGCGCAAAGGGCAGCAGATGATTGATGCGGGCATGTCGGCGGTGGTCTATTGCGGGTCGATGGGCGACTGGCCGCTGCTGACTGACAAACAACGAATGGAAGGCGTTGAACGCCTGGTCGCTGCAGGGCTGCCCGTGGTGGTCGGTACCGGGGCCATCAACACCAAGTCCGCCCTGGCCTATGCTGCGCATGCGCAGAAAGTAGGGGCTGTTGGGCTTATGGTGATCCCGCGGGTGTTGTCGCGCGGCACGTCTCCGGCCGCGCAAAAGAACCATTTCAAGGCGATCCTGTCTGCCGCGCCGGGTGTGCCTGCGATCATTTACAACAGCCCGTATTACGGTTTTGCCACGCGCGCCGATCTATTCTTCGCTCTGCGTGCCGAGCATCCCAACCTGATCGGATTCAAGGAGTTCGGCGGCAAGGATGACCTGCGCTACGCGGCTGAGAACATCACTAGCCAGGACAATCAGGTGACCCTGATGGTGGGCGTGGATACCGAGGTTTACCACGGCTTCGTCAACTGCGGCGCGACCGGGTCGATCACCGGAATTGGCACAGCTTTACCGCGCGAGGCCCTGTTGTTGGCGACCCTGTCCCAAAAGGCAGCACAAGGCCATGCCGAGGCACGCCAGCGGGCGCAGGAACTGACCGAGGCAATCCAAGTGCTTTCCAGCTTTGACGAAGGCCCCGATCTGGTGCTGTACTACAAACATCTTTTGGTGCTGAACGGCGAACAGGAATACCGTCTGCACTTCAACGAAACGGACGAGTTGAGCGATGCGCAGCGCAACTATTGTGAACAGCAATACGACCTGTTCCGCGCTTGGTTCGCCGATTGGTCTAAACAGGGTGGGGTGATCGCTGAATGCGTGTGATCGACAGCCATACCGGGGGTGAGCCGACGCGGGTCATCCTCGACGGCGCGCCGGATCTGGGTTCTGGACCGCTGGCCGAACGCGCCCGCAGGCTGGCGACGGAACATGAAGGGTTTTACCGGTCGATCATGCTGGAACCACGTGGCCAACCCGCCATGGTCGGCGCGCTGCTGGTCGAGCCGGTCGATCCGTCCTGCGTGACCGGAGTGATCTATTTCGACGTGGACGCCGTGCTGGGTATGTGCGGCCACGGCACCATCGGCCTTGCGGTTACACTGGCGCATCTGGGGCGGATTGATGTTGGACGACACAAGATCGAAACACCTGCGGGTGTCGTGACGGTAGAGCTGCACAATGCCAACACCGTCACCGTCATGAATATCGAAAGCCGCCGTGTCCACCGTGATGTGGCATTGGATGTGCCGGGCTATGGCGCGGTGACGGGGGATGTTGCCTATGGCGGCAACTGGTTTTTCATCGTTGATCCCAGCCCAATCCCGGTTGAGACCGGCAATATCTGGCAGTTGACCGATATGACGATTGCGATCCGCAAGGCCTCAATCGCGCAAGGCATAGGAGGAGAGCTGGGCGAGCCAATCGACCACGTGATCTTTCAGGACACCTCTCCCGATCCGGACGTCCACAGCCGCAACTTTGTGCTATGCCCCGATGACAACTACGACCGCTCACCCTGTGGTACCGGCAGTTCGGCGCGGCTGGCCTGTCTGGCTGCGGACGGTGCATTGGCTCCCGGAGAGGAAATCGTCCAGCACAGCGTTATCGGCAGCGTCTATCACCTGTCTTATCAATTGGGTGTGAACGGTGGGGTCATCCCCTCAATCACGGGGCAGGCTCATGTCATGGCCGAGGCGACATTGATGTTTGATGAAAACGATCCGTTCAAGGCGGGCATAGAGCTATGACGAAGCAGGTCGTTGTGATCGGGGCCGGTGTCATCGGAATCACAACGGCGCTGGAGCTGCAGCGCCGGGGCCATTGTGTTGTGGTTCTGGATCGTGAGGGCGTCGCCGCGCAAGCCTCGGCCGGAAATGCGGGCGCCTTCGCCTTTTCCGAGGTTGAACCGCTGGCAACCCCCGGCATCATGAAAAGGGCACCGAAATGGCTGCTGGACCCGCTCGGGCCGCTGTCCATCCCGCCCGCCTATGCGCTGAAAATCGCGCCGTGGATGATCCGGTTTTGGCGGGCAAGCCGTCCAGATCGTTACAAGCAACTCCTGCATGCTCAGGCCAGCCTGATGGATCAGTCTAGCGCGGCCCTGACCCGATTGATTGCGTCGGTGAAAGGCGAGGCGATGATGCAGCGCGACGGGCAGATGCAGCTTTATGAAAACGAGGCAGAGTACCGTGCCAGCCTGCCTACATGGGAGCTGCGGCGCCAACACGGCATAGACTTCGAGCTGCTGGAAAGCTTTGAAGCGATTGCTGAATTGCAACCTGGCCTCAGCCCGCGGTTCACCCATGCTGGGTTTACGCCGAACTGGATCAACACCGTTGATCCCAAAAAATGGGTGGAGCATCTGGCGCAAACGTTTCAGAGCCGGGGTGGCCGGATCGAGCGCCAGGAAATCTGCGCACTGACCCCGATAGATAGCGGAGTACGGATCACGCTGACAGAACGCGAGGTCGAGGCGGACAAAGTCGTCTTGTGCGCCGGGGCCTGGTCTCACCACATTGCGCGGACACTTGGCGATCAAATACCGCTGGAAACTGAACGCGGCTACAACACGACCCTTCCCGCGGGCGCGTTTGACCTGCGTATGCATCTGACATTCTCAAGCCATGGATTTGTGGCCAGCCGGATCAATGGCGGCGTGCGGATTGGCGGCGCGGTTGAACTGGGGGGGCTGGAACTCCCTCCGAATTACAAACGGGCCGATACATTGCTGCAAAAAGCCACGCAATTTCTGCCCGGCCTGAACACGGAAGGCGGCACGCAATGGATGGGTTTCCGCCCGTCGCTGCCCGACAGCCTGCCGGTGATCGGGGCTTCGCCACGGGCAGGGGACGTGATCTACGCATTCGGTCACGGTCATCTGGGCCTGACCCAATCGGCAGGTACGGCCGAACTGGTTGGCGCCCTGGTTGACGGCCAGCCCGCCCAGATTCCCCTGACCCCATTCTCGGCCTCCCGTTTTTAGGACAGGACATGCGCAGCTGCAAAACCATTCATGTGATCTCGGCCCACGCCGAAGGTGAGGTGGGTGACGTGATTGTTGGTGGTGTCCAGCCACCGCCCGGAGAAACCATCTGGGAACAGCGTGCCTTCATTGCGCAGGACCAGACCTTGCGAAACTTCGTGCTGAATGAGCCGCGTGGTGGCGTGTTTCGGCATGTTAATCTACTGGTACCGCCGAAACATCCCGACGCCGACGCCGCCTTGATCATCATGGAGCCTGAAGACACGCCGCCCATGTCCGGCTCAAACTCGATCTGCGTGTCCACCGTTTTGCTGGATGGCGGGATCATTCCGATGCAAGAGCCCGAGACCCTCATGACGCTTGAGGCCCCCGGTGGGTTGGTGAAGGTCCGGGCCGAATGCCGAAACGGCAAAGCCGAGCGCATCTTTGTGCAAAACCTGCCCAGTTTTGCCGACAAGATATCCATTCCGCTGGAGGTTGCGGGCATCGGCACCCTGACCGTGGACACCGCCTATGGCGGGGACAGCTTCGTGGTGGTCGATGCGGCGGCGCTGGGGTTCGAGATCGTTGAAGACGAGGCCCGCGACATCGCGCGTATGGGTGTGGCCATCACCAACGCGGCCAATGAACAGCTTGGCTTTACCCACCCCGAGAACCCGGATTGGGATCACATCTCCTTCTGCGCCTTTTGCGGGCCTCTGGACGAAACCGAAACCGGCCTGACCGGCAAATCCGCGGTCGCCATTCAGCCGGGCAAGGTTGACCGGTCCCCCACCGGTACGGCGGTTTCGGCGCGGATGGCCCTGATGGCCGCAAAGGGCCAAATGACGGTCGGTCAAACGTTCGAGGCGGTCTCGATCATCGGATCGCGCTTTACCGGACGGATTGTCGAGCAAGCCCAAGTCGGCGACCGCCCAGCCATCATCCCCGAAATCAGCGGCCGAGGCTGGATCACCGGCACGCACCAACACATGCTGGACCCGGACGACCCCTGGCCCGGCGGGTATCGGTTGAGCGACACGTGGGGCGTCTGACCCACAGTTCAGGATTTAGAGCAACTGCTTGACCAAACTCGCTTTTGTGCCCACCTCTGTATTGCTGCTGTAAGTTGAATATGAAGGGCTTTGGGGTTCAGTGAGATTTCGTTTTACCGTAGCGGTCGTAGCAGTGGCTTCTTTGGGTTTCGCGCTTAGCGCAGGGGCCGAAGAGTCAACCAAAGTGCAAGCACTTAAGGATGATTGTCAGACAGTCAACGAGGCTCCTTCGGAAGCTTACGAAGCTTGTTCGCAGCTGCTGAAAATGGATGGTCTTTCAGAGGACGACCGGTTTGATGCTTTGTTCTTTCGAGGAGCGGCGAGCTTCGTCGTCGAGCAGTATACAGCGGCAACTCAGGATCTTACCGAAGCTCTTGAGATTCAGCCGGACTCTGTTCCAGCCCTCGCGGGTAGGGCTCTTGCTTTCATTAAAATGGGTGATTTGGAGCGAGCTGAACAAGACAATGCCAAAGCACTGTCACTTGATTTCGAAAACAAAGTCAGTCTGCTTAACGTAGCCAGAATTGAAAACAGCCGTGGCGACATTGAAGCCGCCATTGTGGCGAGCGAAAAAGTTCTGGATGTCGACCCCAATGTTTCAGAAGCTTACATGTATTTGATGGAGCGACACTATGAAATTGGCGGACTAACACAAGTAACTGCATTTCTTGACCGTGCCAGTCATCGATGGTCTGACGCAGACTGGGTCTTTGATTTTCAGCTGTTTACGGCCATTAACTATACCGGTGATGTCGAAGCCGCAGTTTCGGCGGTGTCTCAACAAGCCAGACGCAAACTCGATCCCGCCAATGAAGCTTTTACGCTTGCATTGATTCATCTTAAAATCGGGGATGAAGCCAAAGGCATTGAATATGTCAGGAAATTTACGGAACTGTATTCTTTCCGGCAGCCAATAGTCGAGCAATTGTATCAGTCTGCGCTGAGTTGGGGAGTTTTTGGACGGAGCGATCGATGGGTTATTCGTATGGCGACCTATGCTGCGATTGGCCGAAGGGATCTGGCCAAAGCTGAGATAGATGGTTTTCTGCGAGACACCGGGGAAAACGGTCGCACGTTTTTTTTGGGACTGGTCCAAAAGGCAGGTGTTCCGGTTCCAGAGGAAGCTCAGGCAGGTTCACGCGCGCACCTTGAAGACACCATACTGCGTTATCTGGACCATGTTGAGGATATGGGCGGACTTAGTGATTTCGGCTTGGCGAACAAAGACTGACCGTCATGCTGGGGCTGCTGCGCCCAAATTCTTGGAAAACAGATATTACCTGTTACCCCGTGTCAATTTGCGCCCCCACTAGAGGATTGATCCGAAACGCATCCTGTTTTAAGGGAGGCCCTGTCAAATCAGAGTCACCATTGGGGCGGTAGGATTCTCGCGCCCCATCCGCAGCCACGAATACGTGGCACACTCTTGGATCGCACGCCCCGAAAGGCTTAAAAAAGGTAAAAGAATATGGCAGAAAAATCGAACTTCGATATATTGTATACCATTGTAGACGAAGCGCCCGAGCTGGCCAGCGCGTCGTTCCTGCCCATCATTCGCAAGTTCGCCGGCGCCGCGGGTGTCAGCGTCGGAACCAAGGATATTTCGCTGGCGGGCCGTATTCTGGCGACCTTTCCGGAAAACCTGACCGATGCACAGCGCATCACCGACGATCTGGCCGCACTGGGTGAGCTGGTGAAAACGCCCGAGGCCAACGTGATCAAACTGCCGAACATCTCGGCCTCGGTCCCGCAATTGGTTGCTGCGATCGAAGAGCTGCAGGCGCAAGGTTACGACATCCCGAACTACCCTGAAGAACCCGCGAACGACGCAGAAAAGGCGATCCGTGCGCGTTACGATGCCATCAAGGGCTCGGCCGTGAACCCGGTTCTGCGCGAAGGCAACAGCGACCGTCGCGCAGCAAAGGCCGTAAAAAACTACGCTCAGAACAACCCGCATTCGATGGGGGAATGGTCCGCAGACAGCAAAACCAAAGTGTCGTCGATGTCGGATAACGATTTCTACGCAAACGAAAAATCGGCCACCATCACTGCAGCGCAGGCCGGTGATGCAAAGATCGAGTTTGTCGGCAAAGACGGCAGCGTGACCGTTCTGAAAGACGGTTGGACGCTGGACGAAGGCACCGTGGCGGACGCGACCTGCATGTCGGTCAAAGCCCTGTCTTCGTTCCTGGCTGATGCCATCGAAGACACCAAGAAAGACGGCACCATGTTCTCGCTTCATATGAAAGCGACCATGATGAAAGTGTCGGACCCGATCATCTTTGGCTATGCGGTCAAAGCCTGGCTTGCCCCGGTGTTCGAGAAATTCGGTGCCGAACTGGACGCGCTGGGTGTAAATCCGAACTCGGGTCTGGGCGACCTGCTGGATCGCGTCAAAGACAACGCCGAGATCGTGGCCGCCATCGACGCTCTGAAAGGCGAGCGTCCGTCGATGTACATGGTCGACAGCGACAAGGGCATCACCAACCTGCATGTACCGTCGGATGTGATCATCGACGCCTCGATGCCCGCCGTGATCCGCGCGGGCGGTAAGGGCTGGGATGAGACCGGTGCCAAGGGTGACACCAACTGCGTGATCCCGGACCGCTGCTATGCCGGTGTCTATGACGAAACCATCAACTTCTTCAAAGCCAATGGCGCACTGAACCCAGCCACTGCCGGCGCTGTCGCCAACGTCGGCCTGATGGCGCAGAAGGCTGAGGAATACGGCTCGCACCCGACCACGTTCCAGGCCCCTGCAGACGGAACCATCCGTGTCGTTTTGGCCAATGGCGAAACACTGCACGAGCATGCGGTTGAAATGGGCGATATCTGGCGGTCCTGCACCGTAAAGAAGGCCCCGATCGAGAACTGGATTCAGCTGGCGATGGACCGTCAGCGCCTGACCGGATCCGAGGCGATCTTCTGGCTGGACGCAAACCGCGCCCACGATGCTGAGCTGATCAAATACGTCAAACCGGCGCTTGAGGCTGCTGGCGTGGCTGACAAGTTCCAGATCATGGCACCGCGCGAAGCAACCCGTCAGTCTCTGGAAACCATTACGGCGGGAAAGGACTCGATCGCGATCACCGGCAACGTGCTGCGGGATTACCTTACCGACCTGTTCCCGATCCTGGAGCTGGGCACCTCGGCCAAGATGCTGTCCATCGTCAAGCTTATGAATGGCGGTGGCCTGTTCGAAACCGGTGCCGGTGGTTCGGCCCCGAAACACGTGCAGCAGTTGGTCGAAGAAAACCACCTGCGGTGGGACTCGATGGGTGAGTTCTGCGCACTGGGTGAATCGCTGAACTTCCTAGCTGACAGCAAGGGCAATGCGAAGGCGGGTGTATTGGGTGCCGCGGCCGAGGGCGCTACGCAAGGCATTCTGGACAACAATAAGTCGCCCAGCCGCAAGGTTGGACAGCCGGACAACCGCGACAGCCACTATTGGTTTGCACGCTATTGGGCCGAGGCTCTGGCAGCGCAATCCGACGATGCGGATCTGGCGGCTGAGTTCGCGCCCGTCGCCAAGGAGCTGGCCGACAAGGAAGTGCAGATCCTGGGTGAACTGGCCGCCGCACAAGGTGCGCCTGCTGATCTGGGCGGGTACTATCACACCGACCCCGCCAAGACCGCAGCAGTGATGCGTCCCAGCGCAACTTTGAACGCAATCATCGGCTGATTGTGTAGAGCCACGCCCCAAGGCGTGGCTTTTTACGTTTCAGATCAAAGCTTTGAATGGAAAAAGGGGCTGACCCCCAAAGTCAGCCCCTTTTTGAGTGAGTGGGGAGGCTAGGCCTCACCGGTATAGTTGTTTTCAGACTAACACTTTCTACGATTCAGGGTATTAGGGGTTTCCCGTAGTTGCCTCCGGCAAGATCGCGGACATGGAAGGTTCCAGACAAAAAAGAGGCCGGTCCTAAGACCAGCCCCTTGGTAGTCAGGTGAACCGAGGGATCAGTTCGACGCTGCCATCAGTTTCTCGTTGTGCTCGCGCAGCGTGTCCGAAACGATGGCGTACCATTCGCCGGATTCCCGCATTTCATTCAGGCCTTTATTCAGCATCGCCAGATACTGTTTGCCAAACGGGTTGCTGCGGTGGCTGATGAAACGCAGTGAGGACAGAGATGTCACAAACGGGTTTTCCACCAGGTCGTTCGAAGTAAGACCCATTTCCACCATGGTGTCTGAGAACAGCTGCACTTCGAAGGTTGCAACGTCAGCAGTACCTGTCAGAACCGCGTCAAGGCATTCACGTGCGGTGATTGGCTGCATCAGGGTCATAGAGGTGCCGTTGTGCAGGCCTTCCTGTTCGAGGTCGTGGATGAACCAGCCATCCATACGGCAGATAGTTGCGCCCTCCAGCTGACCAAAAGTGGTGGCGCCTGCGTAGTCGCTTTCCGGCAGGGTGTAGAAGCCGACAACGATGTCGTAAACCGGAACGGACGAGTCGAACTGAGTGCAACGGACTTCTGTTTCCCACGACCATTCGTAGGTCCGGTTGGTGCAATCGGGCATGTTCCACGCCATCGACACGTCAAATGCGCCCAGCGGCAGCAGCGTTTCCAGGTGTGAATTCCAGTCGTCCACGAAACTGACCGAATAGTCACGCGCGTTGCCGCCACGCTGCAGCGCTGTGGTACCCAGACGAGTGATCGCGCCGCCACCATTCAGCGATTCATCGGCGAATGGCGCCCAACCATTACCAGTCACCAGCTTGATCGGCGGCTGATAGACGCTGGAACGTTTGACACTGGCCGCGCGTGCTTCTTCGGCCGCAATGATTTCCTGAGCGGACTGACCGTTTGGCAGGCTGCCGTCTTCACAGGGCAGGGCCAAAACCAGACCAGGCGCCAGATCGTTTGGGTTGGTGATGACGTTGCGGTTCGCGTTGAAGATCGGCTGATAGTTCGAAGTGCCATAGGCCGCGATGGCGATGGTTGCCATCGTATCGCCGTCCTCGACGGTATAGTTTGTACAGGCTTCCTGCGCGGCAGCGGCTCCGGCGCTAAGGGCAGTGACGGCGGTGGCCGATATCACGACTTTCTTCAGGTTGAATTCTAACATGTCCACTTCCTCCAGACATTTTTGTTGTCAGGCCGGTTGGGCCTTAGCCATTTTCCATTTGATGACGCAGAGCGGTTGAAACGATATCTCGCCACTCTCCAGATTGCTGCATGATCGCCAGACCCTGGTTGAGCGTCTCAAGGATCGCTTCCCCATCCGGATTATCTTTGTGGGTCATGACGTTAAGCGACTTTATGGCCGCTAGGTTGGGGTTTTCGATAATGCGGTGCTCGTATCCCAGTCGTCCGATTGCTTCGACCGCAAGATGGGCTTCGATTGCCACGATGTCGGCCTTGCCTTCCATGACCGCGTGAAAGCAGTCATCCGGTGAAACGGGGCGCATCAGAGTGATTGCGGGTTCGTAAAGGCCGACCGTATCCATATGCGACAGCGACCAGCCTTCGGGACGACAAATCGTGGCGCCTGCAAAGTCGGCATAGGTCAGAGTCTGCTCATAACCCGAGCCCTCGCGGGCAAAGAATGTATCCACAACCTCGTAGAACGGGTTCGAGAAATTGTAGGTATCACAACGATCGCGGTCCTTTTCGGAAAGCGCCGAGGCCTCTTCGCAATCCGGGCGCGACCAGGGGAAGGTGGCGTCGAAAGCCAAGGTCGGCATCAGCAGGTCCAGATGCGAAGACCAGTCGTTGACGAACTGGATCTTGTAGCCCTGTTCGGGCGCGGCCCGCAGCATCGCGGTTTCCACGAGATTGGTATAGAGGCCGCGATTGGGCAGGGCTTCATCGGTGAAAGGCGCATAGTTGCCGCCAGTGATCAGCAGCAATTGGCGATCCCGGATTTCCGGTCGCTCACCGTCATCCGCGTTGCGGATCAGGGCGGCCCCCTCGGCACGGGCGGCTTCGATTTCCTTTTTGGCCTCGGCCTTGGCGGCAATCACGGCGTCTTCGCTGGCCTTTTTGGCTTCGGCTTCGGCCTCGGCAACCCGGGCTTCGGCGTCGGCGATGGCCTTCTCGGCGCGTTTTTCCGCAGCCTTGACTAACTCGGCAGCCATTTCGGCAGCCATTGCTTCGGCCTCTGTCTGCGGTGACGTTGGCGCGCGCCCGATCTCTTCGAGACAGGGCAGTGTCAGTACGTCGCCCACACGGATGATGTTCGGGTTGTTGCCGATCACATCGCGGTTGGCGTCAAAAATGATGCGGAAATCCTCGGTCGAATACACTTCGATGGCCAACTCGCGCAGGCTGTCGCCGCGCTGGATTTCATAGGTCGAACACGCCTCTTGCGCCGAGGCCGCACCGGCAGCGGCAGTAAGTGCCAGGCTAGATATGAACAGATGGGGTTTCATGGGTCCTGTAGCTTTGCCTTGGTTAGTTTTTTATAAGTTTCACAACGCCGATTGAGGCATTGTCCTGATCCGGATCGTCTTTGGCCCGAAGGGCCTGCCACAACGCGTCGGCGATATCCTGCGCCCAGGCGTGTGCGTTGCTTTGCACGACGGTCTGGATTTCGGTATCGCTGAGGTATTGCAGCCCGTCACTGCCCAGGATCAGTACATCCGATGCGGTCAACTCCAGCGCCTCTTCGGGGCAATCGACCTTGGGTATCTCTGCCCCCATGATGACCGAGGTCAGCTGGTTGCGGTCGGGATGTGCCTGTGCTTCGGCCTCGGTCAGTTTGCCCTCGGCCACCTGCGCGTCGATCACCGGTGCCATGGAGTGATCTTCGTTGATCTGGCTCAGAACCCCATTGCGGAACAGGTACAAAGGGCTGTCGCCGATCGAGATCCAGAAGGCGCGTTGCCCCAGCAGCAACAGCCCCGTCAGGGTCGACCCCATGTTGAATTCACCATCCTTGCCTTCGCAATGGGCTGCAATCGCGGCGTTGGCTTGCATTGCTGCCAGTGGCAATGCATCGGCCACCGCCGCTTCGGACAGGGGGGTATTCTCAAGCTCGGCGTCCAGAGACTCGCGCCAAGCAGCAACCACAAGTTCCGAAGCAACCTCACCGGCTGCGTGGCCGCCCATACCGTCCGCAATCACAACATAGCCAGCATCCGTTGCATCGAACATGCGCGCGGCAATCGCGTCTTCTTGCGACTCGCGTTGACCCTGATCCAGGATCAGCGCGATATCATATGCCGGTTGCGCCAGCATCTATCAGGCATCCCGCCAGTCAAAGCCGTCATCACAGAAGGCGGCAAAGCGGATCGAGGTTTCACTGATGCGGATGAGGTCGCCGCTGGACAGTGCAACAGTGCTGAGAACCGGTTTGCCGTTCAGGCGCACCAGATTGGCCTTGCCGCCGTGTCCCAGATAGCATTTGCGGTCCTCGGGGTCGTAAGCGATCACCGCATGGCTGCTGCGCGAGATACCGGTGTCGCCAAAGTCCAGTTGAATGGCCTGATCATCGTTGCGGCCAATCTGCATCAGGCCTTCGGTCAGCGTGATGCATGCGCCCCGGCCCGGGCCTGCGGTCACGACCAGCCATCCAACTGGAAACGTCTCTTGCGCGGCTTCGGTCTTGGCAACGGGTTCCGAGCTTTCCATCAGGTCCTGAACGTGGGTGTCCGCGCGTTCAAAGCCCAGGAACGTGGTCTTGACTCGACCACGACGATCCTCTGCAGGGGCCGGCGCCGCGGCCTGTTGTACTGGTTCCGGCTGAACTTCCGGTGCAGGCTCGACCGCCACTTCGGGTGTGATTGCGACCTCTGCCATCTGCGCTGGTTGATCGGTTTCAACAGTTTCAACGATCACTTCAACAACCTGTTCTTCTTGAACCGGTTGCTCGGTTACGGCGTCTTCCTCGGTGGCGACGTGCAGGGTCACAACCGGCTCTTCCAGTTCAGGCTGAGCTTCTGGAGCCTCGAAAATGTTGTCCTGCGTTTCGGTGACAACCTCGGTAGTCACGACGTCCACTACGGCCTCGTCTTCCGAAAACTCGGGCATCTCTTCTTCGGGAATCAGGTCATCCGCGTCGTCGTAGTTTTCCGATGACGTAGACATATTGCCACCGCCCAAAGCAGCGCGCAGTGCGTTGAAATCCGCAATCGGCTGGGGCTTTTCGGTCTCGGACGCTGCAGCTTCTTCTTCCACCGTGGTTTCGGCTTCGGGTTCCTTGGCTTTGCCGGCACCTTCGAGCAGCCGGCTAAGAGGGCTTTTGTATTTGAACATGGCGTCGATACCTTTGCTTTCTTTCACAGAACCTGCGTCCTGCGGGGCTGCTATTCGCCTCTGCGCGCAATGGCACAACGGCACTTATGATGCGGAAATCAAACCAACTTTTATCTATCGCGACGGGCCGGTCCCCGTCAGGGTGATGGATTTCCGAGCACCACCCTCAGTTTTCACTTGCGGTAGATCACTTGCGACCGGTCAGATTACTCCTGCTTCAGCTGCATCACGGCATCCGTCTGGACGCCATCGCGCATCACGGTCAGGCGTGCCTGCGCCTGTTTCTCTGCGACCAGAGCGCTCAGCATAGCATCCAGGCTTTCCTGCCCGTCGATGGCTGCCCCGGTTTGCGCTTCCGAGATCAGAACATCGCCGCGCTGCAGATCGCCGGCCGCATCCGCTGAAATGGTGGTGACTACCGTCGTCCAGCTCTGACCATCCTCATTGCGAACGGTAAAACCGTAGCCGTTTTCCAAACCGATCACGCGGATGGCGGGCAGGGCCAACAACCCGTTCTGAGCAAGGGTTTTGCCCAGTGGGCGGTAGCGGGCGGTCACGCGGATATAGCCGTCGGGATCAATTGCCAGGTCGCTTAGCACCTGCGCGGCAAAGCTCGTGTTGTCGCGGATCGGCTCTCCGTTCAGGGTGTAAATCGCATCGCCGCGTTTGACCCAGTCACCAATCACGGACATGTCCTGCGCCGGATCAACACCGGTCACAGCGATGATGCTGCCAGTTGATGCCCGGCGCCTGGATGTCTGGAACGGTATTTCGACATCCCAATGCGAGAATGCAATCTGTGTTTCTGCCGGAGGCACTGAAACCACTGGCGCAGGTTCGGCTGTCCGGGCCTGTTCCGGATCAACCGATTGGTCCTGTGTCTGCTCGACAGGCGCCTGAGGTATTTCTGCCTTAACTGGTGCCGGATCAGCCTGTTCCGGCGAATTATCTGTGGTGGCGACCTGCTCGACAGGTTCTTGCGTTACTGCCACCTGTTCTTCTGTTTCTGGAGCTGTAGGTGCTGATGCTACTGCAACATCCTGTGCCGGTTCGCTTTTTTCACCGGACATCAGAAAGTAACCGCCCGCTGCCAGACCAACTGCAATGACAGCTGCACCGGCAATCAGTTTGCCGCTGCCACCCGATCCGCTTTTAACCACGGTATCGACCGCAACTGCAGCTTCTTCCCTGGGTGTGAACTTGGCCAGTTCATCTTCGTTCTTGTCTTCATTGCCCAAGGCCAGATCGGCATTTCCGGCCAGAAGGGCGGTGACCACAGCTTCGGCATTTTCGCTTTCGGCCTTAATCCGGGCCTTTTCGGCCTCTTCATCCTTGCGGTCCATGGCCACGATGACCGAGACCGGGCGGTAGTCGAACGTATCGAACATGACGCCCGGGCCGCGGAACATGCGCAACCAATCCAGCGCGCTTTGCAGACGGTCGGTGACGTGCACCTCCATCGCCTTGTCGATCGCTTCAAGGAACCCCTCGGGATAGCCTTTGAACCGCCCGGCCAGAGGGGCGTAGGGGTCTCGCTGACTGTTGTTGAAGGCGTTCAGGCGGGTTTGGCCGTCAATCGGGCGCTCGCCGCTGATGGCGTGATACAGCGTGGCAGCCAGCACATAGAGGTCGCTGCTGGGGCCTTGTTCGGCGCCGCGCACATAGAATTCATGCGGCGAGTACCCGTCTTTGATCACACGCAGGGTTAGCAGGGCCGCAGATTGATTTGCAGCCTGTTCGCGCGCCGCGCCAAAGTCGATCAGAACCGGGTCACCGTTTTCATCAATCAGAATGTTGTCGGGCGAGATGTCCCGGTGCAGCATTCCGCTCTGGTGGATGAAAGATACCGCTGACAGCATCTTTTCCGTGACCTGGACGATGAAATCGGGGCCGGTTTTGTTGTCAGTGTTTTCGACGTAATCCAGCAGGTCGCAGCCCTTGATGAAGTCCATCGCGATATAGGCGGTGTCGTTGTCCTCGAACACCTGATGGACGTCGACGATGTTGGGATGAACCAGACGTGCGTGGTTGCGCGCCTCTTGAATAAACAGGTCTATTATCGCGCGCAGGTCTTCCGTATGTCCGGGATCGGCCGGTTCGACCAGATTGCCGTTGCGGTGACACAATGCGCCTGGAAAGCACTCTTTGATCACCACGTCGCGTTCCAGGCTGTCCCGCGCCAGATAGGTAATTCCGAACCCGCCGTTGCTGAGGTAACGCAGGATCTCGTACTGTCCGCGCAACAGCTTGGCGCCGGGTTGAAGTCCTTCGATTTTCGGTTCGTCGTGCGATGCACCGACCGCCTGGTTGTGGCTCATTTCTTTCCGCCCGTTCTGATCGTTTTGCGGTTTTCTTAACTGGGCAAACTCGCCCGTGAACTCGCAACCAAACACAACCGCAGGACACTTGAGACGGTTAGACGTTTCAAATTTGACTTTATTGGGGCCGCCTGATGGCTTCACTAAGGACCGTTTTCATGAAATAACTACATGTTGTATTTCGTGACTATTGAACGACTACATGTTGAAAAAAGATTTGCACAAAATGCAGACGGATCGACTCTTTGTCTCCGCTTGGTCAACGGAGTCGATACATTCGAGACCCGATTCCATGGGTCTCGATTCGCCGAGTCGCGGCGCAATCTTAAGGAGAAATTGTCAGGTTCCGGTTTTCGGTTGCACCGAATCCACCCGGCTGCCTGCCCAAGCCAAATTGTCGCTGAGTTGCGCGAGGATACTGATCGCGTCTTTCAGGGGGGCGTCGCCGCTTTCGAATTGCAACAGCAACAACAGGTCCGTTGCTTTTTCGAACTCGCCTGGTATCCAGTCGGCCTTCGGGTCGATCTCACCGCCTTGCTCAAGGCGCTCGGCGAAATCTTCGACGATTTCCTGACACGAGTGCAGGAAGGCCGACGGTTCGATATCGGACGATTCGCGCAGATCTTCGTAGATGCTTGCGATCGCGGCCAGCCAGTCCTCGAGGATCGGGTTTTCCAAAGGAGGCAGCGCGGATTCCAAGACGGCGTGCACGGATGCGGTGTCGGGCAGCGGCGTCTCAGCCTCCGGGCCCGCCAGTGTTTCCAGAAAGGGCAGGAAGTCCTGTTTCAAATCGGTGCGCGCGGCCTCCAGATCGGCAAGACGTCTGTCGGATGCGATCTGAAGAACCTGCTCAGCCAGGTTCTGACCGCCGCAGGTTTCCCAAAGGGCAAAATCCGGTTCGGGCTCTTGTGCCATGGCGCGCACGGCCACCGGCGTACCGATTGGCACGACCGAGCGGAACAGATCGCCCTTTTCCTTGTTGAGACGCGACAGAACCCGGTCCAGCGCATCGCGGACCGGTGGCAGATCGGCATGAGTGACCGCAAGCAGGCTGTTGGCTTGCAGCTCCTGTGGCACCTTTGTCCAGAGATGACGTTCGGTCTCGCGCCATGCGTTGGTGCCATTGGTGCACCAGATCGCGCAATCCACGAATTTCAGCAAATCGAGGGTTTCTTTGTACGTATCGTCCAATGCTCCGGTTCCGGGCAGGTCAAACAGCGATATCTCCTGCAAGGCAGGGGTGTTCAGGCCGACCGAGATGAAATCAGGCGCATCTGCAGCGGCCTTTTCCAACGCAATTCCGGAATAGGTCTTGGGTTCTTTATCCCACCAGCCGACGGTGGTTTCCGGTGTCTCGGAATAAGCGACGATTACCAGCGGCAGCTTCAGGTGCTGCGGCCCGGTTGGTAGAATGTCCGCCCCGGCCAGCATGTTGGCGAGGCTGGATTTGCCAGCCCCGAATTCCCCGGCAAAACCGATGTTGACCGCGTTGGACAGCCGCCCGGCATGGGCAAGTGCGCGCTCGCGCATCTCGTCCAGCACCGTGTCGGCCGGCATCTTTTCGGTCGCGGTCAGAAAGCGTTCAAGTTGTCTTACTTCCTGTTCGGTTCCGGGAAATTCGATCATTCCGCAGCCTCTGCTAATCGTTTGTCAATGTCATCCGGGCCAAAGACGGCGCCCAGTTCTTCGGTGATGCGCTGCGCGTGGTCAAAGGCCTCTTGCGCCTGGGCCCGCTCGTTGGTTTCGCCGCTTCCGGACCGATGTTCAAGATGTCCGGCCAGCAAGGCCATGTAGTGATCCAGAACTGTGTTCAGACGTTCCAGCAGATCGCTGCGCGCAGTGTCCACCAGATCATCGCCGATCATCTCGAATTCCTGCACGATCATGCGCTCGGCGCGGGTCACGACGCTCTTGCGTGAGATCAGGCGCGACAACCAGCTGACCCGCAATTCAACCGTGATACCCCGCGTCAGCGCAGTGGTGTCCGGGCGGAACCACCGCACCGCACTGGTGTTCATGCGGTTGTCGGTTGGATCCTGCCAGCCGGGCAGGGCGCGCAGCGCTGCGTTGCTTTGCATGTCGACCGTATACAACTCGCTGAGCATCCGTTGACGTACAACCTGTGTGGCCCCCTGCACAAGCTCGCGCATTCGGTCACGCAACGGGGTGAAGTTCAGTTCGGTGTCACCACCCTTTGCCAACAGCGGGGAATCCCCGTTCGGCCCCCGCACCACGACCGATACGGCTTCGGCCACGGTGTCGTCCATGACGCCGCGCAAATTGGCCAGAACATCGTCCATATCATTGATGATCCTGGCAGTCTTGTCGGCAACAAGCGCGCGCAGATCCGTCAGAGTCTTGTCGTTTTCATCATTGTTTTCGGCGGCGGGGGTCGATTCGTCCTCAATGGCGCGCAGATGCGCCCTGCTGCGCTCGACCTCGCCTTGCGCAAAGGTATTGAGATGCTGCCACGCCATTCGCAGCTGTTCGTTGCGCGGGCCCTCGGTCAGTGCACTGGTCACATGTCGGCGCAGGTCCGGCAGGCCCGAAGCGATCATTGCAGCAAAGCGCAGCACACCTTCGCGGCTGATCGGACCGGGACCCTGTTTGATCTCTTCCACACCGTCCAGATATTGCGTCATCTGTTCCGGATGCGCCCGCAGCCAGGCTAGAACTTCATCATGGTTGATGCCGGTCTCGTCGCCGGTCAGCGCGTAATGCGCCCATTGCGCGCTGCCCATCAATACGTCGATGTCCGAATTTCCCAGAGCTTTTTCCAGGCCCTCCATCACGTCGGCCCGGACCTTGCCTGCATCTTCGGCACCGCCGCCCAACTCGTCGACGCGGTTGATGAAGACCACTATCTGACCCAGCTCCAACGCCTGCATCAGGCGAAACAGTTTCAGGTCCGCCCGCGATAGGGCCTGATGCGCCGAAAGGACCACCACAAAGAAGTCGGATTCCTTGAGGTACTGGCGCGAGATTTCCTCGCGGATCAGCAGCGGGTCGTTGACGCCCGGCGTATCGGTTACTGTCAGCGGAAACGGAAAGTGACCGATGTCGAAATAAACCTCGGCCTTGCGGGTGATGTCGCTGTAAAGGCCGCGATCCGAACCCGGGTCGTGTTCGCCCTCTTCGGTCGGGTCGTCACCAGCACAGACATAGCGCGCCAGATCGTCCGAGTTCAGTTCGTCAAGATCGTGATGCTGGCCAAGCAGGTGCTTATAGCTTTCGCCCAGACGCAGCTTTGCGCGGGTTTTCATCGCCTCGACCTGCTCTTCGATCATCTCGCGCTTATAGCTGTCCTCGTCATCGGGGAACATGTTGCGCAGCTCTTCGCCTTCGGCGATCAGTGCCTGCCATTGGCGGTTGTCGAAGAAATGGAACTCGGCCCCCGAGGTCCGCCCCGAGGGGTGGCCGAAATGCATGTCGGTGATCACCGTTGTCCAGGGGTTCACGTCCGACGGCAGGTATTCGGCCTGACCGGTGAAGCCGTTAATCAGACGGGATTTGCCCGCCTTGATCTGCCCGACAAAGGCAATCGAGGGTTTCAGATTTGTCAGATCACTGACAATGCGTGAGATGAACTGACGGGTCTCATCATTCGAGGCGCCGCTCATGTCCTCGGCAATACGGATTAACTCGCGACGATTGTTTTCACTCATAAAACTTACCCTGGTAACTTGTAATCACGGATCGAATTCATCGAAAAATTGAACGAAAGGGGCGTAATCATCCGTCTGGCCTTTTCAGAGTGGCCCACAGGTTGACAACGGCACCCAGTTTGCGTGCCTCGTGGACGGCGACTGCAAAACTCTTACCATCGTTCAAAATGGCCAACCCGGCGCCCTTGCCACCGGAAGGCCGCATGACAATTAACTGCGGTTGGTCCATTACAGAAGCCGTGTCGCCATCCCACCCAGCAAGGTCGAGGGCGAAACGGGCCAGCAGGTCGGAACCGGGGTGCAGAGCTTCCCCTTCGTCACAGGTGCCATCCATGCGCAACGGTTCCCCATCGGCGCCGTTGGCCAGAACCCGGCCCTGAGCAAATCGCTGTGATCCATCGTAGAACTTTTGGGCCAGACAGTCGGCGGGCTCTTCCACCGGTGCTTCGTCGACGGGCGTGGCTTCCTCCGGCTCGTCCGGAACGATGGAAATGACCGGGTCAGCTGGCAGTTCTATTTTCTCGCAGGCGCTTTCGATCTCGCTGAATGTGATGCCCACATCGTCGGCCTCAAGTGCAGTGTCGGGTTGCAGCGAAATCAGCTCCAACGGGGCGGGGGCGGCGGCGATGTCGGTCACCAGTTTGGCCAGCTTGTCAGCCAGTTCCTCGCGGGATTCGGTTTCGAAATCTGGAGCGATGCCGGACTGAACCCGGAACACGTCTGTGATCCGAGAGCTGTTGACTTCAATGGCAAGGCAATGACCATCGGCAGCAGTGAATTCCAGGCGGCGCGGCAGAATGGTGCCGCGAATGGTGTGCAGCACCTTTTTGCGCCGAATCCGGGCGGTTTCCCCGGGAACTGTGACCGCCGGATTCAGGCGTGCCACAGACGAGCGCCCGATGTTGTCGAGCAACTCAAGTATGTCCGTATCCATCATGCCGTGACCCCCTCTGGTCCGGTTTAGACTGCGGCCGCGACTGACCCCAGGCTGAGATGCGATTTTGTCAGCGCCAACCCGACATTGGCGCTGCTGCGACAGATGTAGCAGACCACATGATCGGGATACTCCCGGGTCCGCAGAAAGATATTGAGCCGATCATTCGAAAACACCGCGATTTCCCCAAATCCCGGGTTGTCGACCTCTTCGACGCCAGCCGCGCGCAACAAGTCCTCGAAGGCTTTTACGCCGCGCCCTTGGAACAGGTTAGCCACGGCAAGGGCGAGACTGTCCAGAACGTCCGCGCTGCCCGGGTCCTGGGTGTTGGTCCCAAGCAACATCCCCGTTTCCATGTCGACATACCCGGCTGCAATACAGTCGGGTATGGTATCCATCGCGGTGTTCAATGCGGTTTCGATCGTCATCGCTTGCTACCTGAGGTTCTGCTCATAACACACGGAATTCTGCTCCGCCGTTTTCCGCAGCATTGGGAACGGGGCGAACCGCCCCCTTGGCACGGCGCGCAAAATGCTCGACTGCGATCTGGTCGAATTCCTCGAGGAACGCAACGAACACTTTCTTCATGCCTTCGACATCGTTCGGCAAATCCTCGCCCGCAGCGATGTCGCGCCACATGGACGCCGCACTGAGCGGAGTGTCGGTCGAAACGTTCAGTAAGATTTCTTGACCTTCATCAGTGTCACCCGACGGAGCGGGGTCTTCGGCTGTCGCACCGTTGGGCACGGGAACAACCTGCATGTTCACGAGGCCACTGGATTCGGGCTCTGGCTCATACTCATCCTCGGTGCCATTCGACTGCTCAGCCAGCAAAGCGGCAATCGACGACACCGAAACCTCAGCACGCTGTACATCCGGCTCTTCGACGGATGCCCGATCCTGTTCTGGTGTGTCTGCCAGTTTGTCTTCCATCGACTCCATGAACGGGTCTGATTCTGTTAGGGCGGGTTCCTCCTGGGTATCAACAGGTTCAGCCGCAAGGCTTGTGTCGATTTCGAACTCGTCATCATCCAGTAGATCAAACGGGTCTTCTTCTGCCAGCGTTTCCTTGTATTCGGCCAGATTCAGGCTGTTGCTTTCGGTGTCTCGGAAAAAGGAACGCAGATCGTCACCTTCGGTTTCCGGTTGCGGCTCTGACACCGGAGATTCAGTCTCCATTTCGGCGCGCAGGCGCTCGGCTTCTGCGGCGTCGATGCGTTCTTCGCGGCTGGTATCTTCGGTACGGCGCTCGACACGGGCCGGGCGGATGGGAAAGCTGATGACTTCATCTTGCTTGTTGGCCGTGGGAACGGGGTTCACCAGTTTAAGCGGTGATGGTTCGTCGGTCTGTTCCACCATTCGTTTCGGGCGGATCGGCTGCACAGGTGTGCCCGCTGTCAAGCCGTTGTCGATCTGGTAGCGCGTCAGCATATCGGCGCGGCTGTCCATGATCTGTTCGGTGATCTGAAGAAAGCTGTCCACCATCTTGCCGCCGCCACTGCGCGCCCACTGTTCGGCATCGCCGCTCTTATCCCGGGCGATGATCGCATCTCGAGCCGAGAACAGGATCGAACGGTTGAACAAGTGACCCGCTTCACGGTTAACCCGTCGCAGCACCTTTTGGCGGTCTTTCGCACCCAGCACGTCGGCGCGGGTTACCAGCAGCAAAGAGTTGTGCTGCAGCCGCTCCGGCAAAGACATCCATGTCGCACGTTCGGTCTCGCGCCACGCCTGAGTCGCATGGGTACACCACAAAACACCATTCGCTTGCCCGACCGCGCGGCGCCAGACATCGCTGGAAATCTTCGGGTCAGAGATACCGGGAGTGTCGATCAGGTCCACCGCTTCCAGAATGTCGGCCTCAAGGAAGATGCGCACGAATTGCGCATCGTTGACACCGACGGTGTCCAACTGATCCAGAGTGATGCTCTCGCGGGTCCCATCGGGACGTTGGACATAGGCCGATTTTTTTCCCCAGCTAAACCAGACGGGCGGCAGTTGCGTGGCGGTGACTTGTGTCGGCAGCGCCTGCGTGCGCAGCAGAAAATTCATCAGCGTCGATTTTCCGGCGCTGAATTCTCCCATCAGCGCAAAGATAGGTTTGCGACGGGACCACTGTTCGATGCGTTCCCAAGCCTTAGGAGAGACGAAGCGGGTTTGTGTATCTTTTGCCATATCGCTACTTATGCTGCCTCGTTACTAAGATCTTTCAGGATGTCGCCCAGGATATCGTCGCGGGATTTTTTGGGAGTCATGCCCGCCATCAGGGCCGCCTGGTTCGGATCCTGCTCAGCCGAGGCCGAAATGTTCAGCAGAGTCTCTTTCTGCTCGCGCAGGAAGTCGGACAGGCCAGCCCGAACGTTTTCCAGAACGGCCGCGATCTGGTTTTCCTCAAGGTCTTTGGTGATTGAGTTCGCCTCGGATGCGATCAGGCGCGTGTAGTCTGCAGCATAGGCCTCGAACCCTTTGCGACGTTGCCACCAGCGGCGCCACCAGGTGCTTTGCAAATCCAGCGCGATGGTGCGGCCGATTCCCAGAGGTGGCGGCACGCGAGGCACGATGGGGGCTTCGATGCTGAACTCACCCAGATGGTTGCCCAGCAGCTTTTGGTACAATGCCTCGACATCTGTCGCAGCGGCGCTGTAAAGCGCACCCGCATCTTTGCGCATTGCGCGGGAAAAGCTGAAATAGGCAGCCTTTTGCAAGGTGCGCAGCCCGGCCGGATCATACTGCCAGGTGCCTTCCTCGCCATTCTGTTCCAGATGCGAAATCAACGAGTCCGTAGCCCGTTTGACAAAGTTCGTTTCAGCCGATTTCAACCGCTCCAACACTTTGTCGCGCAGCGCGGTCGTCAGTTCTGCGGTCTTCTTTTCATATTCCTCGGTTACCTTGGCGATGGCTTCTTCCGGGGATACACCGTCCAGATCACGCACCACGCCCTGGCCGTCGGACAAGTTCTTCGCCACCGCAGTCGCCCGAATCTGGCTTGCGATGTTGCGCGCACGATGGCGAACGCGGTCTAGCAAGCGATTGCCTGCCCCTTCGGCGATACGTTCATTCATGGCCAGCAACAGGTCGGGCAAGCCAGAAAGCGCCCAGATCTTGTCGAGCGAGGGGGCTTGGTCGCCGAACCCGGCGGCCAAGTAGAAGGTGTTCAGGGCCTGACGGGATTCTTCCGACAGGATATCCGGATTCCCGGTCAGGGCTGCCTCGGCCCAGATTGCGCTGCCGAACACAACGCTGGTGTTGGTGTCGATATTGTTCTGCTTCAACGTGTCGTAAACCCGATCCCGAATCTCGGGCACCTGATTGACCGGGTCGGACAGCTCGTCGATCCGGTTTACGAACAGGATGATCTGACGGTTTTCGAACTGCGCGATGATCCGCATCAACGCCATATCCATCGTGGTCAGCGCCTGGCTGGCCGCCAGCACAACGACGCAAACCTCGGACCCGCGAAGGCTGCGCAGGGTGATCTGCTCGCGTACCATGAAGGTATCGTTCACGCCGGGCGTATCGCACAGTTTCAGTGAGATCGGGTATTGCGGGATATCCATGAACAGTTCCGCAGACTTGGTGACGTCTGCAAAGCGCCCGGTTTTCGGGTTGATATCCGGGTCGTCTTCATCGCCCAGACAGACATAGCGCTGGATCAGTTCGTCGTCGAAATAGTCATACTGGTGACTTTGCCCCAGAATCAGGTCGAAATGCTGACCAAGACGCGCTTCGGACTTGGCCTTCATCTCGCCAATCTGACGGCGGATATCCTCCATTTCATCATCGGCGCCAGCCCGGTTGGCCAGTTCGCCCAATCGGCCACCGCCGACCATCAGGTTGTCCCACTCTTCTTGTTCAAAGAAAGTGAATTTGGCCTTTTTGTCGCCTTCGGTGCGGGTGTTGATGTTCAACGTGGTCACCACCGAGGTCCACGGGTTCACATCCGAGGGCAACAGGGCAGGGCGCCCCGCAAGGATGTTCACGATCGAGGATTTGCCGGCCTTGACCTGCCCGACCAACGTCACACTGGCCGTAAAGTTCTCCATACGCGTCTTGAGCGTCGCAAGCCGCGCCGAGGATCGTGCATCTGCCACCTCAGTCAGCTGGTCGATCTGCGCCGTCAGCGCCGTCATCGCCGAGGTCATCGGCGTCAGCGCTTCGTTTCCTACGGACAGAAGGTGGTCGTTTCGGGCCATGGTCAGCCTCCGGTTCCAGTAGCGGCGATGTGAGGTTGCATCTGACCGTCAGAAGAGCTGGTCAGGATGTCGATCCGGGCGATCAGATTCAGCGCATTGCCCAAAATCGCGGCCTCGTCACCCGGCGAAATCTCTTCGTAGGCACGGGAATCGGCAAGTACTTCGATCGAGCTGAACTGTTCGCTGTTTTCAAGCAGGGCCAGACGGCGTCCGGTCGGAAAACCCTGGGATTTGGTTTTAGGCAGCGGCATCCGAGAATTGGCGAGCAGATAGTGGCCCCCCGAATGCGTGCGCAAGGAAACGCCAAAGCCCGTATTCGGATGGTTCTGATTCAAGGACTTCAGTTCACCAAGGAAACTTTCACGTGCAAGACCAACGGCGTCTTGCTCAGCAGTGGCAGAGTTCATCATATTGGTCACGGCTAAGACCCCTGTGTTCGAGTTGAGCAAAAAACTCTTACGGCGCCCGAAGGCGGGAAAGACTCATTAATTCCCGCCGTCCATCAATTACTGGCAAGGCGGTGTTATTTTGACGCGAATAAGATATTTTGGCGTTTGAAATGTGGCGCAATTATGGTCGCGGGCTCGCGAGCGGTTTCAACCTGAGGACGTATCAACAGATTCCAGGTACTGCGCATTCCTTAATCGCGGTCAATCGAGGTGCGCAATTTTGAACGAAATACCGGCTGTAATCTACTGTGTTGTCAATAATTTACCTTCTGTTATCAGGAAAGCTCCGGCTCAAAGAAAACGCTCGGTCGAAGCGCTGATCACAAGGTAGATTTGTGTGAACCCATAGATAATTCGGTTTACTCAACGTAAGCGCGTTTAACATGTCACCGAATTTTTTTGGAGATGTGCACGTTAAATAGGCGGTGGTTTTGTCCGAAAACGCAAATTGAAACGCTACCCTCTAATTAACGTTATGGTGCGGACAGGCGCCGATCCGAAAAATGGGTACGATCCTGGAGCACGGCCCAAGTGTCAGGCCCGAATTAAACCGGTTGGCGACCAAAAATCTTGCGTGTAAGTGATTTTCCCTCTCGCACTCGTCCACTGGCTTTGTTAATGAGCACGCCTATCCGGCACTCAAGGCCGGTACTGCGGGTGTGGCGAAATTGGTAGACGCACCAGATTTAGGTTCTGGCGCCGCAAGGCGTGGGGGTTCAAGTCCCTCCACCCGCACCACGATATCATTGTACATTCTGATACTGTTGTTATTGGCTTCTGACTTGTCATTCGGCATCAAATTGGCCGCCTAATCTTCAGTCCGGCCTTCGATTCAGGCGCGAACTTCCGAGACCTTCCGAAGGATCATGCGACGCGAATCTCAGACTAAGGTGTCTCGTTTTCTGCAATTGGGGGCGCGGTAACACCTTATTCAATTCGCCCTGTTTCAGCATTCCAAGCGTTTGCACAATGCCTTTGAAGGCGCCGGTGCCTCGTGCGTGTCACGACGATTTTCGAGTTTACCGGCAAGTGATGCGGTATTCCGTTTCCCTACCCGCTAACCTTGGATCCCTACCCGCTAACCTTGGACCTGGCGCGCGCTACTAAACAATGCTCCAAAACCGAAAAAGTCGACTATACTCCAAGCCATCAGTAGACAGGAGATTGCCATGCTTTATCCACTTGCAACGCTTGAGGCCGACAAGCTCAACGCTGTTCGGGCGCTGGAACAGGAGATTGGACGCCCGGTTGTAGCGCTTGCCGCTATAGAGGCCGATACGGCCAATCTGCCGAAAGATGACCTGAAAAAGTTGCAAGCCCTGGAAGATGAGCTTGACGTCGTTCTTGTCGCAGTGCGGCCGAGCTAGGTGCTCTGAAAACCTGTAGGTTTGTCGCCCGGGCAGTTGCCCGTTGCTGGGGACAGCGTGTTTCAACAGTTTGGCCAGAGTGGTAAGATTACAGGCAGGACCAAAAGCTGGGCCACCGCAGCACCTTAGGCGGCCTTGATGTAAGTGCCTGAGTTTTTTGTCCAAGGCCGCGACACCAGCAACGACGCCTCAAATGATTTCAGAACCGGACGGGCGGCTTCAAAGCTTGGCCCGATTTTCACATCGAGTTCGGGAAACAAAGTCTGGATTTCTGCGACGCTCTCTTCGTTCAGTGCGGCCATGCCTGTTTTTCCCAAGAGCAGGCTTTCCGACGCGACGCCATTGGCCCAGACGATCTGGTGTTCATCAAAGAGCAGATGGAAGTACTCAACTTCCCCACCTTTCCGTACAGACACTCCGTCACCGTCGATCAGATGAGCGGCAGCGGCGAAAACCTGCGGGCATGCGAAATTCAATTCGACCTCGGCACCTTGCAGCAGGATGCGATGCTGTGGACTGACTTCCAGCGTCTCCTTGGCGCCCAGAAAGCCTGCGCGGATTTTGATTGGCGCGAATTTTCCGATGGCCGCCATGGTTCGACGACCAATCCAGCGTATCGGTTGCGCGCCGTTATCCATGGTCAGCACCAGATCTCCAGCCCGCAGGTCTTCAATCGGTCGCGGCCCATCCGGGCAGGCGATCATTGCGCTTTTTGCAAAACACAATGGATCGGAAACGACCCGTTCCCCGAACATTGAGTACCCGGCGTTGAATCCGTTTGAATATACCGGTGACACTAGCTGAATTGACACGATCGCATGTTCCTCGATCGCGTCCTGATCAGTGTTTTCCTCAAATTCCGGTGACCAGTACGTATTGCCGTTTGTATCCTGGAAAACGACAGCCGAGATATTTGCGGTGGTGCCGTCATTGTACGTGATGACCGCATTAAATATCATCGAGGCATCAAAGGTCTGAGGCGATCCTCCGTCGATGCTGAACTGGTCGTTCGAGACGTTGTTGTCCAGATCATAGGTGTTTGCATCCCCACCGCTGAAACCGTTGCCCGCCTCGGCAAACGTCTGCCTGCTGTCATAAAGCGGATCACCAGCAGAGCCATAAGTGCCAAGGGCCGCATTCACATTGGTGGTCGAAAGGGATGTGTTACCCTCAACGGTGTCCCAGATTGGCAAGGTTCCGAGGGAGAAGACGGTAAAAGTGGTCGCCATGCGTTACTCTTGAAACAAAAAATCGTACGGTAGCAATTAGCCTTCAATCCCAAAGAAGTTCAAGTTTCAAATCATAAAGTAGTTACTTTGCAGGCCAAAGGCCTGTGCAAGCCCAGTTGCTTGGATGCGACAACACCGGTTTTCTGGCCCGAGCGATCATCATTCGAGTCGCCTGATCACTTACATCCCTGGTCGAAGGTACTTGGAGCGTTTCTGCGCTCCAATCATCCAAAACGGTTTTGGGATTAATCGAGGAACGCCATCTAGCGGAGCGCCATACCTCATTGGAACTGCTGCAGAAAAGGTTAAATAGTCCTTTCTGAGAGTCGCAGCCTTGTGGTGTTTCGCGGCTTTTCTGAAATACATCTGATTGCTCACCAGCAGCAGAACTGCACCGACCATCGCAAACCTGAGCTTCCCATCCGAGATCCCCCCGTGGCCAAAGAAATCCGGGATGTCGCTGGCGGACATGTACAGGAACTGTGCCGGGACGAGATACAGTGTGGCCGTCTTGATATTTTTGTTATCGGCAATGTACCCCACTCGGTGAAACCAGCCGGTCAGAGGTTTGCGGTGCATCTCGATCGCGGCCAACAAGGCATGCGCATCCTGACTGTTGGGCGAGAGGGCCAGTGCGCTGAGGGCGGCCTTCTGCGCTTTGTCAAAGTCGTTCCGGACCCAGAACGCCCAACCGATGGCGATATGGTTCGGGCTGTTGTTCGGCGCGATTCTGAGCGCCGCATTGGCGTGGTGTCCTGCTGACCCGGCATCCTGACACAGGGCTTCGTCCAGTGCGCGGGACGCAGCGAAATACTTGCACAGACCAAACAAGCAGACCGCAAGATGCGCGTGGAGAACGACGCATTCCGGTTCATGCTTCAACGCGTTGCGAAAATGCCCGAGCGCGTTGGTATCGTCGCCCCGTAGCGAGGCGGCGATGGCCGGCGGAAAATCTCTGTCGGAGCGTATCATGATCAGTTCATTAAATAAGCCAGGCCACCCGTCGCCTCGCCCAAAGGTGGAACGATGGCAAGCAAAACGGTGTGACAAACTAGGACCCGATGAGGAACAGAACGGCAAAGGGCAATCGCAGGTGTGTCCGTCCTGTTGTCATCTGATTCAGGTGATAGAGTTATCGCTGGACTTGAAAACAGTACCCGGACGCAATGATTGCAACCACCAGAACCACGTTCAGCAGAACCTGATTACCCAGACGTTCAGTGCTGCCCATTTCGAAACAGTCCTTGATGAAATCGATCAGCATCAGCACTGGGGCGCAGAACAGGGCTGAGGCCAGCAGCAAGTGGCCCTGTTGTTTCCGGTCGCGGTAGCCCAGAGAACCTGCATTACAATACAGCCAAAACCGGGCCCGCCATAAAGCTGACAATCCAGACCACGAAAGGTGCCGTTATTTCGTTGGGCTTGCTTCGGCAAGCGTGTTATCGGCAATGTCCAACTGCATCATCTGCGCCCGTTTGATTTGAGAAAGGCCAGAACATCATTATAACGCCCGCTTTCATTGCCCTAGGTGGCATGGTTGCGGGCTGTCGTCAGCCAGTCGATTGTGGAGGGGCCGGCTTGATCGTTTGCAGCTGCTAGCATCTTCATGCTAATCGGTACTTCGCATCCCTGAGACAAGGTCGCATCAATCGCCAGATCAGTTGCGGTTTCGATGATCTGTGCCAGATCCGCACCGGAATATTAGCTTGTGGCGGCAGTGGTCCTGTGAAAGCGGATATTGGCTTCGGCCGGGCGACCGGTAAGTTCCAGCCGCAGGATCGCCTCCCGCGCCTGGGCATCCGGTGGCGGCACAAAGAACAGCCGATCGAACCGCCCCGGGCGCAGAAATGCAGAATCCTTCGACTAGGGTTAGTTGCGGCCAGCACCAAAACACCGTCATTCCGCTGGCTGACGCCATCCCTTTGGGCCAGAAAACGACTGACCATCTGCGAAACATAGGTCGAGCTGTGTCCGGATCGTTTCGATCCCAGCGCATCGATCTTGTCGAAGAACAGGATGGTCGGAGTGTTGTTGCGCGCCTGCTCGAAGATAGAGGTCAAACGTTGTTCTACCACGCCCCTATAAGGGTCACGAATGTCCGAGATCGCAACGGCCTGAAATCGCGCGGCTCATTCCCCGGCAGCTGCCCGTGCGATGATGGTTTTGCCGCATCCCGGCGGACCACACATCAGGACGCCCCCGCCGGATATTTTCCTGAGCCGCAACAGCAGCCCTGACTGCTTAAAGGGCGCAATGATGCGCCTCTCTGTGTCGCGTTTTACATTTTCTAACCCACCGACGTCAGCGAAAGAGATTTGCTTGTTATCCTCTGCGGATTCGGCTGAGGGTTGCCCGTCAATCACCTGCAGGCTGACGGCATTGCCGTCTGCCTCATCAGATTCTTGTTCCTGAGGTGGATCTTGTTCCTCGGGTCCATGGAAAATGCTCGGCAACGCCGGTCTGACTCCGAGATTCGGCGTCCTTGGTCAGGCCAGCGGCCGCAAAGACCTGTGAAACCAAGGTTCGGTCATCGGCAGCCTTCACATCCTCAGGCTGGGTGTAGAAAGCCAGTTCCAAGGCTCGGCTGTCCAGATTTAACGCCATCGCACGTCGCATCACAGCCTACCCAAATGTGCCGTTTTTGGGCGCGGCATCAAGACGCCCTAACAGGGTTTCAAATGACTTTTCAGGAAATTCCTGTCTCCGAAATATACTGGTCGAGGTCTACGCGAAAAACAGCGTCAAACTGTGTCGGATACCAGCCCAAATCGAGTCAATGTCACCGGCGCAAATGCCGCAACTCTTTGTTGTCTTGCTTCAAACTTTGAACAGGATATCGCTGATCTGCGCAATCTTTTCACGCGCTGGTTGCAGATCTGCGAAGTCGACTGCTGTGTCGCGGAACAACCGGTTCAGTGCAAACTCCATATGAGACAGTGCTTCGGTCGAAGACATCGGTCGAGCCTGTAACGCGGCCCGCATCCAGATCCCGTCGATTAGCGTCGTCAGGTTAAAGGCGACCTGTTCTGCCAAGGCAGGCTCAACCATACCGCGCAGTGCGCCCATCAGATTGCTGTGCATGCGCGAATGGATGACATTCTGTATGCGTAGATATTTGGCGTTTTGCGGCACCTCCGCGCACAGGAAAATCCAGGCATTGCAGATTTCGTGTTGAAAGAGCGTCGGGGCAAAATTGCCGTAAATGATTGCGTATAGCCGTTCCGCCGGTGTGTCGCTATGCGCGAATAACGCGGTCACACAACGGCGGGCTTCAGCGTTGGATTCACGCAAAACAGCCTCGAACAGTGCTTCTTTACCTGGAAAGTAATGCTGCACGACGCCTTTGGATAACCCGGCCTCTTTGGCGACCTTGTCGAAGGTTGTCCCGGAGATTCCATGAACTTTGAGAACTTCAAAGGCCGCCTCGGTCAATTGCTTGCGACGCATGTTCTTGATGGACTGCTTTCTCATGTTAGGATCGCTTTCATGCTCAGCGTATTGGACACGAAAGTACCATTCGAGAAGGCAAAAAACAAACACTGTTGACAAAAAACAGTCTGATGCATCAAAATACCTGCAACTGTACTGTTTTTTTGAAACGGACACAAAAGGCCGAAAACGGCCGACGCACCAACGGAGGTTTAACCATGAAATTCTCACACAAACTGAGGCCTGCTTTGCTGGCTTCCGCGACGCTCATGTTGATGCAGGGTGCGGCGCTGGCCGATCCGATCAAGATCGCGGTCAACGAATGGACCGGCCAACATATCTCCGCCCATTTCGCGGGCGCGCTATTTGAAGAATTGGGCCACGAGGTCGAATACGTCACCGCAGGTGCCGTGCCGCAGCTGGCCGCAATTGCCGAAGGCAGCCTGCATTATCAGCCCGAGCTGTGGACCAACAACGTGGGCGATATCTACCCCAAGGCCGTTGAGGCCGGGGACATTATCGTTGTCGGCGGACTGGGGCTCGAGCCACAGGAAGGCTGGATTTATCCTCCGTACATGGCTGAGCTCTGCCCGGGTTTGCCTGCTTATGAGGCGCTCTATGACTGCGCGCAGGCCTTTGCCGCCGCGGACACCTTTCCTGATGGCCGTTTGATCACCTATCCAGCGGACTGGGGGACCCGTTCGGCCGATCTGGTCGAACTGATTGACCTGCCGTTCAAACCGGTGCCCGGTGGCTCGGAAGGCGCGATGCTGGCCGAGCTAAAAAGTGCTGTGGCTGCAGAGCAGCCGATCCTGATGATGATGTGGCAGCCGCATTGGGTGTTTGCGGATACCGAGGTTGAATGGGTCGAATGGGACACGCCGCACGGAACCTGTGACGAGACCAGCCAGAAACGCGGTGAGGCCTGTGGCTTCCAGCAGGCGACCGTCGACAAGATCGTCGCCAAGGATTTCGCTTCGAGCTATCCGGATGCGATGAAAATGGTCGAGCTGATGAGTATGACCAACGACGTGCAGAACGGTCTTATCCTGGAAGTGGACCAGAACGGGCGCGAAGTGAAAGAGGTCGTGGCCGAATGGATGGGCGCAAACCAAGACGTCTGGCAGCCTTGGGTTGAAGCCGCAAAGCAATAAACACCACTGACTCCGGTGGAGCATGTTTTTGCGTGCTCCACCTTTTTCAAGGCTGCCGAAATGACCACATCTTCCCCGACCACCACCCCGAAACTGTCCTGCAAACATGTCTGGAAGCTCTACGGCAAGGGGGCGGATCAGCATCTCAGCAACGTCGACGTCGCCGGGCAGGGGCCCGATGAGGCCACGGCGCTGGCGCAACGCATTCGCGAGGGAGGTGGCATCGTCGCCTCGACCGATGTCAGCTTTGACGTCATGCCGGGCGAAATTTTCGTGATCATGGGCCTGTCAGGCTCGGGCAAGTCCACGATCGTGCGGTGCCTGTCCCGCTTGGTCGAACCCACCGCCGGAGAGATCCTGCTGGATGGAGAGGACTTGCTGAAAGCGTCCTCGAAAGAGCTGATCGACATTCGTCGGCACAAGATGGGGATGGTGTTCCAGAGCTTTGGCCTGATGCCGCATCTGAATGTTCTGGAAAACGTGGCGTTTCCGCTGAAATTGCAGGGTCTGGACGACAAAGAGCGTCTGGAACGCGCCGAGCGGGTGATCTCGCTTGTCGGTCTGGAAGGCCGGGAAGCCAGTTTCCCCAGCCAACTTTCGGGCGGTCAGCAGCAGCGTGTCGGCATTGCGCGGTCGCTGGCCGTGGAACCCGAGGTCTGGTTCCTCGATGAACCCTTCAGCGCGCTTGACCCGCTGATCCGGCGCCAGATGCAGGACGAATTCCTGCGGCTGCAGCAGGAACTGCACAAATCCATTGTCTTCATCACCCACGATTTCCTTGAGGCACTGCGCATCGCCGACCGGATGGCGATCATGAAGGACGGTGCGGTTGTTCAGATCGGCCGCCCGGTTGATCTGATCCTGAACCCGGTTGATGACTATGTGCGCGAATTCACCAATGACGTCCCTTGGGAGCTTATCCTGACCGCAGGCGATGTCGCTTCGGACGACAGCCCGCCCGCTGGGATCAAAGAGGTTCCGGCCTCGACCAACGTGGCCGATCTGCTGCCCTATCTGGCCTCACATGACACGGGCGTCGCGGTGCGCCGGGACGACAATGCGCTGGTGCACATGACCAGTCAGAACGTAATCGCCGCTTTGGCCAGCGGTGTCTCGGACGCCTCTGCGGTCAAGGACTGACGTCATGGATGCAGCTTCGAACAGATCGCTGGTGGTCTGGCTTGCGGTCACGGTTCTGGTGGCAGTTTGCGTTGTGTTTGCCAAGAATCTCGGGCCGCTGGTGACCTATCCCGATGCGCTGGTCCTGCCAGTTACTGATCCGATGAATACCGCGATGCGGTGGTTCGTCGTGACATTCGGGTGGTTCTTCAAAGGCATATCCTGGCTGCTGGACTGGCCGATCCTGCTGGCCAAGACGGTGCTGCACGCGGTGCCATGGGCGGCCTGGTTCGTTCTGTGGGTCTTTCTGGCCTTGCGGGCCGGGGGCAAGGGACTGGCGATCTTCACAGCTGCCAGCTTGCTTTACATGGTGACGTTTGGGTTCTGGACTCAATCGATGAACTCTTTCGCGCTTGTGGTTGTGTCGATTCCAATGGCGGTTGCCTTGGGTTTTGCGCTGGGAACATGGGGGTTCATGTCAGAGCGGGCCTATCGGATCATCATGCCGATCCTCGACCTGATGCAGACTGTGCCCGCTTTTGCCTACTTGCTACCAATCCTGCTGCTGTTCGGCTTTGGCACAACTGTCGGTCTGGTCGCCTCGATCCTGTTTGCCTTCCCGCCGATGGTGCGCAACACCATCGTCGGCCTGCGCGGTGTCCCGGATGAGGTCATCGAGTCCGGCCTCATGAGCGGCGCCACCCCATCGCAACTGTTCTGGCGCGTGCGGGTACCGACCGCGCAGCGGCAAATCCTGCTGGGTGTGAACCAGACGACAATGGCGTCACTGTCGATGGTCATCATCGCCTCGATCATCGGGGGCACCAACGATATTGGTTGGGAAGTGCTGTCGACCATGCGCAAAGCGCAGTTCGGAGAAAGCCTGCTGGCCGGGATCGTGATCGCGCTGATGGCGATGGTGCTGGACCGGATTACATGGGGATTTGCGGTACAGTCTAATTCGACGCAACGCAAAGCGACAGGCTGGATAACCTGCGCCGTTCTATTTGGCGCGGCTTGGCTGCTGGCTTTTGTCTTTTCACCGCTCAAGGACTGGCCCGAGGCATGGGTCCTGAACCCGGCCCCGGCGATGAATGCAGGTCTTGAGTGGGTCTTCGTCGAGTTCCGGACAGTACTTGAGGCAATCAAGCGGGCGGCGCTGTTCTACCTGATGCTGCCGATCAAAATCGGCCTGGTTAAGGCTGTCAGCCCCTTTACCTGGGGCGTCGCAATGACCCCGGCTGTAACTGTTGGCTACGCACTGATCGTTGCAGCGGTAGCGGGATATATGGCCTTCAAGGGGCGGTTGCTGCAGGCTCTTTGGGTGATCCTGTTTGCCTTGGTTCTGTATTCGGGACTGTCCGGTCTGGCATGGGTTGCGCTTTGCGCGATCATCATCGCATTGGCCTGGCAGGCGGGGGGCACGAACCTTGCGCTTTGGGCGCTGGCCGGGGTCGCATTCCTGTTGCTGACCGGAATATGGGAGCCTTCGGTCGTCTCCCTCTACCTTTGCGGAGTAGGTGTGTTGCTGTCTTTCCTGTTCGGCAGCGCCATCGGCATCTGGGCGTCCGAGAATGACACCGTGTCGCGCATTGTTCGGCCGGTGATCGACACCTTGCAGACGATGCCGCTGTTCGTAATCCTCATCCCCTTTGTGATGGTGTTCAAAATCGGTGAATTCACCGCACTGCTGGCCATCATCGTCTATGCGATCGTCCCCGCGATCCGCTATACCGAACACGGTCTGCGCAATCTGCCCCATGACGTGATCGAGGCTGCGACGGCCATCGGGACAACACCCCGCCAATTGTTGTGGCAGGTAAAACTGCCGCTGGCCGTGCCGTCGATCATGCTGGGGCTGAACCAGACGATCATGTTCGGCATTTCGATGTTGGTGATCACCGCGCTGGTGGGCACCGACGATCTGGGACAGCAGATTTATATCGGCCTTGGGGACGGTGATTTCGGGGTTGGCATGACCGCGGGGATTGGCATGGCGATCATAGCCATGATCGCCGACCGCATCACGCAAGGATTCAGCCAGCAGATCCAAGCACGCCTTGGTGTGAAACTGGACGCTGCCGCCTGAAAACAAGGTAAGCGGCATGGATAACGCAGCGCCCAAACCAAACGTTGACCTCGATCTGTGTTAGATGACAGCGACCCAAGCGCTTGCTGCGTTTCGCGCGGGCCTCCTGAAACCCAGTGATCTGCTTCAGGCTTTGATTTCCCGGATCGAGCAGGTCAATCCGGTGATCAATGCCCTGACCGACACCTATTTCGATGAGGCGCGGCAGCAGGCACTTGTTGCCGACGCGGCCTATGCGGATGGTTCGGCCAGCGGAGCGTTTCTGGGCATCCCGGTGCTGGTCAAAGATGCCCAGCGTGTAAAAGGCAAACGCACGACGCATGGGTCCCTTCTGCACATGGATGTCGCGCCTGACGAGATGTCGGACCCGATGGTCGAACGCTTGCAGGATGCTGGCGCGATCATTCTGGCTCGTACATCGGTGCCAGAGTTCTGCATTTCGGGCGTGTGTCGCAGTCGGACCTGGGGCAATACAGTCAACCCGTTCAATCCTGACTATGGAACCGGAGGATCGTCGGGCGGATCAGGGTCAGGGCTGGCGGCGGGTTTCGCACCAATTGCAACCGGAACGGATATCGGCCGGTCGATCCTTATTCCGGCCAGCTGTTGTGGGATTGTGGGGTTCAAGCCACCGCACGGGCGCAACCCCGACGGTCCTCCCGCAAATTTCGACCGTTACAACCATTGCGGCGCGCTTGCCCGTTCGATCACGGATCTGGCTTTGGTGCAGGATGTGGTGTCGGGCGTAGATCGGACGACCAGTTCCAGAACCCTGATAACCGACAATTTTTTCTAGTTGAAGTGCGGAGAATACTGCATCGGGATTTGGTCTTGGGAAACACCCTTCTGAGAAAACTCATCAGCATGTCGGTTAATGTGTCGCGATTCCGCAGCGCCGTTAACTGTCTCCAACCGAACTGTCCGACCGTCGGTTAGTTTCTGGATGGCCACCACATTCTCAGGAGTGATCTTAGTTCCGCTCGCCCGCAAGTTGTCGATTAGCTGTGTTCTATTTTGTGCGCTATTGGGAAGGCTGAGCCGCAGCAGTTGATCACGCGTCAATTCAAGCAGTGCGGTTGACGGCAGCTTTATGCCATCCAAGGCATCAAAGCTGCTTGCTTGAGAACGGTTCCGGTTCACTCTATCAAAGGTGCCGCCCATTAATTTTTTCACTGCGACTGTTCCGGTACCTTAGGAAAGTCGTCTGCCGCAGTCGCAACTAGAACGGCTGCAATGTGATCGATCTTAGACTGAGGCGTCAAATCGGAGCGACAGAGATTTGTCCAATGTTGTGCAGCCCCCAACTCCTTTTTGCTTTCAACGCCAAATTGAGCGCTTGGAGAATCAACTTGATTCGTGTTTGGTGCCTGCGATGGTTCCCGGCCGCTTTGTGCGATCCGGGATAAAAGGGAATACGGTGCGGTCCCTGCTAAAGAGGCCAAATCCGTGACTGCCCCCGCAACTGTAGGCGGTGAGCGACCCGAGATCGTCCACTGGGCATTCGCCTGGGAAGGATCGGGATAGCGTTGACCCGCAAGTCAGGAGACCTGCCATCCGACAATGAATAAACCTGGGCGGGGTGTCCCAGAGGGAGATGACAATGTTTCAAGCGGCCTTAGCCGCCGAAAGACTTGCACTCGCTTCGCCCCCGCGCAAACGGAGGAGGCGATGCTGTTGTCATTGCAGAAATCTGAAGCCCGACCCTGCACAATCTACGGGGTCATCGTCCCCTCACCAGTGTTTTTCAGCAAAGCTTCCGCTTTAGACGCGGGAGAAACCCGATGACCCGGCGCGCGGCGGATTCTGACGCCGTTTCGCAGCGGGGCCGCTGCCTGACCGAGTTCAGCATACCGGTGTTGGTTGCAGGCGCTTTGGCCCTGTCCGCCTTGCTGTGGCTGGCAATTATTTCGGTGATCTGATGTCGACCGTTCTTCAAATCCGCGATCTTACTCTTGGTTACCGCGACCTGACATTGTTCCGGCGCCTGTCCATGGATATCGACGCTGGCACAACTCTGGCCGTTCTGGGGGCCAACGGGTCGGGCAAAAGCACCTTTGTCAAAATGCTGCTGGGGCTCATGGATCCGCTCTCGGGCAATCTGAACTGGCCCAAGGGCCGCCCAGCGGAAATCGGCTATCTGGCGCAAATGACCGAGTTCGACCGACGTTTTCCCATTCGCGTGCGCGATCTGGCCGCGATGGGCGCGTGGCGTGGGTTTGGTTTCCGCTCGGGGCTGGACAGTGCCGCACGCGACCGGATGATGGCAGCGCTGGACGAGGCCGGTGTACTGGATATTGCCGACCGCCCCCTACACATGCTGTCGGGTGGTCAACTTCAGCGTGCTTTGTTTGCGCGGGTCATTATGCAGGACGCCCCGTTGATCCTGCTAGACGAACCCTTTGCCGCCGTAGACCAAAGTACTGAGGCGCATCTTCTGTCGATCATCCGCCGCTGGCGCGACGAAGGTCGTGCCGTAGTGCTGGTGGTGCATGATCTGTCATCGGTTCTGGATCACTGCAGCCATACCCTGCTGCTGGGCGGTCAGGAAGCCACCCATGGCACGGTGAACGATGTCCTGACCCCCGACAGGCTGGTCGCGCAGGGATACCTGTCCGAAAGCCAAGCATCCTGGATGTTCCGAAGCAACCCATCCACAGCGGAGACCGCGCATGTTTGAACTCCTCACTGAAATGTGGAGCTTTGCCTTCATGCGCCGTGCATTTGTGGCAACCACGGTCCTGTCAGCCTCTGTCGCGCCGGTAGGGGCGTTCCTTGTCCTGCGCCGATTGTCGCTTGCGGGTGAGGCCATGGCCCATGCGATCACGCCCGGTATCGTCATTGGCTTTGTGACTGCGGGGCTGTCAGTCATGTCCCTGCTGATTGGAGGATTGATTGCCGGGGTCGGTGTTGCCATCCTGACAGCGTTGCTGGCCCGACGAACCATTTTGCGCAGTGATGCCAGCCTTGCATCGCTCTACTTGATCGCGCTGGCGGTGGGCATTTTCATCCTTTCCGCCGCCGGGTCCGCCGTTCCACTGAAAAGCTTTCTCTTTGGCTCGATCCTTGGGATCGACGATGCCTCGATGCTGCTTGTGGGTGGCGTCGCGACGGTGACGCTGGTGGCGTTCGCTTTTCTGTTGCGCCCCCTGATAGTCAGCACCTGCGATCCGGTGTTTTTTGAGACCCAGACCCGCCGCCCCTGGTTGGTCGATCAGGGTTTCATGCTGTTGCTGGTTCTGAACCTGCTGGCCGCATTCAAAACACTGGGTACGCTGATGGCCGTTGGCCTGATGATCCTGCCCGCGACTGCGGCCCGTTATTGGGCCAGTACGATCACCGCCCAGCTGGTTCTGGGTTTCATCTTCGCCTTGTCCAGCTGCTGGATCGGTCTGACCCTGTCCTACCTGTTCCCCGACACGCCTTCGGGTCCGGCCATCGTGCTGGTTGCAGGTGCTTTTTTCCTGTTCTCGGCCATATTCGGCCCGCTTGGTTTTGGCGGACGGCTGCGCAAACCGTCCGTTTCAAAAGACCTCACCGTTGCGCAAGTTCCACAAGAAGAGAGAGCACAATGACTCTTACGAAATCCCTCTATGCTGGTGTCACCTCGGCCTCCCTTGCCTTGGCAACGTTTCCGGCTGTGGCTGGTGAAAACGATGTGAAAATTGTCGCCAGCTTCTCGATCCTTGGTGACATGGTCGAAGAGGTTGTCGGTGATCTGGCCACTGTGACGACCATCGTGGGTCCCGACGCCGACGCGCATGTCTACCAGCCGTCGGTCGCCGACGCGAAGGCCGTCGCCGAAGCGGACATCATCTTTGTCAACGGTCTGGGTTTTGAGACTTGGTCCGACACTCTGATCTCGGAGTCTGGTACTGAGGCTACCGTGCATGTCGCAACCGAGGGCGTCATCCTGGTCAAAGTCGATGGTGAAATCGATCCTCATGCCTGGAACTCTCTGTCGAATGGTGTGGTTTACGTAACCAACGTGGCGAATGCGATGAAAGAAGCACTGCCCGAACACGCCGACCAGATCGCCGCCAACGCCAATGCCTTTATTGCCGAGTTGGAAGCACTGGATGCGGAAACCAAAGCCAAGCTGGCTGACCTACCCGCAGATCGCCGCACTGTGGTGACGGCACATGACGCGTTCGGCTATCTTGCAGATGCGTACGAAATGAACTTCCTGGCACCCGTCGGTATCGACACCGAAGCAGAACCTTCGGCGCGAGAGCTTGCTGTTCTAATCGACCAGCTGAAAGCCGAGGGCGCGGCGGCGCTGTTTGTTGAAAACATTACCAGCCCCGCTCTGGTTCAACAGATTTCGGACGAAACCGGCATCGAGATCGGCGGCCGTCTGTTTTCGGACGCCCTGTCCGAGCGTGGTGGCCCGGCGACCAGCTACTTGGCAATGTTCCAGCATAACTTGGGCACACTGCTGGAAGCTTTGTCCCAAGAAGCAGCCAGCTAAAACGGTTTCTTGCGCGAGCTGGTTCTCGACATGACCCTCGAGAGCCGCTCCACGCTTAAACTACGGGGCTGCCTCGTCGCGACCGCCCAATAAAATCAGTTTTGTCCGCGATTTTTGAATTCGTTCATTCGATGAATTTGTTCGAGCAGCGAATGACAGGTTCGGCGGATGCACTGCGGCACGCTTTGCTCCGGTTGAAGCATGATAGTCGGCAGATAAAGGCTGATAGTCGACGTTTTCTGCACCGCGTCATCGTACAGACCCGCAGCCCAGGGTCAAACTTCATTGAAGTAGCAGCGTTTAGTTTTGTGTTCCTTCTGAAGCTGAACGTTCATGTGTTTTAGGCCCAATTATGACGGTTGGACCAGGCTTGTGTGACATTCACCACCAGAGGTAACTTTTTTGGCGGAAAGGTAATTTAATTGGTCATAAGGCAGAATATCTCTACATTCGACACCTTGTTTTTTTGGTCGGAGTGAGAGGTTTCGAGCCTCCCACCGCTGCCTCCCGAAGACCGGTGCAGAGGGCCAAGTTATTTATTTTTAGTCAAAGGAGCCCTGTTTTTCGGGCGTCATCTCCAATCAAACCAGCCAAGTTCAGGTCCGGTAGGTTCATTGAACCTAAGAGCACTGTCTACATGGCCGGATAGTTATCTTGGTCTATGATCAGTGCTAGTTTGTTCGCTACATTATTGTCCAGGTCCAGCCCACTTATGCACGGTGAAGCGCCCTGCCATGGGTCAGGCCATTCACTTTCTCCAGAATGGCGTCTGCGTCAATGCAATGGTGGCGATATAGATCGCCGATCGTTCCGGTCTGACCAAAATGCTCGACGCCCAAAGGAATGGTCTGATGTCCAAGCACAGCCCCCAGCCAGGATAGAGTTGCAGGATGGCCATCGATAACGGTGACGAGCTTGCAATGTGGCGGAAGGTCGGACATCAGGGTTTCGATGTGAGAGCGTGCCGACCGGGTACCGCGAGAACGCGCTCGTTGAGCGGCGGTCCACCCGGCATTCAAGCGATCTGCCGATGTCACGGCCAAAACACCTATATCACGACGGCCCTCGCCAATCATGCCGGCGGCTTTGATTGCCTCTGGCGCGACGGCCCCTTGATAGGCGACAACAACTTCGCAATTGGGTCCTGGTTTTCGTAACCAATAAGCGCCATCGATGGCCCCTTGGCGAAATTCGTCGTCTACGCGCTTGCCGGGCTGTTCGATTGGATTGGTGGTCAGCCGCAGATAGACGGACCCTCCGGTTTCATCGCGAAGCCAGGTGCGCTCGTCCGGTTGCCCTTCGCCGTCGCGCTGCATGTAATCAAAGGCCCACTCCATGATCACCGCCAGCTCGTCGGCAAAGGCGGGTTCAAAAGCGGCCAACCCGTCCTGGCTCATCCCGATGAGCGGCGTTCCAACGGATTGGTGTGCTCCACCTTCGGGTGCGAGGGTGACGCCCGATGGTGTGCCAACCAGCATAAAGCGTGCGTCCTGATAACAGGCGTAATTCAGAGCATCGAGGCCGCGGCTGACAAAAGGATCGTAAACGGTGCCAATCGGGATCAGTCGCTTGCCGAACAGGGAATGCGATAGACCCGCCGCTCCCAGAAGCAACATGAGATTCATTTCGGCGATACCAAGCTCGATATGCTGCCCTTCCGGCGTGAACTCCCATTTTGCGGTTGATGGGATGCGGTGTTCTATGAAGGCGTCAGATTGTTCGGAACGGGCAAACAGTTTGCGCCTGTTCACCCAAGGACCAAGGCTTGTTGTGCCTGTCACATCTGGGGAAGTCGTCACTATGCGTCCGGCCAATGGGCTGTCGCCTTTTGACAGATCGTCAAGAATCTTGCCAAACGCCATCTGGGTCGAGATTTCGCGACTGGTGTCGATCCCTATTGGAGGCACATACAACTTGTCATCAAAATAGCGGCGCGTACCTTTGGCAAAAAATGGCGTGTTGGCAAGAAAACCCTTGTACGTGTCTGGGTCCCGCACTGTCGCAAGCGGCTCCCATTCTTCGCCTTCCGGCACTCCCATATGCGACTGCCACGCAGCAAACTGGCTATTGTTCATCAGCCCGCCGTGATTGTCCTTGTGGCCCGCAATGGGGGTGCCCCATCCTTTGACGGTATAGGCCAGAAAACATGTTGGGCGATCATGATCGATGGCGGCAAATGTCTGGGCCATCGTCTCGACGCAGTTGCCACCAAGGTTTTCCATCAGGGCAGCAAGTTCCGCGTCCGTGCGCCTTTCGATCAGGGCGGTCACGTCTCCCTGATCCCCCAGATCGTCCAAGAGACGCTGACGCCAGTTCGCGCCACCCATGAAAGTCAAAGCAGAGTAGTCCTGGTTGGGGCAAGCGTCGATCCAATCACGCAGGCGGTTGCCGCCGGGCTCTTCAAAGGCCGCGCGTTGCAGAACCCCATACTTTACACGCACGACATCCCAACCGAACGCATCGAAGATTTTCTCGATCCGTTCGAACAGCCCTTCCCGGACGATACCGTCCAGTGACTGTCGGTTGTAGTCGATGATCCACCACGTGTTTCGCAGGTCGTTCTTCCAGCCTTCCTGCAACGCCTCGTAAACGTTTCCTTCATCCAGTTCGGCATCGCCCACGAGGGCTACCATACGTCCCATTGGCGCATCTGAGCCCCAGCTTTTGGCCTTGATGTAGTCTTGAATGATCGAGGCAAACGAGGTGATCGCAACACCCAGACCCACCGACCCGGTCGAGAAATCAACATCGTCGATATCCTTGGTCCGGCTGGGATAACTTTGCACCCCCCCGAATCCGCGAAAACTCTCCATCTTCTCACGTGTTTGATTGCCCATGAGATACTGCATCGCGTGAAAAACTGGCGAGGCATGGGGTTTGACTGCAACCCGGTCTTCTGGACGCAAGGCCGAGAAATAGAGCGCGGTCATGATCGAGACCATCGAAGCAGACGAAGCCTGATGGCCACCGATCTTGATCCCATCCACCTTCGGTCGAACATGGTTGGCATGGTGAATCATCCAATGAGACAACCAGAGCAGGCGCTGTTCCACAATCTTCAGTTGGGTGGGATCAATGTGCATGACTGTCTCCGGGTTCAGGCGGCGCTGCGGGCAGGGTAGGGCAAGGCTTGCTCCAGGTCTGCAAGGATATCTTCGACATCCTCCAGCCCGACGGACAGACGGATCAGGCCATCGCTGATCCCATGCTCGGCCCGCTCTTCCGGGGTATACGTCGAATGGGTCATGGATGCGGGGTGCTGGATCAGGGTTTCCGCGTCGCCCAAGGACACCGCGCGCTGGATCATGTTCAAGCGGTTCATGAAATCGATCCCACCGGACAGGCCGGACTTGATTTCAAACGCTATCATGGCGCCGGGTTGGGACATCTGACGCTGCGCGACATCATGCTGGGCGAAACTCTCAAGCCCGGGGAAGTAAACTTCGCCGACGGCGGGATGTGCTTCGAGGAAGTCCGCGACGACCATGGCGGACGCACAGTGACGATCCAGACGCAGGTTCAGTGTCTTCAGACCACGCAGGATCAGCATCGCGTTGAAAGGGGCCATTACCGCGCCGGTCATGTCTTTCATCCCAACAAGGCGGATCTCAGCAATCTGTTCAGCGGTTCCTACAACAAGACCCGCGACCACATCACCATGCCCGCCGAGGTATTTAGTAGCGGAGTGCAGAACGATATCTGCCCCAAGTTCAATCGGGCGGGTCAGATACGGGCTGGCATAGGTGTTGTCGACTACGACTGTTGCACTGACCGAGTGCGCAATTTCGGCGCTGGCGGCGATGTCCACCAAGCGCATGTTCGGATTGGCCGGAGTTTCAAAATAGACAACGCGGGTCTTGTCGGAAACGGCCGCTTTCAGGTTCTCAGGGTCTGTCATGTCGACATGTGTGATCGTGACCCCCCACTTCGCCAAACCATGACGCAGGAAGGCGAAGGTGCAGCCATAGAGCGTTTTGTCCACGATGACTTCGTCCCCCGGCGACAGCAGGGTCCAAAGCACTGCCGTGATCGCCCCCATGCCGCTTGAGAGAGCTAGTCCAGCCTCGGCTCCCTCAAGTACGGCAATACGTTGTTCAAGAAGGTCGCATGTGGGGTTTGAAATACGGCTGTAGATATGACCTTCACGCTCACCGGCGAACAACTCTCCACCAGCTTCTGCGGTTTCGAACGTAAACGTGGACGTCAAATGTAGCGGTGGTGTCAGCGCGCCGTCATTTTCCAGAGGATTGTAAGCATGGTGAATGGCGCGGGTGGCAAATCCGGTTGAACGGGTCATTACAAGCTCCTGATTCAGTTTGAAGCCAGTTTGCGCCTTTACTTTGAGCTATTGGTTGCGAAAAATACCAATGTGGTAATGAAAATTAGCATAATCTGCTAAGCAAGAGGGTGAAATGGACGCTAAGGACAGGCAGATCATTCGAGCTCTGCAGCGTGACGGGCGCATGACGAACCAGGATCTTGCCGACGAGGTGAACCTGTCCCCGTCACCGTGTTTGCGCCGGGTCAAAAACCTTGAAGCCAACGGAGTGATAAAGGGATACAGCGCCGACGTTGACGCTGCCGCGTATGGGATGGCCATTACCGTCTTCGTGCGTATCCGGTTAGAGCGACACAATGAAACGGACGTTCAGAACTTTGAAAAACGTGTTCGGATGATTGATGAAGTTCTTGAATGCCACGTGCTGACCGGGGCAATGGACTATCAGTTGCGGGTTTTGGTGTCGGACCTTGAGGCTTACGAGGAGTTTATTCGCCACCGAATTCATCCGATCGGTGGGATAGCCTCGATCGACACCAGCTTTGTCTATGGAACGGTAAAAAAGACAGCTGTTTTTCCGCCCGGATAGATAGACCGAGTTAGAATGGGTTGCTATCAAACGGCTAAACATCTTAGCTGTTTGGTTTTTTTCCGCCGCATTTTCCCATTGTCAGCATCGCTATAGTCCGGAGCTCTTGCATAAAGCTGCCAGCGCGTTGGCGTTCGGCAAGTACTCAGGTGCAACGAACTTCGGATCACTGTCTTGAATACAACAAAATATGGGCATTGGAAGCCGACCATTGCACTTAAGTGGCAGATGGCGCTGCAATAACGTTGCGGTTCATTGCGAGCAAATCATGCGACACGTTCCCATTCTCACCATCGCTATAGCGAAAACATGCAGAGCGTGCTGTATCACTTCTAAGAGGATAGCGATTACGCCGTAGTCTTTGTTGAGCAAAGTCCAAGAGACAAGTTTGATTGCATTATCCGAAGAGAGGCTGATCGAATGATCAGCTTGAAAGTAAAAGCTGCATATTCTTCGGCTGCCCTTAGAGTAGTCTAAGAAGTTTGCAGGGCTGCTGATTGGTCTACTTCCCAATCTTTGTTTGGAATGCTTCCGCATGGTTAGGGAATAGCGTTTGAAGGAAATTTAGTGTCTGTGTCAGCGCCCCTTCACGTGAGTAGATGTGTGGGAACAGATGCAGTTTCTGCCAGTAACCGTCAGTCAGCGTATCGATCCAGCCCCCAGCTAAACTGGCCTTGTCAGGGTCTTCCGGCACCAGCTGATGGCAGATCTCGCTGAGCATCTTGGACCGTTTGTCCTCAAATTCGCGGTTGATTTCAGCATATTGTGGAACAAAATTCTGTTCCCCGAAGAAGGCAAACCAGATGGCGAGTGCATTGGAGTTGCAGATCTTGGGGCTAAAATCCGCCTCGATGATTGTGCGCAACCGGGTCGCGGGGTCTTCTGGTGCCTTGCCCAACGCCGCCACCCAGTGGGCCTCGTAGGTTTGGTACTGATCCCGCAGTGCTTCGGTAAGAATCCCGGTCTTGGACTTGAAATAGAAGACTGCCACGCCTTGAGACAGCCCGGCCTCGTTGGCTACTGTCGCCAGCGTTGTCTTGGCGAGCCCGTTAATCACAATCGACTTAAGAGTCGCATCGAGAATCTGACGCCGTCGCATGTCGGCGTTTTCCTTGCGTTCCTTGCGCGGCTTCCTGCCGCTGCCCTTAGATGCCACCATGAGAAATCCAAACCAAACTTCAACTTTTTCCCTTGTTCCACAATTCTCTGTTCCTGTCAGCCCACTTATTTTTATTTGAGCGCTCAAAAAAACTTTACGAAAAATATCTTCTCCTCTACGCTCCACCTGACGAAGGTCGAGCCAGGAGAAGTTCATGGGGCAGCACGACAGATATGACGCAATCGTCGCAGGGGCAGGGCACAATGGCCTGACTACGGCCTGCTACTTGGCAAAGGCAGGGCTGAGGGTTCTGGTTGTGGAAAAGAACGATTGGATCGGCGGTGCAGCTGTGAGCCGGTCGCTGCATGAAGGTTGGACCTATTCCAACTGCTCCTATGTCTGTTCGCTGCTACGCCGCGAAATTGTGCGCGACTTGGAACTGCCAAAATATGGGCTTCAGGTGATCCCCTACGAAGGTGGTGCCAGCTTTAACCGGGACGGCGACTACTTTGCCTATATGTCCGACCATGACGCGCTGCGCCGGGAAATAAGCCGCCACAGTACGCATGACGCGGATGCCTATGACCGGTTCAGCCAGACAGTGATACGCCAATGCCGCTTCATCCGGCCTTTTCTGTTGCGAAACGCACCAGATCCCACCTCGTTAAAGCCGCGCGACATCGGCGAGCTGCTGTTTCTGATCAAACAGGCGCATGGGCTGGGCAAGAAGGAGCTGGGCGAGACCCTGCGCTTTTGGTCGATGTCGATCGGCGACTTCCTAGATGAACATTTCGAGAATGACCTGATCAAGGCGCACATAGCCGGGGCGGGGATCATAGGTACGGGCCTAGGTGTCTATTCGCCCGGCACAGCTTATGTTCTGCTACACCACTACATGGGCGACGTGGATGGCGCGATTGGGGCTTGGGGCTTTGCCCGTGGCGGCATGGGTGCAATCTCCAACGCGCTTGGAGCCTGTTTTGAGGAAGCAGGCGGCACTATCGTAACCGGCTCTGGCGTCGACCGCTTTTTGGTTTCCAATGGCAGGGTCACAGGGGTCGTGTTGGAAAATGGCGATGAATACCGCGCGCCCTTAGTCGCCTCCAATATGGATGTGAAGCGAACTTTCCTGGAGCATACCGAGCAGCAGCATTTACCCCAAGATTTTTTGAAGGCGGTCAAAAGGTTCAAGATTCGCGGCTCGTCGGGCAAGTTGAACATTGCACTGGATGCCTTGCCCGAGTTTCCTGCCGCACCCAAGAGTGCGCCTTTCTTGCGCGGCGATCTCCATTGCGCCGAAAGCCTGAACGAACTGGAACGCGCCTATGACGATTGGAAAGAGGGGCGCTGGTCGCAAAACCCTTATTTCGACATGCTGATCCCCAGCCAGATCGACCCGACAATGGCCCCGCCGGGCAAGCACATGATGACCGTCTTCGTACAATACGCGCCCTACGATCTGGAAGTGGGCGGCGTGCGCGCCGGAACCAACTGGAATGGCCAGACCCGCGGCGCCTTTGCGGATTGTGTCTTCGACAAACTGGAACAGGCCTGCCCCGACATCCGCAGCAAGACTTTACATGCTGAAATCCGCACCCCTTGGGATATCGAGCAGGAGGTTGGTCTTACCGAAGGCAACATCTTTCAGGGCGAACTGACCTTCGACCAGCTGCTCTTCAACCGTCCGGTCCCCGGTTACGCACAATACGATACGCCTATTGATGGCATGTACATAGTCGGATCCTCAGCCCACCCAGGCGGCGGTGTGATGGCGGCTCCGGGTGCCAATGCTGCCAAAGAAATCCTGCGCAACATTGGCAAAAGCAACGCAATGAACAGCTACGCAGCCTGAGGAGTATATGATGACGACACCTACCTATGATGCGGTTGTCATTGGCGCGGGTCATAACGGGCTGGCCGCAGCTGCGACGCTGGCCCGTAAGGGCAAATCGGTTTGCGTGATCGAAAGGAACGAGACCGCAGGCGGTATGGCGCGCAACACCACACTTGCAGGCGGGACTCAGGTGCCGGAGATCGCGCATCTGCTTTACAACTTACACCCTAAAGTGACTAAAGAGTTGGGTCTCGGGACAGCACGTGCTCCCTTGGAATTGCGCAAGCTGGCTTCAGTGTCGCTATCAGAAGACGGTAACCATGCGATCATCCGTGATGGCAAGGCTGAATTGGCAGACGGTCGACCTCATCCCGAAGCCGCGCCTTTTGCCGAATTGATGCGCCGTTTGACCCTGTTTGCGCGTTTGCTGGGCCAGCTTTCTACGAAAACCCCTCCGTCGCTTGAAGGCGGCTTGAACAGCCTGGATATGCTCACCGAACTTGGCGGATTGGCCAAACTGGGGCTGGATCTAAAGCGGATGGGCAAGAAGGACATGCGCGAGTTTCTCCGCGTTCTCCTGTCCAACGCTTATGACTTGATTTTGGATGATCTTGAGGACAGCCCGCTGGCTGGCGCGCTGGCAGCAGATGCGGTGCGCGGCGCTTATGCAGGCCCGCGCTCACCTGGGACTGTCTTTACCTTAATGTACCGCTTGGGGCAGGGCGGCGGTGCGCAGCTGCCAGTGGGTGGAATGGGCGCAGTTTCCGCTGCGTTTGAGACTGCGGCTCGCGCTGCCGGGGCGGAAATCCTTACTGGCAACGGCGTGGCCCGGGTGTTGGTTGAAAACGATCATGCAGCGGGCGTGGTGCTGGAGGACGGCACCCAAATCTCCGCCCGAGCAGTTTTGAGCAATACGGGCCCAATGCCCGCAATGATGCTCACAGGCACAAAACATTACGACGTCGAAGCAGTCCGGCGAATGCGCAACCAGCGCTGCAAAGGCTCGGCGGCCAAGGTCAATCTGGTGCTTAGCGGTACGCCGGAGTTCACAGGTCTCAATCCCGACCTTGCGGCGAGCCGGCTGCTGATCGCCCCGAGTGCAACTTATGTAGAACGTGCCTTCAACCCGGCTAAATACGGCGAGATGCCGAAAGCGCCTGTTATTGAGGCGATCATTCCCAACCTGACAGACCCGACGCTGGCCAAAGACGGTCGGCATGTGATTTCTGCCGTGGTCAGTTCTGTTCCCTACGGTCTGGACGGCGGCTGGGATGAGGCAGCTCGTGAGAAACTGTCAAACGTCACAATTGCAACGCTTGAGAAATACGCACCCGGTATCGGAGGTCTGGTCATAGAGACGCAAGCCCTCAGCCCTGCCTGTATTGAAGCGCGAACAGGGGCGCCGGGTGGGCATTGGCATCATGCTGAGATGGGCATCGACCAGATTCTAACGGTGCGGCCCGCCAACGGAATGGCGCATTACCGGTTTGGACCCGAAGGCTACTACCTATGTGGTGCAGGCGCCCACCCGGGCGGAGACGTGACCGGTTTGGCCGGCCGTAACAGCGCAATGCAGCTATTGAAGGACGGGGTACTCTGATGACCAAACATGTTCCCATCGGCCTGATCGAAACTCCGTTCCAGCCGCGGCTGGAGGCGCTCAGCACTGCTAAGAGTTGGACCAATTGGGCAGGCTACGTTTCGGCCGCGACATTGGACACGGTGGAGTTCGAATATTTCGCCATCCGCAACCAGACAACCCTGTTTGATATTTCGCCGATGCACAAATACCGCATTACAGGACCGGATGCGTTGGAGGTCGTGAACCGGCTGGTGACCCGCGACGTCGCCAAGCTGCGCGATGGACGGGTCGGCTATGTTCTATGGTGCGATGAAGAGGGCATGGTGATCGACGATGGCACATTGTTCCGCTACTCCGAAACAGATTTCCGCCTTTGCTGCCAGGAGCCGATGTATACATGGCTTCTCGACACCGCCTGGGGATTGGACGTCGAAATCGCAGACGAGAGCCAGAACACCGCGGCGTTGTCTTTACAGGGGCCGACGTCGTTCTCGCTGTTGCAGGATGCAGGTCTGGGTGATGTTGGAGAGATGAAGCCTTTCGATTGGCGCGAGGTCGAACCGGATCTCTGGGTATCGCGCACCGGGTTTACCGGTGATCTCGGTTATGAGCTGTGGGTTCCGAATGGCAACGCGTTGGACTTGTGGGACCGGTTGTGGGCGGCAGGCTGCCATTGGGGGTTGAAGGCGATCGGCTTCGAGGCGCTCAAAATCTGCCGGATCGAGGCAGGGTTCATCGCCGCTGGTTTCGACTTCCAACCTGTTCACACTGCCATGCGCCTGGGGCGCGGCCGTAGCCCGCTGGAGTTGGGCTTCGATAAAATGGTGGATTTCACAAAGGGCCATTTCAATGGGCGCCGCGCATTACTGAAGCAACGGCAATCCGGTCTGCGGTATCACCTGCGCAAGATCGATATTGGCGGGTTCAAACCCGCTGATGGCGCTCTGATCTATCACAAGAAGAAGAAAGAGGTGGGGCATGTGACCTCTGGCGTATGGTCCCCCACGACCAAGCGCAACATAGCACTGGCCGAGTTCAAAGCGCCTTTCGGCGAGGGCATCACGGATGACCTCTGGGCAGAAGTTTACGTCAACGAAGAGGGCCAATGGGACAAGCGCCTTGTGCCGGTCACAATCGAACACAACCCCTTTTTCATCAATAGCCGTGCGCGAGCAACTCCGCCACGCCCGTTCTGAATCGGATTAGGTACTTCCAATGACCAAAATGAAACCAAATACGTTGTCCAACGAACCGAGCCCCAACACCCTGCACACGTGGGATCGCACCCATCAATTGCATCCTTGGATGGCAATGGACGACTGGCGTGGATACGACAATATGCTGATGGAGACTGCCGAGGGGATTCACCTTTGGGACGCCTCCGGAAAGCGCTACATCGACGGGCCCGGCGGCATGTGGTGCACCCAGATCGGCTATGGCCGCCAGGAGATGGCCGATGCCATCGCCGCGCAGGTCATTAAACTACCCTATACTTCTCCGTTCACCAACACCACTGAACCATCGGCGATGCTGGCTAAGAAGATCGCCGAAATGGCACCCGGAGATTTGAATAATGTATTCTTTACTACCGGTGGCTCGACGGCGGTGGATACGGCGCTGCGTACGATGCAGTACATGAACAACCGCCGCGGCAAACCACAAAAGAAGAAGATCATTGCCCGCGAGAAGGGCTATCACGGCTCGACCTATCTGGCCCATTCGGTGACCGGCAAGGAGCGCGACAAAAGCCATTTCGATTTCGAGACGCGACTGGTGCATTTCCTGCCCGACGTTAACCCCTATCGCCGCCCTGCGGACATGAGCGTCGAGGATTGGTGCGATGACAAAGTCGCCGACCTAGCTGCCGCTATTGCAGAGATTGGCGCGGAAAACATTGGCGCCTTCATTGCCGAGCCGATTCTTTCCTCCGGAGGTGTCATTGTGCCTGCTCCCGGCTACCACAAACGGACTTGGGAGCTCTGCCGCGCCAACGATATCTTGTACATCTCCGACGAGGTGGTGACCGGTTTCGGCCGGCTGGGTCATTGGTTTGCCTCCGAAGAAGTTTTCGGTATTCAGCCCGACATGATCACCTGCGCAAAGGGTCTGACCTCTGGGTATCTGCCTTTGGGCGCATGCATCATTTCCGACCGGGTTATGGAACAGATGAGTCACCTGGGTACACCGTCTTCCTACACAAACGGATACACCTACTCAGGTCATCCGGTCTCTTGCGTCGCAGCGCTGAAGAATATCGAGATCATCGAGCGAGAAGGTATCCTGGAGCATGTCCGCGCCGTCACCCCGCATTTTCAAGCACGCCTGCGCGAACTTATGACGTTTGGAATCGTCGGCGATGCTCGCGGTGAGGGACTTTTGGGATGTATCGAATGTCGGGCGGAGGATCTGGAAGCCGAGCGCAAGCTTGGCGCGATGATTGATGCCGCCTGCGAGAAGATGGGCCTGATCGTGCGACCGCTGATCAACATGGCTGTGTTCTCGCCACCGTTGATCATCACGTTGGAGCAGATCGACGAAATGTTCGACATTCTTGAACGAGCCATTCAGCAGGTGGAAGCGCAGCTGACTGTGTAAGGTTGGGGTAGGGGTGACAGAGGCTCCAGTCACCTTTCCCGAACTGGCGGGTGCATCGGGTTCCGGCACCCGCCTTTATTGTTCTATTGTTCTGGAAATGCTTGGCACCAGCTGCAACTCGGCATCTGAAAACTATTCACCTGATCGGCAGGCACAGCGCCATCCAACGTTTGCATCTATAGAAGGCATTCTTTCCGCGGCGCTTATTGTGGAAGTCCGATTGCGCGTGTGTTCTTACACCGTATGTTCGCGACGCCCGTATTTCGTGGCAAGATCAACTTCCTGTCCCAGGTCCATCGCGGCGCGGTAGCCGCTTTGCACGGCGGCCGCTATGATATGGGGGGCTTCGGCGTCGCCAATGCGGATTACGGATTTGATGCCGGACTCGTGTAATCCATCTCCCATACCCTTTAGGCCATCATAGAGATCCAGCACCGGCAGGCGGCGGGTAAGCGGGATAATTGCATCGCAGGCATGAGAACTGCGGCTCTCTGAGAACATGCAGGACAAGACTGCCTCTCCCTTATGGGCAGCCACCAGCATTCGGTTGGGTACGACGGCAACCCCCGCCTCAATCAAGGCGGTATTGGATTGGTAGACCTCGGTCGTCCATTGGCCCCAATCGCAGGGACGGCCAGCGGGCGTCACCAGCGTGACCCTGTGCCCTTCCTTGCGCAGCTTTAAGGCCAGAACTGAGCCGAGGTAGTAGTGATCGTCATCATAGATCATCACATGATCCGCATTCAGCGTTTCACCTTTCAGCACTGTTTCCGCCGAGACGACCATGCCGGGCGCCTCCTCCTCTAAACCGGCATCGGAATGCCGCCCGATGGTATCCGTCGCCCAGACCGCCCCTGTTGCGGCGATCACATGGGAGGCACCAAGATCCAGCACATCGGATGCTGTCAGCGGGCTTTCCGGGTAGATTTCCACGTTGGGTAGTTTTTCAATTTGCCCAACGCGCCAGTCGCATACGCGGGCCCATTCAATCATCCCTGGCAAACGGGACTCACGGGTAACGCGGCCTCCTAGTACGCGGCTTGCTTCGGCCAGCATTACCGAATGGCCGCGCTCGCCTAGAACCCGGGCGGCTTCCAGCCCGGCGGGTCCTGCTCCGACAACCAGCACTTTTTCAGGTTTTTCGCTGCGCCCGGCTTTCTCGGGGTGCCAGCCTTGGCGCCATTCCTCGCCCATGGTCGGGTTCTGGGTGCAGCGCAGTGGCACACCAAGCGAGTCATGCGCGTAGCAGATATTGCAACCGATGCACTCGCGTATGTCTTCGCTGCGGCCTTCTTCAACCTTCTTTGGCAGGAACGGGTCAGCGATTGACGGGCGTGCCGCACCGATCAGATCTTGCCCGCCCTGGCGGATCACCTGCGCCATGGTGTCAGGCGAGGTGTAACGCCCTACCGCCACAACGGGTTTGGAGGTCAGAGATTTCGCTCGCGCGATATTATCCGTAAAAGACGCTTCCTTGACGAAACGGCTTACCCCCATCTCAACCCCGTAGTCGGGCACCACCAGGTCCCACAGGTCTGGCAGGTCCGCCAGCATGGCGAAGGCATCATAGCTCTCGGCATCGTCCAGCCCGACGCTGAAACGGGTGGCCACGGCGCATTTGTGACCAACGGCCTCTTTTGTTTCCTCGATGAGTTCGCGCACCAGCCGAACCCGATTCCTCAGGCTGCCGCCGTATTCATCAGTGCGTGTGTTGTTCACCGGGTCGAGGAATTCCGACAGCAGGTAGCCGTGGGTGGCATAGACATAAACGATGTCGAAACCGGCATCGACCGCTCTTAAGGCAGCCTCGCGGTGCCATTTGCGAATATTGCGGATGTCCTCGCGATCAATTTTGCGCGCCTGTCCCGGATGCAGCACGGTGGAATCCGTCTGCGGTCGGTTGCGCATACCAAGGGGGGCAAGCCGGGTGCCGAAATTCGTCACCATACCGCCGCCTATCCACAACTCCACCCCGGCCAGCGCGCCATGTTCATGCACGGCGTCGGTCATCAACTTGTTGGCCCGAATATCATCCTCGTCCCACAGTGCGGCATAGGGGTAGTAGTCGTTATCCGAAGTTGGGTGAATCGAGCAGAATTCGGTATTCACAACCCCCCAACCTCCTTCCGCCTTCATCCCCCGCATTGCCGCCACGGTGCGCGGGCGCCGCCATCCCATGCCCGCGCAGTGCGGCACTTGGTAGAAACGGTTCTTCGTCTCTACGGGGCCGATTTTCAGCGGCTGGAAGAGGATGTCGTGGCGAGGATCGCGCATCAGTATTTACCCTTTGATATGCAGGTTTTGCATCATAATTTGATTGAGCGCTCAAATAATTATTGTGTCAAGTCAGATTCCCTCTTAACCTTTTTCTTATCACGGTCCTACCTGCGCCGGAGGAGGCAAAAGGCTGGAAAACAGGGCCGCGGCAACAGGGAGACTTTCATGAAATTTTTGAAAACAGCCACTGCGCTTGGCATGGCCCTGTCACTTCAGGCAGGTACGGGATTGGCCGACGATGCGGAACTGACCGTTTTTGACTGGGCCGGTTACGAAGACCCTGAGTTCTTCTCTGCTTACATTGAAAAACATGGGGACGGGCCGACCTTCGCTTTCTTCGGTGACGAGGAGGAAGCGTTCCAGAAACTGCGTTCCGGTTTCCACGCAGACGTTGCCCATCCCTGTTCACAGTCGGTTCCAAAGTGGATTGAGGCCGGGTTGCTTGCCCCATTGGATACTGCGCGCATTGAGCGCTGGAACGAGTTAGAGCCGAGTTTCCGCGACATTGAAGCCTACACCAAGGACGGCCAGAGCTATTTCATTCCAGCGGATTGGGGCAACACTGCCGTCACCTATCACACTGAACATCTGAAAGATGCGGACGTGGCGACCCTGCAGGCCTTCGCAGATCCCAAGCATCAGGGGCGGATCTCGATTGGCGACAATGTGGATGATGCCTATGCTTTGGGTTTTCTGGCCATTGGCGTCACAGACTGGACCAATGCCACGGACGAACAGTTTCAGGCAGCATCTGATTTCCTGCGCGCGGTGCACCAGAATGTTCGCACCTACTGGTCCGATGGCGCGTCGCTGGCCCAGCTGATGCAAAGCGGTGAGGTTTATCTGGCCTGGGCCTGGAACGAGACATATTCGACGATGACCTATGAAGGCCACCCAATCGCAATCAAGCGAGACACGGAAGAGGGCGCGTCCAGCTGGGTATGCGGTTATGCGAAGCTAGCCAATGCGCCGGGCTCTGAAGATAAGTTCTATGACTTCATCAACGCTTGGTTGGAACCTAGAACCGCTAATTATCTTGTGTCCAGCTGGGGCTATGGACACGGCAACGCAAAGGCCATGGCGGACATGAACGCGGACGACCTCGCGGCAATGGGGCTTGAAAGCAGCGAAAGTCTGCGGGCCAAGACCTTGTGGCAAGCGCCGGTGCCGTCGGACCTGCGCGAAAAGATGATCGCTGAATTCGAACTGATTAAAGCTGGTTTCTGAAGCCGCCTTGTTTTCTATAACTTGATGCTATTCCGGGCGACCAGCCAAGGCAGCCTGGGTCACTGGAATAGCACGATGGAGTCAGCGCCCCAGCCCACCGGAACCTCGCTGCCGGGAGGAACGATGGAACGGCCTGCGGTGTTACGCATTGAGATTGTCACGTCCGCGGTATGGCCGGGCAGGCGCACGCTGTAATAGGTCATGTCGCCATAATAGGCGGTTCCAGTTACCTGCCCCCTGGCCACCTGCTCGGTCGGTTCGCTGCCATCAAAGAGGATAGTCAGCATCTCCGGTCGGATGCCAATCGAATCCAGGTTCTGAATGTCCATTCCTTCGGGGATCTGCGCTGTTGGTAATTCGATACTGCCAAGCGCCGGAATATCGAGCGCCAGATGACCGTTCATACGCCCCGAGGCTTTGGCGTCGAGGAAATTCATTACTCCGATAAACGAAGCAACACGCTTGTCCACCGGGCGGCGGTACAACTCTTCCGGGCTGGCTTGCTGTGCAATCCTGCCTTCGAACATAACGGCGATCCGGTCGGACATAGTCAGTGCCTCTTCCTGGTCATGGGTCACCAGAATAAAAGTAATACCAAGCTTTTGCTGGAGTTGGCGCAGTTCCACCTGCATTTGGTCGCGCAGCTTTTTGTCGAGCGCGGACAAAGGCTCGTCCAACAACACGACCTTCGGCTTCATCACCAGTGCCCGGGCCAGAGCAACCCGTTGACGCTGACCGCCGGACAACTCGTGGGCAGCGCGATCACCCAACCCGCCAAGGTCCACCATTTTCAGCGCCTGCTCTACTTCGCGGGCAATTTCAGCTTTGGGCATCTTGCGGGTCTTCAAGCCATAGCCGACGTTTTCTGCCACGCTGAGATGCGGGAAAATCGCATAGGATTGAAACACCATATTGGTGGGGCGGCGGTTGGCGGGGACGCCCGCCATGTCTTGGCCTGCAATAACGATTGTGCCATCCGTTGGCGTCTCAAACCCGGCAATCATGCGCAGTAAGGTGGTCTTGCCGCAGCCCGAAGGGCCCAGCAGTGAAAAGAACTCGCCCTCATAGATGGTTGCATCAATGCCTTTTAAGGCCTCAAAGCTACCAAAATTTTTGGTGATGCCGGTAAGGTCGATGATGGGCTTTAGGGATGGGGTAGCCATATCAGGCAAATCCTCCGGTAGCTGAAGCTTCGATACCTTGTTTCCGAGCCGAACGGCGGCGGAACCACTCGGCAAGGATCAGGAGTAGGACAGACAGAGTCAGCAAGATAGTCCCGAGCGCCATTACAGACGGCAGCTTGGTAGGAAAACGCAGCTGGCTCCAGATATAGACGGGCAGGGTTACTTCTGTGCCGGTCAGGAAAAAGGCGATAATGAATTCATCCAGCGAAATGGTAAAAGTGATCAGAAGACTGGACACGATGCCGGGCATGACCAACGGTAGAACCACGCGGCGGAACGTTCCCCAGCGGCTTTCACCCAGGTCGTACGAGGCTTCCTCCAAGCTTTGATCCAGCCCTTGAAATGCAGAGTTCAGAATGGCGATGGCGAAGGGCGTGCAGATCAGTACATGGCCCAATATGACGGTTGCCAGCGACAACGGCATGCCCAGCTGGATCAGAAGAACCAAAAGGGCCACTGCAACGATGATCTCTGGCAGCACAAGTGGCAGCATGATGAAGCTCATAATACCGCGTTTGGCTGGGAACCTGTAGCGAGCTGCCGCCCGTGCTGCGCAGGCGCCGAGGATGGTGCTCAGCACCGCTGACGTGACGCCGACAACCAGCGAATTTCGTACCGCACCGTGCAGGGCCTCAGTCTTCCACAGCACGTCGAACCACTGGGTGGTAAAGCCGGTCAGTGGAAATGAAATGATTGTGGCGTCGTTAAATGCGAACATCGGCAACAGGATGACCGGTGCGTAGAGAAAAACCATGTAGGCAACGGCGTAGAAAACCAGCCATTTGGGGGAAAGCCCTTTACGAACCGAGTTCATTTCACTTTGCCTCCAAAACGTTTGCCGGCAAAGAAGATCACTGCGCTGATGCTAGCCACGATCAGCATCGAAGAGATTGCCAGAGCCGCTCCCAGCGGCGCGTTATTTGCCTTGCCGAATTGAATTTGGATCATGTTCGCGATCATCAACCCGTCGGTACCGCCAACCAACTTCGGAGTGATGAAATCTCCGATGGTTGGGATCAGTACGATTAGGGTAGAGGCTACCACGCCAGGCATTGCCAATGGCAGTGTGATCCGAAAGAACCTACGCACCGGTCCGTCGCCCAAATCCTCGGCGGCTTCCAGCAGCGAGCGATCGATCTTCTCCAGTGCTACGAATATTGGCAGAATCGCGAAGGGCGCCCAGGCATGGGCCAGGGTCAGCACCACCGCATTGGCGTTGTACAACAGGAAAGTCAGCGGCTGGTCTATGATGCCCATCCCGGTGAGCGCGGTATTCAAAACGCCGTTGTATCCGAGGATCACTTTCCACAGAAACACCCGCAGCAGATAGCTGGTCCAGAAGGGTACGGTGATCAGAAACAACCACAACGCCTTGCGGTGCTTGACGTGGAAGGACAGGTAGTACGCGATCGGAAACGCAAGGGTCACGGTTACCACTGTGACAATCAGCGAAATCTTTAGTGAGCGGAGCAGCAAGGTGCGGTAGATCGGTTTGCTCCAAGCTTCGCGGTAATTGTCCAATGTTAAGGTCGTATCGAGCTCGAGGTAATTCTGCGTCCAGAAGCTAAAAGTTACCACCATCACCAGCGGAGCGGCCAGCAACAGTAGCGAATAGAGTAAAGTCGGGCTGATCAATGCGAGGCCCTGACGCCTCTCTCCGGTTAACATTCCTGGCTCCTCCCGGCCGGTATTAAGAGCGCCGCCCTGTTCGTGGCGGCGCCCGTATTCATGTCTTGCCCAGCTGTGCAAGCAGCTCTGCATTCCGGGTCTTCAATTGCCCCGAGTCGGGTTCATCATGGTCCAGCACCGGGAACAGCTTGCGCAACTCATCGTGGTAGCTGCGCACGCCGTGCTCCAGATCCGATAGGATTACCCCATCATAGCCGCTGGAGAAGGCCGCCTCCCAGCACCATTCGATAAGCTGCTCATCCTCTTTCGAGGTGATCCGGTCGATCCGTCCGCTGAGATATCGTGCAGCTCGCAGCTGCCGATTCTCTGCCGGCCGTTTGTAACAGGCGGCGCGCTGAATAGTACGACCGTTTTCCACCGGAAACTCGTGATAGAAGATCACTGAATCCGGGTAGATACCGAACACCAGGTTGGGGAAAAGCCCCAGATAGAGCCAGGCTGCCTGATGTTCGTCATCCAAAGCCTCGGCTCTCGGAAGCAACTTCTTGTAATTGCGCACACTCCACATCCGCCCGGAACCCGGGCGGAAGCCACCAAAGGACCGGGCGGCGCCATTGGTGAACGGTTGATCTTCGTAATTGTTGCCAAAAAGATCATGCAGGCCTGGATGTGCCAGCGGCACATGGTAGCCCTCGTTGTCCACGTCACGAACGCATTTCCAGTTTGCAGCGATTTCCGTGACGCTGATCCCATTCCCGTCCGGCAGAATCTCTGCCAGGCCGTAAGGGATCAACTCTTCTTCAAACTGAGCCATCACCTCTGAAACCTTGGGTTGCGGTCCTGGCTTGAAGCGAACAAAGACAAAGCCGTGCCAAATGTCCATCTCGACCGGTTTTAATCCCCACTTCACTGGGTCCAGATCCGGTAACGTCTCGGGGCGTGCAGCGCCGCGCAGTGTTCCGTCCAGATTGAAGGCCCAGCCGTGGAACGGGCAGATGATAGCGTTTTTGCAATGCCCCTTGTTTTCAGCCACGACCCGGCTTCCACGATGTCGGCAAAGATTATGGAAGGCGCGAACTTCACCGTCCGCCCCCCGGACCACCAGAGCACGTTCGCCAGTGAAATCCGCAGCCATGAAATCGCCGGCTTCGGGCACATCGCTCACATGGCAAACAAGCTGCCAGTGTCGTCGGAACAGAAGCTCCTTTTCTTCTTCCAGAAGCTCTTTGTTGGTATAGCTCCAGGCGGGCAGCCCGGTGCGCCCGGCTCTGGGATCAGAGTGAATCAGCACTTCGTCCTTCATAAGGATCTCCTTTCCTCTGAAGGGAATCACTATCATTTTTTATTTGAGCGCTCAAATAAAAAAATTACTGCAGATGTGTTTTGACGGCTGGACAAGACGATTGCAGTGCGTCAAGTTTGAGTAACTGCTCAAACTTTGAGGACGTAAGAAATGCGCCGAAACAGAAGCCGCAGAAGATCTCCATTGCCCACTGATGTCGTCGCCAACAAAGGTCCGCATTCCCTGACTACACCAGCCTACACGCCGCTTACGCAAACCCAGGTTGATGAAATCGTGAACACAGCTATCGAGCTGCTTGGCACATCAGGCGTAGTGTTTGAGGCAGGAGGTGAAGCTGACTGTCTGCTGCGGAGTGCCGGGTGTAAATTTTCAGGTAATGGGATCGTGTCTATCCCAGAAACCGTGACCCGCAGGGCGCTGGAAACCGCTGCCCGCGCGACCACTTTATGGGACCGCAACGGGGAAAATCCCATCTCGATTGATTGCCATCACACTTGGTTCATGCCTGGCATGACCTGTATTGCAGTCTATGATATGGAAACCGGCGAGCCCCGACCTTCGACACGGGAGGACCTTGCCCTCATCACAAGAGTTGCGGACAAGCTTCCGCATGTTGATGCGGTTTGCATCGCCGTTAAGAACGTCGAGGAGTCGAACCAGTTCGGCGAAATCGACGAATTTGCATGCATGATGGAAAACACCATCAAACCGCTGGAATACCTTTGCGAACATCCTTCATCTCTTGAGGCGGTGATCGACATGGCCGCGGCCTTGCGCGGATCGCATGACGCACTTAGAGACAAGCCGTATTTCTTGCATCTGATCACACCGCTACCGGTCAATCTCGCGCGGATCCACTCGGACCAGATCATCACCGCTGCTCGGGCAGGTATTCCGGTTGGCGTCGGCACTCTGCCGATTGGTGGTGCCTCTTCACCAATCACCTTGGCCGGATGCATTACCCATGCTCTGATGACGGATTTCGCAGCAATTGTGCTTGGCCAGTTGGCTGCTGAAGGCAGTTTCTGCATTGGGTGTTCGGATGTGAACTTCATGGAACCTGCTACAGGTGCCATAGGTAGTTTCTCTCAGACCTCGGTTGCCGACATGGCGATGTGCCAAGTGCGCCGCACGCTGGGGTTCCCCTCGCTGACCGGCATCGGAGGTTGTTCGGTTGCCCGCCGCCTCAATCAGGATGCGGTCTGGGAAATTTCGTCAAACATGACACAGATGTTCTACAACCGCCCCGCCACAATCGACTACATGGGTTCGCTCGATCAGGGGCTGACCTATTCGCTGCACGCGCTTTTGTTGTGTGACGATCTGGCTGGGCTGCTGCGAAAGATGTGGCAGGGGTTGGAAATTTCTTCCGACCAGATGGCTGTTGATCTCATTCGAGAAGTTAGCCCCACTGGAAACTTCCTCGCTCATCAGCACACAGTCGACAATTGCCGAACCCAGGTGTGGAACTCCCGGTATTTCGGCCCGAACATTCCGCTCAGCAATTCTGGGCTCGCAGATCAAGACTTGTTTGAGCGACTTGACGATGACCTCAGAGAAAAGTTGGCGGCGCTGCAGCAGCCTGAACTGCCTCGGGAAACCAAGGCAGCAGTGACCGTGATTTTGGAAAAATACCGCGAACTTATGGTCTAGTCGGGTCGCAACGCTGATCGCGTTGGAGCAAGGGCGAACTTCCTGGAACATCAGGTGCAGTTGCCACTGAAAGATGCTGCAAGTGCACGGATGGCTGCTATTCGGAACTAAAATGGCAGGGTGGGAATGTGTGCAACGGGTCGCCCGTTAGGGCGACCCGTTGGCACTATATCTCAATGGCTTCGGAGATGTCCAAGGCATCTTCGAGTTCAACGCCGAGATACCAGACTATGCTGTCCATCTTGGTATGGCCAAGCAAGAGCTGGATCGCTCTGAGGTTGCCAGTCTTCTTGCAGATTTAGGTGACTTTCGTGCGCCTCATTGAATGGGTTCCGTAGGCGCTTGCTTCAAGGCCGATAGATGTGACCCAGTCTCGTACAATCCGCGCATATTAACGTGTCGAGATTTGCAATCTTTCGTGGAATCTGCCAGGCCAGAGGTATTCTGAAACAACCATGAGTTCATCTTCCATCCATTTCCCAACAGAGGCACGGGTGCCCTCGGATATCTCGAAGCGCACAGGTTTCTGCGTCTTGCTCTGCGGTACTGAAGCGCATTCCTTGATCTGACCCGATGAAATGATATCGACCACCTTCATCTTCACCAGATCACAGCCGCGAAGCTTGCTGTCGATTGCTATATTGAAGAGCGCAAGGTCGCGATGGTTGTCTGCAAGCTCGAAGCGAACTCGGATTGCCCAGGCATGTTTTGGTTGGTTTTGTCAGATTAACTCTGCTTGAGCGGGGCAGGGTGGTTGCGTAGCTTTTGCCCATGACCAGACCTGCCTCTTTCAAATACTTTAAAACTAGTCCCGAAATCATTCGCCTTGCGGTGATGTTGTGCATCCGTTTCCCACTCTCGCTTCGGAATGTCGAAGACATGCTGCACGAGGGAGGCATCGACGTGAGTCACGAAACTGTCCGGTATTGGTGGAACAGATTTGGCCCAATGTTTGCTGCTGAGATCAGACGGAAGCGTATTCAGCAATTGAGAGCATACACTAAATGGAAGTGGCACGTGGACGAGGTTTTCGTGAAGGTGAATGGCAAGAGGCACTATCTTTGGCGGGCTGTTGATCCCGAAGGCGAGGTGCTGGAAGCGGTTGTCGCCAAACACCGAAACAAGCAGGCGGCATTGAAATTTCTAAAGAAATTGATGAAGCCTCACGGCAAAGCGGAAACCGTCGTGGCGGACCGCTTCGCATCCTACAAGGCTGCGTTCAGAGATCTGGGTGCGCTGGAAAAACAAATGACGGGCAGGTGGCTCAACAACCGCGCCGAGAATTCGCACCTCCCGTTTCGACGACGCGAACGCGCCATGCAACGTTTCAGGCGCATGCGAAGTTTACAGAAATTCGCCGCCGTCCATTCCTCCGTCTATAACCACTTCAACCAGGAAAGATCGCTCGCCAGCTGAGACACCTTAAAGCTGACCCGCACCGCCGCTCTTGCCGAGCGGCGTCAACTTTGTTCGGGATAGGATCACGGTTTCCGCAGCAAACTGAAACTGGTTCGAATTCGTCTGACAGCACCCATCCAGCGAATGAAACGTTGCGGATATCGTTGCAGCCAATCCGCAAAAAACAACAAAGGCGCCCTTGGGCGCGTTGTTTTATTGGTCGGAGTGAGAGGATTCGAACCTCCGACCCCTGCCTCCCGAAGACAGTGCTCGGTAGACTTCTCGTCTGTCACCTGCATCACGATGCACGTCATCTGCACGCGTCAATCTGCGCAAGAACGTCCGTGTTGTCAGTGAGTTGACTGTTGCACGTCGCACTCGCGGAGGCAACACAACAGTGCATGCGGAGACACGACACAAGTACTGAGGAGATGCCAAATCGCGGGTTGCGTGAAGCAGAACTGCAGCGGAGGCGCGGCGCTGCATCGCGTAGCCCAGTGCGCCGCCAGCTGACTTTCTTAAATCACTCCCCCGCCCAAAACCAAAACCCCGTTCAGCGTTGGGCGGGCCTGCGGTCGTGATGTCAAACGCCCCCCCCCCCCGGGTATGGTCGTTTGCTGATCCAACTTATCCAACTTTGTTTACTTAATCAGTTTGGAACATCGTTGAGGCCACAGGTATGAGACAGGACTCCAAACTGGGTCTCTCAACTACGTTGTCGAGGTTGGATAGGTTGGATAAAAACCACTGGAGCTTGAGTTTGGAAGCCGCTGTGGCTCAGCTGGTAGAGTAAGCTACTCGATATTAGAGGGTCCGCCCGCGCTAAGTTCCGACATGCGCCTGTAGTCTTTTGAAAATGATGAGCCATATCGGGCGCAGTTATCGCTCACCGACTTTAGCCGCGAAGACGAACGACCAACATAACCTTTTGGGGGTCACAAATTCAGCAGCAACTACAATAAAAGGTGACTGATCTTAAAAAAGACCTGTCTCTTCGGCATAAACCGTCGACTCTATGAGCCCCTCAAAGACGGATTTTAGGAAGCCAGCCATGGTCGATCTTTGACCGTCTGCGCTGCGCGGTGAAAGGCTGAAGGCACCGACGCTTGGAATTTGGTTCTTTGGATCAACTCCAAATGTCGCGGGGTTGCGTACAAACAGATTTTGTCGTTGCCCATGGTAATGAAGGCCGTCCTCGCTACCCGGGTAAACTATGTAAGCGCCTCTAGTACTAAGTATACCGTCACGATAGGTGTGCATCTTGAACAAGTCTTCTTGCTTGTGAACTCTTCGCAACTCAGTTTCGTATTCGCTCTCTTGCAAAGATTCGATCGAGCCTGATGACGATAGCTCTTCTTCAAACAGCGCTTCGACTTCGAATTCATTGATGCGGTACTTAGCGTCAAAGTGGAGCCAATGCCTGAAAACACCGGCCTCGCGCTGGAGAACGACTTCGATGCTGTAGTCGGGATCAAAGCTAGCGGTGTAGCTACCACTCCAAGAGGCAATCGGTCTCTTTGGGCGTTTGAATCTTCTATTGTAGAATAGATTGACTTCGACAGACTCGCCGTCATTTTCCCGATAAATGAAGGATGTCTTGCTGCGTTGCCCCTTGCGAAGAGAAACCCGCAGCCCGTTATGGGACGTACTAACGAGTGTGCTTCGCCTAGCAATCTCCTTCTCACAAATATCGGCAAGCGTGCGTCTTATCATGAAAAAGCACCAGTACTCATAGAGTTCGCTCACTGGGCGAAGGTCCCCATCGATGCCTTCAGCCAATTCGCCTGCACGTTTCCACGGCAATTCTAAACCCATTCGAAGAGCCAGATCGTACTTCAACACATCGCGATAACCTCGTCCCTTCTGCAGTACCTGCGAATTTGATGGGAACTGTCTGAAGCGACCAACGTCGCGCCAGACTCGTGCTGAGAGCAGCTCTTCGATCTGTTCAACCCATTCGGCGGCCTCGCTCGCCGATGCTGGCCTATCCGATTTGAGTAACTGGTCCCTCAACCGAGCCGAAATGAGCTGAATCTCTTGTAGGAAGTACTTTACGTATCTGTTTTCTGGCGTGTCTATGGTTTCAAATTGTTCTATCACGGGCATGCTCTGCGGCGTATAGCCATTGAAAAACCTACTGAGAGGGCCGCCCGGGCGTAGGTTTGTGACATCAAGTTCACTCGCAAGCGTCTCGATATCTGCCTCCTGCACCTGATAAAGATTTTCCTTTTCTCTCTTTGAAAGAAGTTGTGAGTGGAATGCGCCTAAGATGTCGTCCATCGAAGATGGTAAATTATCAGGAGACATCACCTGCCTAAGGTGAAACAAAAGACCTGCCTCGTTCTCACTTGTTAGATCGCTAGCATTGAACCCAGCGCTGACGGGGCTGTCATATTGAAGTAAAAGCTCGGCAAGCTCGTCTGCGACTTGGTCCAATAGGACACGAAACTCATCCAAGTAACCGATCTTTTGACAAACGACCTCCATGCGTATGCCGTCTCCAAACTCTGTTCGGAGGTCCAATATCCCGGCATGATTTCGCAGACGCAGAACTCCGGAGACTATCGTTCGTTCAGGGCCTGAATCTCGCCAGCGTCGAGGAGGATCTATTTGAAATACTTTTCCCAGCCTCGAGTGGAATGGCCAGCCCGGACGACCTTCGGATGTTGTCTCGGCAAGTGACTTCTGGATCGGAAGAGTGATATCGATGTAGTAATCGGTGTTCTCACGGAGTTGAAAGGACTCAAATAGAACAGGACAGTCCTCGCGATGACAGATGGGGGGTATCCCACGTCTTGTGGCCATATCTGGCTCTAATTCGGCTTCCACAAAAGCCACATAGTCCGGCGCGTATGGCAGAGTTGCCGCCGCACCTCGTCCTTTGGTCCATTCAAGATCCAATCCGATGCCGCTAGGCCAACTAAACTGAATGCGGTGAAGAGCTGTGGTCATTATGGGCCACCTTAACTAACGAACGAGACATATCCGGTGGCGTTCAAACGATCATGCATCGCGTCAAGTTTCTTTCGAGAAAGCGCCAAATATGGCTTCTCGCCGGGTAGCTGCAGTCGATCTTCCTCCTTCACACCGATTACCGTACCCATTCCAAGTCTGAAGGATGCAGGAGGGCTCGAGTTCATGTGACCGCCTCCGAGAAATGCGGAAACTGCACTCAGGCAATCCCCAAGTAAGCGCTTATTGCCGTGAATTTTTGGCAAGACTTTCTGCAGAATGGCCCTGTCCAGCGCGGCGGGCCAGGTGCGCAAAATTTGGCTCTTGTCGACGCCAGCGGAGTTTTGCGCAGCAATCCAGGCCAAGAGGTAGACAAAGACTTCTTTGGATATTCGGTAGCCAAAAGGATAACCGACTGGCGAAAGCAACTCATAGCATCCATCGAGAGACTTTATCACCGCGTCTCGAATTCCAGAAACGTCGTCGCTAGCAAGGCCAAGTTCGACTGCGCCATCAAGAACGTCGGCCGGGTTGGCTTGCTCGAAGCGTTGCTCCCGACGCGCTTCGATACTTTTTCTCAGGATGTCATTTGCAACTCCGGCATCGATCTGCTGTTCCTCAGGCGAAGTAGTTCCGGCGAGGTACGAACTCGGTTTGGCAGCATCTAGTTCAATGACATGCGCTCGATCGAGAACTTTTGGAGAAAACATATACGTAGTTTCGTCCACATTGACGGTCCCAACAAAGAATAGGTTCGATGGCAGGACGAAACTTCTGCCGTCGGTCAGTATCTTCTTTGCTGACTCTGCTTCCTGAGAACCAGCTTCGTCGTCCTCTAAAATCTGAGCGACAAGTGCAAAATCTTCGAGGTCAATCAAAGACACACCGCCTTCGCCGTCAAGAATATTGGACGCCTCCATTAGTGAGAGAAATGGCGCAAAGTACCGCTCAACATGAGATAAATTCATTTCATCAAATATGAGGAAATGGGGAATATCGGCAGAATCTGGGTGGCTTGCACGAAGTATCAAACGAATAGTAGACGTGATCTCGTAACTTTGATTGGTAATAGCACCATCTTCAGCACGCCGTTCCTTTCCGAAGGGTGACTTGAATCCAAGTAACCGTTTTGGTGACGTCCAATCTGGTCCGACGGGGACCAGTTCGAATATCGGAAATCTTGTTGCATCTCCGAAGTAGGTTTGAAGTCCCTCCGCTAATTTGAGTGCCGATCGTGACTTCCCAGTTCCAGAAGGGCCTGTAAGGATAACGAAATTCTTTGCCGACAGCGCCGTCACAAGATTCAGCGAAACAGAGCTCGTGACTGGAGCTCGAGCTCTTGCTAATGGAACAACATTGCCAGGTAGATAGTCTTTCGGCTCCGCCGCGGTTGTGACGAAAATTGGAGAATTTGGGTCTTCTGAAACGTCTACGTTTCGATCGAATATTGCGTTGATCTCTGAACTATTGAGGCCGACTCTTAAAACGAACTCGTCCCTTAACAGTTCAAGTCTCTCCTTTGTGCGTGTCTCCGCGCCCAACAAAGCATCTAAGTCATCGCCCCGAAAATACCAAATTGCTGTTTCTACGAGATTCGGCAACGGTAGCTTGTCATTGCTCGTCAACAGTAGCTCAGGCAGATGAGTTTCGTAGCCCGGCTTTAGGCTCATCTTGCGTGGCTTTTCCCCATCGAACTCGATCACATGCCTCTGCCATTGATCACCTGCAATCGTTGTATTTGTTCCATTAGATCTGTATTTCGGCGACCTATAGCCGGCTCTAGCTTCGTCGGTGGCAAAGAAATTCAGATATGGGAATTTCTCGTTTACATATTCACCATCCAAACTCCTTACACTGCCAATTTCCTCAAGCGCAGAAATGTATGCGGGCTCCGTTGTCGTTATTGCTACGGATGTTTCATTTTTAATTTGCAATGTACGTTTTATAATTAGGTAATCGAATAAACGGCCCTGTTTCACTCGAGAACCCGACAATTGCACCAGTGCTTTCTTCAAGCGCTCCGCGTTAACAAAAAGTGCCATGACCCGCCTCGAAAAATTTTTCTTTGTTAAGCCTGATTTTCAGCTTTTTCTTCTTCCGCGATACTAAGAAGTTGATCTTTGATTTGTTCACAGAACTCTTCCTTAATATCGATACCTATGCACCTAAACCCGTGCTTCCGCGCGTAGATAAGACTCGTGCCACTCCCTGCGAATGGATCGAGTACGACGCCGCGCGTAGGCGTCGTAGAAAGGATTGGGATCTTGATCAATTCTTCAGAAAAACGAGCTTTATGATTGGCCTTGCCCCGAACAGGAGGGATTTCCCATGTATCGAGTGGAGGCAATACGGAGCCTGAGTCCGTCGTACGGCCAACAGCATTTTTATCAAAGTAGTACCAACGTTCTTTCACGAAATGGAAGACGTACTCGTGTGATATTGAACATCGATCACGCACCTGATCGGGTATTGGGTTAGGCTTCACCCAAACATTATCATTTCTCACTATCCAACCGCTGTCTTGCATTGCGACGGCGAAGCGGTGTGGGATTAGAAGAAGCTGTTTTGGCACACACCACTTTCCATCACCCTTCTTGTCTTGAGGCCTTACGCCGAATCTTCTAGCTGATTGCTTGGCTTCCTCACTCTTGTGGGCGCCCTTCCCACTCCAGTAGGTGTCGCCAATGTTCACCCACATACTTCCATTAGAAGCCAAGATGTTCTTACAGAGGTCGAGACTATTGCGCAAATTATCGATGAATTTGGAAGGATGTTCTTCAAGCCCGATCTGACCTTCGACTTCGTAGTCTCTTTGCCCATAGAAAGGCGGAGAAGTCACGATACAGTTCACCATCATTTCATGACGAGCAAGGAGCTCAAGTGCCTCGCGAATATCCATGTTGAAGATGAGAGTGGTTCCATCAGCGTAATACGCTTTCTCTTGAAGTTCGGGAGAAGAGAAAACCTCTTCTGAAACGACCACCGGGTGCATTGCTGCATTGGCTTTTGTCATCGGCTTCGTACTTTTCGTCACTTTGTGCATGCTGGTTTTCTTCTTGTCCTTGGGAGAAATGCCAGCTGACTGAGTACTTTCCTGCAAATCATCGACTTTCCAATCCATTAAACTAGCTCTGCCTCTTGTTTTTGTTTGCTAAACTCAGTGCCAGTTCTGGCTGGCCATGTTCCCCATAGCGGTCAAGGAATTCCCGCATCGCTTTCCGCATCAGCCAGGAAGCCGAGACGTCCATGGACTCGGCAAGCTGAGCCATAGACTCGTAGTCTTCCTTGTTAACGCTGATTGTTGCCCGAATTAGTTTCCTGCTTTCGCCGGTTGATGCCATCCGCCACATGCCTTCCAAGTGCGTGACCTATGATACTGAGCCGCACACTGAACAGCAATAACAATGATGGCAAAGTTGCAGCACTTTTGCTGCAGGTTGATCGCTTCGCCAAGACGAGGCTGCAAATGAACCAGTGCAGGGTCTAGTTGAAGTTTTTCAGACCTCAGACTTCTACTATTGTGTCTGTTGCTTTTGCGAAATCGAGCGCAGGTGCCTCAAGCATGCGTCACGGAGCGCAACCAAGTCATGACATCAGATCATTCCGTGTACTGGATGTGTTTCACTGTCCCTAATACACACCGCTCTTTCAGTCACTGAACAGCGTAACCAACTGAACCTCTGGTATTTCAACTTGCCTGTTTGCTCTCGCCGCCTCGCGCCATTGCTGGTCAAGCCATTCAGCGAGGCGGATCGCAGCGCTGTATCGACCCGTTGATTGTAGCCAAGCCGCGGCGTCGCGCAGTGACAATACAACACGATTGTTGGAGATGCGTTTAGCCCGAGGCCCCTTTCCTCTGGATCGCGACATTCGTAAGGTGTTGGGCTTAATTCCGGTGATCCGGCAGAACTCATGAGCGTAGATGGTGCCGTCGTAGCGGATCATCTGAGTTAGAGTGGGGGCAGGAGCGACAGCCGCAACGGAGTGCCCGACTGAACCAGGTTCAGAGCCGTTCGTGTCATCGTTGGCACTCACTGATTTTGACATCTCGTCCTCCAGCCTCCCAAGGCGGCGATCCTCACAGCCGGGCTCGATGGTACCATCTGAGGGTTGGATTGCCATGCTTTGCCCCCAATGATCCGACATGTCCAACCTGTCCAACCTGAATCGAAGGTTCGAAAATCTTGTTTTGTCGGTTAAGTGGCCATGCTCCAAAAGCGACGAGGCTCTAAGGTCTGCGATGTCGGATATGATGGATCGACTAAAGGGGCCTTTTGCATGTCACTGCAACACGGCGAAGTCAGTGCAAGCCATTGTACCACAACAGTTTTTTCTTGACTTTCGGTGGATTTCCATGGATCATGATGACATCTCGCTGAGCCGAGGCACCCTGACCGCGCGGGTTGAGCGCGAGACGCCTCCCGGGCTGTGCTCGAAGGCCATAACCGCAGGAAACTGCGAGGCTCACAACGTTAGCTGACGCGCCGCGTGAGTATCCCCACAATTTGCACTTGAAGCCAAGGCTGCTGGCTTTCGCGGCAGCCTCACAGGAGGAGTTTGTCATGGCCCGAAAAGCCTACACAATAGCCGAATTCTGCGATGCCTTTAGCGTAAGCAAGTCATCGTTCTACCGAATGCGAAAATCAGGGACTGGTCCGCGTGTCGCGCGGATCGGTGGTCGGGTCGTCGTACCCACCGTGGCAGCTGATACATGGTTGGCCCAACTCACAGAAGCTTCAGCATAAAGAAAACCCGCCAACTCTGGGCGAGCAGCGGGGCAGTTCTACACAGCTGAAATATATAAAGAAATACCCTGTTGTTCAACCTCGGGGTGGCAAACCAGAGGACGAACAGATGGCACGATCGCCAAGAACCCCTGATGAGGTAATCATCTACATGAACAAGCGGTATGCACTCGTACCTATCGGCGGGAAGGTGCGTATCGTTGAACCAATAAAGGATCCGGTCCTCAATCGGATGCTGTTCCGGTTCTACAGCAAAGAGGACTTCCGACTGAAGTACTCGAACAAGTTCTTCGAGATCAAAAAGAAGGGAAAAGACGAACCTGTCCAAGTGTATTGGGTCAACATCTGGCTCAACAGCGACAAGCGCCGTCAGTTCAAGGGGCTTATCTTCGACCCATCCTGCGGACACACGGACTTCTTCAACCTATGGTGCGGCTTCTCCACCGAGCCCAATGGTGGTGACGCAAGGATGTTTCTCGACTTCGTTCAAGACGTCGTCTGCTCCGGTGACAAAGAAGCGTACCGATACCTGATGTCGTACTTTGCACATATGGTGCAACGACCACGGGAACTTCCGGGCACAGCTATCGTGTTGCTCGGTCGCCAGGGTGTGGGCAAAGGGTTCTTCATGCAACAAGTTGGAGGGCTGATCGCAGATCACTATGTCCAGCTCACCCAGGCGAAGCACCTAACCGGCAACTTCAATGGTCACTTAGCGCATGCCCTGCTTGTCTTCGCCGACGAGGGTTCGTTCACGCGCCAATACTCCGCAAATATTCTGAAATCGCGCATCTCGGAACCGACGTTCTTGATGGAATCAAAAGGTATCGATGCGGTCCCGGTAGCGAACTTCATGAGGCTAGTGATTGCGAGCAACGAAGAACACGTCATTCGCGCACAGTTTGATGAACGGAGGTATGCGGTGCTTAGCGTGTCTGACGCAAGGCAGGGGGATAGTCAGTACTTTGCGGACCTCGCTCGCTTCATGGAAGATGGCGGTCGCGCAGCCTTTATGCAGTTCTTGTTGGACTGGGATCTAGCCAGCGTAAACATCCGCCACGTGCCTAAGACCGCCGCTCTAGTCGAACAGAAGATGCTTTCGATGACTGAGCTTGAGCGATGGTGGTTCGAACGTCTACAGACAGGAGTGTTGCCGCAAAACTCCTCAGGGTGGCCGCACGTCTTGTCTGCTCGAGACGTAATGCGGGACTACGAGGACTTCTGCATGGGTATTGGTGCTCGCAGCCGGAGCGTCGAAACCCAGGTCGGCAAGTTCCTGCGGCGTGTGGTTCCAAGCATCCAGAGCACGAGGCCCGGTGGGACACGTAGCTATGTCTTCCCTTCACTGAGAGAGTGCCGAAGCCTGTTCGATCGTTCGACTGGAGTTTCTTGGGAGTGGCCTCCGGTGCAAGAAGAGCCGTCACATCTGTCTGAAGTCTGGAGCTGAAACTAACTACCGACTAGCTACGCTGTGGCGTGCTCTGATCAGGATCGCATCTTCGCAACCAGGTCTGTTGCTCTAAGTCTAGCGTAGCGTTCGAGCAAAACGCCGGGGTCACGATGACCTGTTAGAACTTGGACCTCGGCAACCGACCAACCATCGAGTAGCTTGTCGGTCGCAGCCTGCGCTCGCAGATCGTGCAACCTGATGTCACTGAGGCCAGCCCGCGCACGCAACCGTTGCCAGGCCAACCGAACCGCGTTTGTTGTCATCGGGATGACGCGCTCGTCATCACAGGGTAACTCGGCAAGAACTGCAATAGCACGTGGTGATAACGGCACCAGTCTTGCGTGCCCGTTCTTGGTCTTCGGTAGCAGTACCGTGCAAGAATCAAAGTCAACGTGTTGCCACTCCATCGACAGCAACTCGCCTCGACGCATCGCAGTCTCACGGGCCAGCAAGAGCAAGGGGCGCATCAGCGGGTTTAAGCACCCTTTGGCAGCTTTCAACAACCGCTGCCACTCGCGGTCTGTCAACCTGCGTTCGCGACGATCATAAACACGTGGTCGCTTCACGTGCCGCAGTGGATTCTGTGTCGCTCCTTCGTTGGCGGCATCACTAAGCAAGCGGTCGATTGCTGTCTGCATCAGTGACATCTCGCGTACTACGGTCGATGGTTTGGCCTCTCGCAATCGTTGTTCGCGCCATGATGTCACCTCGACCACGGTTAGTACTTCGATGCGCAACCTTGCCAGCTTCGTGCGTGCGAGTGCCTGCAACCTCCACCGCTCGCCCGTCATCTCTTCGGCCAGCCGATGCAGCGCCTCTGCCAAGGTTAGCGTTTGTACAGCATTTGCATCGGCCAAGATGCTGCGACGCACCTTACCAGTGCGTTCGGTTTCGGCCTCGGTGTCGCGTGCCCACTTCGCGGCATCAGCCCGCTTGGTGAACGTCTTGCTTGCTGATCGGCCCGCACGTCGCACTGTAGCTTGCCACTTGCCACTCGGGCGTTTGTTGATCGTCGCCATCTCGCATCTCTCCTTGTGCGGTGATGGACGTGCTTGGTGCAGTAGATGTCGTGCTGAGTGCAGCGGAGGTGCAGCGATCAGACAGGCAGCGAGGCGTCGCCGTATCACCAACCGCCGAAGATGCGTTACACATCAAGCAGTTGATTTGGTCGGAGTGAGAGGATTCGAACCTCCGACCCCTGCCTCCCGAAGACAGTGCTCTACCAGGCTGAGCTACACTCCGACCGTGGCGGGTGATCTATACCCGGCAATTTGGATGTGCAAGAGGGTTTTTGAAGCCCTTCGCGGGAATTCCAGTCAGGCGGATGATGCAGAATTGCCGTCAGGGCAGGGGTTCGGTTCGGTACAGCCGGATTTTCGTGCCGCCATGATCTACTATGGGCCCCGGGGCCAACAATGGAAGGCGGGTTGCGCGAGCAAGCGACTGGTTGCTGGTCACTATTCCAACTCGCCATCCGCTGAACCGGGACATCAGAGCTTTTCCTAAGCTGCCATACAAAGAGCGCAGGCGCTTTTCATCCCCGATTCTGGCGCCATATGGCGGGTTAACGATGACAAGACCCGAAGAACCAACGGGAGGTTTGATGTCACTGACCGAACTGCACCGAAACCGTGTGTGCGCGGCAACTCCAGAGCGCTCGGCATTCGTACTGGCCACCTCAACAGCACCTGCGTTTCGATCCGACCCATAATACACCGTTTCCGTTTCTGATCGTGGGCCGCTCTGTTGCATCGCGGCCCATGCCTCGGAATCGAATTCTCGCAGGTCTTCGAAAGCAAAACGGCGGGACCGTCCAGGATTCAACGCCAAGGCAATTTCGGCTGCTTCGATAACAAATGTCCCCGAACCGCACATAGGGTCCAGAACGGGCTCGGAACCGTCAAAGCCGCACTCTCGCAGGAACATGGCGGCCATGGTTTCGCGCATCGGCGCCTTGGCAACTGCCGGTTTGTGGCCGCGCTTGTGCAATGGCTCGCCCGAAGTGTCGACAGACAAGGTGCAGATATCCTTTTCGATCCGCAGCAAAACCCGCAGGCCCGCGTCTGACGAAATCGGTGTGCCTAATGTGTCCGTGATTGCCCGCTCGATCCTCTGACGGGCAGCGCCTGCATGGTAAATACGCGACTTGCGGCTGGTGGCCTCGACCTTGACCGGAATGTCGTGGCGCAGGAAATCAGACCAGGGAAACTTACGCGCCCGTTTGTCGAGTTGTGCCAGGTGAACCGCCGGGAAACTTCCCAAACGGACCAGAACCTTGTTGGCACCGCGCAGGCACAGATTTGCGCGCCAGACCTCGGGCCAAGCACCTCGGCAGCTCACCCCGCCGGGTACGGTTTTGGTGCCTGCGAATCCCTTCTCAACGGCTTCGGCGTACAATGGCGCTTCAAGGCCCGGGGTGGCCACCAGAAAAATCTCAAGATCGCTCGTCTGTTCCATTGGATGTGCTTACACCGGAAGCTTTCCGGGTGCGACACGCAAATTGTGCTGCGACAAAACGTAAATCTTCCGAGGAAAGTGCCATTCAAAGTGCAGTTTAGACGGTAACAGGTTTGCTTTTAGCATCATCCCCGCGTAAAGGACCCCCAATCAGAACTACGCCCGCGGAATTCGGACGCATTTCGACGCTTTTGCGACGACTGTTTGAAAATCCCGCGTTATTGTCTGACCCTGAAAAGGTGTCGGCATGGCTGGCACAGGTAAAGAGGCTTGGAAGACAGTAGCGACATGCAAACTTTCAAACTGAAAAAAGGGTTGGAGTTGCCGGTGCAGGGCGCACCGGAACAAACCATCCATCCGGGACCAGAATTCAAATCTGTTGGAGTGTTGGGGGGCGACTACCTTGGCCTGAAACCGCGAATGCTGGTTCAGGAAGGTGACACGGTTCAGCGCGGCACACCACTGTTTTGCCACAAGGATGTACCCGAGGCGATGATGGTTGCGCCGCTCAGCGGTAAGGTCGTCGCCATCAACCGTGGCGCCCGGCGTGTTTTGCAGAGCGTCGTGATCGAGGTTTCGGACCCAAACGACGCGGGTGTTGATTTCTCGGGCGTCGGCAACGGTGACAGCGCCGAAGGCGTGACCGACAAGCTGTGCACGGCGGGCCTGTGGACGGCTTTCCGCACGCGGCCATATTCGAAAATGCCGGCACCGGGCACCAAACCGGCGGCGATTTTCGTAACCGCGATGGACAGCGAACCGCTGGCAGCCGACGCGGCCATGATCATTGCCGATGCGGGTGAGGCATTTGCCGCGGGCTTGGGTGCGATCTCCAAGCTGACCGAGGGCAAAACCTATCTGTGTCACAAGGACGGCGATTCCATTCCGGGTGCAGATGTGGCGGGTGTCGAAGCCGCGGGCTTTTCGGGTCCGCACCCAGCGGGTCTGGCGGGCACGCATATTCACTTCCTTGAGCCGCTGGCCGGCGACAAGCAGGTCTGGACCATTGGCTATCAGGATGTGATTGCCATTGGCCGGTTGTTCCAAACCGGGCATCTGGACCCCAACGTTGTGATCGCACTCAGCGGCCCCGGCGCGCGGCAACCGCGTCTGATCCGAACTGTGATGGGCGCCTCGACCGATGACCTGACCCGCGACGAGATTGATGTAGACGGCACCGCCCGGATCATCTCGGGCTCGATCCTGTCTGGTGTGCAGGCCGAGGGCCCGACCGCCTATCTGGGCCGTTTTGCCCGTCAGATCAGCATCATTCGCGAGGATCAAGATCAGATCACGATGGGCTGGATTCTTCCGATGCCCTCGAAGTTCGCGGTCCAGCCGGTGCTGGGCTCGGCCTTTGCGCGCAAACTCTATAAACTGACCAGCAACCTGAACGGTGGCCGCCGTGCGATGGTGCCTACAGGGACGTTCGAAGAGCTGATGCCGCAGGATTACCTGCCGACACAGCTGCTGCGGGCATTGCTGGTGATGGATACCGACACCGCTCAGGCACTGGGTGCTTTGGAGCTGGACGAAGAGGATCTGGGCCTTGTGGGCTTTGCCTGTCCGGCGAAATATGAATACGGGCTGGCGCTGCGCGACTGCCTGACCAAGATTGAAAAGGAGGGCTAATCCGAATGGGTTTGCGCAGCTTCTTTGACCGGATCGAGCCGAACTTTACCAAGGGCGGCAAGTACGAGAAGTTATTCCCCATCTACGAGATGGTCGAAAGCTTTATCTACACTCCGAAAACCGTAACCACCGTCGCCCCCCATGCACGGTCCTATGTGGATATGAAGCGGATCATGACCTATGTCGTGATCGCGACGATCCCCTGTATCCTGTGGGGGATGTGGAACACCGGCTATCAGGCAAACTCGGCCATTGCCACGCTGGGGCCGGAGTCGGCCACGGGTTGGCGGATCGCCCTGCTGCAGATGTTCGGCATTTCGCTGGACCCGTCCAGCATCTTCGCCAACGTCATGCACGGACTTTTGTACTTCCTGCCGATCTATATAGTGACACTGGTCGCAGGCGGTATTTTCGAGGTCATCTTCGCCACTGTACGCGGACACGAGGTAAACGAGGGTTTCCTTGTGACCTCGATGCTTTACACGCTGATCATGCCGGCCACCACGCCGCTGTGGCAGGTGGCATTGGGCATCATCTTCGGCGTCGTGATCGGCAAAGAGGTGTTTGGCGGCACCGGCAAGAACTTCCTCAACCCCGCGCTGGTGGGCCGGGCTTTCCTGTATTTCGCCTATCCAGCGCAGATGTCGGGTGACGCGGTCTGGACCCCGGTTGACGGGTTTTCGGGCGCCACGGCGCTGGCCGTTTCCGCAGCCGACGGGATGCAGGCGCTGGCCGCCGAGGGCATCACCTGGTGGAGCGCCTTCTACGGCACCATTCAGGGCAGCTTTGGAGAAACCTCGACGCTGGCTTGTATTATCGGTTTGGTCTTCCTGCTGGTGACCAAGATCGCCAATTACCGATTGATCGTGGGCTGTCTGGCCGGGACGATCGTGTTCACGTGGCTGCTGAACCTGATCGGGTCGAACACCAACCCGATGTTTGCGATGCCGTGGTATTGGCATGTCGTGCTGGGCGGGTATGCGTTCGGCCTGGCGTTCATGGTCACCGAACCGGTATCCGCAAGCCACACCAATCTGGGCCGCTACATCTATGGCGCGCTGATCGGTGTCATGGTTGTGCTGATCCGCGTCCTCAACCCGGCTTTCCCCGAAGGCATGATGCTGGCCATCCTGTTCGGCAACGTCTTTGCACCGCTGATCGACTATTTCGTCGTTCAGGCCAACATCAAACGGAGGGCGCGTCGCCATGTCTGATACGCAATCCCAAGAACCAAAAGGCGCGATTGCCAAGTTTCTGGCGGCCTCGCCGGATTCGGTTGGCAAAACGATCTTCATCGCCGTGGCTGTCTGCCTTGTGGCCTCGATGGTCGTGTCCGCCGCTGCGGTCAGCCTGCGCCCGGTGCAGGAAGCCAACGCCCTGAAAGACAAGCAGGTAAACGTTCTGCAGGTGGCGGGCGTTTATGAGCCCGGCATCGACGTCTCCGAAGCCTTCGCCGCATTCGAGCCGCATGTGCTGGAGCTGTCCACCGGAGACTTCGTCGACGATCAGTTCGACCCGGCCACGTTCGACGATATCGCCGCCGCCAGCGACCCCGAGCTGAGCGTCGCGCTGGATGACGACCCGGCAGGGATCGGCCGCAAGGCAAACTACCGCGTGATCTATCTGCTGCGTGACGATGCGGGCGCGCTGGATAAGGTGATCCTGCCGCTGCACGGCTATGGCCTGTGGTCGACGCTCTATGGCTTTATCGCGCTGGAGAATAACGGCAACGATATCTACGGCCTGCAATTCTATCAGCATGGTGAGACTCCGGGCCTGGGAGCCGAGGTGGACAACCCGCGCTGGAAAGCGCTGTGGAGCGGCAAGAAACTGCGTGATGACGCGGGCGATCTGCAGATCACCGTCGCCAAATCGCAACCCGCAGCCGGGCCCGATTTCTATGTTGATGCGCTGGCTGGTGCCACGTTGACGTCCGTGGGTGTCGATAACCTGGTGAAATTCTGGATGGGTGACGCGGGCTACGCTCCGTTTCTGGCCAAACTGCAAGCAGGAGAACTCTGATGTCTCAGACCAAGAAAGAGATGCTGGTCGACCCGCTTGTCGACAACAACCCGATCACGCTGCAGGTTCTGGGTATCTGTTCCGCGCTGGCGGTGACCTCGTCGTTGCAGGTGGCCTTTGTGATGGCGCTGGCGGTGACCTTCGTGACCGCTTTCTCGTCGATGTTCATCTCGATCCTACGCAACCAGATCCCGGGTTCGATCCGGATCATCGTGCAGATGGTGATCATCGCCTCGCTGGTGATCCTTGTGGATCAGGTTCTCAAGGCCTATGCCTTTGAGATTTCGAAAACCCTGTCGGTTTTCGTTGGTCTGATCATCACCAACTGTATCGTGATGGGCCGCGCCGAAGCGTTTGCGATGAAGAACCCGCCGATGGCGTCGTTTATCGACGGCGTGGGCAACGGAATGGGCTATGGCCTGATCCTGATGCTGGTCGGCTTTATCCGTGAGCTGTTCGGTGCCGGATCTCTGTTTGGCGTCACCATTCTGGAGACCATCAACAACGGTGGCTGGTACGTGCCCAACGGCATGCTGCTGCTGCCACCGTCGGCGTTCTTCATCATCGGTCTGATCATCTGGGCCTTCCGCACATGGAAGCCGAACCAGGTGGAAGAGCGTGAATACAAAATTCAGCAGGTAGAGGCCCACTGATGGAAGGTCTGATCTCACTGGCCGTAAAGGCCATCTTTGTCGAAAACCTTGCGCTCAGCTTCTTCCTGGGGATGTGTACCTTCATCGCCGTGTCCAAGAAGATCTCGACCGCGCTGGGTCTGGGCATCTCGGTGATGGTTGTGCAGGCGATCACCGTGCCGACGAACAACCTGCTGCTCAGCTATCTGCTGAAGCCGGGTGCGCTGGCCTGGGCCGGCTTCCCGGATGTGGACCTGACTTTCCTTGGCCTGATTTCCTACATCGGCGTGATCGCTGCGATGGTTCAGATCCTTGAGATGGTATTGGATAAGTACTTCCCGCCCCTCTATAACGCGCTGGGGATCTTCCTGCCGCTGATCACTGTGAACTGCGCCATTCTGGGCGGCTCGCTGTTCATGGTTGAGCGTGACTATAACTTTGCCGAGGCCGCGACCTATGGTCTGTCTTCGGGCTTTGGTTGGGCGCTGGCGATCACCGCGATGGCAGGCGTGCGCGAAAAGCTGAAATATTCGGACATTCCGGATGGTTTGCAGGGTCTAGGTATCACCTTCATCACCGCGGGACTGATGGCGATGGCCTTCATGTCTTTCTCGGGCGTGAAGCTGTAAGGAGGCGTCGATGGAAACTTTTAGCCTAGGCGTCGTCCTTTTTACCCTGATCGTTATTGCGCTGGTTGCCATCATTATGGCCGCGCGCTCGAAACTGGTTTCGACCGGAGATGTGAACATCACCATCAATGGTGAGAAAACCATCTCCGTTCCTGCGGGCGGAAAACTTCTGCAAACACTGGCGGCTGAGAAGCTGTTCGTCCCGTCGGCCTGTGGTGGCGGTGGAACTTGTGCGCAGTGCCGCGTGCGTGTGCATTCGGGCGGTGGGTCTATCCTGCCGACCGAGGAAAGCCATATCACCAAACGTGAAGCGGCCTGCGGCGACCGCCTGTCCTGTCAGGTTGCGGTCAAGCAGGACATGAACATCGAAGTCCCTGAAGAGGTCTTTGGCGTCAAGAAATGGGAATGCACGGTTCGTTCGAATGAAAACGTGGCAACCTTCATCAAGGCGCTGACGCTGGATCTGCCGGAGGGCGAAGATGTGAATTTCCGCGCTGGCGGTTATATCCAGATCGAAGCCCCTGCGCATGCGTTGAAGTACACCGATTTCGATGTGGAAGAGGAATACCGCGAGGACTGGGATCGTTTTAACCTTTGGCAGTACGAGTCGGTTGTGAACGAACCAATCGAACGCGCGTATTCGATGGCCAACTATCCGGACGAAAAAGGTATGATCATGCTGAACGTCCGCGTTGCCTCGCCGCCTCCGGGATCAGAAGGCATTCCGGCGGGTCAGATGTCATCCTACATCTTCAACCTGAAACCGGGTGATAAGGTCACCATCTCGGGTCCGTTCGGAGAGTTCTTTGCACGCGACACCCAAAAAGAGATGGTCTTTATTGGCGGTGGCGCAGGCATGGCGCCCATGCGCAGCCACATCTTCGATCAGCTCAAGCGTCTGGAAAACCGCGACCGCAAAATCAGCTTTTGGTACGGCGCACGGTCCAAGAAAGAGATGTTCTTTGTCGAGGACTTCGACAACCTGGCGAAGGAGTTCGACAACTTCGAATGGCATGTCGCTCTGTCGGATGCGCAGCCCGAAGATGATTGGAAGGGTTACACCGGCTTCATCCACAACGTTCTCTTCGAGGAATACCTCAAGAACCACCCAGCGCCCGAGGACTGTGAGTTCTACATGTGTGGTCCGCCGATCATGAACCAATCGGTCATCAACATGCTGCTGGATCTGGGCGTGGACCGCGAAGACATCATGCTCGACGATTTCGGCGGGTAAGAAGCGAAAAACCGGCGCACACAGCGCCGGTTTTTTTCATTCAGGCTTTTGGTAGAAGTCCCTATACCAGGCCACGAATTCCTTCATGCCCCAGCTGATGTCCGTTGTCGGCTTATAACCAGTGAGGCTCTGCAACAGATTGGTATCTGCCCAGGTAGCGGGCACATCGCCTTTCTGCATCGGCATGTAGTTTCGCACCGCTTTCTTGCCGAGCGCATCTTCGATCGCCTCAATGAAGTCCATCAGGCGCACCTTATCTGAGTTCCCGATATTGACGATGCGGAACGGCGCGATCGGTGACAGGCTGTCGCCTTCAGCAATGTCATCCTTGCTCTGCGGTCGGACCGGAGCCGCGTCGATCAGCAGCCGTATCCCCCGCACCAGATCGTCGACATAGGTAAAATCCCGATACATGTCGCCGTTGTTGTAAATGTCGATGGGTCGGTCTTGCAGGATCGATTCGGTGAACTTGAAATAGGCCAGATCGGGCCGCCCCCAGGTGCCGTAGACAGTGAAGAACCGGAACATGGTGGTCGGCAGGTTCCACAGATGGGCGTAGGAATGGGCCATCGCCTCATTGGCTTTTTTGGTGGCCGCGTAAATCGTCAGTTGGTTGTCCGCCTTGTCCGTTTCGGCAAAAGGCATCTTCTCATTTGCGCCGTAAATCGAGGATGTCGAGGCCATCAGAAGGTGCTCAACATCGTGTTCACGCGCAACCTCCATCACGTTGAAAGTTCCGACCACGTTCGAGCTGACATAGCTGCGCGGGTCTTCAAGGCTGTAGCGCACCCCGGCCTGCGCGGCGAGGTGGACGATCACCTCGGGCTGAAAATCATCGGCGACCTGCATCAGGCGTTCGTGGTTTTCCAGCAAATCCTCGGTCGCCGAAAATCCCGGTGTTTGCAACAGCATCTGGTGGCGACGCTGTTTCAGGGTAACGTCGTAATAGTTCGTCATCCCGTCATAGCCATGCACGCGAAATCCTTCGGACAGCAGCAGCTTTGCCAGATGGAACCCGATAAATCCCGCCGTGCCCGTGACCAGAACCCGTTTCATGCAACCCTCGACCTCAACGCTATCTTTGACGCATCAGGGATACTGTCACCGGTGCAAGGTCAAGGGGTTTCTGGACAGAAATGCCTAGCCGACAATCATCTGCTTCATGCGAAGCGCTTCGTATTCCAGCTCTTTCAGGCGGAAATGCACCACGTCGCCGATGGTGATGACGCCGCACAGGTTGCCGTCACGCAGAACCGGCATGTGGCGGAACCGGCCTTCAGTCATAGTTTTCAGAACGTCGTTCAGGTAGTCATCCGGCGCGCAGGTCTTTACCTCGCGTGTCATCAGGTCCTCGACCGCTTGCGGCAGGGTCTGGCCGGGCGTGTCCGCCATGCGCCGCACGATGTCGCGCTCGGACAGGATGCCCTGCAAGGTGCCGTTCTGGTCGGTCACCAGCACCGCCCCAATCCGCTTTTCCTTGAGTGTGTTGACCACGGAATGGATCGTTTCGTTCGGGCGCACCGAAAACACCGCATCCCCTTTACCTTCAAGCAACTTGGCCACGGTTGTCTGCGAGTGCGACAGGTTCGAGTCCGTCGATTGGCTGTACGTGGACTTGTCAGCCTTGTCGCCACGCGATGGCGATTGGTAAGAGGTTGGGGCCATGGGCAATCTCCTTCATGGTTATTGCAAAGTCTTTCCCTTTCACCTTAGCGCAGCTAAACGACCTGTATAGGGTGCATTTGCACTGATCGGCAGAATCTCCTGCCAGCAGAGGAACCTTAAGCCTTTGAACGAGCTGTACCTTACCCCGCCCGTGGCCGCGTTGATTTTCTTTGCGGTGGTCGTTTGCGGCCATAATTTCCGCATGGCGTGGAAACAGCAAGCGCCGGGATGGCAGAAACGGGCGTGGTTGTTCGGGGTGCCTGCGGGGATCGGCCTTTTGGTTCTGGGCTTTTTGCCGCTGAAGCTGTGACGCCGGTTTGACTTCGGCAAGGGTGGCTGGCATATGCCGGGCACTGAATTTTCGGAGACCACCCCATGCGTCTTGTGCCTGTTCTGGCCTTTGTCACACTATTGTCCGCCTGCCTGTTCGACAAGGAGCCCGAAGTGGTTCGCCTTTCGGGTGAGACAATGGGTACGACGTTCAATATCACCGCCATTGGCGAGGATCTGGACGAGGACGCTTTGGCCGCAGCGGTCCAAGAAACCTTGGCCGAGGTCAACTCCAAGATGTCGAACTGGGACCCTAATTCCGAGGTCTCCACCTTTTCTGCCGCAACCGGCACCGATCCTATGCCGGTGTCCGAAGAATTTGTACTGGTGATGGCAGCTGCGAATGAGGTGCATGAGAAAACTGGTGGCATATTCGACGTTACCCTTGGCCCATTGATCGAGCTGTGGGGCTTTGGCCCGCGCACGCCGGAAGACCCGGTGCCCTCGGACGTCGAGATTGAGGTCGCGCTGAACAGCGTCGGCCAAAACCGGTTACTGACCCTGGATGCCGAGGCCGGCACGCTGGCGAAATCCGAACCCGGCGTCGGCATCAACCTGTCTGCTATCGCCAAAGGCTATGGTATCGACGCCGTGGCCGAGACCCTGCGCGAAGCGGGGATCGAGGATTATCTGGTAGAAATCGGCGGCGATCTGGTCACCAAGGGTCAGAACGACAAGGACGAAACCTGGCGGATCGGCATCGAAAAACCGCAGGCCGGAGCCCAAACCCCGCAGCTGATCGTATCGGTGGGCGATCTGGGTATGGCCAGCTCGGGCGATTACAAGAATTTCTTCGAACAGGACGGTGTGCGCTATTCGCATATCATCGATCCGACGACAGGCCGTCCGATCACGCACCGGACGACCTCGGTCACTGTTCTGGCCGAAAACGCGATGATGGCGGATGCCTGGGCCACCGCGATGCTGGCTTTGGGACAGGAAAAGGGCCTCGAACTGGCCGAAAAGCATGAACTTGCCGTGTATTTCATCTCACGGGATGTGACAGGCGGCGAAGAAGCCTATATCACCGTTCACAGCACTGCGTTCAAAGACGCGCTTGGCACCAACTAACCGGTAGGACCCACGATGAGCACCTTTATTCTGGCCTTCATTCTGCTGACCCTCGTCGTGGTAGGCATGTCGTTGGGCGTGATGCTGATGGGCAAGACCATCAAGGGCAGCTGTGGCGGCCTGAACGCGATCTCGGGCGCGGATAAATGCGTAGTTTGCCAGAAAGACGTCGATCCGAACTCGCCGCTGCGGGACAAGCTTCAGTGCAAGCGCGCGAAGAAGATGCAGGAGCAGATGGAACGTCAGGCAGAGGTGTAGTTTACGCTTCGCCCAGGGCCGGGAATTGGCTAACTAGGTCCCCATAGACACTTGGGGGGCAATGCCTTGGCCAAAGCCAAAAACATCCTGTTCATCATGTTCGACCAGCTCCGCTGGGATTATCTGAGCTGTTACGGCCACCCGCACCTCCATACTCCCAATATTGACCGTCTGGCCGCGCGGGGCGTTCGGTTCGACCGGGCCTATATTCAATCTCCCATTTGCGGCAGCTCGCGCATGTCCACCTATACCGGGCGCTACGTGCATTCGCATGGAGCCTCGTGGAACGGTATCCCGCTAAAGGTGGGTGAGATCACCATGGGTGACCATCTGCGCAAGGCGGGGATGGACTGCTGGCTGGTTGGCAAAACCCATATGAAAGCGGATGCCGAGGGGATGGCGCGGCTGGGGCTGGAGCCCGACAGCCTGATCGGCGCCCGCGTGGCGGAATGCGGGTTCGACGTCTACGAACGTGACGACGGTATGCGCCCCGAAGGCCCGGATGGGTTCTATGACCCGGACGGGGCGAAAGAATATAACGAGTATCTCAACGATAAAGGTTACGAAAGTGACAATCCCTGGCACGACTTTGCCAATTCCGGGTTGGATGCGGATGGCAACGTGCTTTCCGGATGGTTTCTGAAGAACTCGAGCGAGGCGGCGAATATTGCCGAAGAGGACAGTGAAACACCATACCTGACGGGTCGTGGCATCGAATTCATGGAAAGCCACGATGCCCCGTGGTGCTGTCACCTGAGCTTTATCAAGCCCCACTGGCCCTATATCGTGCCGGAACCCTATGCCTCGATGTACGGGCCCGAGCACGTGCTGCCGGTGATCCGGTCCGAGACCGAGCATGAAGACGCCCACCCGGTGCTGCGCGCGTTCATGGACACGAAAATCGGCCGGACTTTCTCGCGTCAGGACGTGCGAGACGCAGTGATCCCCGCCTATATGGGCCTGATCAAACAGGCCGACGATCAGATGGGCCGTCTGTTCGACTGGATGGAGAAAACCGGCCGGATGGACGACACGATGATCGTTCTAACCTCGGATCACGGCGATTTTCTAGGCGATCACTGGATGGGCGAGAAGACCTTCTTCCACGACGCCTCAACCAAAATACCACTGATCATCTATGACCCATCGCCCGAGGCAGACCTGACGCGCGGCACCGTTAGCGATACGCTGGTGGAATCCATCGACCTCGCCCCGACCTTTGTGAATGTGGCAGGCGGCGACGTCGCCTCACATATCCTCGAAGGGCATTCTCTGCTGCCGATCCTGCATGGGCAACAGGATGAAACGCCGCGCAATGTGGTGATCTGCGAATACGATTACTCCGCCTCACCCATCGCCGAAATGCTGAATGCGTCCGTCCGCGATGCGGTGATGTTCATGGTCGCCAACAAGAAATGGAAGCTGATCCATTGCGAAGGTGGCCACAGGCCAATCCTGTTCGATCTGGAGAATGATCCGGAAGAGCTGACAGATCTGGGCGGCAGTGCCAAACATGTCGAGGTCATCGCTGAGATGTACGACCACCTTTTTGCCTGGACCCGCCGCCCGTCGCAGCGCACCACCAGGTCGGAACAACAACTGATCGAGATGCGCACGAAAAGCCGGGGAAGGGGGGTTGTCTTGGGGATCTATGACGAAAACGAGGCTCCGCTGGATCTGACCGTCAAATACCGGGGGCGCAAAGCACGGCCTTTTGCTGAATATATCGGCAAGGACAAACCGCAACGTTATTAATTCTGACCGGCGCGGGTCAAAAGGCGGTTCACCCGCCGGTGGTCAGGCGATACAAGACGGATCAAGAGCAGAAATCCGGAGAGCCGAAATGACCGCCCCCAAACCCGTTGTCCTGTGCATTCTTGATGGTTGGGGCCTGTCCGAGGACACCAAAGCTAACGCGCCCTTCCTGGCCAACACGCCGACCTTCGACGCGATCATGACCGCTGGTCCGCACGCGACTTTGACAACGCATGGGCCTGATGTAGGCCTGCCCAGCGGTCAGATGGGAAACTCAGAGGTCGGCCACACCAATATCGGAGCAGGCCGTGTTGTGGCGATGGACTTGGGGCAGATTGATCTGGCGATCGAGGATGGCTCATTCTTCAATAACGACGCCCTGCAGGATTTCATCGCCAAAGTGAAATCCTCGGGCGGCATCGCGCATCTGATGGGGCTGGTGTCTGATGGCGGCGTCCACGGCCACCTGAACCACATCGTTGCCGCGGCCAAAGCGATAACCGACGCTGGCGTTCCCGTCGCGCTGCACGCGATTACCGATGGGCGCGACGTAGCTCCGAAATCGGCATTTACCTACATCTCCGAACTGGAAGACCGCCTGCCCGAAGGCGCGCGTATAGTCACGGTCAGCGGGCGCTATTTCGCGATGGACCGCGACAATCGGTGGGAACGCGTCAGTGAGGCCTATGAGGCAATGATCACGGGGCAGGGCCGTACAGCTGCCTCCGCGCATGGCGCGATTGACCATGCCTATAACCAGTCGGAAACCGATGAGTTCATCGTGCCCACGGTTCTGGATGGTTTCGACGGCGTGAAAGACGGCGACGGGTTCTTCTGTCTCAACTTCCGCGCAGACCGCGCACGAGAGATTCTGCGTGCGATTGGTGAGCCAGGTTTTGCCGATTTCGACACCGACCCGCGCCCGCAACTGTCTGCCCTGCTGGGAATGGTCGAATACTCGGACGGGCACAACGCCTATATGACCACAGTGTTTCCCAAGCGCGATATTGTGAACACACTGGGCGAATGGGTCGCCAAACAAGGCCTGCGCCAGTTCCGCTTGGCCGAGACCGAGAAATACCCGCACGTCACCTTCTTCCTCAACGGCGGCAAAGAAACACCCGAAGTGGGCGAAGACCGTTTTATGCCGAAATCGCCCAAAGTGGCGACCTATGATCTGCAGCCCGAGATGTCCTCGGCCGAAGTAACCGCCAAGTTCGTAGAGGCGATTGAGGCGGGATACGACCTGATCGTCACCAACTATGCCAACCCGGACATGGTTGGTCACACTGGTGACCTGCAGGCGGCGATCAAGGCCTGTGAGGCCGTGGATCAGGGTTTGGCTCAAGTTGTTGCTGCGCTGAAAAAGGCAGGCGGCGCAATGATCGTGACCGCCGACCACGGCAACTGCGAGCAGATGGTCGATCCTGATACCGGCGGGCCGCATACTGCACATACACTGAACCCGGTCCCTGTGGCATTGGTTGGCGGCCCGGCGGACGCCACGCTGCGCAACGGACGACTGTCTGATCTGGCGCCAACCCTGTTGCAGCTGATGGGGTTGGAACAGCCACCGGAAATGACCGGGAAGAGCCTGCTGTCATGACCATTCGCGCGCTTTTTCTGGCGCTACTGTTTATGACACCAGTTCACGCGCAAACCGACCCGGCCACGGCCGCGCTGAAAGCGGCGCAGATGCTGGAGGGGGCTTCGGTCGCCCTGACCGAAGCGGACAGTGCCCGCGACCGCGTGCGCGCCTTGACCGAAACCATTCAGGCCTTTGAGGCCGGTCTGACTGCCATGCGCGAAGGCCTGCGCCGCGCCGCCACGCGCGAGGCGCAACTGACCGCCGAACTCCGTACCCGTGAAAAAGAAATCGCACAGTTGTTGGGCGTGTTGCAGACCATTGAGACGACTGCCCCGCCGGTACTGATGCTGCACCCCTCGGGGCCGCTCGGGTCGGCCCGGGCGGGGATGATGCTGTCCGAGGTCACGCCGGGCCTTAACGCCCGCGCGCAGACCCTCGCCCACAATCTGCAAGAGGTGCAGACCCTGCGCCAGTTGCAGCAAAGTGCGGCCGAAACCCTGACCGAAGGACTGGCCGGCGTCCAAACCGCTCGCACACAATTGAGTACCGCCATCGCCGACCGAACCGACTTGCCCAGCCGTTTTGTCGAAGATCCGGTGCGCACCGCGATCCTGATCTCGTCAACGGAGACGCTGGAAGGGTTTGCAAGCGGTCTGTCGGAAATCGCGGAAGGGGAAATCGCCGACACTAAGGCCGATATCTCCGACCGCAAGGGCGCGGTCGCATTACCTGCACAGGGTATCCTGCTGCACCGCGCGGGGGAAACGGATGCGGCTGGCGTCAAACGTCCTGGTGTGGTCTTGGGCACGCGTCCCCGTGCAATTGTGACCTCGCCGACAGCCGCCACAATACGCTATCGCGGACCGCTTCTGGACTTGGGGAACCTGGTGATACTTGAGCCTCAACCCGGACTTTTGTTCGTGTTTTCGGGCCTGCAAGAGGTTTATGGCGATACCGGGCAGGTGATCCCCGAGGGAACTCCGGTCGGGCTGATGCCCGGAGAAACGCCTGAAATCGGCGCTATTTTGTCAACAAGCGGTGATGGCACTGGAACTGACCGGTCAGAAACGCTCTATATAGAGGTAAGACAGGATAACAGCCCCGTGGACCCGGAATCATGGTTCCGGACCAGCAAGGATGGATGAACACGTATGAAGAAATTTATGATGGCCGGTCTGGCCGGAACCGTGGCAGGTATAATTGCGACCACCCAGATCGCCGGCCCTCTGCTGGCGCAGGAGGCCGAGAACAATGCCAGCGTCTATGAACAGCTGGACCTGTTCGGCGATATTTTCGAGCGCATTCGTGCGCAATATGTCGAAGAGGTCGAGCCCGAAGAACTGATCGAAGCCGCGATTGATGGCATGCTAACCTCATTGGACCCGCATTCCAGCTATCTGTCGCCCGACGACGCGGAGCAGATGCGGGTACAGACCCGTGGAGAGTTCGGTGGGCTGGGTATCGAGGTCACCCAGGAAGAGGGCTTTGTGAAAGTCGTCTCGCCCATCGACGATACGCCTGCCGATGCGGCGGGTATCGAGGCAGGGGATTTCATCACCCACGTCGACGGCGAGAGCATTCTGGGCCTGACGCTGGACAAGGCGGTCGATCTGATGCGCGGCCCGGTCGGCTCGGAAATCGTCATCACCGTTGTGCGCGAAGGTGAGCAGGAACCGTTTGACGTCACCATCATCCGTGACACCATCAAACTGACGGCTGTGCGCGCCCGCACCGAAGGCACCAGCGTCGTGCTGCGTGTGACAACCTTCAACGACCAGACTTTCCCCAACCTCGAGGAAGGCCTGAACGAACAGATCGAAGAGGCTGGCGGCATCGACAAGGTCAACGGCTTTGTTCTGGATTTGCGCAACAACCCCGGTGGTTTGTTAACGCAGGCGATCAAGGTTTCGGATGCCTTCCTGAATGAAGGCGAGATTGTTTCGACCCGTGGCCGTGATCCGGGCGAGGGAGAGCGATTCAACGCCACCCCCGGCGATCTGACCGAAGGCAAACCGATCGTGGTTCTGATCAATGGCGGCTCGGCTTCGGCGTCCGAGATCGTCGCCGGCGCGCTGCAGGATCACCGCCGTGCCATCGTTGTCGGCACCAAGAGCTTTGGCAAAGGTTCGGTGCAAACGGTCATGCCGCTGCGCGGTGACGGTGCGATGCGCCTGACCACATCGCGTTACTACACACCGTCGGGTCGCTCGATCCAGGCGCTTGGTGTCAGCCCTGACATCATCGTCGAGCAGCCGCGCCCGGCGCCTGTGACGGACGAGGAAGACTCGAACCGTCCCTCCCGGTCCGAGGCCGACCTGCGCGGCAGCCTGAACAATGACAGCCTCAGCGAGGATGAAATCCGTCAGATCGAAGAAGATCGCGCCCGCGCCGAAGCCACCGCCGAGCTGCGCGAGCAGGATTATCAGCTGGCCTATGCCATCGATATCCTCAAAGGTCTGTCGGCTTTCAACCCGAACGGGCCGTCGCAGTAATAGGCCCAGACCGCCCGATGAGCGGTCACTGAAAGCAAATGTTGAAAGCCCCGCTCGTTTTTCGGCGGGGCTTTCTGTTTAGGCTGCGTTTGTCCGGGAAAAATTCTTTGAAGGGCTCAGATCGGCTTCCAGCCAGCATTCACCCAGTTCGCAAACTCCACTTCATCTATCTGACCAGCAGCCAAGCCTTCCATCATCAGCACACCCTTGGCCGGGTCGGGAAGAAAGGCGTACCCATTGAGCCGCAGGAAGGTCAGAGCAGTCACAAATGCCGTTCTCTTGTTGCCGTCGATGAAAGCATGCGCCTTGGCGATGCCAAATGCGTATGCTGATGCAATTTCGGCAAGATCGGCATCAGCGTAGGCCGCAAGGTTCATGGCTCTTGCGCAACCCATCTCCAAAAGGGCGCGATCTCGCGTTCCGGGGGCGCCGCCATGTCGTGAGATCTGTCGGTCGTGAATAGCCACAACCGCCGCCAGCGGTACCCAGATCGGGGTTTTCACGCCAGCGCCTGAAGCAGATCGCGGTTCTCGTCCATGATGATTTCAGCCGCCTCAAGCGCTTCGGCGACCGACGGGTCGTGGGCCATGACTTTTAACGTGCCATCGTCACCGCGCAGGACAAAAAGGGTGTCACCCTCTTTGGCATCGAGGATGGTCAACATCTCGGTGGACAGTGTCATGACGGCCGAGTTTCCGACCTTGCGGATTTTGGTTTCGATCATTGCACCCTCCGGTATATATTAATGTATATACTCATTCGGAGTGAAACTGACAAGTTTCAACTGATTCATGCGGAGTTGGACTTTGTTGGGGTGTGTCAGCTCTCCACCTTATGCAGCTTTTCTTCATCCAGCATCATTGCCAGAAAGACGCCTACCGAAACGGAAACGGTCGCGAAGATGAAGGCCATGTTCATTCCGGTGTCAAAGGCGGCGGCAATGGCGGATTTGACCTTTTCCGCCTCGGCGGTGCTCAGTTTCTCCATGACGGCCTTGGCAGAGGGTGTGGTCAACGTCCCCCCGTTTATAGCTCTTTGATTGGCATCCGACATATCAACTCCGGCGGACTGCAGGCGTTCCCCCAAGCTGCGCAAGCTGACAAGGTACATGATTGCTGTGGCGCAGGCGACGGAAATGGCGCCGTAAACCAGATGAGTCATGAAACTCAGCCCGCCGACAAGCCCTGCCCGTTCCGGTTTCACGGCACAGACGGCGGCGGTGCCGGATGGCCCAACCGTCAGTGTGGCCCCCAGCCCGATCATGGCCATGCCGGGCAGGATCTGGAAGTACCCGAACCCGGCGGGCATCACCACAACGCTGGCTGCCCCGACCGTGGCGCAAAGATACCCCCAGAGCAAAAGCCGCTTGGGACCGAAATCGTTATATAATCGGCCCGACAGGATGGACCCAACCGCCAGAAGAACCGTCAGAGGCGCCAACCCAAAGGCCGATTGCAGAGTCGACCATCCCAGAACCTTCTGCATGTATTGCGGAAAATACATCAGCCCGACGAATGCTGCCGAAACGTTGAACATGTTCAGCCCCAAGGTGATGCGGAACTCGCGGTTCGCCATCATCTGCGGCAGCAGCAGCGGCTCTTTCACCCGATTTTCCACCTGCGGGAACAAGACAAACAACACTGCGCTGACAAGAAACAGCATCAGCAAGGGGGCCGAGGTCCAGCCCCAATCCGCCCCCACATCCAATCCATAGAGCAACAGCAAGACGGCAAAGGACAGCACGGCCATACCGGCAAAGTCGATATGCTCCCCCTGTTTATGCTGGGTTTCACGCTGCATCAACAGCAGGGCGGTCACCATCGAGATGGTTGAAAAGACAACGTTTGCGAGGAAAAACAGCCGCCAATCCCCCAAATTCACCACTGTTCCGCTGATCAGGGGCCCAAACACATTGCCGCAGGTGACACCAGCCAGGATCAACCCCATGATCATTGCCCGATGCTCGGGCCGCGAAACCTTTGTTGCACCAAAAGCCAGCGTGCAGGGCCAGACGCATCCTGCGCCGATACCTTGCAGGGCGCGGGCAACAATCAGGAAGTCCAGGCTGGGCGAAACAAAGCACATAATGGACGAAAACAGAAAGATCGACAGCCCGATCAGCATCATCTTGCGGTGCCCGAACATGTCTCCCATACGCCCCCCGGCAACCATGGTCATGGCAAAGAACAGAGCGTAGATGTTTAGAACCCACTGAGTGCTGGTGATGTCCGCATCGAAGCTGTTCTCAATGGCCGGAACCAGGATCAGCGCGCCGGTAAAGTCGATGCCAATCCCGAACCCCGTCACCATCAATGCAATGACTTTGACGATGCTGCTGCGATCCATAAGCTTGCCCAGACTGCTGCGGGTTTCCCTAGGATGCACGGAATTCCGATGAAAAGATAGGGACTTGCCCCGGGCGGATCACTCAGTAGTGCTTTGCGTCCGTCGAAACGCCCGTTTCAGCATGTCCAGTTCAGCGCGCAAAAGCTCGACCTCGGCCCGCAGGTCATCCGCCGCTGGGATGCCTGCAATGATGGTGAAATCGCCAAGCTTTTCCGAGGTCGCTGCATCAACAATCACAAAGCAATGCACTCCGTCAGACAGCGCGGCCACGGGCACCGGAACCGTCAGGCCCCACCCGTCCTCAGACGCCGAAACGCGCACATCATCGAGATTTTCGCCAAGGTAGCGCACTTCGACCCTTGGCTCGCTATTGGCCTTCAAGTGCCCCTGCCAGAGGCCATTCTCGAACCGTATAGGCGTCAAAGTCGGAAGCGTCATGGTCGGAACTCTCACAAATCGGCGCGGTGGTGGCGACAGAAGGTCAGATCGCGCAACGTGGCCCGGTTCATATCGGGATTCTCGAAGATCAGGTCCAGCCAAATCTTCTCGATCCGCGACTCGTTCAGGGGCAGGTGAGCCAGATCGAAGTCCACCGAATTGGACGGGCTGGACAGGTCCAGTTTACGCAGCACCTGTTCGGTGTTGGGGCCGTGCTGGATGTTGAGGCGGGAAAACATTTCAAGTGGTTGTTCCAGTTCGACCTGCACATCGGCGCGCATCAAATGCTGTTTGGTCAGCCCTTGCGCGGCTTCGGCTGGCAGTTCCACGGACAGCGAAAGGAACGAGCCGGAAAATCCGAACACATCGACCGTCAGCCCAAATGCGGCCAGATCCTTGTCGCGGGCATTCCGGGTCTGTCGCATCCCGATCTCGGCCAAGGGGCAGTCGTGAAACAACGTTACCTGTTGATCCATGTGCGCTCTGCGCGGGGCCGAGGCCACCCCGGGGCGTGGCAGTGGCCCACGCCACAGGTCCGGCCGCCAGCACCAGTCCGTCCCCAAAGGTTTGGGAAACTGGGACGACCCGATTCTGGGTCGGGCCAACCGGCCATCAGCCTCGTGGATCAGCATATCCAGCTGCGTGCGCAACTTCCGGGCTTCGTCTCGCTGTTGGCGCAGTTGCGGTTCGGGCGCTTCAGCCGCACCGCGCAACGCCTCGCGCCAACGCGCGACAACTCGGCGGTGAATGTAACGATCCAGAAGTCTGCCCATGGCCTCATCATTCAGAGTGTGGCCCTGTTTAGTCAAAGACGGCGCAGGGAAAAAGGTGAATAAACGATTATGAAGACCAATACTCGCAAATTCGTGAACAAGTCGACGGATGGGCAACCCGGCGGCAATCTGTTAGCCCGCCGCATTCTTGCAATCACCGGGGCCAGTGCGTACCGTCTGACACCTGATTGCATTGGATAATCCTAACAAAGCATCCAATAGATTTGAGGCACGACCGGGGCATGGAATCCACTCTGTTCGCATTCATCTGGAAACATTCCAGAAAACAACAGCTTGTCCTGCTGTTTCTGACAGTCCTGTCGTTTCCCTTCCTCTATGCCTCGCTGGAGCTGCCCAAGCAGATCATCAACGGTGCCATCGGCGCCCCCAGTGACTCGGTCGCGGTGCTGGGGTTCACGGTGACGCAGGTGCAGTACCTGATGATCCTGTGTTTCGCCTTTCTGGCCACGGTTATCGCCAGTGGCCTGATGAAGATGCGCATCAATACGATGAAGGGCATTCTGGCCGAGCGTATGCTGCGCCGCCTACGGTTCACCCTGATCCACCGCACCATGCGCTTCCCGAAATCCTACTTTGCCACCACCAGTCAGGGCGAGCTGGTGTCGATGATCACGTCCGAGGCAGAACCGATGGGCGGGCTGATGGGCGATGCGATCGCCCAGCCGGTTTTCCAGTTCGGCCAGATGATGACCATCGTCACTTTCCTGTTCATGCAGAGCATTTGGTTCGGGCTGGCCAGCATCGCTTTGATCCCGCTGCAGGCGTGGCTGATCCCGAAATTGCAACGCCAGATCAACCTGTTGAACAAGGAACGTATTCAGGAGGTTCGGAACCTCAGCTCTGAGATCGGAGAAAGTGCGGCGGGCATCAGCGATCTGCGCACCAATGGTGGTTGGCGCTATCGGCTGGCGCAGTTCAGCCGCCGGTTGGGGCTCTTGTTCGAGATCCGTTTCAAGATCTACAACAAGAAATTCTTCATGAAGTTCCTGAACAACCTGATCACACAGATGACGCCGTTCCTGTTCTACTCGGTCGGTGGTTATCTGGCGATCAAGGGAGAGGTCACAGTGGGCGCGCTGGTCGCGGCGCTTGGGGCCTACAAGGACCTCAGCGGCCCATGGAGGGACCTGCTGACCTACTACAATCAGGTACAGGACATGTCCCTGCGATGGGAGGTGGTGACCGAACGCTTTGCCCCCTCGAACATGATCCCGGAAGAGCTCTTCGTGGGTGAGCCCGAGGTGATCCCGCACCTGACCGGCGATATCGAGCTGCGCAACGTGACCGTGCGCGACGACGACGGCAAAACCATTCTGGAAGATATCGACCTGATCATTCCGAAAGGCGCACGAGTGGCGATCCAGTCGGGCCATGCGTCCGAGCGCAATGCGCTTGCTCAGGTGCTGACCCGCGAGGTTCTACCGGTGCAGGGTGAGGTCATCATGGCCGGTCATAACCTGAAAGACCTGCATCAGACCGTGATCGCGGCCCGCATCGGTTATGCCTATTCGCGCCCCTACCTGTTTAACGGCACGCTGGGCGACAACCTGTTGATGCCGCTGCGCCCGCATCCCCAACACGAAGCTGACGCGGCACAATCGCCGAACCGCTGGCAGATCGAGGCCGCCCGCGCGGGCAACCCGACGGATTCACTGACCGACGAATGGATCGATCCCGGTCTGGCCGGGCTGGACGATATCGACGACATCCGGGACTGGTGGTTCAAACTTGTCGAGGCGATGGGGATTGACGAGTTCATGTTGCGGCGTACCTTACGCACTCGGTTCGACCCGCAATTGCACCCGGTTCTGGCGCAAGGGGTCGTCAACCTGCGCGACACGGTTGCGGATCGGCTTAGGGAAAAGGGACTGGACCGCCATGTCTACCGCTTCGACCCCGACCGCTTTAACCCGGCTGTTCCGCTTGGCGGCAACTTGCTGTTCGCCACCCCGTCGCGGGATATTACACCGGATTCTCTGGCTAGTGACAGGCGGTTCAGGAACATGTTCGGAATGCATGATCTGGCCAACGATGCCATGACCATGGCCAGTGCCGTGCTTGAGACGCTGGATCAGGCCTTTGGGCGCGACGGCGCGGATCACCCCCTGTTCCTGCGTCTGGGGATGTCGAAGGACATGTACCACCGTCTGCTCGACATCAAGGACCGGCGCAAGGCCAAAGGGGAAGGCGGGATCAGTGATTCTGAACGTTCGTTGTTGCTGACCATCCCGTTCTTGTTGACGGCTGAGCAGATCGGCCCGGATTTCCCCGAAGAATACAAGGACAAGATCCTCTCGATCCGAAGAGACCATGCCGAACGGTTGCGCGGGGCGCTGGACGGCATGTTCGTGCCGCTGTCGCCGGACAATTACCTGCCGCGGCTGACGGTAATGGAAAACGCTCTGTATGGCCGGGTTTCGCTGATGGCGGGTGCCCATGCCGAAGAGATTGAGGACGTAGTGGCACAGGCCATTAACGAGGCCGGCCTGCGGCGCCGAGCGGCATCCACCATGTTCGACTTGCCCACCGGGTTGGGCGGGAACAACTTGCCGACCGTGTTTCAGGAGCGCGCGGCTTTTTCTCGCGCTGGCATCAAACGTCCCGATATTCTGATCCTCGACAAGGCGCTGGCCAGCCATGACTCGCAAAGCCGTCTGCGCACGCGCCTGCGGCTACGCGAACTGCTACCCGACTCGATCATGATTTTCATGGAAGATCACTTTGCCCACCCCGAGGCCTATGATCTGTTCATCGAAATCAAGGATGGGCGCATCGACGGCGTCGCGCGAACCCAGGAAGACCACAAAGAAGGGACCTCGGCTGATCTGAGCCGGAAACTGCAGATTATCGCCTCGACCGAGCTGTTTTCGGGCATAGACGCGCGTAACCAGCGCCTGTTGGCATTCTCGGCACAATGGTATGAAGTGGCCAAGGGTCAGATGATCTTTACCCGCGGACAGTCACCCGATGCGGCCTATCTGTGCATCAAGGGTCAGGCCAAACTGATCTGGACCGAAGAAGGCGGCGGCAAGCGACCCATCTCGATCATCGAACCCGGTCGCCTGATTGGCGATCTGTCGATCATCACCGGCGATCTTCGCCAATTGGATCTGGAAGCCATCACGGATTGCACTTTCCTGCGCATCGGCGCTGAAGAGTTGAGGGCCGTAATCGAAAGCGACGCCTCAGTCGCAGTTCAACTTTTGCAGACCGTTGCAGGATATCTCACCACATTGTCGAACAGGCTCAACACGGTTGAGAACACCGCAGATGTCTTCCCGGACATACCGCATTCTATCGAAGGCGAAAGCACCGGCAACAATGCATGAACCCGCCGCCTACTCCGCCCACGAACGGCTTGTGGCTGATGCCCGCTCCCGGCCCGAGCTTTGGCGCCTGCTGGTCGGACTGGTTATTGTCGGCGTGCTGTATGTGACGTTGAATTCAGTTCTGTTCGCCCTTATCGGAGGTCTGATTCCCCCGGATCAGGCGCAGGGGTTTCTGCGCGGCACCTCAGTTTTGGCCACTCTGCTTCTGCTGATGAGTTTCGGATTTCTGACGCTGGGCGTCGCTGTTGCGGCCCGGCAAATGCAACACCGGTCGTTGAGGGCGATTCTGGGGCAACGCAATCTGTTCCGGCAGCAGTTCATTCTCGTGGCGTTGGCACTGGTGGTTTTGGGCGTGGTGATGGCCCTTTTGCCACCTTATGGAATGGGTGAGCCGCTGACCCAGAATCTTGCCCTGTCCTCATGGCTGCTTTTACTACCTGTATCAGCCCTTGCGGTACTGATTCAGACCAGCGCCGAGGAAGTGCTGTTTCGCGGCTATATCCAGCAGTCCCTGGCGGCCAGGTTCCGGTCTCCGGTGATCTGGATGGGCCTGCCCTCGGCTCTGTTCGCCGCCGGGCATTACGCGCCGGGTGTGACCGGCGACAATGCGCTTCTCGTGACGGTCTGGGCCTTTGCTTTCGGTCTGCTGGCGGCGGATCTGACCGCAAGATCCGGAACACTGGGACCCGCTATCGCATTGCATTTCCTCAACAATACCGTCGCGCTGTTATTCATCTCACTGCCTGACACCCTTAGCGGTCTTGCACTCTACCTGCTGCCGTATGAGATGACAGAGACCGGGCTGTTGCGACAATGGCTGTTCGTGGATTTCGCCGTGATGATTGTCTGTTGGCTGACAGCGCGTCTTGCACTCAGGCGTTGATTGCATTTCCTGCCGTTGCGTCTTATTTGACGTCAAAGCCGCTCAAGCAAGGTTCCGACATGAACTGGATCACAAACTACGTCCGCCCCCGGATCAACTCGATCTTCTCGCGCCGGGAAGTGCCCGAAAACCTTTGGCACAAGTGCGACGAATGCGGCACGATGCTGTTCCACCGCGAGTTGGCGGAAAACCAGAATGTGTGCACCCAGTGCGGTCATCACATGGCGATCACCCCGCGCGACCGGTTCAAGCACCTGTTCGACGGTGGAATTTTCACCGAAGTCGATGTTCCTGCCCCCAAAGACGACCCGCTGCATTTCCGCGATCAGAAGAAATACCCTGACCGCATGAAAGCAGCGCAGAAAAAGACCGGCGAGAAAGAAGCGATGCTGGTCGCCAGCGGAGAGATCGGCCGCACGCCAATCGTCGCGGCCGCGCAGGATTTCTCCTTCATGGGCGGCTCGATGGGCATGTATGTCGGCAACGCCATCATCGCCGCCGCGCAAGAGGCGGTGAAGCTCAAGCGCCCGCTGATCCTGTTCTCGGCCGCGGGCGGCGCACGGATGCAGGAGGGCATCCTCAGCCTGATGCAGATGCCGCGCACCACCGTAGCCGTCGAGATGCTGAAAGAGGCGAACCTGCCCTATATCGTCGTGCTGACCCATCCCACCACGGGCGGCGTGACCGCATCTTATGCGATGCTGGGGGATGTGCATATTTCCGAACCCAACGCGCTGATCTGTTTTGCCGGTCCGCGTGTGATCGAACAGACCATCCGTGAAAAACTGCCCGAAGGGTTCCAGCGCGCCGAATATCTGCTGGATCACGGGATGCTGGACCGTGTCACCAAACGCACCGAGATGCGCGAAGAACTGATCACCATCACACGAATGCTGATGAATCAGCCTCCGGCGGTGAAAGGCGACCTGCCTGCGCCTGAACCCGAAGAAACCCCTGCCGAAGAACCGGCTGAGGACGTGGACGAGAAATGACCAGCCAGACATCTGACGTCATTCTCGACAGGATGATGGCCTTGCACCCCAAGATCATCGACCTGACCTTGGATCGCGTCTGGCGCTTGCTCACCGCACTGGACAACCCGCAGACCAAACTGCCGCCGGTGATCCATATCGCCGGAACCAATGGCAAAGGCTCGACTCAGGCCATGATCCGCGCGGGGCTGGAAGGGGCAGGGCTGTCGGCCCATGCCTATACCTCACCGCATCTGGCACGGTTCCACGAACGCATCCGACTGGCCGGAGAGCTGATCTCGGAACCCGATCTGACGAAGGTTCTGGATGAATGCTACGCCGCCAACAATGGTGAAAACATCACCTATTTCGAGATCACGACCTGCGCCGCACTGCTAGCCTTTGCTCGGGAGCAGGCAGATTACACTCTTCTTGAAGTCGGACTTGGCGGCCGTCTGGACGCCACCAATGTCATTCATGAGCCGGCCGTCACGGTGATCACGCCGGTGTCGATCGACCATGAGCAATTTCTGGGCGACACGCTGGGCAAAATTGCCGCCGAAAAGGCAGGCATTATCAAACCCGGCATACCCTGCATCGTTGGGCCACAACAAGACGAAGCGCTGGAGGTCATCGAATACACCGCTGCACGCCTTGGGGCCCCATTGCTGATCCACGGTCAGCACTGGCATGTGCATGAGGAAAACGGCCGTCTGGTCTATCAGGACGAAACCGGCCTGCGCGACCTGCCACTGCCGAACCTGCTAGGAGCACACCAGATCCAGAACGCCGGCGCCGCGCTGGCTGTTCTGCGCCACCTGAATTTGGGCGATGAGGCCTATGAGGCCGCCGTGACCAAAGCCGAATGGCCCGCTCGGATGCAACGCCTTAAAACCGGCCCGCTGGTCGCAGCCGCGCCGCAGGCCGAGCTTTGGCTGGATGGTGGCCACAACGCCGCCGCCGGGGTTGCACTGGCCGATGTTCTGGCCAAGCTGCCCGACCGCCCGACGCATATGATCTGCGGTATGCTCAACACCAAGGACGTCTCCGGCTATCTGGCCCCGCTGGCGAAACAGGCGCAAAGCCTGACCGCCGTTTCCATTCCCGGAGAGGCCGCCACGCTAAGCGCCGAAGACACCGCCGCTGCTGCGGCTAAGGTCAACCTGGCTGCGACAACCGCCGACAGCGTTACCGATGCGCTGAGCACAATCGTGGCCGCAGACCCGCAAGCCCGCGTGCTGATTTGCGGCTCGCTTTATCTGGCCGGTAACATCCTGCGCGAAAACGGCTGAAGAAAGCCCGCAAAAGCTTCATTTAGCCGACAAACCGCATGGGTCGCAAACGACGCGCGGCGGCGATAGAGCCCTCTATTGCCCCCAATCCTGATCTTGCATTTCGCGAAGGCGTGAAGCGGTGCGTTCAAATTCAAACGTCCCTTCGCCTTCGACATACAGCATCTCGGGCTCGGCTGCAGCCGAACAAATCAGGCGCACCTTTGCTTCATACAGTGCATCAATCAGCGTCACGAACCGCTTGGCCTCGTTGAAGTTGTTCCGCGACAGGCGCGGAATGTCTTCCAATACCAAAACCTTCAACTCCTCGGCAATCGCCAGATAGTCTGCAGGCCCCAGCATCCGCCCGCATAGATCGTAGAAGGACGCCCGCGCAACCCCGTTGCGAAAGGCGGGCAACTCGACCGCTCGACCCTTGACCTGCAGGATCAGTGGTTCTGCGTCGCCACCCGACAAGTCATTCCAGACGCTGCGAACGCTCTGTCGTGCTTCTGGGCCGATCGGCGTGAAATAGACCGGCGCCCCTTCCAGCCGGTTCTGGCGGTAATCGGTGGGTGAGACCAACTCCCACACCTGAAGCTGTTCCTTGATATGCGCAATGAAGGGCAGGAACAGCTGGCGGTTCAGCCCGTCCTTATACAGATCATCGGGATGCCGGTTCGAGGTCGTCACGACCACAACGCCGCCATCGTACAGCAGGTCGAATAGCCGCCCCACGATCATGGCATCGGTGATGTCGGTGATTTGCATCTCGTCAAAGGCCAGCAGTTTGACAGTCTTCACAACCTCCTGAGCCACCGGGGCCAGCGCATCCTCGACACCGTCCTGACGGGCTTTGTGCATACCCGCATGGATTTCCTGCATGAAGGCGTGGAAATGTACACGTCGCGCAGGGATATCCTGCAACGCGTCAACAAACATATCCATCAGCATCGACTTGCCGCGCCCGACGCCGCCCCAAAGATACAAGCCTTTCGGTGCAGGCGGGGCCTTGCGAAACAGCCCGCGCTTGACCGGAGCGGCAAGGGCTGCGCGAATGCGCTCGAAATGGGGGAGCACGGCCTCTTGCGCGTCGTCCCGTGTCAGACTGCCCTCGGCAACGCGGTCGTTATATAGCGAAATCAAATCCGTCATGAAGCCGAGCCATAGCGCCCCCATTCAGGCTTGAAAAGCAGCCATTTTGTTGACGCATCAATTTTCCTTAACCGAAACCGCAAATCTGCTGATTTGACGCGTTGCCCAAATCCGCTAACTTCCGCCGGACCAATACCCCGAGGTCCGAATGCCGCAATCTGCTCGCCTGCTGAACCCGATCCTGATCGTTGGATGTATTATCATCACGGTCAGTTTTGCCGTGCGCGCCTCATTCGGAGTGTTTCAGATTCCCATTGCCAGCGAGTTCGGCTGGTTGCGGACCGATTTTTCACTGGCGATCGCGATCCAGAACCTTGCCTGGGGCATCGGACAACCGATCTTTGCTGCGATTGCCGAAAAAATCGGCGACCGAAAGGCGATCATCCTTGGGGCTTTGACCTATGCGGCGGGCATGGTGCTTTCGGCCTGGTCGATTACTCCATTCGGACACCAGATGTATGCGTGGCTGGTGGGCTTCGGCATCGCCGGCACCGGGTTCGGTGTTGTGCTGGCCGTGGTCGGGCGTGCCTCTTCCGACAAGAACCGCTCGATGTCTCTGGCAATTGTCACGGCCGCCGGCAGTTTCGGTCAGGTGATCGGTGCCCCGACGGCCGAGTGGCTTATGACCTTTTTACCGTGGCAGCAGGTCTTCATTGTCTTCGCCGCCGCAATCCTTGCCCTAGTACTGACGCTGCCCTTCATGCGCGCGCCGCAACCGGTCAGCAATGCCGAGCTGGAGGAGAGCATGAGCCAGATCCTGGGCCGTGCCTTCAGCGATCCGTCTTACGCCATGATATTTCTGGGCTTTTTCAGCTGTGGCTATCAACTGGCCTTCATCACCGCGCATTTCCCGGCCTTTGTGACCGAGATGTGTGGCCCGATCCAGCCCGGCGGTGTCCTGCATTCTTTAGGTATCACAACCACATCAGCCTTGGGCGCTGTGGCAATCTCGCTGGTGGGATTGGCGAATATCGGCGGCACGCTGCTGGCGGGCTGGGCAGGTAACCACTTCCCTAAGAAATACCTGCTTGCGGCAATCTATACCGGCCGCACCCTTGCAGCCGCCATCTTCATCATCATGCCGATCACACCAGTGTCTGTCATCGTGTTTTCCGTCGTTATGGGTTCGCTCTGGCTGGCCACTGTACCGCTGACCTCGGGCCTGGTCGCGCATCTCTACGGTCTGCGCTACATGGGCACGCTCTACGGCTTTATCTTCCTCAGCCACCAGATCGGAGGCTTCCTCGGCGTCTGGCTGGGAGGGCGCATGTATGACGTCTATGGCGACTACACGATGGTCTGGTGGATCGGTGTCGCCGTTGGAGCATTCAGCGCCATCGTCCACCTGCCCATCCGCGAAAACAGGCCACAGGTGGCGGCGATCGCCTGATCACTCCAGGTACTTGCTGATAATGTATTGGCTGGTCATCAGGTCCAGGTGCGCTCCGCCCCCATTCTTGAACAGCGTGATTGCGGTTGGATCGGGGACGAATTGGTCCAAGTCATAGTAGTCGGCAACCAAATCGCCACGCGTTATCACGCCCTTTTCGATCGGAATTTTGATCTCACCGATATGATCAACGGTCGTGCCAAAACTGTCCATGAAGATACGCGCACGTTGTAGCGCGAGGTCTTCGGCCTCGCGCATATCGGGCCGATACGCACCGACAAGGTTCAAGTGCTGACCCGGGCGTAACCATTCGCCCTTGATGAATGGTTGAGTGCTCATTGTGGCAGTCAGGATGATATCAGCCCGGTTCACGGCATCCGCCAGATCATATTCAACGTCGATATGCCCCAGTGTCGCGGTCATAGCTTCGGCCTTGGCGGTGGTGCGGTTCCACACTCGTATTTTGGCTTTCGGAAATCCGGCAGCAAAGGCTTCGCACAAGGATCGGGCCACCGGCCCCGCGCCCACGATCAGGATGTCGCGGCTGTTCGGGTTCGCCAATCGCAGCGCGCCCAGCAGGCTGTCCCCGGCTGTTTTCCACTTGGTCACCAGGAAAAAGTCGACCAATGCCGCCAATCGCCCATCTGCGTCGTCATAAATGCTGACGGACCCATCAATCACAGGGCGCCCGGCCTGAACATTGCCCGGGAAAATGGTGGTGGATTTCACGGCGATACCCAGCCCGTCAATCCAGGCCGACCGCGACAGCAGCGTGTCAGCATCGCGATACAGGAACGTATCTTCTATCTGAGCCTTGGGCCGCTGATGTCCGTCGACAAAGGCTTGCGTCAGTTCCACCCAATCCAGATTGGCCTCTCCTTGTGCAAACGGGATTTGCAGGACGTTCATCGGGCCTCCTCCTCGGTCAACAGGCCCTCGGACACCAGACGGTCTGCCCAGCCTTGCGGGCCAGTAAAGTGATGCGTTTGCCACCCGCGCGCCCGCGCCGTTTCGATATTGTCGATCCGGTCATCGGCGAACAGCAAGGCCTCGGGGGCAACCCCGCAATCAGCTTCGACCATTTCGTAAATCTGAACATGCGGTTTCACAGCCTTCATGCGGCCCGAGACATAGTGCCGGTCAAACTCGTTCAGAAACGGGTAAACCGCGGTGGCATAGTCGAAGTTCTGCACGCCGAAATTGGTCAGTGCGAAAACGGGGATATTCTTGGAACGCAAGGCCCGCTGCAAACGAACCGAGTGGGGAATCTCGGGCGCGGCCAGCTCAATCCACTTGTCATGCCACATGCGGATTTCTTCGCGCCATTCGGGGTACTTCTCGGCCCAGTCGTAGATCGTGTCGGTGAAATGATGCCCCTGATCCACCAGATCGTTCATTCCATGCAGATCGACCTCGGTGAACATGGCGCGACGGCGTTCTTCACCGATCACCTTGTCGTAATAACGTTCCGGCTGCCATTCGATCAGAACGTTCCCGATGTCGAAAATTACGGCTTCAATCGGCATGTTGTGCCCCCGTCAGATCAATCCAGCTCGCACCGACTGAACCAATCCCGGCCCAGATTTACAAGGGCGGAACCGCAGCGCGCAGCGCTGCCCGGCCTAACCGGAGGGGGCGCATCTTTGATGCGTCTCTGACGGGCGGGAGCGCTACCCGTGCTGTGCCGCCCTCAATTCCCGCTCCAGTGCGTCCAAAAACCGCGACCGGTCCGCTTTGCCAAAAGGCTTTCCGCCGCCACCAGCCCCCAATGGATTGGCCGCACGCAGGTCAGCCATAAGATCGCGCATTGCCAGTTGCTGACCTATATTGGCCGCCGTAAACGCTTCACCATTAGGGCGCAGCACGCGCGCCCCAGCCTCAACGCATTTCGCGGCCAATGGGATGTCGGAGGTCACCACTACATCCCCACGCCCGCACCGTTCCGCGATCCACTTATCCGCCTCGTCCGCGCCTTCCGCCACGATGACGACCTGCACCAGAGGATTCACCGATGGCCGCAGCCCGCCATTCGATACCAACGCCATCCGCACTTTGTGCCGGGTCGCCACGCGTTCGGCCTCGGCCTTTACCGGACAAGCATCGCCATCGACAAACAGGGTTGTCACGCGCGTTTTGCCTCTTTCTTGGCAGGTGCAGCGGGCTTCTTTTTTACCTTGAACTCGTCCGGGATTGGCATCCGGTTGAAGGCGTCCAGACCTGCTATTTTGTAGGCCTCGGCTAACGTCGGATAGTTGAAGGTGTTCTGAACGAAGTAGTCCACCGTTCCTTTCAGGTTCAATACCGCCTGTGCAATGTGGATCAGCTCGGTTGCGCCTTCGCCAACAATCTGTACGCCAAGCACCCGGCGGGTTTTCAGCGAGAACAGCATCTTTAGCATCCCGTGCTCCAACCCCATGATATGCCCACGCGAGGTTTCACGGAACCGCGCCACGCCGACTTCATAAGGAATGCCGCGTTCCTGCAGTTCCTCCTCGGACATGCCGCAGGTGGAGATCTCGGGCACCGAGTAGATGCCATAGGGATACCACGGGCTTTCGGGCAGGGTGGGTGTGTCCAGCGCATGACAGGCGGCCACCCGGCCTTGTTGCAGCGAAGTCGATGCCAGCGACGGGTGCCCGATCACGTCGCCGGTTGCATAAATATGCGGCACAGCAGTTTGATAGGTTTTGCGATCCACCTTGATCCGGTTGCGGTGATCGGTTTCCAACCCGACGGCGTCCAGGTTCAGCCTGGACGTCGCGCCCATACGGCCAGCAGCAAACAACAGCATCTCGGCCCGGACATGGCGGCCGTTTTCCAACGTCAGTTCGACATGGGCACCCGCATCTTCGATTTTCTCAACCGCAGACCCCAAGCGTAGGTCAACGCCGTTTTCGCGGATCTGATGAGTGAAATCATGGATCAGGCGGCTGTCGATGAAATCCAAGAACGTGTCGCGCGGCTCGATCAGTGTTACCCGCACATCCAGCGCCGAGAACATGGTGGCATATTCCACCCCGATAACCCCGGCTCCGATCACAACCAGCGAGCGGGGGATTTCAGCCATCTCGAGGAACTCATCCCCATCCACGATCGTCTTGCCGTTGAAGGGCACGTAATCCGGGCGATAGGTCTTGGTTCCGGTCGCGATCAGGAACTTGGCCGCTGTCAGGCGCGTGGTTTCACCCGCGTCCGTTGCGACCTCAACCTCGTGCGGGCCGACGAATTTGGCCAGACCGTTGAGCGTCTCCACATGGTTTCGGTTGAACTGGTGCTCCAGCACATCGACCTCGTGATCCAGCGTCATGTGCAGACGCGCCTTCAGGTCCTCGGCGCGGATTTGATCTTTGACCCGGTAGGAGCGGCCGTAAAAGCTGCGCTCGCGCCAACCGGACAGGTTCAGCACCGTCTCGCGCAGCGTCTTGGAGGGGATCGTACCGGTATGCACCGACACGCCACCGAACCGGTCCTTGCGATCGACCACCAGCACCCGGCGTTTCAGCTTACCTGCCTGGATCGCTGCCGACCGCCCCGACGGGCCGGACCCGATGATGATCAGGTCATAGTCGAAATTGCTCATGTCTCAGTCTCCATACAGCGCTTCGGCGTGGAAGGTGATGTGGTCTTCCATGAAGGTGGACACAAAGAAATAGGAATGGTCATAGCCCGGCTGCAGGCGATAGGTGACCTGCTGGCGGCGTTCTGCGATTGCCTGCGCCAGCGCCTCGGGGCGCAGCAGGTCGATGAACTGGTCATTGGCGCCGGTGTCGATCAGGATCGGGCCGTCAAAGCCGTTTTCCTTCATCAGCACCGAGGCGTCGTGTTTGGCCCAAGCGGCCTCGTCATCGCCCAGATAGGCGCTCAGCTGTTTGCGACCCCAATCCGACCCAGTCGGGTTCGAGATCGGTGCAAAGGCCGAAACCGACCGGAACCGCCCCGGCAGATTCATCGCCAGTGTCAGCGCGCCGTGCCCCCCCATCGAATGGCCGGTGATGGCCTGACGATCCATATCAATGGAAAAGTTTTCGGCCAGCAGGGCGGGCAGCTCGTTTGCCACGTAGTCCCACATGTTGAAATGCGGTGCCCAGGGGGATTGCGTCGCGTTCACATAGAACCCGGCGCCCTGGCCCAGATCGTAGTCTTCGTGATCAGCCACGCCCTCGCCTCGCGGCGAAGTGTCAGGGAAGACCACGGCGATGCCTTGTTCGGCCGCCCAGGCCTGAGCGCCCGCCTTGGTCATGGCGTTCTCATGTGTGCAAGTCAGGCCGGACAGATACCACAGAACCGGAACCGGCCCATCCTTGGCTTCGGAGGGAAGAAACAGGCCAAAAGTCATATCGCATTGGCAGGCTGCGGAGGTATGGCGGTAAACGCCCTGCACGCCACCGAAACAGGCGTTTTCCGAAAGGGTTTCCATCTTGCAGTGTCCTTAGCTTTGGGTCGCGACATGGCTAAACCTACAGGGACGCGGCGTAAAGGCCGCGTACCTTCGGCGCGCGTATTTTTTGAAGATGCAGCTCAGAGTGTTGCGACCCAGGCGATCACAACCGGCACGGTCAGGATGCTGGCGGCTGTGGACAGCAGGATCGCTGCGGATGCCCGATGCGGGGCCACGCGGTAATGGGCGGCCAGAATATAGACATTCCCCGCCACCGGCAGAGCCGCAGCTGCAATGGCTACCGCAGCCGGAAACGCAGCCACCGGGATCAACCACAACAGCGCCACGGCAACGCAGGCCGGATGGACGACCAGCTTGCAAAAGCTGAGCCACGCCGCGACCTGCACGCGTTCGGCTGATTTAGAAGCAAGCGAGGCACCGATGGCAAACAGCGCACCCGGCGTGGCGGCCCCCCCGAGAATGGTCAGAAAATCGTTCAGCGGGTCAGGGACCGGCACCTGAAATGCTGACCACAACAGTCCGGCAGATATCGAAACGATCATCGGATTTTTCAGCAAACCCATCCCGATCAGACGCAGGGTCGCCGGCGTCAACCGCCCGTCGCGCCCGGCATTGATCAAGATTACGATCAGGGACGAAAACACCACCAGATCAACTGTCAGGACCAACATAACCGGCCCGATGGCGGCTTCGGACAACAGCAGGGCCAGCATCGGAAGACCCAGAAAGCCGACATTGCCGATGGCGGCGCATTGGGCCTCGACCGCAGCAGTGGGAATGTCGAGTCCCCGCATCCACGCAACCAGTGTCGCCAGCGCATAGACAACGACAGTGCCCAGCAAATAGCCCAGTACAAGACGGCCGTTGAAAATCTCGGCGAAGGGCAGGGTTGCGGCAAAGCGGAACAGCATTGCCGACAGCGCGAAGAAAAACACGAATTTGGTTAGGTAGGCGGTTGCTTCTTCGGTAAAAAAACGGCTGCGACCGGCCCAGTATCCCAGGCCGATGATCGCAAAAAACGGAAGCGTGCGTAGAAAGATTTCGACCATGGCCAGAGTGTTAGCATTGTATGACGGAGCGGCAAGCGTTTAGCAAACGCGGTCATCACGCACTAGGTTCTGACGGGAAAATGAACGGATTCCACAGCGTCATACCGAAGGAGATCACGCGAATCGTTGTATCTGAACCGAACGGTTTATAGTTTTAGGGGATCATTCAACCAAGGAGAGCCCATGACAGAGACAGCCGCCATCCTTCGTACGGGTCGCAAATTCGATCAGGTTTTGCGTGGCGCCCGAGAGGTTTTCATGGCGGATGGGTTCGAAGGCGCAAGCGTCGATGACATCGCCCGCGCCGCCGGTGTGTCCAAGGCGACGCTCTACAGTTATTTCCCCGACAAACGACTTCTGTTCATGGAGGTCGCACAGACCGAATGCAAACGTCTGGCCGAAAACGTCATCTCGATGATCGATGATTCCAAGCCGGCGCGCGAAGTCCTCACGATCACCGCCACTCAGCTGACCGCATTTCTGGTTTCCGATTTTTCGCAACAGGTCTTTCGGATCTGCGTGGCCGAGCGCGACCGGTTCCCCGAGCTGGGAATGGCGTTTTTCGAAGCCGGGCCTCAAAATGGCCAGCGCCACATGGTTGAGTATCTGGAAAAGGCCGTCAAAAAAGGCGAGCTGGCCATTGAAAACGTCCAGATCGCGGCGGAGCAATTCTCGGAGCTGTGCAAGGTGCGGATCTGGACCAAGGCTGCATTGGGCATCCAGACCACTTTCAGCCGGTCGGAAATCGACGAAGTCGCGCTGCAGGCGGTGGACATGTTCATGGCCCGCTACGGGGTTTGATCAAGAATTGAGCAGGCGCGCGGGCGTTTGCCCAAAGAAAGGCCGGTCGCTCAGTTGATGTTTGACAGGTGGACCATTCTGGAAAACCATCAGGCGGATACAGCGAAGGCCCTGTGACCCTTGACCAGTGCGAACACCAGCTTTTCCCGCCGACTGAACGATTTGCTCGTTCAGATTTACCCCGATCACGATCAAGCCGATCTGGCCCGCGAGGTTACCGGGGCTTTCTGGCCCGCGGGGACGCACCGGCGCAAACAGGGGCGCAAGCCGGGCAACAAGCTGTGGTCGGAAAAAGACAGCGTCCTGATCACCTATGGAAACTCGATTGAGGATCAGGCCCACAAGCCACTGGACCTGCTGCACGATTTCCTGATCCGGCATCTGAGCGGCGTGGTGAACGGGGTGCACATTCTGCCGTTCTTTCCTTTCACTTCGGATGACGGGTTTGCGGTGTCCGATTACTACACCGTCAGTCCGCAATTGGGGGACTGGACCGATATCACCCGGATCGCGGGCGACTTTCACCTGATGTCGGACCTGGTGCTGAACCATGTCTCAAGCCAGGGCGCGTGGTTTACAAATTTCCTGCAGGGGAAATCGCCGCACGACCGGTTCTTTTACGAAGCCTCACCCGAAGATGATCTGTCTCAGGTCGTGCGCCCGCGCACCACGCCTCTGTTGCGGCAGGTCGAAACCAATCAAGGCGAAAAATACGTCTGGTGCACCTTCAGCCACGATCAGGTGGATCTGGATTTCTCAAACCCTGAAGTGCTGGTTGAGATGCTGCGGATCATCCGCCTGCATATCGACAAGGGGGTGCGTATCCTGCGGCTGGATGCAGTGGCCTTTGTCTGGAAAGAGATCGGCACAAATTGCATCCACCTGCCGCAAACCCATGCCATCGTGCAACTGCTGCGGCTGCTGTGCGATTTCACCACCGAAACGCTGGTGCTGCTGACCGAGACCAACGTGCCGCGCACCGAAAACCTCAGCTATTTCGGCAACCGGAATGAGGCGCACGCGGTTTACAATTTCCCTTTGCCGCCGCTGATCCTGCACGCGATGCAGTCGGGTACAGCACGTTACCTACGCGAATGGCAGGTTGCGATGCCGCCCGCGCAACTGGGCTGTGCCTATCTGAATTTCACCGCCAGCCATGACGGCATTGGGATGCGCCCCGCCGAAGGGGTTCTGCCCCCCGATGAGAAAGAGCGCATGATCGACACCGTGCGCCGGATCGGCGGGCTGGTGTCGATGCGAGCACTGCCGGATGGGCGCGAAGAGCCCTATGAACTGAACTGTGGATATTTTGAGGCGATGCGCGGGACATTTGCCGGTGAGGATCAATATCATCTGGCCCGGTTCATCTGTTCCCAGACCATTGTCATGTCACTTGAGGGGATACCGGCCTTCTACATTCACTCCCTGCTGGCCACGCCCAACGATCACGAGGCCGTGGAACGGCGTGTTATGAACCGGGCGATCAACCGGCACCGCTGGCACTATCCCGACCTGCTGGCGCGGCTGGCCGATCCGGGGTCAAATCAGGCGCTGGTGTTGTCGGAGCTTTCACGCCGCCTGCGCCTGCGGGCGCAACAACCCGCATTCCACCCGAATGCCACGCAATTCACTCTCCGGTTGGAAGATCGTGTCTTTGGCCTTTGGCGGCAGAGCCTGGACCGCAGTCAGTCTATCTTTGCGCTGCACAATGTCTCGGCCGAACCGGTCCCTGTCAGCCCAGCCGAGATCAACATGATCGCCGAGGAGGTCTGGACCGATGCCCTGACCGGAGAAATCCTAGCCGCCAACGGCCCCGATATCGTACTGGCGCCGTATCAGTGCCGCTGGATCACGAACGCGGAATGAACTCGGCCAGATCGTCGGACACCGCTGCCTTCAGACGCAACAGAAACTCTGGATCGGCTGAATGCACACGGTTCCATGTCGGGATGAACGGCGTTTCGTGCGGGTTGTCGAGGAAGACCTGACCGGCGCGAATGATGTTTTCGGCAAACAGTTCGATGGATTTCTCTTCCTTGTGACGATCCAGCTCCAGCCCGTTCATCTTGGCGTCGGTATAATAGCCCTCCAACAAGTCCAGTGCGGAACGATAATACGTGGCCTTGAGCGTGCGGAAGGTGTTGGGGGTGAAAACCGTGCCATCGGCGGCCAGCTTGCGGAAGATTGCCTTGCAGATATCGGTGGACATGCGGGACAGGCCGCGATTGGCGTCTTCGGGCGACAGGTCCTGATGCTTGTGGTCGTAGTTGTCCGCGATCTCGACCTGACAAACGGATTTCGGCGCCAGATTGCGCCACGCCTCGGACAGAACTCCGATCTCCAAGCCCCAATCTGACGGAATGCGCAGATCGGGCAGGGTAGGCGTGCGAATGGCGAATTCACCTGATAGCGGATAGCGGAAGCTGCGCAGGTAATCGAGGTAATCGCGGTCTCCGATCACTTTCTTCAGCGCAATCAACAGAGGGCTGACCAACAGGCGCGTAACACGGCCGTTCAGCTTGCCCGCGCCAACGCGGGGATAAAACCCCTTGGCCATCTGGAATGGAAAGGTAGGATTGACGACCGGATAGACCAACCGGTCCAGCATCTGCCGATCATAGGTGACGATATCGCAATCATGAATTGCCATCACCGAACTGTCGGCGCAGGCCAGCAGGTAACCGATGCAGGACCAGACGTTCTTGCCTTTGCCGGGTTCCTGCGGGGCCAACCCCAGCTTCCGCAGATGCGATTGCAATTTGGTCAGGCGTGGACTGTCATTCCAAATCACCGCATGGTTTTGTGGGAGATTCGCAAAGAATGCACGCGCGTGGCGGTACTGCGCCTCATCTGCTTGATCCAGACCGATGATGATACGGTGCAAATAGGGCACCTGGGCCAGTTCCTCCAAAATACTCGCCAGCGCTGGCCCTTCCAATTCGGAATAGAGGCAGGGCAGGATCAGGGTGATCTTGCGTGTTTCGGCAAAGACCGAAATCTCATGCGCCAGTTGCCCGGCGGGTCTGCTGCGCAGGTTATGCAGTGTCGTGATGTTTCCGTTCTGGTGAAAATCTGCCATGTCTGGTGCCTTTTCTGGGTCAGAGCCCTGCCGTCAGCGTCAGTATCGCATTGGACCAGCCGCGCGGCCCGCTTTGAGTTGTTCTGAGAATTCGCGCCTCAATTTCAGGTGGGAAGAGGGGAACCGAGAGGCCGTCCGGATTGGCAATCACCACACCCTGATCCGCTGCGCGGATCATCTCTCTGTCGTTGGGTGCATCGCCCAGTGCCATGGTCTGCCGGGGCTGCAACCGCATGACAATTTCGGCCATCGCATCCGCTTTGGTTTTGCCGAAAGAAAGGGTCAGAAACCGCCCTCCTTGTCGGGCATGCAATCCGGCGCGTGCGGCCGCCGACAGGAACTCTTTCAAATCAACCTCTGAGCCGGTCCACAGCCCCGGTTCACTGAACCTGCGTCGCTTGGCTAGGACGGCTTGCGCAAGGCCAAGACCAGTATTCCGTGCCACTTGTTTATCGGTCAGATCACCAAAGCCGACAAATCCCGACGGCAGAGACCTCAGCGTGGACCGAAGGTGCAGATAGCAATCGGTGTCCTCGTCGGTTCCACCGGGCCAAAGTATCCCGGCCCCGTTTTCGACGATGGCGGGCATATGGGTCAGGCCCATATCCTGCTGCAAAGGCCCGATTTCCGCAGCCGTCTTGCTGCTGGCCAGAACCAGCCCGGCGCCCAGTTTCCTCAGGCGGGCAAGCCCCGGTCTGGCGGCTTCCCAGCCGTAGTCGTGGTGGTCCAATAGCGTGCCGTCCAGATCGGAAAACACCAGAAGGGGCAGGGCAGCTGCATCGTTCATCGCCCTCGAAGTAGAAGTCTGCCGATACGCGATGTAAATCCGTACCGACAATTTTTCCATCAAACCGAATGCCTGTGCCTATTTTCTAAGCAAAGATGGTCCAACTCATTCGATAAACGTTCTGGCCAACCGGTCACTGATCGGTTGCGACAGATAGCTGATTACCGCACGCTCACCGGTATTAACGAACAGATCAGCAGGCATACCGGGCACCAGTTCCAGTGCGGCAACGTCCTGCGGCTGCTCGGCATCCAGCTTGACCCGTGCTTTGTAGTAAGGCTCGCCCGTACGTTCATCTTCCAGTGCATCGGCCGAGATATCGAAAATCCGACCGCTGGCTTCAGGCACGTCCGCCTGCGCAAAGGCCGACAGGCGGATGCGCGCGGTCTGACCAATCCGCAGCTTATCGATGTCACCAGTCTTGACCCTTGCCTCGACGATCAGGACCTGATCGGCGGGAACTATATCCATGATCGGCTCACCCGGGCGGATTACTCCGCCTACTGTCGAAACGCCAAGGTTCACGACTCGGCCGCTGGTAGGCGCCAGAACCTGCGTCCGCTTCAACCGAGCCAGAGTTCCCGCAAATTGAGGACGGATCAGATCCAATTGCGCCTCAACCACGGCCAATTCCCCGGCGATGACCTCGTCGCGCAGTTTTTGCTGGCTGAGCAGCGACAGCTCCAACTCCTGCACCTGATCCTCGGCCTGCGCGATCTGGGTGCGCAACGAGGCATCTACCCCGCCAAGCCGTTCCAGTTCGATCTGCCGCGCACTGACCCGCGTGACCGCCACCAACCCCTTGGCCAGCAACGATTGCAGGTTGGTCAGCTCGGTCCGCGTGATCTCCATCTGGTTTCGCGTCGCCTTTCGTTGCTCATCCAGGCCGGTGATCTGATTGCGCAGCCCGGTGATGCGCTGCGCGTTGATCTGTGTCTCGGTGCGTCTGGCGCGCGCCTCGGCGTCAAACAGCTGTTTCTGGGTTAGGTAGGGAGACAACCATTGCAAGCGGTCCATCCCTGTGCGGAACCCGGCCAGCGCGGTGACTTCGTCGAACTGGGCCTGCCCACTCATCTGCGCCAGCAGACGCGCGCGGCGGACAGATAACTCGCCAAGCTGGCTACCCTGTACGCTAAGTTCAACATTGATCTCGGTACTATCCAGCTGCACCAGATGTTGCCCTGCCTCGACGAACTGCCCGTCCGCCACCAGGATCGATTGGATAATGCCGCCATCCAGATGCTCGACTGTCTTGCGGTCGCCCTCAACCACGAAAGCGGCGGGTGCGACCACGGCCCCATCCAAATTCGAGGCGAAGGCCCAGTAGACACTGCCACCGACGAATACCGCCAGTGTGAACAGCCCGAACAGTACATACCGCGCGATACTGGATGACGTATCGGTGATTTCTTTCAACTGAGTTTCGTGGAAACCAACTGCATTGCCGGAAGATGCGTATTTGATCAGGTCTGTCATAGGGCCGCTCCAGAGATCTGAGTTTCGCTTGACGGGCGTGGGGGTTTCTGCAGCACATTGCGGCTGTTCACCTTCAACACGTCCTGCTTGTCGCCAAACTGGGCCCGGCCACCGTTGCGCAGAACCAGCACCTTATTGGCCGCCTGCAACGTGGCCGGGCGATGGGTCATGACGATCGCAATCGCGCCCCGGTCCTGTACAGCCAGCAACGCATCGCGCAGGGCCTGCTCGCCCTCCGCATCCAGATCCGAATTCGGTTCGTCCAGAACCAGAACAAACGGATCGCCATACAGCGCGCGAGCCAGAGCCAGCCTCTGACGCTGACCACCGGACAAAAAGAACCCCTGACCAATCCGGGTTTCGTACCCGTCCGGCAGGCTACTGATCAGTTCATGCACTCCGGCTTCTCGGGCCGCGCGCAGAACCTCGGTATCGTCAATGGTGGTCGAGAACCGACCGATGTTCTCGCGAATGGTACCGTCGAACAGGTCTACGTCCTGAGGCAGATACCCGATTTGTTTGCCCAGATCCTCGGCGTTCCATTTCGACATCGGGCTGCCATCCAGAAGAACCTCGCCCCGTTGCGGATGCCAAATACCGGCCAGCATCTTGCCCAAAGTGGTCTTGCCCGACCCGCTTTGGCCGATCACGGCCAGAACATCGCCGGCTTCCAGATTGAAATCAATTCCACGAATGGTGGCATTCAGTGCGCGCGGAGGGGCCGCCTGGGCGATACGGACGTCCAGGGAATTGAACGCACGCGGCAGGTGCAGGTTGGGCGGTAACTCGGCAAAATCATCGGTCAGTTGCTTGATCTTGCTGTACGAGCCGCGCGCGGCCAAAAATGAGCGCCACTGGCCGATCAACTGATCAATTGGCGCCAACGCGCGGGCGAGAACAATGGTTGCAGCGATCATTATACCGGCCGTGGACTCTCCGGTGATCGCCAGCGCGGCACCAAGGCCCAGAGCCGCGGATTGCAGACCCATGCGGATGGTTTTGGACATCACCGAAAAGCTTGCGATTCGATCTGCGGTGCGGGTCTTGTGTTGATGCGCATCCGCCTGCAGCGCCGTCCAGCGGCGTACCAGATCCTTTTTCATTCCCAGGGCGTGAACCAGCTCGGCATTGTTGTCGCTGGTTTTAAACAACGCGTCAGAACGCCCGCGCGCCTGCGACGCCTGTTGCATCGGACCACGGGCGCGAGCGTTGTTTATCAGTGCCATAATGGTCAGGCTGACAGCCCCGCCCAGACCCAGAAGACCCAGAAACGGATGCAGAACAAACAGCACCAACAGGTAAATCGGTACCCAAGGCGCATCGAAGAACGCGGTCAGTGTGTTGCCCGCGATGAACTCGCGAAAGCCGTTTATGTCCTCGACCAGGTTTTCACCGGTGTCGCTTTCACCCTGTACCCGGCGGCGCATGGCGGCACCGAGGACAGGCGCGCCCACGCTCATCTCGAACCGGGCGGCCAGACGGCCAAGGATGCGCATTCGCATCAGGTCAAGGCAGGCAATAACGACGAAAACTCCGGCCAGCAGCAACGATAGGGCAATCAGGGTGTCGGGGTTCTGGCTGGTTAGCACGCGGTCGTAGACCTGAAGCATGTACAGCGGTCCGGCCAGCATCAAAAGGTTCAGAAACAGGCTGAAGACCGCGACCGCAACAAAGCCTTTGCGCAGCGACCCCCAGGCGGATTTGACAGGATTGGCGTTCTGGAACATGTCTTGGGCCCTTTCCGGATTGACAGGCGGGGCGACCAAAGGCCGCCCCGCAGGGGATCACTTATGCGACGAAGTCGTCTTCGTTCAGGTCGGCGCTGTCGACACCGGCCAGACGAACCGAACCCGCATCACCAAAGGTGATCAGCGCATCTTCGCCATCCTGAGCGACGTTGACGTTGCCGCCGAAGTCAGGACCGAAATCACCGAATTGCAGCTGGTCGATGCCAATCTCGAAGTCCTGAACGACGTCGTCGCCGAAGATGCCCGCGAAGACGAACGTGTCCTGTCCCGCGCCACCGATCAGGATATCGTCGCCACCTTCACCGTTCAGCACGTCGTCACCGGCCTGACCGTTCAGCGTGTTGGTCCCTGAGTTACCCGACAGGATGTCGTTGCCGCCATTCGGGCTGCCCGCGTTGTTCGACCCGTTGATGTTTTCGAACCCAAACACCTGATCCAAGGTGGCCCCTTCCGGTGCGTTGACCGTGGCGACACCGTTGCCCTCTTCATCAAGGTCCAGAGCAACGCCTGGCCCTGCGTTGAACAACGCTGTGTCGATGCCTTCGCCACCGATAATGACGTCAGCCCCACCAAACGAGTGGATGGCGTCATTCCCAGCACCGCCGTCGAGCACGTTGAACTCGTTGTTGCCCAGGATCAGGTCATCCCCGCTGGAACCGACAACGTTTTCGAAATTATCGACTTCGGCGACGATCTGGCCGTTGACGATAACGGCACCGTCCTGCGGGCCTTCATCGCCATTGCCGGTCGGGTTCGGCGCGGGACCGCTCAGGTCCAGGTCAATTGTCACGCCGTCAAACCCGGACACATCGATCGTGTCGCTGTCATCCGAACCGACAACCCGCTCGATCGAGCGCAGAACGTCGACTTCAATCTGATTGTCGATGACGTCCTGGCCGACGACACCGGTGCCTCCTGTGGCTTGGGTATTCAGTGTGGCGCCTGCGTCCACCAGCGTGTCCTGCACCACCGCGCCATTTTGACCGGCAGGTGCATTGTGCAGGTGAATGGCCGAGACAACACCCGGGATCGGCGTATTCAGGTCGGCTTCGTTCAGACCAACAACGCTCAGTTCGCTGGAATAGGTGACAACACCCGTGTTCAGGTTCTGAGTGATGACGACCGTAGCCTGACCCGTGGCTTCGCTGTCCGACAGCGGGCCCGGCTCTTGCGCCGCGTCCAGACCACCGCTGAGTGTGACTGTCCGGATGCCGTTCTCGGTCACAACGTTGTCAACCAGCAACTGTCCGCGGATTTCCCCACCGGGAAAGTCCGAGGTATGGATGTTGTAATACAAGTTGCCCAGGATGGCTTCCTCAACAAACCACGACGGGTCCGGGATGTTCGAGCCGAACTGGTCGGGGTCATCGACAACTGCATCGGTGACCGAAACGGTAAAACCAGTGTCACGGGTTGCGGTGCCGTTGCCGTTGGCGTCCAGAGAGACCTCGACCGCAACATCCAGATCCGAGAAATCGGCTGTGTCGATACCGTCGCCCCCGTCGATGAAGTCATTGCCCAAACCACCGGTCAGAACATTGTCGGCATCGCCTGAGATCAGCACGTCATCCCCCGCGCCACCGGCAATATCGCCATTTGTGACGCCCAGGTCGACAAAGATGTCATCGCCGCCGCCCAACAGAACGTTGCCGTTGATCACGCCTTCGTCGTCATTGACGATGGTCACTTCGCCGGCGTCCGATGCGTCGATCGCGTTGACCGTACCGCGGATCTCACCTTCGTTCAGGATTGCGCCCAGAAGGTTCAAACCGCCATCCACGCGAATACCTGCGGCGGTGTCCGAGTCTTCGGAACCCGCGATCAATCCTTCGTTGACGACCACACCTGCAAACGAGGCATCGTCCTGACTGGTGAACAGGCGCAGACCGTCTCCGACCTGATTGCCCTCGACCGCGTCGCCGCGCCCTTGCAGCGTACCTTCGTTGACGACAACTGCCGAAACCACATCACCCGAGGTGTCGCCAGTTTGCAGCGAGACGGCCGAACCATTGTTGCCTTCGCCAGCATCGACGAGGCCGGTGTTGGTGAAGCTGTAATTGTCAGCGGTGCCATCGGCATAGACGGTGCCATTGCGCTGATTACCTGTGCCGAGGATGTCGCCTTCGTTCACAACCTCAAGCCCGTCACCGTCTATATTCAGCGCGCGGCTGTCCGAGGTCACAGTGCCGCGATTGACGAAGGACCCGCCTGCGTGATCACCGGTGCCGAAATACACACCGTTCTGAACACCTGCGAACAGGCCGGTTTTCTCGTTGACCAACTGGCCCTGAAAATCGACGCCGTTTACAGCTCGGAACGCACCAACGGTGTTATTCGCGCCTTCGGAGGACACGGTGCCGGTGTTGGTAACGGTTCCCGTGAACAGGGCCGGGCCAAAGCCGCCACCTTCCTGACGCGCTCCTTCCAACCGGAGACCGTCTCCGGCCGTGCCCAGACCGGCGCCCGCGTTTCCGCGCCCGGCGATGGTGCCATCGTTGGTGATCTCGATCTCGCCATTACCGCCTTCGGCCAGCGACAGAGAGATACCAGCACCATTATTGTGCTCGCCTGCATCGATCGTGCCTGTCGAAATGTTGTTGATCGAGTAGTTGCGCGCCGTGTCGTCTGCATAGACAGTCCCGTTGCGCTGATCACCGATGCCCAGAATGTCACCGCCATTGACCAGGACAACGCCCGAGCCATCGATATTCACCGCCCGGCTGCCCGACTGGATGGTACCAAAGTTCAGGACGTGCAGATCATGTTCGCCGTTGCCGATATACAGACCGTTGCGCGGACCTTCGATCACACCGGTCGAAGTGTTCAGGATTTCGCCTTCGGTGTTTGCACCATCCGCGATGCGGATACCGGCGGCGGTGCCCTGATTGCTTTCGGTTGAAATCAAGCCGCTGTTGACGATCTCGGTTTCCAGAATCGTGCCTTCAGCGCCATCGTCGATGCGGATGCCATCACCGGCCAGCGCGGTGTTCGACGCAGCCTGACCGCGGCCCTGAATGGTTGCTCCAAAACCGTTGAACACATCGGTTTCAACGCGGTCACCGACCTCATCGCCGACCTGCAGCGAAATACCGGCGCCCTGGTTGTCTTCACCCGCATCAATGGTGCCGCCCGTGAAGTTCGAGATCGAAACATCTTCGGCGGTGCTGTTGGTATAGATCGTGCCGTTGCGCTGATCGCCGGTGCCGATGATTTCACCAAAGTTTCGCACATCAATGCCTTGGCCCTGAATGTCGACCGCGCGGCTATCCGAACTGATCACGCCACCGCGGAAGTTATCGAGATTGCCCGAACTGCCTGCACCTGCGAACTGCACACCGTTGAAGTCACCCGCAATCTCACCGAAGTTGCGGACCGAGGCGCTGCCGGTGACCTGTACTCCGGTAGCCAGCGCATCGGGTCCGTTGTTGGCCTCAATCCGGCCCGAGCGGAAGTTGAAGACATCGACATCCTGACCTTGCGCCAAAACAGCCGCGACCGCGTTATTGGTGACGATTTCACCAAAGTTCAGCAGGCGCGAGAAGTCGTTTGCCAGAACAAAAGCCGGAGTGTCATCGACCACGGTGCTTTGAAAGAAGTTGTTGATCAGGGATTGGCCATCGCGGGATGTCTCTTGCGCCAGGGTAGACGTGGTCAAGAGACGGGCGCGTAAGCCTTCAATGAATTGGGATAACATGGGGGACTCCATCATGGGTTTGCATTTTGCGGCCCGCCCGCTGGTCTGGGCGTTCCACGTAGCAAAGGGGTAGTCGCCACCGTTGGTCTTCTAAAATTCATCCTGCGAATTGGACATATAACCAAAGCAAATAGTCACGCCCGCCGTGATGTGCGGTGGGTGCGTGACAAGTAATTTCAATAAGTTAGACGTATCTCGGGACTCAGTCGGCACTATTCAGTGGCGCAGGGTGACGGTTTTGTCAGTGATTGTGATGCCGTTTTCCTGCATCGAAGCCTGTGTTGAGGTATCTAAAGAGCGTCCCCCGTGCGGTTGGAAAGCACGCAATTGGTTTGCGGTCATGAACTTCAGAGACTTGGAATATGTCCTAGCCATCGCCAGACACGGCCAGTTCAGCCAGGCAGCCGTGGCCTGCAATGTATCGCAACCCGCATTGTCCAATCAGGTCAAAAAGCTTGAAAAGGAATTGGGAACTGACCTGTTTCTGCGCCTCAACCACGAGGTGCGTCCGACCGCCTGCGGCACCCGTGTGATCGCAATCGCCGAACGCATCCTGAAAGACGCTCAAAACATCCGGGATACCGCGACCCAGTTCCGTGACCCCGAAGCCGTTCCGTTCAAAGTGGGTATGACCCCGACGCTGGCCCCATATCTAACGCAGTATTTCTCGGAGCTGTTCAGCACACTGTTTCCCAACATGCGGGTCACGATGGTTGAAGACCTGCCGCAAAACATGCTGCGAATGGTCGAAGATCACACGCTTGATGTGGCGCTGGTAGCCAAGGTTAACACCGAGGCAGCGCTTGATTTCACCTCTATCTGGACCGAGCCCCTGTTTCTGGCCGTCCGCGAAGGACACCCGCTGTGCCATTTGCCGTCCATCGCGCCCGGGGATGTGCCTGCCCATGATTTTATCCGGTTGCCGCACAGCTTCGGCTATGAACTGGAAAACCGCCTGCCTAAATCGGACCCCGCGCACCGGGTCAGCAAACGGTTCGACCTGAGCGCCTTGCGGTTCGAAACGATCTGTCGGCATATTTGCCACTCGGACGATTGCACTATTGTCTCGGCGCTGGCGGCCGAACAGTTCAGGCGCGACGGGTGGCCCCTGTGCTTTGTGCCGTTTGACGCGCCCGGCAACCTGCGCAACCTCGGGGCGGTGACACGCCCCGGCTGTCCGCGCCGACCACTACTGGACCGCATCGGCGACTTTATCAATGAGAAACCACCGGTCGGTGTCACGCCAACCTTTTCGGGCTGATCTCAAACCAAAAGTCGTACGAGCGCCAAGGTAGACGGACACTGGCACTTCAAAACCTGACTCTCATACGCTCCTTTTTTCCGGCAATAGAGTGCGGCCATACCATTATAAAATCCTCTTGCCCGTCCGATCCAAAAGGTCGAACGTGTTGGTGTATCCTACAGGTTTGCCAACTGGCCGCGGCTACGCGTGCAAGTCAGTTGACAATGGATTTTGTATTTTGGATACATTGGGCAGAGATTTCGCGGCGAACAGAGTCGTCCAAGAATGCTCTGGCCACAAAGAGCAACGCGAATGTCTGAAAAAAACTATTTCTGGGAGACCCACATGAAACTGAAATTAATGGCCGCAACTGCTGCGATCGCCCTGTCGGCTGCCGCGGCACAAGCGAATACGCTGGTCTATTGCTCGGAAGGCTCGCCCGAAGGCTTCGACCCGGCGCTGTTTACCGCTGGTACGACCTTTGATGCCTCGTCGCACCCAATCTACAACCGCTTGCTCGAGTTCGAAACCGGCACGACCAACGTGATCCCCGGTCTGGCCGAAAGCGTCGAGGCCAGCGATGACGGTCTGGAATACACCTTCAAGCTGCGTCAAGGCGTCAAGTTCCATTCGAACGATGAATTTGCCCCGACCCGTGACTTCAACGCCGATGACGTGATCTTCTCGTTCATGCGTCAGAAGGACGAGGGCCACCCCTACAATCAGGTCTCGGGCGGTACATGGGAATATTTCAAGGGCATGGGCATGCCGGAACTGGTCGAGTCCATCGAGAAGGTCGACGACTATACCGTGAAATTCACCCTGACCAAGCCCGAGGCACCTTTTGTCGCCAACATGGCGATGGACTTCGCCTCAATCCTGTCTGCGGAATACGCGGATGCGATGATGGAAGCGGGCACGCCTGAAAAGCTGAACACCGCGCCGATCGGCACCGGTCCGTTCTCGTTCGTGGCCTATCAGAAAGACGCGGTGATCCGCTATGCGCAGAACGCTGACTACTGGAAAGACCCGGCGGCCGTTGAAAACCTGATCTTTGCGATCACTCCGGACGCTTCGGTGCGCTATCAAAAGCTGAAGGCCGGCGAATGCCATATCATGCCCTATCCGAACCCCGCTGACATTCAGGCGATGAAGGATGACGCTGACATCAACATGATGGAGCAAGAGGGCCTGAACGTCGGATACCTGGCTTACAACACCACGATGGAGCCGTTCGACAATCCGAACGTCCGCAAGGCGCTCAACATGGCGATCGACAAGAACGCTATCATCGACGTCGTGTTCCAGGGTTCGGGCCAGGTTGCCAAAAACCCGATCCCGCCGACCATGTGGGGCTATAACGATGCGATCACCGACGACGCCTATGATCCGGAAGCGGCCAAGGCGATGCTGGAGGCCGAAGGTGTTTCCGATCTGTCGATGAAGGTCTGGGCGATGCCGGTACAGCGTCCGTATAACCCGAACGCCCGCCGCATGGCTGAACTGATCCAGGCAGATTTCGCCAAAGTCGGCGTGGACGTTGAAATCGTCTCCTATGAATGGGGTGAGTACCTGTCGCGCTCGAAAGAGCTAAACCGCGATGGCGCTGTTCTGCTGGGCTGGACCGGTGACAACGGCGATCCAGACAACTTCCTGGCCGTGTTGCTGGGCTGTGACGGCCGCGAAGCGTCGAACCGTGCACAATGGTGCCACCAGCCGTTTGAAGATCTGATCCTGCAGGCCAAGCAGACCACCGATCAGGCCGAGCGTACCAAGCTTTATGAGGACGCCCAGGCGATCTTCAAGGAGCAGGCGCCTTGGGCGACCATCGCACACTCGGTTGTCTTCATGCCGATGCGCAACGAAGTGCAAGGCTACAAGGTGCACCCGCTGGGCGGCCACATCTTCTATGGTGTAAGCGTCGAGTAAATCACACTCACTGACCGGAGCCGCCCAATCGGCGGCTCCGGTTTCTTTTATTCTGGAGGTCGGCGCCAATGCCGGATTTGTCCGAGTACCGACAACTGGCAAAGGACCTGTCAGTAGATGCCGTGGCGCTTGTGCCCGGTCCGAATTTTACCCGCGCTTTGGGAAAACCTTTCATGAGCCACGAGCGACCCTTTGTGGTCGTAATCCCGGCCGAAGGCGCTTCGGCCGCGGTTGTGCCCAATCTTGAGCTGGGCTCGTGGGAACTCGTCGGATTCGAAGGCGCTGTTTTCGACTGGTACGACCAGACCGGCTATGACGATGCGTTTGCTGCGCTGGCCAAGCAAATGCCGCTGACATCACTGGCCGTTGAAGGACAAGTGATGCGGGTTTTTGTCTCCAAGGCGTTCACCAACGCTCTGCCGAACCTGTGGATTGTCGATGCCGAGCGTGAGATTTCGGGTCTGCGGATCTGCAAGACCGAAGACGACGTGGCGGCAATGCAGGCGGCGATTGATATCTCGGAACGTGCATTGGCCCGTGTAATCGCGGATGTGCGCGTCGGTCAGACCGAAATTCAAATCGAGCAGGCCCTTGTTCAGGCCCTGTTTGCCGAAGGCGCGGCCTCGCTGGCCTTTGCGCCGATCGTTGCGGCCGGGGACAATTCAGCGCGGCCCCACGGCAAGGCGCGCGCGGATTACCAGATCAAGCCGGGTGACGCATTGCTGTTTGACTTTGGCGCCCGCAAACATGGATTTGCCGCCGACATCACCCGCACCTTTTTTGTCGAAGAGGTCTCGGACGAGGGCAGGGACGTCTATGACACCGTTCTGCGAGCCAACCTTGCGGGATTCGAAGCCTGCCGCCCCGGCGTCACCGCCCACGATATCGACGACGCGGTGATCAGCGTTCTTGAAGCCTCGCCCTATGCTGACCGCATTCGCACCAAGACGGGTCACGGGTTGGGTCGCGACGTGCACGAGGCGCCGTATATCATGCGCGGAAATGACCAGAAAATTTTGCCCGGGATGGTCTGGACCAATGAGCCGGGGCTTTATGAACTGGACAATTTCGGCATTCGCATAGAAGATGACGTGCTTGTTACCGAGGATGGCTGCCGGTCTCTGACCAGCTTTCCCAAAGATCTCACAATCATAGGTCGCTGATGTTTGGCTACTTACTCACACGCCTTGGCATGTTCGTTCCGACATTTCTGGGCGTAACGCTGATTTCCTTCATGTTCATCCGGGTCCTGCCGGGCGATCCCATCATCGTCATGGCCGGCGAACGCGGCATGACCGAGGAACGCTATCAGGAAATGGTCGAGAAGCTGGGCTTCGACAAACCGGTCCTGCAGCAATACTGGGATTATCTGGTCGGCGTCATGCACGGCGATCTGGGCGAAAGCTTTGTGACCAAGAAACCGGTCTGGGATGAGTTCTTTGCCCTGTTCCCCGCAACATTGGAATTGTCGATCTGTGCAATGATCTTTGCGGTGGCTCTGGGTCTGCCAGCGGGCGTGATCGCCGCCGTGAACCGGGGCAAATTCTTCGATCGGGCGCTGATGTCCTCAGCGCTGGTCGGATATTCGATGCCGATTTTCTGGTGGGCGCTGCTTCTGATCATCGTGTTTTCAGGCAATCTGGGCTGGACGCCTGTCTCGGGTAGGATCGACCTGCTGTACTACTTCCCAAGCGTCACTGGTTTCATGCTGATCGACAGCCTCTTGTCAGGTCAGTCAGGGGCGTTCGGATCGGCCGTTCGACACCTGATCCTGCCGACCATCGTTCTGGGCACCATCCCACTTGCGGTGATCGCCCGTCAGACACGCTCGGCCATGTTGGAGGTGCTGGGCGAGGACTACATTCGCACCGCCCGCGCCAAAGGTCTTTCGCCTTCACGGATCAACGGATTGCATGCGCTGCGCAACGCTCTGATCCCGGTGATCACGGTGATTGGCCTGTCCGTCGGCACCCTGCTGGCGGGCGCGATCCTGACCGAGACGATCTTTAGCTGGCCCGGCATCGGAAAGTGGATGGTCGACAGCATTTTCCGCCGTGACTACCCGGTGGTGCAGGGCGGCCTGCTGATGATCGCCGTGATCGTAATGCTGGTGAACCTGCTGGTCGATGTCCTCTATGGCATCATCAACCCAAAAATCCGGAGGCGGTGATGGCTGAACTGTCCGCAAACGCGCCAAAAACCGAAAACCGCCCCAGCGCCCTGCGTGAGTTCTGGTATTACTTCAGTGAAAACCGCGGTGCGGTGTTCGGGCTGTGGGTCTTCCTGGCCTTTGTCTTCTGTGCCGCCTTCGCGCCCCTGTTGGCGCCCTATGACCCGACCGAGCAGTTCCGCAATCACATCCTGCAGCCCCCAGCGTGGCAGGAGGGCGGCAGCTGGGCCTTCCCGCTAGGCACCGATCCGCTCGGCCGGGATATGCTGTCGCGCCTGATCATGGGTTCGCGGTATTCCTTCTTTGTCGGCATCGTTGTGGTCTGTGTGGCCGTGACAGGCGGTGTGATCATCGGGCTTCTGTCCGGCTTCGCTCCGAAATGGGTCGATACAATGATCATGCGGGTAATGGATATCATCCTGTCCTTCCCGTCACTGCTGCTGGCGCTGGTACTGGTGGCCATCCTCGGCCCGTCGCTGACCAATGCGATGATCGCCATCGCCATCGTGTTTCAGCCCCATTACGTGCGACTGACCCGTGCTTCGGTACTGTCGGAACGGCAAAAAGACTATGTCACCTCGGCCCGCGTGGCAGGCGCAAGCAAGGCCCGGCTGATGTTCAAGACGGTATTACCCAACTGTCTGGCTCCAATCATCGTACAGGCGGCCTTGTCCTTCTCAACCGCCATTCTGGACGCCGCCGCCCTTGGCTTTCTGGGCATGGGCGCGCAGCCGCCCACACCGGAATGGGGCACCATGCTGGCCGAAGCGCGTGAATTCATTCTGCGCGCCTGGTGGGTGGTCACCTTCCCCGGCCTCGCCATCCTGATCACAGTGCTCGCCATCAACCTGATGGGCGACGGTCTGCGCGACGCGCTGGACCCGAAACTGAAGCGGAGCTGACGACATGAGCCTGTTGGATATCCGGAACCTCACCGTCGAATTCGCCACCGCTTCGGGCAAGTTCCGCGCCGTGGACGGCGTCGACCTGTCCGTCGACAAAGGCGAGTTGATGGCCATCGTTGGCGAAAGCGGCTCGGGCAAGTCCGTGTCTATGTTGGCGCTGATGGGCCTGTTGCCCTGGACGGCAACGATTACCGCCGATCAGCTGAGCTTCGAGGGCATCGACCTGACCAAAATCTCCGCCCGTGACCGCCGCAAGATCATCGGCAAAGACATCGCCATGATCTTTCAGGAACCGATGTCGTCGCTGAACCCCTGTTTCACGGTCGGTTTCCAGATCAAGGAAGCCCTGCGTATCCATCTGGGGCTGAACCGCAAGGACCGCCATCAGCGCGCCATCGAGCTGTTCGATCAGGTCGGCATCCCGGCCCCGGAAAGTCGTCTGAACACCTTCCCGCACCAGATGTCGGGCGGGATGAATCAGCGGGTGATGATCGCCATGGCGATTGCGTGTAAACCCAAGCTGCTGATCGCGGATGAGCCGACAACGGCGCTGGACGTGACCATTCAGGCGCAGATTCTGGACCTGCTGGTTCGGCTGAGGGATGAGCAGGGCATGGGTCTGGTGTTGATCACCCACGATATGGGCGTCGTCGCCGAAACAGCCGAACGGGTGCAGGTGCAATATGCGGGCCAGAAGGTCGAAGAACAGCCGGTCCAAGACCTGTTCCGCACCCCGCGCCACCCTTACACGTCTGCACTGCTCAGCGCATTGCCAGAACGGGCGACATCGAAAATGCTGCCCACCATTCCCGGCGTGGTGCCCGGTCAGTTCGACCGGCCCAAAGGGTGCCTGTTCAGCCCCAGATGCCAGTATGCGGACGACCTCTGCCGGTCTTTGCCGCCAACGCCGCACAGCGCGGAGTTCGGCAAAGCCCGTTGCCACTATGTCGAGAAGATAACTGCCGGAGAAGTGGCATGACCGCACCTATCGTTCAAGCCAGCGCCTTGGCCCGGCATTACATCGTCAAGGGCGGGTTGCTGTCGAAACCGGCAACAGTCAAGGCCCTGTCCGGCGTGGATTTCGACCTGCAACCCGGCAAAACGCTGGCCATCGTCGGTGAATCCGGTTGCGGAAAATCCACACTCGCGCGCGTTGTGACGATGATCGAGGAGCCGACCTCGGGCAGCCTGACTATCGATGGCGTCGACATCACCCCATCGAAATGGGCGCAGATGCGCGATACGGTGCAGATTGTATTTCAGGACCCTTATGGCTCGCTCAATCCACGCCAGCGGATCGGCCAGATTCTGCAGGAACCGCTGATCATCAACCGCCCTGACATGTCCGCCACCGACCGCGAGGCACGCGCACGTGAAATGATTGACCTTGTCGGCTTGCGCCCTGAGCATTACGATCGCTATCCGCACATGTTCTCGGGCGGGCAGCGACAGAGGATTGCTATCGCGCGGGCGCTGATGTTGAACCCCAAGGTACTGGTTCTGGACGAGCCCGTCTCGGCGCTGGATGTCTCGATCCAATCGCAAATTCTGAACCTGCTGGTCGAGTTGCAGGAACGCCTGAACCTCGCCTATCTGTTCATCTCACATGATCTGTCGGTGGTTAAGCATTTCGCAGATGACGTGATCGTCATGTATCTGGGCCGGGCCGTTGAAAAGGCGCCCAAGGAACAGCTGTTCGCAGCCCCCCGGCACCCTTATTCCAAGGCGTTGCTTTCCACGACCCCGCGCGCCGATCCCGAAGCGCGGAAAGAGCGGATCAAGCTGGAAGGAGAACTGCCTTCACCGATGAACGTCCCCCAGGGCTGTGCCTTTGCGCAACGGTGCTGGCTGGCAACCGAGGAGTGCCGCGCGGCTCCACCCGAACTAAGCGGTGAGGCCCATCAGGTGGCCTGTCTGCATCCTTTGGGTTGATCGGACTTATTCGCCTTTTCGCGTGGCAATGACCATTTCCAGCAACTGGTCCTTGGTGCGCCCAATATGCCGGGTCAGCAGGGCACAGGCGTCCTCAACCCGGCCGTCGCGCGCCAGTGACAACAGTTCCCGATGGTCTTTCTTGGCTGGTTCACGCTGCTCCATGACGCTCAGGTGCATCCGGACATAGCGGTCGGATTGCACATTGACCCGCTGCAGAATTTCATTGCTCAAACCCCGCCCCGCAGCTGCATAAAGCGCCATGTGGTAATCGTTGTTGAGACTGCCCCACCGGCCCACATCATAGGCGTCGTAGGACTTTTCCATCTCGTCCAGAATACGGTCGCATTCGATGAAATCGGTCTCGGTCATCTGCGGGATGGCACGTTGGAACAGGTCCACTTCCAGCAGCACGCGCAGGTCGAAGATCTCTCCGATTTCCGATAGCGAATGCTTGGTGACCGATGCTCCGCGATTGTTGGTCAATTGTACAAGACCTTCGGCATCCAGCCGCTTCAGCGCCTCGCGAATCGGCATACGCGAGACGTCGTAGTCCTCGGCAAGAGCTTCTTGCCGGATGGTCTCGCCCTCGGCCATTTCACCGCTCAAAATCCGCTCGCGCAGATCGTTGGTGATGACTTCGGGCAGGCTTTGTCGGGGAATCGCGCGGGATCTGGGCATTCGGTCGGTCTCGGGTGCAGGAAACTTGTATCCAAAATACAAAATGAGTGGTGGATTTCCAAGTCCCTTACACGCGACGATTGCTGTCAAGTGACGCACCGCATCCGGCAGCATGATCAACAGGGTTTTATTCCCGTGTCACATCCTTTCTCCAAACTCGTTTCGGGAAGGTAAATCACGAAAATCGGCACAGACAAGTTTAGTCTCGCTCATTGACTGATATCATAACAATCTATTCGACAGATGGAGGTATTCTCAGGAGATCGCGCCCAATGCAGCGAATCCTCTATATTGGCTTGAGTCGCCTGATGCGGACATATTCCGAACCGGTCTAAACCCTGTTCGACACCGGAAACTTCAACGAAGTACCGCAGGAGATTTCAGCAAAGCCGCCTGATATCTGGAAACCAATACGGGGGCCGAGGCTGGCCGCGACCCCGATCATCGCCATTCCCACAATTGCCGGTACCGGAAGTGAGTTCACCTGCCGGGCACGGCCTGGCAGCCAGAGACCAACAAAAAGCTCTCGCTGGCCCGACCCGATCTCTACCCGGAAACGGCAGTGATCGATCCCGCACCTATGGTGAACAATCTCAGGGGCTGATATTGGTCAACGGGTTGGACACGCTGCGCGCGTTGCTGCGCGATCCAAGCAACCTGCAGCAGCGCACCCGGATAGCCCGAACGTCGCTGAGCTCTGGTCTGGCCTACTCCAGCAACAAGAACGCTATCGCGCAAAACCTGTCCTTTCTCATCACGCTGGGGTGGGTGTGCAGCACGGCTTCGCGTGCTCGTTCGCCCTGTCCGTAATTTTGCGGTCCATGGATGACCTCGGCGGTTTTCGTCAAGACGCATTGCACGAGACCTTCGGGCCCAATCTTGCGGCCGGGGCTGATACGTTGAACGAACTCCTGACCAGGCTCGACGTTGCCACCTGGTTCGCAGAATACGCCGCTTCCGTGGGTCAGCGCGCGGTCATAATCGATGAAGTCTTCGCCGCAGAGCGAGGCCGAAGTTATGCCGGAACGAAAGACACCATTCCCGCTGCGAAGAAGGCGATGCATTCCTCACGCCCGAAAGTGGCCTGACCGAACCCAACTGTGACGCGAGGCAGCGCCTTAACCAAAAACCACAACATGGTTTTGCACACCCCTATCACCACCAACGTGCGGGTCCAACCTGAGCCCGAAGTTTCCGCCATCGCGATTTGCCTGGACAGGCATGTGCGTGCCCGAGGTCTATTCGGCCGAACTGTCTGAGTTTGTCTTTGCTGCGGGCGTCAAGCTGTTGAAAGAGTTCAATCCCGACGTGATGTATTTGTCGACCACCGACTAGGTTCAGCACAAATTCGCGCCCGAACAGCAAGGCGCGTTGGATTTCTACGCGATGTTTGATCGTTATCTGGGCGAACTGGGCTGTGTGATCCACGACAAGGCGGCAGAGCTGTTCGAGAAACGCGTCTACATGGCCGAGGAAGAAGGCGCGGAAATCCTCTATCACCCCGGTCGTCAGGGCGCGCTGTTGCCGCCCATCGTGGTCGACAAGGTTCCCCATGACAGCGAATTGGTGATGGAAGAGACCTTTGGCCCCATCGTCCCCATCGTGCGCGTGCCGGACGATGTCGCAGAGGTGATGGCAATCTCGAACTCGACCGAGTTTGGCCTGTCCTCGGGTGTATGTACCAATGATCTGAACCGGGCGATTGCCTACATCAACGGGCTGGACGTCGGCACCTGCAATATCTGGGAACAACCGGGGTACCGGATCGAAATGTCCCCCTTTGGCGGCATCAAGGACAGCGGCAACGGAGTGAAAGAGGGCGTCATCGAAGCGATGAAATTCTTCACAAACGTCAAAACATACTCCCTGCCATGGCCAGGCTGATTGCCCGTCTGTAGAAGCAAATAAGGGTCCGGTCTATCTGGCCAGGGCCTTTTATGTATGGGTCAGCCCTGCACGACGTCCTGACGCTGAATGCCCAGCCCTTCGATACCAAGCTCTAGCATGTCGCCCGGCTTCAGATAGGTCTGCGGGTTTTGCCCCATACCCACGCCCGGGGGCGTTCCTGTCGAGATCACATCACCCGGTTGCAGCGACATGAATTGCGACAGGTGCGAGACAACAGTCGCCACACCGAAATGCATCGTGTTGGTGGATCCGTCCTGATAGCGGTGGCCGTTCACCTCAAGATACATCGGCAGGTTCTGCGGATCGGCGACCTCATCCCGTGTCACCAACCAAGGCCCGATCGGGCCGAATGTGTCTGCTGATTTGCCTTTAACCCACTGACCCGAGCGATGCAGCTGAAAGTCACGCTCTGACAGGTCATTGACCACGCAATAGCCAGCCACGTGGTCCAGCGCTTCGGCCTCGGAAACGTATTTCGCCTCTTTGCCGATGACGACGCCCAGCTCGACTTCCCAATCTGTTTTGACCGAGCCACGCGGGATTTCCACGGTATCGTTAGGACCGACGATGGCAGAGGTCGCTTTGAAAAAGATCACCGGTTCGGCGGGCAGTTCCATTCCGCTTTCGACGGCATGATCGGCATAGTTCAGACCGATACAGATGAACTTGCCGACCTGTCCAACACAGGCACCGATGCGCGGGTTGCCCTCGACAACGGGCAGCCCGGCCAGTTCGAGCCCGCGCAGGCGCGCCAGACCCTCTTCGCTCAGCACATCGCCCGCGACATCATCAATGACGCCGGACAGATCGCGAATTTTGCCATTCGCATCCAGCACACCGGGCTTTTCCGCGCCAACCGGCCCATAGCGTAAAAGTTTCATTTCCTGTTCCTTTTCAACTCAGATGGTCCAGCCGCCGTCGATGGCAAAGGGATGCCCTGTGGTGTAGTTGCTGGCGTCGCTTGCAAGATACAGCGCAAGCTCCGCCACCTCATCAGCTGTTCCGATCCGCCCCATCGGTTGGCGCGCGATGAAGTCCGTCATGGCTTGTTCGTAATCCCCGGTGGATCGCAGTCGGTCATGCAGGCTGGGGCTGTCGACCGTACCGGGACAGATCGCGTTGCAGCGAATGCCCTGCGTGACAAAATCCGCAGCGACCGACTTGGTCAAACCAATCACCGCCGCCTTGGAGGCACAATAGGCGAACCGGTTCGGCACGCCTTTCATAGACGACGCGACCGAAGACATGTTGATGATCGATCCACCGCCGTTTTCCAGCATCGCAGGCAGGGTCAGACGAATGAGCCGGTACATGGCTTTGACATTCAAATCAAAGCTGAAGTCCCAGTCCTTTTCCTCGCAGTCCAGAATGGATCCGCCCGCAACATAGCCTGCGCAGTTGAACAACACGTCCAACGGCGGCAACTCCGCCGTGGCGGCCTGAACTGCTTTCGCGTCGGTGACGTCCAGTTTCAGGATCTGGATGCCGGTGATTGCAGCCAGTTCGGCCAGCGAAGCGTCATTGATATCACATGCAATGACCTGCGCGCCCTGCGCCGCAAAAAGCTCAGCCGAGGCGCGCCCGATACCCTGACCTGCAGCGGTGATCAGGGCTGTTTTGCCGGACAGACGGTTGGAACGGGAAGTCATCTCGTCTCTCATACTTGATCAGGCAAAAGGTCGGTCGGCAGGTTCTGATAGCAAACCGGCCGCAGAAAACGTCGGATCGACAAGGTGCCGACCGAGGTTGCGCCGAAATTGGTCGAAGCGGGGTAGGGGCCGCCATGCACCATGCTGTCACAAACCTCGACCCCGGTGGGGAAACCGTTGGCCAGCAACCGGCCTGCCTTGCGTTCCAGCACAGGCACCAGTTTACGCGCGGTGTCCGCATCGTCGGCGTCCATATGCAGGGTGCAGGTCAGTTGCCCTTCGACAGCACGGGCGATGTCGGTCATCTGTTCAATGTCCCGGGCGCGCACGATGATGCCGGTGGGGCCAAACACTTCTTCATGCAGGCTGTCATCGGCCAGCCAATTGTCGCCGGAAACGACAAACAGGTTCGGGGCGGCGCTGCGGGGGGCGCTGTCTTTGCTGACGATCTGCGCAACCCCGGCCCCCTCGGTGAATTGCGCCACGCCCTTGCGGTACGCGTCGGCGATACCGCTGGTTAGCATTGTCTGTTCTGCCGTGTCGACCAAAGCGGACTGTGCTGCTGCCTGCAGGGCATCTGCATCCGGCCCGTCAACCACGATGGCGATACCGGGGTTGGTGCAGAACTGGCCTGCGCCCATTGTCAGGGAACCCGCCCAACCGGTGCCAATCTCGGCACCACGGGCCGCGGCGGCATTGGGCAGAACGAACATCGGGTTGACCGAGCCCAGCTCGCCAAAGAACGGGATGGGTTCGGGACGCTGCGCGCAGATGTCGAACAGCGCGCGACCGGCACGCAACGACCCGGTGAATCCCACCGCCCTGATCAACGGGTGCTGGGCCAAGGCCGTTCCGACCCCGATCCCGTCGCTTTGGATCAGCGAGAACGTACCAGCGGGATTGCCGGACGCCTTGATTGCGGTATCAATCGCCTGCGCCACGATCTCACCCGTTCCGGGATGCGCCGGATGGCCTTTGACGACAACCGGACATCCCGCAGCCAATGCCGCCGCCGTGTCCCCACCCGCGACCGAGAACGCCAGCGGGAAGTTCGACGCCCCGAACACTGCAACCGGGCCCAGCGGGCGCTGGATCATCCGCAAGTCAGGGCGGGGCAGGGGTGCGCGATCCGGCAGGGCGGGATCGTGACGATGGTCCAGATACTCTCCGACTTCGATGTGGTCCGCAAACAGCCGAAGCTGGCCAACAGTCCGGCCCCTTTCGCCTTGCAGTCGCGCCTCGGGCAGGCCGGTTTCCTGACACCCGATCTCGGTGATTGCATCGCCGCGTGCGTCAATCTCGTCCGCGATTTTCCGCAACAGCGCGGCCCGTTCAGCCCGCATGGACCATCCGAAGATGGCAAAAGCCTCTTCTGCGGCCTGAACGGCGGCATCCACATGCGCTGGCGTCCCTACGGAAAAGTCGTGGCTTCGCCCGTGTGCGGGGTCTGATGAAAAAGTGGCCTCGGTCCCGACCCATTCGCCGGCGATCAGGTGTTTTCCGGTCAACATGTTCTAATTTTCCTTAAATCAGCCCGCGCCGGGCGAGGTTTCGCATCAGGTGGGACGCCCCGAATTTCCATTCAGGGCATTCGGTCGACAAGCGCACCGTGTTGGTCAGCGCACCTAGCTTATCGCTTGAAATCGTGACGATATCACCCAGTTTATGAGTGAACCCTCCCCCCGGAGTATCGCGATCCTGAGTCGGCGCAAAGAGGGTTCCAAGAAACAGCATCAATCCGTCGGGATACTGGTGATGCCGCCCGATGGTCTGGGCCACCAGATCGACCGGATCGCGGCTGATTTGCGCCATCGAGGAATGGCCTTGCATCGCAAACCCATCAGAACCAGCCACGGTCAGCATCAGCTCTGCGGTGCGAACGTCATCCAGCGTGAAACTGTCATCGAACAATCGGATCATCGGCCCGATCGCACAAGAGGCGTTGTTGTCCTTGGCCTTGCTCAACAACAGGGCCGAGCGCCCTTCGACATCGCGCAGGTTGACATCATTGCCCAGCGTCGCACCCTTGATCTTACCTTGTGAGTTGACGGCAAGAACGACCTCGGGTTCTGGGTTGTTCCAGACTGAAATGGGGTGCAGGCCAACATCCGCGCCAAACCCCACCGAAGACAGCGCCTGCGCCTTGGAGAACACCTCGGCATCCGGACCGATCCCAACCTCAAGATATTGGCTCCACAGACCCTCAGTGATCAGTGCCTCTTTGACCTGCGCCGCCGCGTCGGACCCCGGCACAATGTTGGTCAGGCTGTCACCGATGCGGGCACCGATACGGGTGCGGATTGCCTCAGCCTTGGCCGGGTCACCCGCGGCTTGCTCTTCGATCACACGCTCGACCATAGAACCCGCGAAGGTGACACCGCAGGCCTTAATCGCCTGCAGATCGCAGGGGGCCAGCCAATGATGGTCTCCACGCTGCGGACCCAACGTTTCACCCGGTGCCGAGCGCGTATAGTTGGCGGCGTCCTCCCGTTCCAGGACGTCGCGCACCGTCGGTGCCTCTTTGGAGGTGATATCAAACACATGTCCGCCGCGCAGGGTTACAACGGAGGGGCCAATACCCGCGCGCTCCACACGCCCCAACCACAAACCGCTGGTATCCAATTTCGGAAATTTCATTTCAGTCCCTGAGGTTGTAGGCTCGGGCGGCATTGCCTCCCAGCACCGCTCTGCGTTCGGTTTCGTTCAGTGCGCTCAGCAACTCGTCAGTAGTATCGATCCAGCGCTGGTAGCTGCTGGCCAATGTGCAGACCGGCCAGTCACTGCCCCAGATCACGCGGGACGGGCCGAACGTGCCCAGCAGATGATCGGCATAGGGACGCAGGTCATCGACTGTCCAACCTGGCGCGGCTTCGGTGACCAGCCCGGACAGCTTGCACCAGGCGTCGGTATCGCGGGCAAGGGCAGCCATGTCTTCAGCCCACCCGGAAATCGCCCCGTCCTTGATCAGGGGTTTAGACCCGTGATCAAGGACCGCACGCATCTGCGGATGGCGCTCCAACAGCTGGCGCAAAGGGCCGAGATGCTGCGGCAACGTCAGGGCATCAAAGGTCAGGTCGTGACGCTGCACTGCCTCAAATGCCGGGATCAAAACCTCTCCCATCATCCAATTTGGGTCCGGGATGTCCTGAATCATTGGCCGCAACCCAACCAGGATCGGGTTCGCCGACAACTTTTCAATCTGTGTCGGCGCATCAGCGGCTTCGAAATCGACCCATCCGACCACGCCTTTGATGAACGGAGTCCGATCAGCCAGAGACAACATATACTCCGTCTCGGCCACCGTTGGTGCGGCTTGCACCAGAACCGTGCCTTCAATACCTGCCGCCTTGATGAGGGGGGCAAGATCGCCCGGTGAGAAATCGCGGTATATCGCAGCAAGTTCTAGCGTCAGCCAGCCGTAATCACCGCGCGCCAAAGACCAGAAATGCTGATGTGCGTCGATCTTCATCCAATGACGCCCTTTTTGAGGATAATGTTGCCGTACAGCCTTTGCTCACCCGTCTGAACGATGGCAAAGGCGTTGGCGGCACGGTCATAGAAGGCAAACCGGTCCAGCCCCTGAATGCGGGCGGGGTTATCTGCCGTCGCATCAATGACGGTCTGAAAATCGGCCACGGCTTCGGGCACGGCGTCCGGGTCACCGACCACCTGCATGGTCAGCGCCGGATCAGGCACGAATGTATCCAACGGCATGACGGACAGTACAGCCCGCAGTATTTCGCTTGCCGAGGACCCGTCAGCGCGGATGCAAATCGGGCCAATGCTTGAGCCCGGAAAATTCGCATCCGCGATCACAATCTCATCCCCGTGCCCCATGGCTCGCAGGGTGTGCAGAAGATCGGGCGAGAGGATTGGGTCGATGTTATGCAGCATTGGCAGCCTCGGCGGGCAGGGGTGCATCGGGGCGGATCAGTCCCTCGGACTGCAGATCAGACCAGAAACTTGACGGAATCCTGCGGTTCAGCAGGGCGACATTGGCCTGCACTTCGGCAGCGCTGACCGCGCCGGGGACTACGGTTTTGACGCAAGGGTGACCCAGAACGAACTGCAGCGCGGCCGCAATAAGCGGCGTGTCATGCGCGGCGCAGACCGCTTCGATCTCGCGCACGCGATTCAAGATCTCCTCTGGCGCATCAGCGTAGTTATACTTGGCCCCCGGTATCGCTCCGGTGGCTAAGATGCCTGAGTTGTACGGTCCACCCAGAATGATGCCCACATCACGTTCTTCACAGAGCGGCAGGAAACTGTCCAACGCCTCCTGCTCCAGCAACGTATACCGCCCGGCCAACAAAAAGCCGTCGAAATCACCTAACCCCAACAGTTTCTTGCAGACCTGCCATTCGTTCACTCCGGCACCAATCGCGGCGACCTCACCTGCATCCCGCAGCTCGGTCAGTGCGTTGTATCCGCCACCATCGAACAGTTCGCGCACCTTGGCATCCGACATCTCCTGACTGCCCTGGCTGAAAACGCAGACGTCATGCACCAGCAGGATATCAGCATTGGGGGTGCCGAGCCGGTCCCGGCTCGCTTCATAGGACCGCATCACACCGTCATAGGTGTAATCGAACACGATGCGTTTCTGCGGCACGTCTACAAAAGATTCGGGTGTCACCTCGTGCGGCTCGCAATCCAGCAGCAGACGCCCGATCTTGGTCGAAAGCTGGATGGTTTCGCGCCCAAATCGGGCGATCGCCTCACCAAACCGGTGCTCGGACCGGCCGAGCCCATACTGCGGCGCGGTGTCGAAAAACCGGATGCCCGCATCATAGGCAGCCTGTAATGCGGCCTGCGCGTCCTCGTCCGAGACTTTGCGATAGAGATTGCCCAGAGGCGCGCCACCGAACCCCATACGAGTCAGAGGTACTGGTCTTTCGGTGCGATGGTTCAAGAGTTCGGTTTGAGAAACGGTCATCCTGCTTCCCGTGCTGCATGGGTGGTGATGTTGAATAGATGCGGTTGTTCCTGAATCAGAACCTCGATACGCGGCATGAGCTGTCCCAGGTGGTGCCGCATGGCCGCCTGCGCGGCTTGCTCATTACAGTCCATAATGGCGGCGTGAATGGCGCGATGCTCTTCCAGAGTTTCCGCAATGCGTCCCGGCGTCGGTAGCAACAGCATCCGGGCGCGGCTGACTTGCAGCGATACGGTCTGCGCCACGTCGCTCAGACGTTTGAAACCGGTGAACTGCATCAGCAACGCATGGAATTCTTCGTCAGCCTGATAGAAACCGGGAATATCCTCATCCTCGATCAACAGCTCCTGCAGGCGCATGTTCCGGCTGAGCTGCTTGCGCTGCTCCTCGGTCAAGTCGCGTGCCACCTTGGCAACAGTTGCCAGTTCCAAAGCCTCGCGCAGGAACATACCTTCGCGGATTTCCGGCATCGAGAAAAACGATACCCGCGTTCCCGACTGCGGCACGACATCCACCAGCCCCTCGGCGGCCAACCGGGCAATCGCCTCGGCCACGGGCGCGCGCGAAACGTCCAGCCGCTCGCAGATTGGCGCTTTTCTGAGCGTTGCACCGGGCGGAAAGTCCAGTGACAAAATGGCTTGTTTGATCGCCTGATAAACCCGCTGGGCCAGCGAGCCTTCATCCGACGCAATATCGCGCAAAAGCTGCGCGTTGATGTCTTGTAGTTTGCTCATGGGATCGAACTATCATACTAACATGTTAGTTGACAAGTGCGCGGTCAAGTTTTAGCAATCAGAGCAGTCAAGCGGGGACAAGATGCACGCAAGCCATAAAAATAAGGCCTTCGGAACGGCGACGCGCGATACGGTCAAGCTGAACCCAGATGATAATGTCGTGATTGCGCTGCGCGATTTGCACGCCGAAGACTGGCCAGCCGGCCTGACCACACCCCTGTCCGGCCCTGTCAATCGCGGGCACAAGATCGCCGTAACCGCAATTGCTGCAGGTGAGAGTGTTATTCGCTACGGGCAAATCATCGGACAGGCAAAAAGTGACATCAACCCTGGCGATCATGTTCACCTGCACAATCTTGGGATGGGCGCGCATCAACAGGATTATGCCCATGCCAGCGCCAACACGCCATTGGCGGCACTGAATAAAGGCCGCACTTTTCAGGGCTTTCACCGAGCCGACGGAAAGGTTGGAACGCGCAATTATATCGGCATTCTGACAACGGTGAATTGTTCGGGCTCGGTCGCGCGTTTTATTGCCGAAGCGGCTGTAAATACGTGCCTGTTGGACAATTATCCCAATATCGACGGCGTGGTACCGATCGTACACGGCACCGGCTGCGGCATGTCAGGTAAGAACGAAGGTTATGCGACCCTGTTCCGCACCCTGGCTGGATATGCCCAGCATCCAAACTTTGCTGGCATTCTGCTGATAGGGTTGGGCTGCGAGGTCATGCAAGTCGCGGATCTGGTCGGCGGCCGTCCAATCCGTCAGGATGGCGCGCTGCGCTACATGACCATCCAGAACGAAGGCGGCACCCGCCGCACCATCGAGCGCGGCTTGCATGAACTGCGCGGTATTGCGGAACTGGCCAATCAGGCGAAGCGCGCTCCGACCCCGGTCAGTGCTATCACGGTCGGAATGCAATGCGGTGGATCGGATGGGTATTCCGGGATCACCGCCAATCCGGCGCTGGGATATGCCTCGGACTTGCTGGTGCGCCATGGCGGCACGACAATCCTGTCGGAAACCTCCGAGATTTACGGGGCAGAGCATCTTTTGACCCGCCGCGCCGAAACACCGGAGGTCGGCCAGAAGCTGATCGATCGCATCCATTGGTGGGAAGATTATACCGCCCGCAACGGCGGTGAGATGGACAACAACCCCAGCCCCGGCAACAAGCGAGGCGGCCTGACGACAATTTTGGAGAAATCGCTGGGCGCAGTGGCCAAGGGCGGCACCGCTCCGATGCGGGACGTCTACAAATTCGGCGAGATGATCGACAAGAAGGGCTTTGTCTTCATGGACAGCCCCGGATTCGATCCTTGTTCGGTCACCGGTCAGGTGGCCTCGGGCGCAAATCTGATCGTGTTCACCACCGGGCGGGGTTCGGTTTCCGGCTATCAGCCGACCCCCTGCATCAAACTGGCCACCAACTCGGAAATGTATGCGCGCATGGCAGACGACATGGACCTGAACTGCGGGGATATCGTCACCGAAGGCATCAGCATCGAATCCAAGGGCGAAGAGCTATTTGAAATGCTGATTCGTGTCGCTTCCGGAGAGCAAACCAAAAGTGAGGAACTTGGCTTTGGGGGCGTCGAGTTCGTCCCCTGGCAAATCGGCGCGGTGATGTAACCCGCGCAGCCCTTGGGGAGAGGGCGATATGGGAGGAGAAATGACAAAACTGGTCGACATGACGGGGATCGACAAGCATTTCCCCGGAGTGCACGCGCTGAAATCCGTGCAGTTCGATCTGTTCCCGGGCGAGGTTCACGCGCTGATGGGTGAGAACGGGGCCGGAAAAAGCACACTGATGAAGATTCTGTCAGGCATCTACCAGCGCGATGGCGGTGATCTGGTGATCGAAGGCAAATCAGTCAGCCCGACCACCACGCGCGAGGCGCAGGATCTGGGGATCGGCATCATCCATCAGGAACTGAGCCTTATGAATGACCTGACGGTGGCGCAGAACATCTTTATCGGACGCGAGCCGCGCAAGAGTTTCGGCCGTCTGGACGAGGCCGCGCTGAACGCGCAAACCTCCGAAATTTTTGCGTCGATGAACCTGTCGCTGGAACCGAGAACACTGGTTGGTAGCCTGACCATTGCGAAACAGCAGATGGTCGAAATCGCAAAGGCGTTGTCTTATCGGTCTAAGGTTCTGGTCATGGACGAACCAACAGCGGCACTGAACGATGCTGAGATTGCCGAACTGTTTGTCATCATCCGCCGCCTCAAGGCCGAAGGCGTGGGCATTGTCTACATCAGCCACAAGATGGACGAACTGAAGCAGATCGCCGACCGCGTCACCGTCATGCGTGACGGTGAATATGTTGGCACCGTGGACGCGGCGGACACACCTATCAGCCGGATCATCGCGATGATGGTGGGGCGTGAGGTGAATGAGAAACCACTGGACGTTCCGGATCTGGGCGCTGCCGAAGTGTCGCTGCAGGTTTCCGGCCTGACACGGGGAAAGGACATTCACGACGTCAGCTTTTCGGTTCAGAAAGGTGAAATACTGGGTTTTGCCGGGTTGATGGGAGCAGGGCGCACCGAAGTGGCCCGCGCCATTTTCGGGGCCGACCCCAAAGACAGCGGGGAGGTTCGGGTGCATGGGAACCCCGTGTCGATCAAGTCTCCCAAGGATGCGGTGAACGCGGGGATCGGGTATCTGTCGGAAGACCGCAAGCACTTCGGTCTGGCAACGGGCATGAACGTGCGGGACAATATCGCTCTGGCCTCGATGGACCTGTTCACCGCGACGGGTGGGGTTCTGAAAGACGGTGAAATCAGCTCCGCGGCCAAAAGTTACATCAATCAGTTGGGTATACGTACTCCCTCGGACGTGCAGGAGGTACGGTTATTGTCTGGCGGCAATCAGCAGAAGGTCGTCATCGCCAAATGGCTGCTGCGCGACTGCGATATCCTGATCTTTGACGAGCCCACCCGTGGCATCGACGTGGGCGCAAAATCCGAGATCTACAAGCTTCTCGAAGAACTGGCCGGGCAGGGCAAGACGATCATCGTGATTTCATCGGAACTGCCCGAGATCATGCGCCTCAGCCACCGCATCGCCGTGATGTGCGAAGGCCGACTGACCGGCATTCTGCCCGGCGGGAAAGACACCACACAGGAAGACATCATGCATCTGGCAACCCAACGCAAGGCGGCGATGCAGGTAACAGGGACAGTCCTATGACCACAGCCACGGATATCGACAAGAAAAAGCCGCTTGCGGGTCTGTCGGAGAGCGGCGCCTATCAAAAGCTGCTGGCGTTTGCCAGTTTGATTGCCCTGCTGATCGGGTTCTCGATCGCGTCGCCGAATTTCATGCAAACCTCGAACATGATCGCCATTCTGCAGGCCACCTCGGTCAACGGGGTGCTGGCCGTGGCGGCGACTTTAATCATCATCACTGGCGGGATTGATCTGTCGCTGGGCACGCTGATGACGTTCTGTGCGGTGATCGCGGGGGTGGTGCTGACTTATATGGGGATGCCGTTGCTGCTGGGTGTTGCGGCGGCCATTGGGGCAGGTGCACTGTGCGGTCTGTGCTCTGGTACGTTTGTGGCCAAGATGAAAATCCCGCCCTTCATCGCCACGCTGGGCATGATGCTGATCCTCAAGGGCCTTTCGCTGGTAATTTCGGGCACGCGCCCGATCTATTTCAACGACACTCCGGGTTTCGACCAGATCTCGCGCGGGTCCCTGGTCGGAGAGGTTTTCCCAGCGCTACCCATCCCCAACGGCGTGCTGATCCTGTTCCTCGTGGCCATCGCGGCCTCGTATATTCTGGGCCGCACGGTTCTGGGGCGCTACACCTTTGCGCTGGGATCGAACGAAGAGGCGGTGCGCCTGTCCGGAGTGAACACCGACATGTGGAAAATGCGCATCTACGCGCTGGCCGGAGCAATCTGCGGTATCGCCGGTATCCTAATAGCGTCACGCCTGAACTCGGCGCAGCCCGCGCTGGGTCTGGGTTACGAGCTGGAGGCCATCGCGGCCGTGGTGATCGGGGGCACATCCCTGTCCGGTGGGCGCGGCACGATCCTGGGTACGCTGATCGGTGCGCTGATCATGGCAGTACTGACCAATGGGTTGCGCGTTCTGTCTGTGGCGCAGGAATGGCAGACCGTCGTGACCGGCGCGATCATCATTCTGGCCGTTTATGCCGACATGGCACGGCGCAAGAAAATTGGCTGAGCTTACACACAAACGACCAACAAGGAGGAGAGAATTATGTTTACACGTCGTTTTATTCTGGGGGCGCTGAGCGCGGCCACCCTTGCGGCTCCGGCCTCGATGGCTGTGGCCGAGGATGTTTTCATTCCGCTTGTGTCCAAAGGCTTCCAGCACCAGTTCTGGCAGGCGGTGAAATCCGGCGCCGAACAGGCCGCGGACGAATATGGTGTGACCATTACTTTCGAAGGGCCCGACAACGAGACCATGGTCGACCGCCAAATCGACATGCTGGCCGCGGCGTTGGCCAACAATCCCAAGGCAATAGGCTTTGCCGCTTTGGACAGTCAGGCCGCCATCCCGCTGTTGAAACAGGCTGACGAAAAAGGTATCCCGATCATCGCCTTTGACAGTGGCGTCGACAGCGACATCCCGGTCTCGACCGCAACAACAGACAACCTAGCCGCAGCAGGTCTGGCCGCAGACAAGATGGCCGAAATGCTGGGTGGCAAAGGCAAGGTCGCCGTGGTCGCGCATGACCAGACCAGCCGCACCGGCATCGACCGCCGCGACGGGTTCGTAAACCGCATTGCCGAGAAGTACCCGGATATTGAGGTTGTCACCGTTCAATACGGCCAGGGCGACCACCTGAAATCCACCGAGGTCACCAAGGCGATCCTGGCCGCAAACCCGGATTTGAAAGGTATTTTCGGTACCAACGAAGGCTCGGCCATCGGTGTGGTGAACGGCGTGCAGGAACTGGGCACCGAAGGGCTGGTCATTATCGGATATGACAGCGGCAAAGCACAGAAAGACGCGATCAAAAGCGGTCTGATGGCGGGGGCCATTACTCAGAATCCGGTTGGGATTGGCTATGAAACTGTCAAGGCCGCCGTTGCCGCTCTGAATGGCGAGGAAGTGCCGTCGCTCATCGACACTGGCTTCTACTACTATGACGCATCTAACATGGACGACCCGAAGATATCGGCCGTTCTGTACGACTAACGACCACACCACTCACGGCGAACCGGCCCGCCTGTTTCAGGTGGGTCGGTTTCCGTTTGGCTTTGGTCTACCGTACACAGGCCCGTCGGAGCAATTCCGCCGGGGCCGATGTATTCTCGTTTCGTATTTGATGAACAAGTGTGTTAGGGTCCAGAATGTATTTTCTGACTTTAATTAAAGGTAGTTGATCCATTGCCAGACACATCCAACAGCGTATTCAAGCTGCGCCCCCTCGAGAAGGCGGATCTGGAGGTCATCACTCCCTGGTTTCAGGATATCGAGGACCTCGCCCGATTTGACCGCACGTTACGTATTCCATTCAATATGGCACAAACCGAAGAGGTCTGGAACGGCGCGCTGAACCCATTTGGAAGCGACAACAGATGCTGGTTCGCTATCGAATCCAGCAGCGGACAGATTCTTGGAATGGCGGGACTCGAGGGCATTTCCCCAGTCAACCGGGACGCAGTTGTTGCCATGTTCGTCGAAAAATCAGCCAGACGGGTAGGTTTGGCTATCAGGGCGACCGCTCTGGTTGCCGATTTTGCATTCCGCCAGCTTGGCTTGAACCGGCTTACCTCGTACTATCGGGAAGATAACCACATAAGTCGCGACCTCGTGGAAAGACTAGGGTGTCAGGTCGAAGGGACAATGCGGCAAGCTTGGTTCGCGGATGGAACATTCCACGACATGATCGTCGTTGGCATTCTCAGGCAAGATTGGATGGACAGGCGCCCCATCCTAGCAAACGAACTTGACCGGGCGACAGTCGTGACCCTCGGGTCGGACGGGACTTCGGGTTGGTCCTGGCCACCGCAAGTTGATGAGTGTGAGTAACGGGGTGTGATTTCGCTTTCAGAGCGCAAAAGCACATTTTGCTATAAACTGACGATAGGGTTCGAACGCAGCCCCTGAGACGAGTATTGAATGTGAACACCACAAGTCCAAATCCTTCCATCACGCAGAAGCTGGGCGCGATCCTGTTTGCCGACGTCGTCGGGTACTCGCGCTTGATGAGCGAGAATGAGCTGGATACGTATAATGCTTTAAAATCATTGATGTCTCAACTCGAAGAGACTTGCGCTGCGTTTCAGGGCCGGGTGGTCGAGGTGCGCGGGGACGGTATTCTGGCCCTGTTTGACACTGCCACCAGCGCGGTGGAGTTCGGGGTGGAACTGCACCGTATTGCCAGCCAGCACAACCAAGAGCGCACCGATGATCAGCGACTCATGTTCCGCGCCGGCGTCCATCTGGGAGAAATCCTGATCGATGATCGTGGCATCCATGGCGACAACGTCAATATCGCCGCCCGGCTGCAGGAAATCGCGGAACCTGAAAGGGTCTACGTCAGCTCGGCTGTCTATGACCAAGTCTGCAACCGCCTGCGCTATGGGTATGAGTTTCTTGGTCCCAAACAGTTGAAAAACATTCTGTCCCCCGTCTCAACCTACTGCGTGCGCAGTGAGGTGGCCGGGGCGACAATGGCCGGGACGATGCGGCCCGAAATCCTTGGAGACGTGCTGGAGCGCCCCGACACTCCCTCGGTCGCCATTCTGCCTTTCAGCAGCCAGAGCGGGGACGAGTCGGACAGCTGGATCGCCGAGGGGCTGACCGACGACATCATCATGAACCTGTCCAAATTCCGGAATCTGTTCGTGATTGCGCGGAACTCGTCCTTCTTCTTCAAGACGCAGTCGATGCCACCGAAAGAGGCGGCGCAAAAGCTGAATGTGCGCTATGTCGCCCGGGGCAGTGTGCGCCGGTCGGCAAGCCGCATCCGGATTACGGCGGAATTGATAGATGCCACAACCGAACGCACCATTTGGGGCGAGCGGTTTGATCGCAAGATCGACGATATTTTCGATATCCTGGACGAAGTGACCGAGTGCATCGTGGCCGCCACCGCGGTGATGATTGAATCGCACGAAAAGCGGCGCATGATTCAGGCGATCCCGTCTGACCTTGAGGCTTATGGGTCCGTGCTTCAGGGTCAGCACCATATTTTTAAGTATACACGGAACGACAACCGCAAGGCGCAAGACTTCTACCAATCCGCGCTTGACCGGGACGAAGGCTATGCCCGTGCAGCGGCGGCGCTGTCGCGAACACTGAATATCGACTGGCGTTATTCCTGGAGCAAGGATCCCTCTACCGCGCTGGACCAGGCGTTGTCCTTTGCGCAGCGTGCAATCGAACTGGACCCCACCGATGCGCGTGGTTTTGGGGAACTGGGCTATGTCCATCTGTATCGCAAGGAACATGATGCAGCGCTGCAATCCTATCGGCGTGCTCTGGCGCTGAACCCGAATGACGCTGACATGCATTCCGATTTCGCCGATGCGTTGGCACATTATGGTGACAACGAAACGGCAATCACTCATTTGCAGCAGGCAATGCGGTTAAATCCGTACTTCCCGGACCAGTACCTGTGGCATCTGGGTGGGGCGTATTTCAACCTCAAGCGCTATAGGGAAGCCATTGACGCCGTCAACAAGATGAACAATCCCACCGAAGGACAACGCTTGCTGGCCGCCAGCTTCGCACATCTCGATCAGTTGGACATCGCGCGAGATATTGCGGATAGACATCGCAAAGCGCATCCCAATTTCTCATTGAAACGGTGGGAGAATGTACAGCCGGACCGCCTGCCTGAGGACACTCAGCATTTTGTCGAGGGCCTGAAAAAAGCTGGGTTCTGAACGAGAAAGGCTCCTGCTGAGCAGGGCCTTTCGCAAATCTATTCTGCTATCCGCCGGAGTATTACCCGCGTCAGTCTTCCGAGCCCCGCGCACGTGCGCCGCTGACCCTGGCTCCGCTTACGCGCGCACCACTAACCCTGGCTCCGCTCACACGTGCGCCGCTAACCCGCGCACCACTCACGCGGGCGCCGCTGATCGCGGGGCTGTCAAAACCGAAGTAGATGTCCAGCAGCACCTGTTCGAACATACCCGACGTGACATCCATACGCATGGTCTGATCAGCCTTGTCATAGTTCCAGTACATAATGTCGTTGGCCATCTGATAGTCAGCGGCCGCGACACCGCTTTTGGATGGATCGTTGGGCGCCCGAGAGGCAAGATTTCCCGGCAGATTGCCATCCGTGGCGCTTTTTCCTTTGCCATGAACAAGGAAGATCGCGGGTTCGGGAAGGTCGTAATATGTACCTTCATAGGCGAACCCGTAAATCTTGGCGAACCTGGGCTCATCTTCGCCGTCCTTGGCAAACTGCTTGTCCAGTTGTTTGTTATTTCCCTGTCCGCGCTTGTCGGTGACGACGTATTTCATGTCATCAAGGACGCGTCCGAAAATCAACACTTCGGAAAAACTGAGCAAAGTTTCTGGCATAAACTCATCTCCTGATTGCAGGCTTGACGACATGGGACGCCTCGCCCCCCCTAACGAAGACCCGAAAAGTCACGAGTCAAAATGTTCCTAAAAATCACCTTTCGATTGAATGCCACAAAACCATTTAAAAATAAAGGGTTTTAGGCATCAGTCCGGCACCTGCGTGCGGACCGAATTTGAATGACTGCCTTCTTCAGGATCAGGCAGGCGCGGTCCTGCGGTTGTCAATCCGATGTCACGCACACGGAAGTTGCCTTCGATAATATTGCGAAAAGCACCACCGGTGATCTCTTGATCCACGGCCAGCAGGGCCTTTTCCACTCCGAAATAGCTGAGCATATCCGCATCCAGCATTTCCCACGTGTCAGCCAGATATGTGCCCAGATAGTCGCGCGCCTCCAGCAGGGCGATGCGAAAGCCTTCGGGGTTTTCGGCATATCGCTTGTCGAAAACACCCTGCATTACCCGGTTATAGTCAGGCGATCCTTCCAACTGATCCGACAGGTTCTCCTCCTCGGCCGAGATCAGGCCGTGAACCAGCAAACGCTCGTGATAGATATCGACAAAGATATCGAACATCGCACCGGTCAGGGGTTCGGACAGAGCATGCTCGCTGGACCATCCGGCGGCGAATTCCGACAAGGACCGATCATTCGCCGCAAGCCGGATCTGCGCGTTTTCAGACAGTTCGGCAAATCGGCTGAGGCGGTTGAAGGTGTAGAGGTTCCCCCGCGTGTTCTCCAGTAAATCATCCACCACCGAACCGAAATGCAGCGACGCCAACAAAGCCACCAGATCGGCAGCGGATTCATGAAATCCGTAATACTCACCCGAGGCATCGCCATCTGTTGGCATCCCGATCACGCTGTAGATGATGGCATGGCCGATCTCATGCGCGACCACGTCGAAATTCAGGCTATAGGGTCGGTATTCATCCCCGTGCTCATGGGTGCCACCAGTTTCCAGAAAGCCCCAACCGATATGCGCGTTGTCCAGACTAGGCAGAAGCGACAGTTCCAGACGGTCGAAATCACGGGCGAAATGCCACGGGATCGGGCGGTCGAAATAGCCCTGCCAGACATCCATGGTGAAATGAGCCGAACCGAACAGATGTGCGGCTTCAAAAGCGGGGTTGCTGGGATCGATATGGATGAAGTTGCCGAATTCATCCGGCATGGCGGGCGGCTGGATTTGACCGTCCCAAGGCGGCAGATACATGCCCGGCCCATTTGGCCCTGGCACGATCGCGCCGTAAGGGGTGGTTTTCCCCACCGGGTCAACCGTGTACATGCGCGGCCCCGACGGCCCGGGCCCGATACTGCCTTGTGGTGCAGAAATCTCGACCAGCTCCAGTGGAGCGTTGGGCTCCAGAAACGGAGACTGTGGGTACAGCAGAAACCGGGTACCGGGTTCTTCATCAATCTGTTCGGGTAAGTTCACAATACGCCCTCCCGTGCGGTACTCGGTCAAGTCCGGTGACCTCTTATTCTGCGGCTCCGGTGTCGGCACCCCTGTGGCAATACAAAAACTCGGCTTCTATCATCTCATAAAACGCATCCCGCCCGTCCAGACCGAGCGCCACTGCATAAGAGTCAAGGTCATCGGGCACCGGCTGGTCAAGACGAGATTCAAAATACCACAAAAGCACTCGCAACCTGTCCACACCGGACCGGCCCGTCGGAAGAGCCTGTTCCGCCTTGTTGGCAGCCCTGTTCCGCAACTCGGCGTACTGATCCGAGCGGCGCAGCTCCGACAGCATGTGTTCGTCAAGATGGCCCGCCCGTGACGCAGCGGCGGCTTCGATCCGGGCAGCATCCGCCAGCATCGTTTCATAGCCCTCGGGGCTCAGATCATTCGCGGCAATCCACGCCATCAGGTCGGATCTGCGTGACAGGCCGACAGTGGCCCGGTGGGCCTCCATTTGCCGAACCAACTCCGCGCGTTCGGGGGGGCGATCCTGCCTCAAGGCCTCCTCGCGCGATAACAGGGCCAGAATTGCACGCTCCCGCACCTTTGCGTAAAGCTCGGGCTGAAGCCGTAATTCGTCGATCACACTACGGTCGGCGGTACGATTTCCGGAATCAACCCGTGCGCGCAACGCCTTCCACATCAAGGTGGGCTCGGTTCGTGCAATGTCTGACGGGGGCAGGGGGGTTCCGGCCAGATGTTCCGACATACGTATCAGCATGGCAACCGCATCCTTAGCCTTGGCGTCGATGCGACCCTTCGGCAACCAGTCCGCGAATTCGCTAATACCCGGCAGGTTTCCAAGCGTGCCGAGAATGTCCGGCCAGATGCGATGACGGTAGTGCATCGCCTTGGCGCAGCGCAGCACCTCAGAGGCCGTATCCGGCGGCAATACCCCGACGGTCCGGGCCTGTGCCACAGTCGCGCGAATTGACACCATCGGTTCGCTCAGCGGTTGGAAGCCCAGCTCGGCCGGACTGTGCAGAACCGCAACCTCGTCATCATCCTGCAGCGTACCGTCATAGTAATCCTCGTAAATGCGCCCAACACCGATCATTCCGAAATCAGCCAGCTCTGCCGCGCGCAAAGCGCCCATGCTGGCGCTGCCGAAAACCGGAATGCCCTGTTCGATCGCCCACAGGATTTCCTTGTGCCAGACTGAGGGCACGCCTTCGAAAAACCCGTCGATGATACCGATGGCAGCCGGGTTTTCACGCACAACGCGGTATACGTCACCCTGCCGGACGGGGGGCAGGATTGTAGCATCCAAACACTTCAAGACCGCCTCTGGCGCAAGGGTCGGACCGACAAAAATCACCGCAGTCATGTCAGGCCGTCCCTGATGCGCAGCGCCCGGGGACCGGGGATGTAATCCGGTTCGTCATGCGGTGCCTCAAGCCCGGGAATGACGGCCCGGACTACCGCTATATCATATTCCGGCCGCGACAGATCAACCGTCACAACCTGCGCGGCACCAACAGCAGAGAGCCGCTGCAATAACAGGCCCAGATCCTCGTCAAAGGAGTTGGTTACATGAGTCGGACAGTCGCAAAAACTCTGATCCGCCGCGGTACCATCGATCAAATCGCGCACATACTGGCCACGTTCCATTTTGGCCTGATTGGTGAATTCCTCGGGGTCCAGATCATCCCGCGAACCTGAGATATAGGTCAGCCGCGTCTGCGCCGCTTCGGTCAGGGCTCGGAGCAAGGCGATGGCACGATCCGGATGGCATCCATCACCGATGCCAATATGACCGGGTTGCCCACCACCTTCGCAGATCACGCAGCGGAAACTGGCGATGCCTACGTCCGAGGTCGTGTCCCACAGCCCGACCTCCAGCCCTGCGTCGGTAATCATCTTGATGGCTTGGCAACAACGCGGATCATCAACGCTGTCCGGATCAAGACGCGGCGTTCCCTGTTGGTGATGCCACAGGGTTGTGGCATCCCGCTCGATCAGTTCGCATATGGCGTGGCAGCTGGCCTCAGTCAGGTTATTGCCCGAGGCCAGCCCATTGGTGGTGCGGGGAAAGGCGGCCTGACCACCGACCGGCGCGCTGGTATAGTCGGTATCGACCATCTCGAGCGGAACCCAGCACGGTTCATCCCCGGCCAGATCGTGCCCCTGAACCCACAGCATATTCCGATGCGGGTCAAAGTGCCCTCCGGTCACTCGCGGCAGGCCGGTCACGTCGACCACCGCGGTTTCCTCGGCCAATTCGGAATACCTGGCCAGACGTTGCGGTAGCTGAACCCGTTCAGCGTGCCAGGATTCAATCGCTTCCATCACGCCCGAGGCCTCGGCCGCCCGCAACGACAGTCCCTTGCCCAGCGACACCGCAACTGAGCGGGAATTTGGCCGGGCAACCATCACCGTGGGCAATCCGATCCGATCCAGCCCGGTCAGGTTCGCAATTCGGGTGATGCCCATGCTTTTCAGAAACGGCTTGACGATATGCAAGGTCTGCTCGGGGTCGCGCAGCCGATGCGTGTCCAGCACATATTGCTTCTGCGATGCATCGGGCATGTTTCGGACCTTGCTAAAAAAGTGACCGCAATGAAAAATAACCGCGCCGGGCCAGTCTGTTACGCCGCAGGATGCTGGATCGAGCCCTTTCGGTCAACCATTGTGGTGCGCCGTTTGGCTGAAGCCGAGGTGGGATATTTGCCGATACTGCTCTCAGGATTGCAGGACCACATTGAGATGAGGCGGATTGTTTGGCGTGTCCGGCCAACCTTGCGACTCGAGTGCCAAACCTGAGTGGGCCGTATAGGGTGGGTCAGACAAAGCTGAACGATCCATGTGATTCAGGTGCGTTCTGGAATAAGCTTGCAAGACCGGTTCGGTCGAAGAAAGCGCCAATCGACTCCCCGGCACGAATCCAATATCGCCGCAGGCTTTCCTGAAACCCGTTGGTCTGAGATGCGGCAATTATGGTCGAACGGTTTTGTCTCCACCACCGTTCAGATTGAAGTAACAGTGCGGGGAAAACTGCGGACCGTGGCGCTGTTCGAAAGCGCCTCGATCTCCAATCGCAACGACGGATTTGAAATGCGGTATCCGGCCGACACGCGCAAACCTCCACCGAACCTCACATGTCCGTCAGGCCAACGCCGAGTGAATGTCACGCTGATCTTGGAGCATTGAACGACCTCCCAATCTGCATTGTTGCCCATCCTGTCCACCATGCAGCCAGTGGCGCCCGCTTGGCTGCTTGTCGTGTTCTAAGCTCCTTGAACGTGATGTCGACGGCAACTTGAACATATATAATGGCAAGGCCTGCTGAGGCAGACAGTATCTGGCTCGAGGCACTCCGATCTCGGCTGATAGCATTTTTACATAACCTTGATTACACCCAAAGCGACTGAGCGTTCTCAGACCTGTCGGAGTACGAAAATACTGGGACCGAATTATTGAGACTCGCTTCCCATTGAATTCAACACCTTAGGATTTTTGCCCTTTTGGAGTGTTTCGACGGTTCAAGTGCGTCAAGTCGACGTTAAACAGAATGCCAATGAGCCTCTTCGCAATCTGGAAACCGGCGCAGTGTGTCTTACTAGGGCCTGGTTGATCAGCAGAATACCCTGCCCCAGCACTCGGCCTTGAGCAGCAATTGGTCCGGCCCAAGTATCGCTGCGATGCGGCCCGTCGAAACAGCCGTTCGCTGCGGTCCAGAATCGCAAGCCATTTGAACTCACAGTTCGCGGGACTTAGCCGACCTTGGATTTTTGAATTTCGTTGACGCAGCATCTTTTTGCAGGCGCAGCACCCGCTTTGCGGCTTCACAATAGCAGATTCACCTGCCCACTGCTGGCGGTATAAGAACAAGCTTTCCTGTATGTTTCTTGGACAGGAAGTCTTCCTGAGCCATCGCGATATCGGACAACGGATAGGTTTTGGCGACTACTGGGCGGATTTCGCCTCTTTCGATATAGGTCACCAGGTTCTCGAAAACCTCGTCTTCCTGAAAGGTGCATCCGAACAGGGTGAGGTCCTTGAGATAAAGGGGGCGAACGTCAATCTCCGAGATGGGGCCCGCGATGGCACCTGCGGTGGCGTAGCGCCCCCGCGCCGCAACACGTCTGGGAAGCTCGGCCATTGATCGCCCGCCACAAGATCGACGACCACGTCCATCGCAGCGTTGTCCAGTTCCGCAACCAGGTCCGCGTTGCGGTCGATCACGCGGTCAGCACCCAGGGCAAGGACGTCATCCGCCTTGCTGGCTGAAGCCAGCGCGACCACATATGCCCCGCGCCGCTTGGCCGGTTGCACCGCAGCGGATCCGACCCCGCCGGAAGCGCCCGTGATCAGGACCTTTTCCGCGCCCACATGCGCACGGTGCAGCATGTTTTCGGCACTGGAATAGGCGCATGGAATCGAGGCGAGTTCGGTATCGGATCAGTCACAGCTCACCTTGTGGCTCTCGCGGGCCGGGGCCAGGGTAAACTGCGCAAAACCGCCGTCGCATTCTGATCCGATGGTCCAGCATTCATAGGGTCGGTAATCCAAACAGCTGCGCAGCATGTTGCGCACGAGAACGCGCTAGCCGATGCGCGCGCTATCCACACTTTCGCCCGCGGCGACGATCCGGCCACACACATCGGCGCCTTGTATCCGAGGGAATGTCAGCGGTGTGCCGGACCAGCTCGCTTCCTGGTCATCGACCTCGTCAAACCCTTCGGCCCCGCCTGTATTGGTCTCTTCCGTCACTTTTTTGGAGTACCAGCCGATCCGCGTGTTGATATCGGTGTTGTTCACGCCTGCTGCGGTCGTCTGGATCAGCACCTCCCCCGGACCGGGTGTCGGAGTGGGCACATCTTCGCGGTAATACAACATGTCGATGCCGCCATGGCCGACAAGTTACTCGGCGGTCATAGTTGCTGGGGTGGTTTCACTCATGGGATTGGTGTCATCTTCTGGCGGCTGAGCAATGCGTTTCTAACCTCAACGAGTTTACTGACTAGCAAAACCGCCTCAAACGAGGATTATGTCTGCAAAAGACAGAGTTTTCGTCATGCCAAACCTGAAATCCAAACTGCCCAACCTAAATGCTTTACTGTCATTTGAGGCGGCGGGTAGATGGCTCAGCTTTACCCGTGCCGCCGATGAGCTTTGCGTAACGCAAGGCGCTGTCAGCCGTCAGGTGCGGGAGTTGGAGATCTCCCTCGGAGTGACGCTGTTTCGGCGTGGGCATCGCTCTGTGGCGCTGACCGATGACGGGCGGCGCTACCATCATGCGGTGACAGTCGCCCTTGATCATTTGGCAGATGCGACAACCGATCTTGTTTTGCCACCACAGGACCGTCAGGTGACAGTGGCGGCGACAGAGGCCATCTCGATCTATTGGTTGATGCCTCTTTTGCCAGAGTTGAAGGTCCGTTTTCCCGATATCTCGATTCAGGTTCTGGCCTCTGATGCCGATCTATCGACGGCCCAGGATACGTTTGATATTGGTATTCAATTCGGCCATGGGCGTTGGGCTGGCGTGGATAAGACCTTTCTGCGCACGGGCGAAGCGGTTCCTGTCTGCAGCCCGGGGTTTCTGGATGGGCGGGCTCCGTTCGTGGATGCGGCGGACCTGCTTGATCAGCCGCTGCTGCACTTGGGTGACGCGACCATGGATTGGGTCAGCTGGCCTGCGTGGTTCCGTGCAGCAGGTGTGACGCGCGCAATGCCCACCCCTACCATGCGGCTGAATGCCTATACGTTGCTGAACAAGGCGGCTTTTGAAGGGGCCGGGATCGCGCTCGGCCTGAAGCCGCTTTTGGGTGAGCAGTTCGCGCGCGGCTGGCTGACTGTTGCTTGCGACATCCCGATGCAGACCGAGTTCAGCTTTTACCTGATCGTCCCGTCACAACGGCAATTGTCGCCGGATGGGTGCCTCGTCCGGGACTGGATCATCTCGAAATTCAGAGCCCCATCGCCGCTCTGAGCTATGACTAAAACTGAGGCAAAGCCCCTACGAGAAATGCTTTGACCACCGGAAACTATGCGGCGAGCCTGATCTCGGCCCTATCCGTTAAGCGAGGCTCGGTTCTTCATGAAAATCACCCAAATCTCCGTCTATCAGGTCGATGTACCGATAAAACCTGCCACTATTTCCCACGATCGGGTGATGTCCAATTTTGACATCACTCTGGTTCGGATCAAAACCGACGCCGGGATTGAAGGTTGGGGCGACTCTGTCCCCTGGGGCGCGAATTTTGTCCCGGCCTGGGCACGCGGGGTACGCGCAGGCCTCGAGGAACTGGCCCCGCATCTGATCGGCAAGGACCCCCGAATGGTGGGCGCAATCAACGAGGTTATGGATTTTGAGATGACCGGCCAGCCATTTGTCAAAACCGCGCTTGACGTGGCCTGTTGGGATATTTTGGGGCGATCGCTGAATGCACCGCTCTATATGCTTTTGGGAGGAATGCTGACGGAAGCGCCTGAGGTAGTCGGCTCGATACCACCCGATCCGGGGCCGGAGCTGGAAGAAGCGATTGAACGGCATCGTCGCCACGGCACGCAGCAATTGTCGGGCAAGACCAGCGGCGATGTGGCCCATGACATCGAGTATCTGCGCTGGATGAAAGAGCGGATGCGCCCAGGCGAGTCGCTCAAATATGACGGCAACGGCGGCTGGCGCGTGGATGAGGCGATCCGAGTTGCCAAAGCCATGGGTGATATCGATGTTTTTTTCGAACAACCCTGCGCCACCTATGAGGAATGCAAGGAAGTGCGCCGGACCACCGGCGTTCCGCTGATACTAGACGAATCTGCCCTCGACATCGGCGTCGTTCTGCGTGCGAAAGAGGATGGCGTGCTGGATGGGCTGAACCTCAAACTGGCTCGGGTTGGCGGTATCTCCAAGATGCGCCTGATCCGCGATCTGTGCATTGCGCTGCGTGTGCCAATGGAAATCCAAGATAGTTCCTACAGCGAATTGGCTTGCTCGGTCGTCGCGCATATGGCGCATTCCACGCCCAGCCGCGCCATCCGATCCGCGATCAACGCAAAGGGGCTGTTGAAAGAGACGGTTTCAAACGCGGCGGTGGTCGAAAATGGGCGCGTCAGAGTCTCGGATTTGCCGGGCCTTGGCACGACGCCCTTGCTCAATGTGATCGGAGAGCCCATCGCCGTTTATGTTTAGAGCTAATGATGGCCCATTCTTGCGCTAGGCAGCGGCGACTGTGACGCCGCGTTTACAGTAATTCGGTGCCGCGAACACACGAAGCTAGAAATAGCAACGACCGCATAGTGCTCTGGGCTACCGCCCTCCGGCTCCCGAATCCATCAAAGAGATGGACCAAAGGCCGGTCATGCACTAACAATCAAATTGGACCACTCAGGTGGGGCTGATCATTACTATGAAGGTGATCCGACATGACCCGTCGCGACACTCTTGACTGAAACTGATTTGCAGCCAGTGGCCACTGTTATAGTCAGGTTGATTTTCTTAGTTTCGCTACCTTACCCTAGTCTAGGAACTCAATGCCGAATGGCATGGTGTTTCGACGAACTAAACAGCGAAGATCACTGTGGAATCAAAACTCGCCACCACGATAATTGCAGATATCTCGGATAGCACTCCGTTCTATGAAGCAATGGGAGACGATCAGGCACAGAAGCTGATACAGTTCGAGATTGACCGCCTAAGAGAATCTGCAATTTCCTTTGGTGGCGTTCCTGTAGGGCAAAAGGGCGACGACGTCTTATGCTATTTTCTTGATCAGGATGCTGCGGTTAAGTCGGCATTGGATATGATTAACAAGCCACACGGCACTTTGTTGTCCGTTCATGCAGGAGTACATCATGGTCCAATCGTTTTCGCTGAGAATGGTATTTTTGGTGAAACTGTTAATCTAACAGCCAGACTAGCCGCGGCCGCGAACCCAGGCGAGGCTTGCGTCAGTGAGAGCGTCGCCAGTTATCTGAGCCCAGACATCAAGCAGTTGCTCACCCCGATTGGACCCCTTCACTTGAAAGGAGTGAGCGATCCAGTAAGGGCTTATTCAATGCGAGCACCCACAGACGGGCTGAGTACGGTTGTGCACCCGCCGGGTCTGATTGATCGCAGCGACAATCAAGGAGCCCAGGGGAATAATTTTGCCCTTATTCTCTATCAAAACGACCGCTCATGGCGTTGCAGAGAGGGTGGTGAAATCAAAATCGGCAGATCCAAACAATGCGACGTAGTTATGACACAGCCGTGGGTCTCGCGATTACACGCTGTGCTGAACATGAAAAATGGCAAACTCATGCTAACAGATCGGAGTTCTTCTGGCACGTACGTAAAGTTCGAAAATGAAAGAGAAATTCAACTAAAACGAGAAGCGGTCATGCTTGCTGGCGGTGGTTTGATTTCGCTATCTCTTCCCACTCAACATGCCGATGCCCGACCTCTCGAATTCGAAGTCGTGCGTCGATAGCCATTTCCAAAGTCAGTCTTCTGAGTTCTGTGGCGAAAGTCTCAGAAAGATATATTCATTTCGTGCTAGGATCATCTTGCAGCGCTGATTTCAACAAGCTCAGGAGGGAAGCATGCAGCTTATTCATTTAAACGTATTGTGTCGCAGTGGTTTGATCCTAGGAGCGACCGCATTTCTGTCCGCTGTGGAAGTTTCGGCACAATCAGATATGCCTAACGCCTGCCCGGTGGATGGCTGCGAAGTCCGTATCGTTTCGGTCGAAAAAAACGGTGACGAACTTACAATCACCTACGAAGCAAACTTTGAACCGGACGTCTCCAAGAACCACCTACACGCTTGGTGGGGGGAAAGTTATGCTGTCGAGCAAGTCGGCAGGAATGCTCAGAGTGAGTTTAATGTCGAGCAAGGCCGATGGCACCGACACGACGATTACCCCGCTTATGTGACCAAGGAGGCTGCCTCAACGTCGGCACGAGATGGGGCCACAACCATGTGCGTTACTGCGGCTGACAGGGATCACAACATTCTGGACGCGACCAAGTATCATTGCGTGGACGTGCAGGAGCATCTCTGAGGTAAGGGATGAGCCATGAGTTTCCCCGCTTTTATAGGCCGTTATGCCGTAGAAAGGGAAATTGCCAGCGGCGGTTTTGCAGCTGTCGTTTTGGCAAGGGACGAAGAACTGGAAGTCCCTGTCACGCTCAAGATTCTTCATGCAAATCTAGCCAGCAATGAAAAGGTCATTACACACTTCCTAGAGGAAGCGCGGTTGCTGAGGCGCATTCGATCTCCACGCGTTGTGTCCGTTCATGACGTGGGGCGGCTGGAGGACGGGCGGCCTTACTTTGTCATGGACTATGCAGATCGGGGGACTTTGGCGGAACGCCTGAAACGTCTGGAGCCAGCGTTGTTGGCTCAACGTGACGGCGTGGGCATCTTGATTGACGCGCTGGCCGATGGCTTGACGGCCGTTCACGAAGCAAACGTTGTGCATCGCGACGTCAAACCGGCAAACGTGCTTTTGCAACGCATCAAACGCCCGAAAGGCCCTGACATCGGAGACACTTTTAGTGCGCTTGTTGAGCCAGACGAAAGAGTCTTTCTGGCTGACTTGGGAATCGCAAAGGACATGGCGATTGACGTGACTGGGGCGACTATGATGGCCGGAACACCGCTCTATCAAGCGCCGGAACAGGTCGAAAGCGGACAACCTGTAACTCCAATGACCGACGTTTACTCGGCGACGGCACTCATGTGGCACGTTTTGACTGGTCGGGCGCCGCCACCGTTTCACCGTATCTCAGAGAACTTGCCGGAGTTGCCAGAGATGTGGCGCGACTGCATCGGGCATGGAATGGCGCTGGACCCTGAAGCGCGATTTCAGCAAATGGTGTCCTGGCGGGATGCAATGAATGATGCTTTGGACCGGGATCGACGAGAAGCCGCTTCCGAGGCTGTTACGCAGATTTCAGAGAGTCAGGCTGAATGCCCCTACAAAGGACTGGCAGCCTTTCAGTCCGAAGACGCAAGGTATTTTTTTGGTAGGGAAGATCTGGTCGAAGAGCTTGTCAACAGGCTTCAACAAGGCCGAATGCTGGTATTGGGCGGCTCATCGGGAAGTGGGAAATCATCGGTACTTCGTGCCGGATTGCTCCCTGCCTTGGCAGCAAATGCAATACACGGGAGCGAAAACTGGCGTGTTTGTGTTTTCACACCCGGCCGGGACCCAATGACGGATTTGTATTTCCAACTCATCGGGGACAATTCACATCTTACCGCTCAGATATCACTTAACGATTTTGTCGCTTTTCCCAGCGCAGCGCGCCGCCTCGCGACTGCCAACGAAGGCGAACTGCTTATTTGCATAGATCAGTTCGAAGAGCTTTTTACCCTGGTCACACAAGAGCGCAGAATGAAGTTCTTAGAAGCTTTGTCTGCAATGACCGACCCTGCAGATAGCCGCGTTCGAACTGTGATCACCATTCGCGCCGACTTTTACGCTTCATGTGCAGAAATACCTTGGCTTGCTGACCGGATATCGGAAAACCAACTGTTGGTGGGGCCGATGACCCGTGCGGAACTTCGCCGAGCAATCAGTGAGCCTTCACGTGCAGCCGGGCTGCATATGGACAGGTCTCTGATAGACGCAATTGTCGATGAAGCAGGCAAAGAGGCCGGCTCGTTGCCTCTAGTGGCGCATTCGCTTTACGAAACCTACATCCGACGCAAGGGAGCAACCATGTCTCTGGACGGCTACAGAGAGGCAGGAGGCGTGGCGGGTGCGATCAGCCAAACAGCCGAAACACTGTTTTCGAACAGTTTTGATGAGGACCAGCAAAAGGCCACGCAGCGATTGTTTTTGCGATTGGTAACACCCGGCGAGGGTACACCGGATACGCGCAGATTGCTTCCGATAGACGAGGTTGAACAAGACGTTGCACCGGACACAACCCGGAAGGTTGTTGAAGCCCTGACAGACGCACGCCTTTTGACGGTGGATGAAGACACCGTTCAAATCGCGCATGAGGCCCTTCTCCGCACTTGGCCAAGATTGAATTCCTGGATCGAGGATAGCCGAGACGATCTGCGAATGCGCCAACGTATTCAGCATGACGCTGCAGAGTGGGAACAGGATAGCCGCGAACCTGACTTGTTATATCGCGGAACAAGGCTGTTGGCTGCGGAAGAGTGGTCGGTTGACAACGAAAACGAGTTGGGAAAGCTTGAACGAGAGTTCCTCGGACAGGCGCGTGAGGCGCGTGAGGCAGCTCTGAAGGCATCTAGTCGGCGCAAACGGCGGCGGCGTCTCTACTTTCAGATTGCAGCTGGTGCGCTGGCTGTACTGACCATTGGGGCGACGGGTGCTTCAATTCTGGCAATTCGTGCATCCAACCTTGCTGAAACCAATCGCAAGATTGCAGTTGCCGCGACAGCAGAAGCCAACGAGCGGTTCGCGCGCGCGCTCGGAGCGGCCGCAAATGGCCTATCTCAGTCAGACCCACTGCTCGCTCTTTCCTTAAGTGCAGAAGCCATCGCCCGAGCCAACTCGGCCAGTTCCACCTCTGATGCGCGGTCTGCAATGCTATTGGCGCGCCAGAAACTGAGCGAACCAGGCCTTATTCCGTTGGGTAGCCCACTTACGGTCGGAGACGCTCAAACCATGGACCTTGATGCCGCAGGACAACGGGTAGCCGTCGGATTAAGAGATGGACGAATTGTGATCCACAGCACCAATTCGGATGAAGGTGTTTTGGCTGAATTGGTAGGACATTCGGGGGGGATTCGAGATCTGGCCTTCTCACCGAACGGAAGCCTTCTCTTGTCGGCTGCAACCGACGGAGAGGTCCGTTTGTGGGATGTTGGTCCTTCTCGAATTGGTCCGGTCACAACCCTGTTTTCCGGTGACGATGTCGCGTTCGGCGTAGCCTTCGATTCAATTAGCAGACGCGCAGCCTCTGCCACCGGAGACGGTACGGTACGCCTTTGGGACGTTTCGACCGGGATGCAAATAGGTCCACCCCTTGCGGAACAGCAACTCGGTTTCAAACGAGTCGCTTTTTCCCCGGTGTTGGAAGGTTTGGTAGCCGGAAATGTCGACGGGTCCATCTACGGATGGGTGGACATAGATGCACGTCCGGCCTTTCCGCCGATACCCGGTGGTCCGCTGGGTCCCGATCCTGACCACCTTTCATTCAGCAGCGACGGCAGTCTTTTTGTCGTCTCCCATACGAATGGAAAGGTCACGACGATCGGATTTCCATCAGGTGGTCCAATCGTTGATCGTTTTACCCACGCTGATGCGGTTGTAGCTGCAGCGTTTTCCGGCACAAAAAACGTTCTTGTGGGCGCCACGGTAAACGGAACGCTCATATTGGAAGATGCCCACTTGTTGCCTATTGGGGACGAAGTGCAAGCGCACAGCCAGAGCATCGTAGATATTAAAACTGCCACGCAGGTTCCCATTGTGGCGACACTTGGTAGGGACCAACAGGTCCGTATTTGGCAGGTCGCTTACGAAACAAGCAGCGACAATACCTTGACCTTTGAAGGTGGGAAAAAGGCTCTTGGCATTGCGTATAGCCCTGATGGAAAGAAGATTGCCGTAGGCGATGGCGAAGGCAATGTGTGGATTTGGGATGTAGGCTCCACCATGAAGCCCATGTTGTTAAGGGGGCATCGAAATCAGGTTTGGGCCGTAGCGTTTTCGCAAGATGGCCGACACCTTGTCACGGGTGATCGGGATGGCACTATCCGGATTTGGGACCCAATTTCCTTGCAGCTTATAGAAGAATTCAGCTTGGGTCAGGCGCCGGTCTGGAACATTGCGCCTACCGCCTCATCGTTGTTTTTTGCCGCCGCGGGGAATGGGGTTCATAGAATTGATGCTGCAGACACAAGTATAGTTGAAACGATTGGGTTGCCCGAAACGGCCATAAACCGAGTAACCATTTCTTCGGACGATGCCAGGCTTGCGGCAGCTTCCGCCAACGGAAAGGTCTATATCTGGAGTATTACACGTAATGAGTTGGAAAACGTGATAGACGCGGACGATAACACGCTCTGGAGTGTTGCGTTTTCGACTGACAATTCAAAAGTTGCATCGGCGTCAAGCGACGAAGTGGTAAAAGTCTGGGATTTGGCAAGCGGCGACGAACTGGCGTCGTATGGCGGGCACAAAGGCGGCGCGACGGATATTGCCTTTTTGGCAGATGGCGCGACCTTGGTTGCAGTCGACAGATCAGGAGATTTGCATTGGTGGGACACGGCGGTGAACCGACGTCTCATGCCTGTTCAGAAAGTGCACGCAGCCCCAAGTTGGAGAATTGCACTGGCGCCAGATGGTCATTCCTTTGCGACCACAAATGAAGAGGGTGTGACCCGCGTTTGGGACAGATTGAGTTTGGAAATTGCCTGTGCATTGGGCGACCCTACTTTTGACAGAGAAAGACGAATTCAATTTTTAGGCAGTCAAAAGCCAGAAACCAGTTGTGATACCTTCCGTGAGTAATCAGGAGTCACAACTGCAAAAGCCTTTGAGGATCGGAGAGTTCAGCCCGTCTTGTTTCCTTATTTTCGCGGCAGAGGACCAAGTTTCTTACTTCTATGGGCTGGAAGATACCTATCAAGAGCATCCAAATTTCTCCGCTCGTTGTCGAAATTGGCGCTGGAGCCCATTTCGTTCCCGGCAAATTTCAGTATCTGCCTGAACTGTCATGAGGAGCGCTTGTGTTCTTGAATCGCACTGGTTTCAACTGACATCACAATGATGGAAACATTGTCTGGCGCTCCCTTCGCAAGCGTAGCTTCGAGCAGTCGCTTCACGGCTGTTCCGTTTGAATGAGACAAAACCTGCTCAATGAACGGAATCGGAACTACATCCGTCAGTCCGTCGCTGCAAATCAAGTATTTCGAACCCTCGCTTACTGGCTCGATACCTGTATGGGGATCAATATCATGGAAACTTGGTGTCCCCCCGAGGGATTGAGACAACGCAGGTTTTTTCAAGCTCGAAAGGGATGCCTCCGAGACGAGGTCATCCACACTTAACTGGTGCAAAATCTTATTGCGAAAACGAAAGACTTTACTGTCCCCCACATTGAACCAGATCAGTTTGTCGGAGAAACAAACCACGCCGGCTACGGTCGTACCCATCCCCTCAAAAAGTGAGTTTTCAGCTGCCAGATCGTATAAATTCCGATTTGTATTTCTTAAGAATTCAACAAGTTCGTAGGGACTCGTTAGTCCCGATGTACGTGAAAGAAATGCGTTTACGGCCATTTCACTCGCGTACTCTCCAGCGCGATGACCTCCCAAACCATCAGCTATCAGAGCCAGTTGGCCGGTGGGCTCAGAAAACTCAAACCTATAGGGCTCGGCCATTGAACGCTGCTCTTTCCAAGATCCCGCCAAGATGCAGTCTTGATTGGAGGGACGAGCGCGTCCGGTGTTTGTAAGGGCCGATCCTAAAATTTTCATGATTGTGTCAATTCAATATACTGTTTTGCGGCTTTCGAGAAATGCGACCATGATTAGACGGCAATGATAAGCCCAATTGTATTTAAACGTATAACTGAAAACGTGATTGCCAGCTTGTTTGGGCGTTCTGCACAGGTCATGCATCATGCATTACAATACCGCCCAAAATACCGCGCCTGAAAGGTCTACGTTTTTCGCCTAAGATCATCGCCTATGCTGTTTGGGACTGCTATCGCTTCGCGCTCAGTACCGCCGATATTGAAGATCTGCTTGCGGAACGCGGAGTAGCGGGCAATTGACGCCTCTTGCCTGAAACGATCAGCTACCCACCGCATACTCTGACAGTGATGGCACAGTTTGTGCCCGCGTGAGTCACGATCTGGAAAGCTTGGAACACCATTAAGGCACCACTGACGTGGACCACGCCCCGATATTCTGACGTATCCGGTGTTGAACTCAATTCACGGTTTGACCGAAGACCGCTAGTTTGCGCGCGAACTTCCCCGTTTTTCCACCGGCCTTGACTGCTTGCAAAGCTGACTGAACGTCCGACGACCCCGCCGGTTCATCAAATGCCACGCAAAGCTCGTATAGCAGATCCAGAATGCTACCCAGATCACGCGGAAGCACTGCCGGCAGGTCGACCATCATGCCCGCCAACGCAGTTTTCACCACCCGCGCATGGGTGTTGGAAATTCCGGCCAATTGGGTCAATCGCTTGGTCCACCGTCGCAGCGGCAGGTCCGCGTGAAACACAAGGGAATGCGCGGCTGATGCAAACGCGCTTGGGTCAAACAACTGCTGAGCCATCAATGTGGCCATTGCATCAATTGTTGTTGATCCGACACCCTCATCGGCACTGGCAAGATACCAGGAGAGCATGGCGTGTGCCATCACTCCGGGCTTGGGATCGGGGCGGAACAGCGGATCCAGGAACATCAGGCAATGATGATTGGTCAGCTTCTGGTCCAGTTCCAGTTCGAAAATGCCGGTGGCAAAGAACAACTCGGTATGCGCTGGTCGGATCAATCCCACCCAGGAGTTCGGGTGCATCATCCAACTGCTGCCCGGATCGCTCAAAAAAATGTGCTCAGATTTTGCAGGCAGGGCAAAACCCAATGCAGCATCGAAATCATCGGGAATTGGCGGGGTGATCCGGATTTTGGGCCTCGGCCAACTATATTGATCTATCCGCCGAATATCTGCGAAGAACTCAAACCGTGCCGGGTGACCCACACCCGGTATTGGTCCGCCAACGAGGGACTCTATGCGTGGATCGGCACGCAGCGGCAGGGTCGACGACCACGCAATCGCCCATAGCTGTTTGTCCGCTTCAGGTGGCAGGTCAGCCCCTAACGCAAAAGCAAGTGCCCTTTCCGGTTCAGATAGCGGCTGGACGTCGTTCAAGGCCGTTTCACGCCCTTCGGGCGCCAAACGCATAAGCGCCAGTTTGAAATCAGTGTCACCCGGTCGGACGCCGATCTTTCGGTATTCTGCCAGCCGTTCGATCAACTGTCCCGCCGCCAGATACCCGCAGTTGTCACCGGGCGCCGACAGCATGGGTGCCGCGTGCCCCTTCCGCACAAGAGCAAGCACCTCTTGCGCCCGGGCTGCAAACATCCCCTCAAAGCTGTTGCGTTCAATCCCAAGCGGCGTGTGCCCGGAATACCGAGGCGTAAGGAATGGCTGCAGTTCAGCCTCAAAATCCGTCCCGTTGGCCCATGCCAGCGCGGTAGCCACGATTGGTTTTTCGAAGTTCCCTACCCCGCTAAACACATCTTGCACCATGCGGTTTCTTAATTGATTTGCCCGCTTCGCCAGGGGGGACAACAAGGGATCAGCTGCCGCCCCGAAACGGGCCAAACCGTCAAATGCGCGTTCTGTCAAAAACGGGTCGCGACCGTCTTCCAATAGCTCAAGAAACGCCGCCACGGCTTCTTCCGCCGAGGCGACCGGACGAAGGACCTCGAGCTTTGCCACCAGATCATCGGCATCAGGCAGAGGGGTTGGTTTGCCGCCCCCCAAAATCTTTGCAAGCCTTCCCTGAACTGTCGGCGCGGCAAAGTCCATGTAATCGCGCAGTTTTTCCTGAACCTCTGGTTCAGAGTGCTGGCCCAAGGATTCGATCAGGTCCAAAGCCTTTGCCTGCACATCTCCGGCTTCGGAAATCAGGGCTGATACTGCCATCAGAGCCACGTCAGTTGCCCTGTCGGGATGGCACTTGGCGCAGCTTTTCAGCAATTGCAGCGCCAAGACGGCACTGGATTTCTGGCGGCCTTGTAATGCGGGTTCGATCGAAGCCAACAGCGCGACAGGATCAATCCCGCTCAGTTTGTCGATCCTTTTCAACACCTTCAACGCAAAGGCCATAGTCGGAGGTGCAGCGCTGCCAAGCAAGTCCAGATACCGCGTGGTCCGGTGCAAAACCTCTGTGTCCGTAGGGCAAAGGCTGGTGTGAAACCGCGAGTACCATCCGGCCCGAAACTGCCCGAAATCCCGTTCAAGCGCATCCAGTGAGGCGTCCAACAGCCGGTCTCGGTCCAACGTGCCGTCGTCGCACAGGCCGATCAGGAAATCTGACCAAGATACCCCCGGCCCGCAGTATTTGTCATGTGCGGCAAGGCTAAGGTCACCGCCTCCTTCAACCTCGAAAAACCGCCAGACGTCATGCGTCAGAAACTGGTTACGCGCGGGGCCGGGAATGGCCGCTTGGTGCGCATAGTAACCCAGTATGTAGGCGTCCGTCTGCGGGATGCTGCACTGCCCTTGTGCATAAAGCGCATGGACCACTTCGATCAGGCGGGGGTTGTCTTCAACCGCCGCCAGCGCCCAATCGTCCATCCAGCTGAGGTCAAGGGCGCCGAATACATCCGCCAGAGGGATCGAACGCGGCAGGATACGCCAATCTCCGCATCTGTATTCGGATGGGCGCGCTGTCGCCAGAATCGCGACTCCAAGCGCATCGCTGTCCTTGGCCAAATTCAGAGCCTGTTTTTTACCGCTGAACTGGGCATCCCAATACGCTTTTTCATACGCTTTCTGTGTTTTAAGCGCGATCGGAGCAAAGGCGCGACGGTCGGCTTCAGGGATACCACAAAGTGTCTTCAGCACGTGACGCGCCCGCTTGGTTGAAATCAGTTTCACGAATTCTGCTTCGGTCACTGCAAGCGCTCCATTTCCAGTTCCGCGGCCAGAATGTGCTTGCAGGGGCCGCGTGTGTTTTTGTTTCTGGCATACCATGGGCACGTGCAACTCGGCGCGCTATCGAAAAAACGCACTCGATGAAATGCCGCGTCGCTGATCACCTCTGCACCGTCCTGATCAAGTGTGACCGCCCGGGCATCCACCAGTTCCCGAGCTGCTTTCAGGCGGGGGTTCATTGCCTCGATCCGGTCCATGTCGAACGGAAGAACTCTGTGAAACCAAGTGGAATGGGCAAGGTCAAACCCCACAAGACCCAAGGCCGCCAGACGCGACATGGCCGTGTTGACCTGATCATGAGGCAGCCCGCTGCTGTGGGCCAAAGAAGACAGGTTCAAACTGTCCTGCCAGTGAAACTGCGCCCGTAGGGCGGCAATATCCGCTTCATTCCGCACCAGATCTGACAGAAGCCGGCCATCGCCGGAAAACCCGCGCCAAGGTTCGGCATTTAGTACCAGGGTCAACCGCTGCGATCCGAAATCGAGCACCCAGGCCGAGCTTTGCAACGCGTGATTGCCATAGACATGAAGAGCGGCGGCCCTGCCAACTAACGTTTCGAACACCCTTAGTCGATGACCTCCACGCAACGGCACGCTGCCGGGTGCCTGACGGGTCGTGGTTCTGACCCTCGAACCTGTGGCGGCGATCCAGATCCGGTGATCCGACTTAGAGCGCGGCAAGCTGCGGAGAAACCGCCGGGCCGATACGGAGGGCAACGAGAACGCTTTCTCCATTCCCGACAGGTGCCCCTGCACTTCGCCAAAACCCTTGATCCACCGCAAGGGCAGTGGGACCTTGCGCTCGGTGACGTTGGCGCGTTCATGCGCCAGTCCAACCGCACGGGCTCTGATTGCAATCTCCAGACGACTTTCCGGTCGGGTCTGAGCCAACAGCGCCCGCAATTCGGCCCCGAAATCCACGTTTGTGGTTCCTTTGCCGCGGTGTTCGACCTCAAGAGCGTCTTCATCAATATCCAGACGGATGTAGGCGCTACAACAGGCTGAGAAACCTTCGAACCGGACTGTTGTCGGGCCAACGGTCGCAACGGGATCGGCTTCGCGCAATATCCGTGACAACATGGATGGCGGGACGTAAAACCTTGACCCCACGATTTCAGAAACCGCACGCAACGCTCTGGCTGTCACGTCGGGTTCTTTCGCAAAAGCCTTCAGAAAAGTATGCGGTTCATCGACACCAGTCTGATCCGCAACAAGAAACAATGACCGGTCTTGATCCTGCCCGACCAGTGTCGAGCGGCCTGTATAGCGGTAAACGTGGTCAACTCCGGTCATTCCGGCATTCCTGAAATCTGGCGCAATGAACCATGACTTTATAATGATCTAGGAAACAGATTGACGGGGTAAAGATGTCAACAATGAGACCCTTTTCCGTCTGGCCTGCGGGCTGTGATCTTCGGGCATTTGTAAGCTCAATTGTTTTCAACTGGGCAATACTTTTTCTGAGCCTATGTTGAAATCGGAACTCAGATCCTTTCATGCCGGGCCCGAATTGCTGGCCATTACTTCACGCCTGCACCAGGCCGAGGTTGATGCGGAATCCGAAAAGAGCGGGATTCGAATTCGTCCCCTGCCCCAATTTGCGGGCGATTCCGATCACGGTTGCCAATGTGGCAACCAGATATTACCTGTTTCACCTGAATGACTGGGTAGAATCTCGATTGGTTCGATCCTTTTCGACACCGTAATTGAGACCAATTTGGGAACCATATTAGCGTCAATACACCCACCGGGCGGTCGTTGGCTTTACAGCAAGTAGCTTTCCGCCGATCCGCTAACTCTCGCATTTTCAGCACCGCGCTATAGATTTAAGATGCGGCCCATCGCAAATGCACTAGCCCTGTAGAGTAACAGTTACCAAAGGCCCCGTACGTGAATATTGAAAATCGCATGATGATGCCACCTCGCCACGAGCTGCGAAAAGTGCGCAATCAGGGCATGACATTTCTGGCGCTGGCGTTTCTGTTCAGCATATTTGTCAACATCCTGATGCTGACCGGGCCTTTGTTCATGTTGCAGGTCTATGACCGGGTGCTGGGATCGCGCGCGGTTGAAACGCTGACGGCGCTGTTCTTGCTGGTGGCACTGCTATACGCGCTCATGGCAATGCTGGATTACGCCCGCGGCAGAATCGTTGCTAGGTTTGGCGCCCGCTTCCAGTCGCAATTGGACGAACGTGTGTTCGATGCAACCATGCGCCGGTCGCTGTACCCGCAGGCACGTTCAGCCCCGGCAACGGCGCTGCGCGATCTGGAATCGATTCAAAACCTGTGTTCCTCTCCCGTTTTGCTGGCGGTGATGGATATCCCGTGGACCCCGGTGTTTCTGGCAGCGATCTTCCTGTTCCACCCGCTGCTGGGCTGGCTGGCCGTTGTCGGCGGTTCCCTGCTGATCGTGATTGCGTTGCTGAACCAGGGTCTGACGCGCCACAAGGTGGCCTCGGCACAACAGGCCTCGGCGCAAGCCAATGCCTTTTCGGAACATGCCAGACAAGCCGCCGAGGTGGTGAGATCGCAAGGCATGCAAGAGGACATCACCCAACGTTGGCAACGCCAGCGGACAAGTGCCCTGCGCCAGACCATCGCTGCCAGCGACTGGACCGGCAGCTTTACCTCGCTGACCAAGTCCCTGCGATTATTCCTGCAATCGGCGATGCTGGCGCTTGGTGCCTGGCTGGTACTGCGCAACGAACTGACGCCGGGCGCTATGATCGCCGGGTCGATCCTGCTGGGCCGTGCGTTAGCGCCGGTCGAACAAGCCGTGGGCCAATGGGGTATGGTCGAGCGCGCGCGAACGGCCTGGTCCTCGCTAAACCGATTTCTGGACGCAACCCCGCCCGAAAAGCCACGCACCAAATTGCCCGTGCCCGAGGCTCGTCTGACCGCCAAGGGTTTGACGGTCATCCCGCCGGGTGCGGACAAACCGACCCTGCGAAACGTGACGCTGCAGCTTGAACCCGGCCGGGCGCTTGGCGTCATCGGCAAAAGCGGGTCGGGTAAATCGACGCTGGCCAAGGCCCTGTTGGGCCTGTGGCAACCGGCGACTGGGGAAATCCGACTGGGCGGTGCGACGCTGGATCAATACGATCCCACTGATCTGGGCCAACATATCGGTTACCTGCCTCAGGCAGTGACCCTGTTTAACGGAACGGTGGCAGAAAACATCGCCCGCATGTCGGAAAACCCGAATCCCGAGGCCGTTGTGGCTGCGGCAAAAAAGGCCAAGGCGCATGAGCTGATCTTGAAGCTCAGCAAGGGGTATGACACGTTTCTGGAAGGCAATGACAGCCAGTTGTCCGGTGGCCAAAAGCAACGGATCGCGCTGGCGCGTGCCTTGTACGGGGACCCGGTCATGTTGATCCTGGACGAGCCGAATTCGGCTCTGGATGCTGACGGAACCGAGGCGCTGAATGCTGCTGTTCGAGAGCTGAAGGAGGCTGGCAAATCCACCATCATCATGACACACCGCCCACAGGCGATTTCGGAATGTGATGATCTGGCGGTTGTCGAAAACGGACAGGTAGTGAAAACCGGCAGCCGAGACGAGGTGCTGGCTGCAATGGTACAAAATGCCGGTGCGATCAAACGAGGCCTCAATCAGGTGAAGAAAGATGCAGGATAAGGTGTCTCGAGATACGCGCCCGGTGTGGCGGATCACCGTACCGGCTTTCGTTGGTTTTGCGGCGCTGATCATTCTTGTCGGCGGGCTGGGCGTCTGGGCTGTTCAAACCCGTCTGGCCGGAGCCATCATCTCGCAGGGGAGTATTGAGGTACAAAGCAACCGGCAGGTCGTTGAACACCCTGATGGCGGTGTTGTCGGAGAGATTTTTGTCCGCGACGGAGATGTGGTCTCCGACGGAGACATGCTGGTCCGTCTTGACGATACGTTTTTGTCCTCGGAAAAGACCATCGTTGAATCTCAACTGTTTGAGCTGATGGCGCGGCGGGCCCGTTTGGAGGCCGAACGCGACGGAGCAGGTGCCGAGGAGCTGGCAACCCAGTTGGCGATTGTTCAAGAGCAGGAAAATATAGATGAAGACCTGATCGCAGGTCAGCGGAGCTTGTTCGAAGCCCGGCTGGAGACCCTGACGCAACAAACTCAGCAACTGGGCAAACAGCGGGATCAGATCGAAACAGAGATCGAAGGCACAGAGGCGCAACTTGTCTCTCTGCGGCGTCAGGTTGAACTCATTCAAGAGGAACTGGACGATCAAAAAAGCCTGCTGAATCGTGGCCTGACGCAGGCAAGCCGGGTTTCCGCTCTGCAGCGCGAAGAGGCCAGCCTGACCGGCGAGATTGGTCGGTTGGAGGCCACAGTTGCGCGCCTGGCAGGGCAAATTGCTGCAACAGAGATCGAAATTGTGGAATTGGCCGCCACGCGTCGCGAAGAGGCCATCACGGAATTGCGGGACGTTCAGACACAGATATTGGAATTGGCTGAGCGTCGCCTGTCGCTGGATGTACGGCTGTCGCGGCTGGATATCCGCGCACCTGTCTCCGGGACGGTCTATGGCAGTCAGGTTTTTGCGCTGCAGTCGGTGATACAGCCTGCAGAACCGATGATGTATGTTGTTCCTCAGGACACACCGCTGCTTGTCGCTGCACGCGTGGATGCAATCCATGTAGATCAGCTATATGTTGGCCAACCCGTGTCCTTGCGCTTTCCAGCATTCAACCAACGTGAAACACCCGAAATTGAAGGGCAGGTTATCACTGTTTCGGCAGATACCTTCACTGATGAAAACACCGGCCAGACCTATTACCGTGCGGAAGTTGCTCCGGAAGACAGCGAAGTCGAACGTCTGAACGGTCAAGCTTTGTTGCCCGGGATGCCGGTGGAAACCATGATCAAAACTGACGAAAGAAGCCCCCTGTCTTATTTGATCAAACCTTTGGCCGACTATTTCAACAGGGCTTTCCGCGAATAACGGCGACGGTCGTTTTCAGATCTGCTCGATGTTCCCCAACAGGATCGCGGTCATGTCTGTGGCAATCACGTTGTCGACTACCGTGACGTTTACGCCGGTTTCGTAACTGACATTTGTCTCTGTGATGCCGGACAGGTCTGCGTTCTTGTCCAGGAAAACCCATCCCGCGTCATGCCCCGTCGGCAGGCCGACAGATAGCTTAAGGATAGCCAAGGCGTCGAAAGCATTGACCGTTCCATCCTGATTGACGTCTGCTGCGATCAGGTTTTCCGGCGTCGCAGTCCCCCATGTCGGGTCGAGCCCGACTGAGATCCGTAAAACCTGCAAGGCATCCAGTGCCGAGATTTTGTCACTGGCCAGCGAATAGGTTTTGACGATATCCAACTCACCCTCAAACGTGCCTGAGGGCAAACCCAGATCAAAACGCCCTTCATCACCCGCACGAACGCTGATGGTTCCGCCTCCATCCGGGGTAAAGTGAATCTCGGCGTCTGACAGGCCGGGATTCGCGGTTTCCGAGTTGATCGAGATATCGCCCAAAACGCCGTCCGAACTTTCTGGGTCCAGCCCACCGAAATCTCCGAAATCCACCGGGATGTGATCCGGCCCGCCAAACCCCGCTCCGAACACTTCGGTGCTGGACAGGGGCCCTCCGGTCGCGGAGTTGATGACGACCACCTCGTCGATGTATTTGATTTGCGCTCCCTGCACGGTGGCGGTAAATTCCAACTGTCCGGGACTGCGCAACAGCGGATAGTCGAACAGGTCTAACCGGTCGACCCCTGCCTGGAAACCGTTAATGGTTGTTGGGTCGCTACCATATTGCATGACAAAGATATCCGCCCCGGTTCCGCCATCCATCGTGGTCGCCCCGACACCCGCGATCAGAATGTCATCCCCTGCCCCTCCCACCAGAGTGGTCTCTAGGATGTTGCCGCTGAGTATGTCGTTCTGCGCCGACCCGGTAACCGTACCGAACCCGTCCCGCACGATACCCAGATCATCGATTGAAACGCTGATCTGTGTCAGTCCCGCATCCTGTTGCGAACTGACGAGAATTTGCAGCTCGTTCCCGACATGAGCGACACTTAGCGTTTCGACGTTTTGCAGGCCGCTTTGCACGGTATCGGCAAAACTGTCCAAATACACCAGCTGGCCATTCGGCGTCAGGGTAAAAAGGGTAACACCATCATCGCCACCGCCCGCCACGACAAACACATGTCCATCGGCTTCGATCACGGCCAGATCCTGCGCAGTTTCAAACCGTGTATGCAACGAATCCAGAACGTGGTCGGTTGCAATCAGGCGCCCATCGACTGTTAACTCCATCACGCTGAGCGAGTTGCTGTCCGCCCCAGCCACAACAACCCATGATTGGCCGAAAGCCTGCACCACCTCGACTGCCGTCGGCGTCGCAATTCCCAGTGTCGCCAGCGCGTCGCTGTTATCCACCGCGGTCAGGGCGCCGGTATCCTGATCGAAGCTGTAAGTGCCGATCGTGTTGCTGACAGAATCGGCCATGATGACGAAGTGGACTGCCCCGACCCGCAACACCTGCATCGAGTCAGCCTGCCCTGTGACCGAAGCTGCCGAGCTCAGCGAACCATCCCCGTTCACGGTATAGGTCGAGATCTGCCCTGTTCCCTCATGCGCAATAGTCAGCACGCCGCCGAACTGAGCAATGGCCGAGATATCCCCGCCACCGACCAGCGAGTCGGTTTCCTGCAAAGCGCCCACGGTCCCGTTTGGATTGATCTCATATCCGACCAGCCCTGTCGCCGTACGCACATCCAGAACAAGCTGATCGTCGCCGGCCAGCACCACGGGTAAGGCGCTGTTACCGACCTGATACGTGATCGTGCCACTGAAGTACTCGGTGTCCTGCATCTGCGGCAGAGCGCCTTCGACCAGTTTCCACACCGCAATCCCACCGCCCGGACCGGTCACGCTGAACAGATACGTTTCGCCATTAAGCGTTTTTAAAGCCGTATCGCCGATACCTGAATCGAGCGCTGTGCTCCCTGTTGCAACCACGCCTTCGAACTGAAGCACCATATCAAATCACCCCACGCCAAATCTGGCACCAACTACAGGATGATCCGATGCCCAGTGCGAAACCAAAGCGGGAATGTGGAGAAAACGAGGAGTTCGGCTTCAGTTTAACTCAATTTTTTCTGGTCCGACCGCATGATTCACCGAAGGGAAAGACAGATGAACAAAACCTCGACCCCTCGGGCCGGTGCGGAAACCACATGTGAGGGCAAGATGACCAAAGAACCTGAAACCAAGATCAATCCGGCTGGTGGTCAGCCCGATTTTGAGCGTAAACAGAACATCCGCAAGTGGATCGACGGAAAAATGCGCCGTTGGGCCGGCCGTGGCATTGCTGGTGGGATCGGATCTGCGGTTCTGGCCCTGCCTGCCTTGGCGCAGGCCACTATTGAAGAGCTTTATGCCTTTCAGTTCGCAGAAACGATTCCCGGGGTGCGTTCGGTCAAGCTGCTGGACAATGGCGACGTTCTTCTGAAACTGGCCGATGGTCGAAAACTGGTTGTTGCCGCCGAAAACGTACAGGTGCTGGACAGCGGTGCTGTCATGATTGCCGAGGACGTTGTATCCGAGATTGCTCAGTTCAGCCTGGCCGAAGCTGGCGGCGCCGCCGCAATCGGGGGAATCAGCGGAACCGGGGCTGCTTTGGGTGGTCTGGGTCTGGCGGGTGCCGCTGCCGCTGCCGGCGGCGGCGGTGGTGGAGGGGGCGACGATGTCGCCCCTACGCCTGCGCCTTCACCTACCCCCAGCTACCCCGTTCTCAACCTGGCGGGCTCGCAAGCCAACACATTGAGCAGCGCCAACTTGAACCTCGCCACGCCGGAAGGTACGGAAACGGTGGAAGTAACCATTGGCTCGGTCACAAAGACCGTTACGCCCGAAGATGACGGGTCCTGGAGCGTTTCACTGACACCGGACGAAGCAGCCAGCCTACCGCAGGGTGTGCAAACCGTGACCATTCGAAATCTCGATGCTGAGGGTACAGAACTGTCGTCTGAGACGGTCGCATTCGACGTGGATACTAGCCCCCCAACCCTGACAATCTCAGGGTTTTCCGACGGCGTGGTGATGAACGCGGCTGAACAGGCCACCGATCTGACCATTACCGGAACAACAACGGCCGAAGACGGACAAACCGTCACCGTCTCCCTCTACGGGCAAACCTACGAAGGTACGGTTTTCGCCGGACAATGGAGCGTAACAGTGCCCACCGCAGGGCTGGCTGTCATGCCAGACGGCGCAACGATTGCCGTCACCGCTGACGTCACCGATCAGGCGGGCAATCCGGCGACACAAGCCGATGCCAGTTTCGAGACGGATTTTACCGCTCCGACGATTTCGCTGGACCCGGTTGCCGGCGGATCGATTGAGTTGATCGATGTCAGCGCCGACCTGACACTTACGGGATCGACCACAGCGCTTGACGGTCGGCCCGTTACCGTGACGTTTGGTGGTCAAACCTATTCGACAACTGCCACCGGCGGCGGCTGGAGCGTAACGATCCCCAACACAGATCTCGTTGGCCTGTCGACCGGCGTGCCAGCCGCGTTCAACGTGACTGTCTCCGATGCGGCTGGCAACATCTCAGTCCCAGCCTCGGTATCCGTCCCGGTTGACTTGACTGGCCCTTCCGTCACCATCTCTCCGCTATCCGTCGGCGCGGTTCTGAACGCTGTTGAAGTGGGGGCTGACCTGACGATCTCTGGGACGACCGGCAATGTACAGGACGGCCAGCAGGTCACAATAAACATGAACGGTCAGACCTATACCGATACCGTGTCAGGCGGCACTTGGAGTGTGACCGTCGCGGCCGCAGATCTGGCAGCCCTGCCTGACGGAGGGAGTTTTACCGTGACTGCGGACGTTTCGGACGCCGATGGTCTGGCGGCGCCTCAGGTCAATGTACCACTGGGCAAGGATGCGACCGCACCGACGCTTTCAATCGACAGCTTCTCGGATGGTGCCGTGCTGAACGCAGCTGAGCAGGGCACGGACCTGGCCATCACAGGTTCCACCACTGCCGAGAATGGTCAGACCGTGACTGTTTCTGTGAACGGTCAAACCTACACCGGCGCAGCATCCGGTGGCGCGTGGTCAGTTACCGTTCCTGCCGCAGATCTGGCAGCCCTGTCGGACGGGGCCACCATTGCGGTCACCGCAGATGTTGCCGATCAGGCAGGAAACCCGGCGATCCAGGCCAGCGACAGTTTTGATACAGACTTCACTGCGCCAACGGTGAACATCACAAACCTGTCGGATGGTGCGGTCATGAACGCTGCGGAACAGGGCACCGACCTGGTCATAACCGGCACCTCTGACGCCGCAGATGGCACAGTGGTGACGGTCGAAATCGCCCGCCCCGACGGAACAGTGGATGTCACCGGCACCGCCACGGTCAACAGCGGCACTTGGAGCTACACGGCCCCAGCCTCGGACTTGGGCGCGCTTCAGGATGGGGTCTCGTATGATGTCGATGCTTTGGTAGCGGACGCAGCGGGCAACAGCGCCCAAAATAGTGCAAGTTTTGACACCGATTTCACTGCTCCGACCGTTACACTCGATCCCCTATCCGTGGGCTCCGAGCTGGACGTGACCGAACAAGGAAGCGACCTGACGATCACGGGCGCAACCAGCGCCGAGGATGGGCAAACTGTGTCCGTCACCCTAAACGGCCATACATACACAGGCACCGCTTCAGGCGGTTCCTGGTCGGCAACTGTCCCCTCAGTCGATCTGGCCGCTCTGTCGGACAGCACCGGCTATCCGATCTCGGCCAGCGTTACCGATCAGGCTGGTAACCCGGCGACATCGGCTACGACTATGCTGACGACGGATTTCCGACCAGTATTGACCGTGAGCCCTGTCGGCACGAACAGCGCTATATCGCTAGCTGATGCTCAAGCATCTGGTGTGACAATTTCGGGAACTTCGACCGGCCTGAGCGTCGGCCAGGCGGTGGATGTTTTCCTCAACGGAAGCCCGATTGGCAGCGCGACTGTGGCCGTCGATGGCAGCTGGTCTTTGGCCGTCCCAGCATCGGAATTCTCGAGCATCGACGCGGGCGACTCCCTTGACTTCTCAGCAGATGCAACGGTTTCCGGTGGGCCGAACCCTGTAACCGCAACCGACGAGAACACCGCACACGAACCAGCAGCCTATGTCATCACTCAGGCTGGGATTTCCGGGAACACGGTGACCTTCGAGGTCTACGCGGATCCAGACACGGATATTTCAGGCGGCTTCGCCTTGGCTATGAATCTGGGCTTCGACCCTTCCGTTGCGACCTACGACCTCGGGTCTGAGGTCCGCGGTAGTGGTCTCATTAGTTTGGTTGCCAACCCGGACGGGGCCTCAGTGATCCGTTACTCCGGCATCTCCGGTATCCCCGATGGCGTCAACCCCGTCATTGACCTGAGCCAGCCCGTGATGACCTTCGACATGACGGTCGTCGATGCAAGCAAACCCATTGAGCTGACGATCGCGACTTCTGTTGGCGGGTATTCCGTCTTCCAACTCGGTACCAATGGTGATGACACGCTGGTCGCAACCGACGTCGACAACATCATCCGCGGGCTGGATGGCAGCGATGCGATTGATGTCTCGGCTGCAGGGCGAGACATTGTCGTGTTCGAGGCCGACCTGGCGGCCAACGGTATCGACATGGTGACAGGATTCACAATTGGCCCGGCAGCCGAGGTTACGGATGCCATTACGTTCAGCGGCCTGAGCGTCGGAACGCTGCGCGGTAACGGAACGGATGTCGAAACCCTGGCAGTAGGTGATGCGATTGGCTCGGATACCGGTGTCGTTGGCCTGACAACGGTTTTAGGCGATTTGTCCCAAAACACGATCGAAACCGCCGTCGAAAGCTTTGCCGGCCTACAAGCGGGTGACGAGATCTACGTTATGGCAACGGACGGTGCTGACAGTGTGTTGGTCAAGGTCGACTACAGCGCTCCAAACTCAGCGTTGGTTGAAACCGTCGCCCAATTCACTGGGCTAGATGATCTGACCGACCTTAGCGCGGACAACATCCTGCACACCGACCCAACCGGGGCAACGGCTTAAGCAACCAAACGGCTGCCGATCACGACGACCGGCAGCCATCCTGTTAAACATGGAGCAGTAATGGCGCAGAATGGCCTGGTTCCTGTCACCGCCGCCCGGCACGGGCATCGATACTGGAAACGTTTCACCTCTTACGAATTTGCGGCCAATCGCACCGAATGTGCGATTGTATTCCGGGAAGTTCCGCAGATTGCCGCCACCTTTCCGATAATGTTCAGAGAAACCGGCGAAGATGTTGAACCCAGGGCCATTTTGTCCCTGTCAGACGATATGCCCACCCCTTTCGTATCACGACAGGGGCAGTGGTTGGCGGCCTATGTTCCATCCAGCTTGCGATGCCATCCGTTTCAGGCCCTGCCCCTTGGAGAAAAAACGTCGAACGGATCCGCCCTGTTTCAGCTGAACGTGGATGAATCATCCGGGCTGCTAAGCACCAATCCAAGAGACGAGGCCTTCTTTGACGCTTCCGGGGATTTGTCGCCAGAATTGCGCGATGTGCGAAGCTTTCTTCAAACCCGCGTTGCAGCCCGTGAGGCGACGCTGGAACTTTGCCAGACAATCAAGACTATGGGGCTTTTTGAACCCGCTGAACCCCTCGACGGGACCACTTTGCCCGCTGGGACTTTGTCCATATCAACCCATCGTTTAAAGAAACTAACTCAGGTTGAAAAACTGGAACTGGTCAAAGCGGATGCCTTTCTGCTGATCCACGCCCACCAGATCTCGCTTTGCCATTTAGCGTGGCTGGCACGCGTAGAACAACAGCTTAAAGAGCAAAACTCACTAAAGAAATACACCGAAAATTCAGACATTTCCGATTTCCTTTGTGCAATGGCCAACGCGCAGAATGACGATGTCCTCGGAACCAGTGGGGTGTGAAACACCGATGCCAATACTCAATCGCAGTCTCGGAATTGCACCTTATATCCTCTTCGCCGCAGTGTTATCGGCCTGTACGCCTAAGCCCGACTTGACAGGGGTTGAGATGTCCCTGTCCAGCGGATCCGTCGGGGCCGGTGCAAACACACCTGCACCCCGGCTGACGCAGAGCGCCTTTGGCCAGCGGATCAGAGCCGCCGTGGAAACAAACCCTGATCTGGCACAAAGTGCGACACGGCTGGAGATTGCCGCAGCCAACGAAGATGCCGCCAAGGGAGCGTTTCTGCCCCGGCTCAACGTTGGCGTAAACGCCCGTTCTGAACGCATAGAGTCCAATATTGCCGATGTCACACCATATCTGCGCATCTCGCAATTGGTGTACGACGGTGGCGCTGCGTCGAATGATCTGGCAGCAGCAAAGGCGCGCGTGTTGCAAAGCCGTGGAGATCAGGTGCAAACGGCATCAGCGGTGGCGCTGTCGGCGATCGAGGCCTATGTCGTGGTTCTGGACCGACGAAAAATTCTGGATATTTCGACCCAAAATGTCGCAGTTCATGAAGATATGGTGCGTCAGATCACGGAACGCGCAGCGCAGGGCGCGGGATCAAATGCTGATGTTCTGACGGCACGATCTCGGATGGCGGATGCACAGACACGGCTGGCAGATGCCAAAGCGCGTTTAGACCGAGCAGACGCCCAATATCGTGAGTACTTTGGCTCAGCCCCCGGGGAACTTCCGTCACCTGTCACGGCTCCTAAACTTTCGCGAACCGACTCGCAGATCGTGATGGACAGCCCTCAGGTCAGGCGGGCGGATGCAACCCTGCTGTCGGCAAAGGCAGAACAGGCAGCCGCCCATGCACGCCGTCAGCCCGGCGTTGAAATCGCCGCTTTTGCCGACCGGGATGACAGCAACGACGCGAATTTTGGCGTGGATCTGTCGTTCAACTACGAAATCGACAGTACGGGGCAACGCCGGGCCGCAATCGCGGCGGCCGAAGCACAGGTCAAAGAGGCTGAGTTCACGCGGGACTCGGTTATCCGGGACATTCGCCGTGAGTTGGAATTCGTCCGCTCCGACCAGCAAGCTGGCGCAGTGCGTCTGCAGGCAGCCCGCGTTGCAGTGCAAGCCAACGCCGCAAGTGTTACCGCGGCACGCGAACAGTTCACCATCGGCAGGCGCAGCCTGATTGAGATTCTTGACGCACAGAGAGACTATGTGAACGCTCAGGAAAGGTTGATCCTGGCCGAGCAGAACTTTTTCCTGACCAACTACGCTGCGCTGAGTTTAACCGGTGACATTCTCGATCTGCTGGGTGTCTCAACGGTGAAGTGGAACGACGACCTATGACACAGCTTCTGCCTATTTCACGCACGCCTTCACTCACTCCCCTCGAAGCTTGTCTGTTGCATGTCGCAGCCCAGCTGGACCGCCCCTTGACAGTGGCCGCCCTGCACGCCGTGCAAATCGGCGCATCAGATGAACTTACCCTTCGCCACGCCATTGAGGTGGCGCAAAATGCTGGATTGCAAGCCGGGTATGGCAAACGCAGGTTGCAGGACTTTGACACAATCCTATCACCTGCACTGCTGATTCTGGAGGATGACAAAGCCGTTGTTTTCCACGGTCGAACACGGGGCGGCAATCTACTGGTTTTCGATCCAGACCTCGGGGACGGGATCGGCGAAGTGTCCCAGGACAAACTGAGCCGCACTTATACCGGATTCGCAATCCTGTTTCGTCGGAACCATCGGGCCGAGGTCCCGGGCTGTGAGGTTCCCGCATCCGATCATTGGTTCTGGTCGGCGATGGCGGCGAACAAATGGTCCTATACGCAAGTACTCCTGGCCGCGGCGCTCGCGAATTTACTGGGCCTGTCCACCTCTATTTTCATTATGGTCGTCTATGACCGCGTACTGCCAAACGAAGCTACAGAATCTCTGATAGCCCTAACTGCGGGTGTCGCCCTCGCCCTGGGGTTTGATTTTCTTTTGAAACTGTTGCGCGCCGGGTTCATCGATCGCGCCGGACAAAAGGCCGACATGCAGATGGGGCGGCGCGTTTTCGACCACGTGCTGAACATCCGCATGAAATCTCGCACTGGATCTACGGGTGCCATGGCAAGCACCGTTCGGGAGTTCGAAACCCTGCGAGAGTTCTTTACCTCGGCAACACTGGTTGCATTGGTCGACCTTCCTTTCATTGCGCTGTTTGTGTTTGTCATCCATCTGGTCGGCGGGCCGCTGGCCCTGATCCCTGCCCTTGCGGTTCCGATCGTATTACTGGCCGGGGTGGCCGTGCAGCCGGTATTGTCGCGTCTGGCCGAGAAGAGCTTTTCCGATGGCCAGTCCAAGCAATCTGTTTTGGTGGAAACCGTCTCGGGGCTTGAGACGATCAAGACCACGGCAGCTGCCAGGCCAATGCGAACCCGCTGGGAAAGCGCAATTGAACGCCAATCCTCGCATGGTGCACGCAGCCGTATGGTGACGCAGTTCGCCCTGAACCTGACCGGGTTCACCCAGCAGGCGGCACAGGTTCTGATCGTTTTCTACGGCGTGTTTTTGATTACTGATGGTCAGGCAAGCATGGGGGCTCTGGTTGCTTCAGTGATGTTGACCGGTCGTGCACTGGCACCTCTGGGACAGCTTGCCCAGACCCTGACCCGTGTCAACCAGGCCCGCAGCGCGTATCGCAACCTTAACGCACTGATGCAGGCCGAAAGCGAAAGACCTCGTGGGCACAGCTGGATCAGCCGAAACAGCTTCGACGGGCGCATCAGATTCAAGAATGTCCACTTCGCCTATCCGGATCACACCGAGGACACATTGGCGGGGGTGTCATTCTCGATCGAGCCTGGTGAAAAGGTTGGGATTTTGGGTCCGATCGGTTCCGGAAAAAGCACAATCTCGCGCCTGCTGCTTGGGCTATATGAGCCGCGAACCGGGTCGGTGATGCTGGATGGCGTGGATATTCGCCAAATTGATCCGGGTGATCTGCGTCGCAATGTCGGGTCCGTATTGCAGGACATCTGGCTGTTTTCCGGGACCGTACGCGAAAACATAAGGAGCGGCACTGTCAGACCGCGCGATCAGGACCTGATCCGCGCAGGCAAGGTAGCCGGAGTTGAAGATTTTGTCGCCCGTCATCCCAACGGTTACGATCTGAAACTGGCCGAGCGCGGCGAAGGTCTATCTGGTGGACAAAGACAGGCCATTGCACTTGCCAGGGCCTTGATTGGACGGCCCCCGATTCTGCTGTTGGATGAACCGACCAGTGCGATGGACGTCAAAACCGAAGCTGAGGTGATCCGTCGTCTGAAGCAGTCAACGCAGGACGCCACGATGGTCATCATCACACATCGCACCAGCCTGTTGGAATTGGTGGACCGTGTCATCGTGATCGAGGGCGGACGCGTGTCCGCCGACGGACCCAAGAGTATGCTCACCCAACACGCCCGCAAAGCAGGGAGGCATCTGAATGTCGCGGCATCCTGACCTCGCCACCCTCGCGCGCGAGATGCGCGGGCGTTCACCGATACGTGGATCCCTGCTTTTACTAGTGATCTCCTCGTGCCTGATCGCACTAGGCCTTTGGGCGCATCTGACTGAGTTGGATGACGTGACCCGTGTGGACGGGCGGATTGTTCCCTCAGCTGACATTCAGGTGATCGAAGCCACGGAACCCGGAGTTCTGCAGTCTTTGAAAGTTCGCGAAGGACAGGTGGTCGACAAGGGCACGTTGTTGATGGAGTTCGACACAACTCAAATCGACAGCCAATTCAGTCAGGAACAACAGCGCGCCTTCGGCCTAATGGCGCGAACGCAACGATTGCAGGCGGAAATCGACGGTAGTGCTCTGAGTTTTTCACCTGACCTGATCAAAGGCGCGCCCGAAGTCGTGCGATCGGAGACCGCATTGTATAAGGGACGGCAAACCGAGCTTCAGGCAGAGATCTCCATCTTGGAACGTCAACGCCAACAAAGGCAGCAGGAATACGAAGAAGGCCTTGTGGATCGGATCACCGCCGACGAAACGCTCAGGCTTTTAGCGGAAGAGCGCGCGATGATGGAACCTCTGGTGGAAAAACGGATGGAGCCCGCAACAACGCTTTTGACGCTACGCCGCGGTATGGCCGAGTGGGAAGGCCGGAAAACCCGGGCTGTTGCCGCGACCAACAGGCTAAAGACTGGTTTGGACGAGATAGACGACCGCATCCGCGCGTCCCGCAGCCGATTTCGCAGCGCCGCGCTAACCGATCTGGCGATGGCAACCACCGAACTTGCGACATTGCAGCCGGTTTTGCCCGCGCTTCGGGATCGGGCCGACAGGGCGCAGGTGCGGTCTCCGGTGCGTGGCATCGTCAACCGGATACATCGCAGCACAATCGGGGGATTGGCCCGCGGCGGTGAGGAACTTGTTGAAATCGTACCCTTGAATGACACACTGCTTGTCGAAGCATACGTTCGACCGGAAGACATCGCATTCCTGCATGCCGGACAGTCTGTCAAGGTCAAGATCACCGCCTATGATTTTGCCCGATATGGGGCTCTGGACGGCCAGATTACTCGTATCGGTGCCGACACAATCACCCGGCCCGAGCGAAATGACGAGGAGGTTTTCGTCGTGGAGATTGAAACCAGCAATGCGATGCTGGATGCCGATGGTGTCGCCGTCGAAATCATCCCCGGTATGATTTCCGACGTCGATATCCTTTCGGGCCGCAAAACGGTATTCGAATACCTGCTGCAGCCCGTAGTCAAAATCAAGGACAGAGCTTTGCGAGAATAGGTACCTCTACAATCGGTACAGGCCTTGCATCTGCCGACCGCGTCGCCCTGACGCCCAAACGCTATTGCGGAGAGGTTACCCTTTCGGACACCGGTTGTTTGAACTGATGGTCGAACAACTGACGGAACACCCCGTCCTTCTCGATCAGGGTTTCAAGATTGCCTTCTTCAAGGACTTCGCCCTCCTGAATGACGACGATTTTGTCCGCCTCGAGCACGGTCGACAGCCGGTGGGCGATAACAATGGTCGTTACATTCTCGGTCAGCCTGTCCAAAGCCTTTTTTACAAGCGTCTCGGATTCCGCATCGAGGGCACTGGTGGCTTCGTCCAGCAACAGGATTTCCGATTTGCGCAGAATTGCGCGGGCGATGGCGAGCCGCTGTTTTTGTCCCCCGGACAAAAACGCACCATTCTCTCCGACCGGCGTATCGTAGCCATATTCCAACTTGCTGATGAAGTCATGCGCATGGGCAGCACGTGCTGCCTCCATCACTTCTTCATTGGTGGCATCCGGGCGCGCAAACCTCAGATTATCCAAAACCGAGGCCGAGAACAAAAAAGTTTCCTGGCCGACATAAGATATCTTCTGACGCAGTGAGGCAAAAGTCACGCCCTGCAAGTCCTGATCATCAATCTCGACAGTCCCGGAATCGGGGTCGTAAAACCGCATGATCAAACCGAAGATCGTCGATTTGCCACCGCCGGACTGGCCGACCAGAGCCGTTGTCTTACCGGCTTCAAAGGTCAGGTTCATATTCGAAATGACCGGCGTGCCCCCCTTATATCCGAAAGTAAGGTCCTTAAGACGGATTTCACCCGGCCCCGTAACCAGGGTTTTGGCATCGGGGCTTTCCCGCATGGGGTCTTCTTCGTCCAGAAGTTCGAACATCATGCTGATCGGAACCAGCGTGGTCTCGATGACTACGCGCATCTTCGACAGGCGTTTTGCCGGCTCGTAAGCCATCAGCAAAGCCGTAATAAATGACATCAACTGACCAGCCGAGGTTGGCTCGCTGTCTCCGAAGCCGATTGTGCTTATTACCAGAATACCCGCGATCGCTAGACCCGCCAGAAACTCCATCAAGGGGCTGGCGATCGACTGCAGCTTGGAAATCGAATTCGCCCGTTCCTCGACCGACCTGATCGCCCCGTTCATGCGGTTCGTCATATGGTTTTCAAGGCCAAAAACCTTGATGATTGTGATCCCGCCCGACGTTTCCTGAAGAACCCTTATGATTTCAGACAATGCCATCATCTCGGATTGCATGATCGCTTTCACACGTTTCAACAACATGCGCACGCTGACCAACGCAACCGGGCCAACGACGAAAAACAGCACTGAAAGCATTGGCTGCTGGTAGATCATGACGAATACCAAACCAACCAGGGTCAGCAAGTCACGAACAAAGCTTGTCACGACGACGTCTACCAGCCTTCTGGCCGCCTGCGCACCCTGCGTAACCCGCAGCAACAGCCCCGAGGATTCATTACGTGAGAAAAAGCCGACACCGCGTTTTATCAGCCTTGCGTAGAGACGTTCTTGCTGAACAGCAATAATGCGGTTGCCTGCGCGCGCCAGAAAGATCGACTGAATGTACGAAGCTAGCGCCTTGCCAAGAAACAGTCCAATAACGGCGGCGGCGATCAGTGCGACCTTGGATCGCATTTCAGGCTCGGTCATCGCGTTGACAATGTTTTCCATCATCCACGCGGTACCCGCCGTTGTTCCGGCGACCCCAACCATGGCCACCATCGCGATCCCGTACAGCCAGCCCTGATTTCGGAGACTTTCGAACAGCAAGCGGCCAATATTACTAGACTTCCAATTGGCCCAGGTTCTTTTGATCATTCTATTCTCCAAAACCTTCAGCGGTTCCGATACCTGCCAGCGTCGCGGTCTTACCTTGTTCCCAAGCTGCGCCGTTGAGGCGACGATTGAACGCGGTGTTGTTAGTTATGCGCGACCGCGCCAAGAATCCATAGGCAGCGCGCAGATATTGAGGTCGATGTGTCCCGGTTGACATCAGGTGCAACCCTTGTTGGTTCAGTTCGCGTATAACAATATGTAATTGCTTGCCTATTTCATTATTATGACAACAATGGCGACCTTCCGTCCAAACCCTGATCGGCGTTTTATTGCCACTCGACATCCCCTAGAAAAATATATCCTGCCCCATAGATCGTCTTGATAAGGCGCGGATTTTTAGGGTCTTCGCCCAGTTTCGTCCGAAGCCGGGATATACGCACATCCATGGCCCGGTCGAAACTCTCACCTGCAGCACCGCCCAGAGCTTCCTGCATCTGAGCCCGGCTAATCAGCCGTTTGGGGCTTTCCAGAAACAACCGCAAAACCTCGCCTTCCGCGTGGCTAAACGGTATTTCTGTTCCGCTACCATCCTCAAGAACGTAACGATCAAAATACGCGGTCCAGCCATTGAAAATCGCCACATCCGACTGCGACACCTGCGTTCTCGGGGAACGCAGCCTTGCCCGGATACGGGCGACGACCTCGGCAGGATCAAACGGTTTGGTGATGTAATCATCAGCCCCAAGTTCCAGCCCGGTAACGCGATCCTGCACCTGCGCCCGACCCGAGATAATGATCACCGCCGCCCCTTGTTCCAGCGCCAGCCGGTGAACAAGCGCCAGGCCGTCGGTGTCAGGCAAAGAAAGATCGACAAGGCAAACGTCCGGCGTCACGCGTTTCAGCGCAGCTTCGAATTCTCGCGCGCGGGCGAAGCTCTGAGTGCGGAAACCCGCCTCTTCCAGCGCGTCAGTCAGAACGCGCCGGATTTCGGGCTCGTCATCTACAATCGTGACCAGTGGTTGTGTCATCAGGCAGCCTCGGTTCGGATCAGGGCGGACAGTTGCGCTCGGGTAAAGGGCTTGCTCAGCACGGGTGCCAGTGTCAGGGCCTGCCGGTGCAGCGGGTCGGAATGGGGCAATGAAGTCATCAGAATGCACGGCAAAGCGGGTTTAAGCTGTGCCAACAAATCCAGACCGGTCCCCTGCCCTTCCAGCCGAATATCCGACAACACAAACACGATATCGTCGATATCCGCCGTCAGCGCCAGCGCTTCGTCAACAGATGTTGCCTCGATCACCGAGAACCCAAGTTCGACCAGCATATCCCGGAATTGCCAGCGCAGATCGTCATTGTCTTCGACCAGCAGCACTAAACCTTCCTGTATCGGCGGCGCCGGACGATAGGGCAAACGCATGGCCACTGTTGCGCCCGAAGGAGTATTGCGGAGGTTCAGGTCGCCACCGGCAAGTTTCACGGTGTCATAAACCATGGGCAGACCCAAGCCCGATCCCTTGCTGCCTTTGGTGGTAAAGAACGGATTCAGCGCTTTTTCCAATCCTTCTTGGGAAAAACCCGAGCCGGTATCCGAGACCGCGATCTCGATCCAAATGTCGCCGATCTTATGAGCACTGATGGTGATCTGACCGAACCCTCCGCAAGCGTCGCGTGCGTTCAGAACCAAGTTCAGCAGCGCGTCCTGTACCATCCCCGGGTCCAGCATCAGCGCCTCGTCGGGCAGGGTGTTGACCACCGACAACCCGACACCGCGTGGCAGGGAGGGCGAGGCCAGAACACGCAGGTCCTCCAGCAGGCCACGCATATCGGTTGCTTTTGGCTGAAAGGTGCGGTTACCGGTCATGTCCGCAATCCTGTTCAGCAACTGACCACCGCGGCGGGCGGTTTGCTGGGTGGCGGACACCAACTCATGTGCCTCGGCGGAAAGGTCCATCTTTTCCAGCCTCGACTGCATTCCCAGAATGATCGTCAGCAGGTTTGAAAAATCATGCGCCAACCCGCTGGTCATCTGCGCCGCCATGGCCCGGCGCCGGGTCTGCTGCAAGGCAACACGCGCCTGGGTTTCCTCAGTGATATCGACCGACATCACATAGACTCCGCCCTCGCCATCCGGAGAAAACGACACGCGGATGCGGCGGGAATCCTGATCTTCGGTAAATTCGAACACCGAGGCTTCGCCGCCATAGGCCTTTTGCAGATGCGGTTCTACACGCAGGAAGGCCGCAGCGCCCAAGGCATTGGAAATATGCATACCCAGAATTTCAGACGGGCGGCCCGGCATAACCGAGCTGAGACGCCGGTTCGAATAGTCATACCGCCCATCCGGATCCAGATGGGCAATATGGGCCGGCATCATCTCGGTGGTCATGCGCGTGCGGGCTTCGATCTCGGTCAGCTGGCGCTTGGCCTCTTCCAGCGCGGCGTTGGTGGCGGCGAGTTTTCGGTTGGTAGCAGAAAGCTCTTCGGCCCTGTCCAGCAACTGACCCGACAATTCCTCGGACCGGGCCCGCAACAGGGCCTCGGCTTGTTTGGTGTTGGTGATATCGGTGTAGACCGAAACCCAACCGCCTTTGGGCAGCGGCGCTCCTTCGACCGAAATCACCCGCCCGTCGGCCCGAACACGTTCCATGTAGTGCGGCTCAAAGGTCAGCGCTTGTTGGACCCGCAATTCCACGGCGGCTTCGACGTCTGCATCCGTGCCGTATTCGCCACGCGCTGCCAGATAGCGGATCGTGTCCCGGAACTGCGCCCCGGGTCGGACCAGTTCATCCGGCAAATCGAACATCACCTGAAACGGTCGGTTACTGACAACCAGCCGCAACTGGCTGTCGTAGATCGACAGCGCCTGCCCGATCAGGTTCAGACCGGCGGTCGTCATCTCTTTTACGTGCTGTTCGGTAATGTCCAAATTCGCCCTCCCCTCAAGACATGCGTAACATTGGATTTGTCACAGGTGTAGGGGGGACGGACGCGACAGATTGGGTCAATATCGCGGTTTGGTCTTCGCCCCGTCCGAGGTCAGGGAACATAGGGACAGCGTGTGATCCATGTTACGCATCCGATGCCGCAGCATCATCCGACCCAGGCGCGCCAGGTCCGTGGCATAGTCGGGGTTTTTCGCAACGTTCTCCATTTCGCCTTTGCCCTGATGGTCGAACAGGAGCGGCGGCAAATCCGCGGCGAACTCGACCAGCGTAAACCGCTCATCCCGCAAGATGCCCAGACACGAGTCGCTGTTACTGGTACCCAGCTGCTGTTGCCACAAGCTCGGTTTTTCGGGGGCCGAGAAATCCAGTTCGCTAAACGAATAGCTGCGCCAATCCTCCGGGACCTCTCCTTGCAGCAAAGGCATCAGGGACCGCCCATCCATCGCGTTCGGAATCGGCAGTCCCGCCCAGTCGAGTATGGTAGGAGTAATGTCGATGGACTCTGTCGGCGCGGTCACCACGGTTCCCGCCTGATCCTGATTGCCAGGCATCCGGATGAATAGCGGCGTGTGATAGGCCGCGTCATAAACCGTCATCTTGCCCCAGGTGTGGCGATCGCCCAGCATCTCTCCGTGGTCGGCGGTGATCACGACAAGGGTGTCGTCATATTGACCGGTGTCCTTAAGGAATTGGATGACACGGCCGACATGATAATCCACCTCGGTCGCCAGCCCCAGATAGACCGAGCGCAACATCCGCGCGTTTTCGGGCGTCGGGTCCAGGGTATCAAACCCTTCGACGAAGTCTTTCGCTGATTGCTTCTCTATCGCGGGACCAAAGAAAGGATGCATCGCGCTTTCGTCGGCCACATTTGCAAACCCGGTCGGCAGGGGCAAAGACCCTGGATCGTACATATCATTGTATGGGGACGGCGCGACCAGAGGCGGATGTGGCCGGATATAGGTCAGATGAGCGAACCAGTTCTGATCGTTGAACGGCGCCATGTTGCTCAGGAACGCATCGGTCAGAAAGGCTGTGTCGCTGTCTTCGGCCCGATATAGGGCAGGATCGTTCAGGCGCGGCGCACCACCGTTTGGAGAAACCGGCTTGTAGACATCCCAGTATTTCTCGAACTCGTACCCCTTCTGCATCAGGTACGACTGCCAGGGATAGGACTCCTCCAACCGCATTTCGATGACTTCGTGAAATCCTGCCATAGGGTTTTCATAGGACTTCAGGATCGGGTCGCCCGGATCGAAGGCTCGCGGATCGGCAGAGGTATCAGTATAGCCGAACAGCATGGGCAGGTATCCGGCCTTACGCATCTCGCTCGCGATGCTTGGCGTATCGTGCCGAAGGGGAGTGCCGTTGCGAATTGACCTGTGGTTCATTGCGTATTGACCGGTCAGGATCGAGGCGCGCGACGGGCCGCAGGGGTTGGTCACCGAAAAGTGCCGGTCAAAGGTTACGGCCTCATTCATGAACGCGCGCAGGTTCGGCAGATCGACATGGGCCGCAAGGGTTCCGTTCAAACAATCTGCCCGCAACTGGTCAATGATGATGAACAGGACTTTTCCGGGTTTGTGCATGTGACCTAACCTGATTCCACCGAAGCATTTCAGGTGTGATCTTTGTCGCGGTTCCCCCGTTCGGGCAACCAGTTCCTGATGCGGGGTTTTGATCAGGCATAAAAAACTCAACTTAAACGAAAAGCAGGCTTGATATATGCGATCAGTCGCGCCGAGGCCCGGTCGATCCGAAACTGTCACACTACTGCTATTGTGCGGCGACAAATCCCGGTGAGGCGCAAAAATCCGTTGCAGGACAACGCGGTTTCACATCACATATCGCCATGACGCAGCCCATGATACATTCGGATCACGACGCCGACGGCGTCTGCTTGCGTATTTCGGGCGAAATGCTGACCCAATCTCTGGAAAAGGTGGAGCAGGCGTTCGCAGCGTTTAGGCCGCAGGTTGGCAAGGTCACCTTTGACCTGTCCATGGTCGAGGCTCTTGATACAGGTGGGGCCTGGCTGATTGCCGACCTGGCGCGCCGGGTGCGCACCGTCGGGGCCGAGGTCAAGTATGAAGGGCTAAGCCCCGCGCATTCCGCGCTACTTGATACCGTAGCAAAAAACATACCCGACGATCCGGGTATCGAGGCCGAACACGGTAGCTTTGTTGATTGGGTCGCAAGCATTGGTGAGCGCACGGTCGGTGCATGGAAAGACACGCTCTCGATGCTTGGTTTCCTGGGACTGACGCTGCATCGCCTTGTCCGCACCATTTTCATGCCATGGCGGCTGCGTCGGGCGGCGCTGGTGTCGCAGATGGAAGAAGTCGGGTTCAAGGCGATCCCAATTGTGGCCCTGATGGGGTTTCTGATCGGCGTCGTGCTGGCATTTCAGGGCGCCACCCAGCTGAAACAATTCGGGGCCGAGATTTTTGTTGTCGAACTGATCTCGATCTCGGTGCTGCGTGAACTGGGCATTCTGCTGACGGCCATCATCGTTGCAGGCCGGTCCGGGTCGGCCTTCACCGCATCGATCGGCTCGATGAAGGTGCAGGAAGAGATCGACGCCATGCGCACGCTGGGTCTGGACCCGATCGAAGTGCTGGTGATCCCGCGGGTCGTTGCCCTGCTGATCATGCTGCCGATCCTTGGTTTTATTGCCGATATGGCTGCCCTTTTGGGTGGCGGCTTGATGAGCTGGATCGATCTTGACATCAGCCCCGGCATGTTCGTGACCCGTTTGAAGGAAAGCACAGGTATCTGGCACTTTGCCATCGGCATGATCAAGGCCCCGTTCTTTGCGCTGGTAATCGGCGTTATCGCCTGCTGGCAGGCGATGCAGGTCAAGGGATCGGCCCAGAGCGTCGGCCAGAGAACAACCGCCTCGGTGGTTCAAGCCATCTTCTTGGTCATCGCGTTAGACGCACTGTTCTCGATCTTTTTCTCGGTGCTGGACGTCTGACATGGACGGGACCGTGCTGGAACAGACCTCGGACACCAACGCCCAGCGTGAGGCGGTAATCCGCGTCCGCAACCTGACCAATCGGTTCGGGCCACAGGTGGTGCATCAGAACCTCAACCTGAATGTCTGGCGCGGCGAGGTGCTGGGTATCGTCGGCGGGTCGGGCACCGGTAAATCGGTGCTGCTGCGGACGATTGTCGGGCTGAACAAACCTGCTGCCGGCAGTATCGAGGTGCTGGGCGTCGATGTGCTGAACGGCCCCGAAGAGGAGCGTCGACGCATTGAAAAACGCTGGGGTGTTGCCTTTCAGGACGGCGCGCTGTTTTCCTCGCTGACCGTTTTGCAGAACGTCATGGCGCCGCTGCGCGAGCATACCGGGATCAGCGAAAAGCTAATGCAGGCCTTGGGCAGCCTGAAGATCAGCCTTGTTGGCCTGCCCCAACTGAGCTGTGGCAAATTTCCTTCGGAACTTTCCGGCGGTATGCGCAAACGCGCAGCCCTGGCCCGCGCTTTGGCGCTGGACCCCGAGATCGTTTTTCTGGACGAACCCACTGCCGGGTTGGACCCGATTGGGGCTGCGGCCTATGACGAGTTGATCGGTGAATTGCAGCACGCCCTGGGATTAACCGTTTTCATGGTCACTCATGATCTGGACAGCCTTTACGCGATTTGTGACCGCATCGCGGTTCTTGCGGAAAAACGCGTTCTGGTTGAAGGACCGATTGAAGATATGACCAAAGTCGATCATCCTTGGGTGCAGGAATACTTCACCGGCCCCCGGGCGCGCGCGGCGCAAGAGAAGGGGTAGGACAGGTAGAGACCATGGAAACCCGAGCGAACTATATCCTGATCGGCGCCTTCACCCTTGCGGGTATTCTGGGCGCATTTGGCTTTTTCCTGTGGCTTGCGAAATTCGAGGTATCGCGGCAATACGCCTATTATGACGTGCTGTTCGACAATGTCTCGGGCCTGTCGGCTGCAGGTGGCGTCAGCTACAACGGACTACCGGTCGGGCAGGTGACCTCTCTGCAACTGGACGACACGGATCCGTCAAAAGTGCGGGTCAAACTCGAGGTCGACGCTGATATCCCTGTGACCGAGGATACAATCGCACAACTGCAATCACTGGGCGTGACTGGCGTCAGCTATGTAGAACTGACCGGAGGGTCATCCACCGGCACCAAATTGCCGGAAAACAGCGTGATTAAAAGCAAGCGCAGCGCAATCCAGTCCTTGTTCGAAGGCGCACCCAAGGTTCTGGACGAGGCCGTCACCCTACTTGAAAACCTCAATGCCGTGGTCGATGACAAAAACCGCAAATCGGTCAGTGACATTCTGGACAACGTCGCTTCGGCGTCGGGCAAACTGAACAAGACCCTTACAGATTTCGAGAACCTGTCATCGGATCTGGGCGGCGCGGCCAAGAAGCTTGGCGATTTTACAGATCGGCTGGACGAGTTGGCCGACACTGCCGAAAGCACTCTGACGGCGGGCACAGATACACTGAACAGCGTGAAAACGGCCTCGGAAACGGCCACAGCGGCTTTGGACAGTGCCAAGACCACTATCCAAACTGCCGACCGTGTCATTCAGCAGGATATCCGCCCGCTGATCGAACGGGTGACGACTTTGGCCGAAAACCTGAACGGCCTGTCGGGTGAGGCTGACGTGGCCCTGGCAACGATCTCGGAAACCTTCCTGAACGCCAACAAGACACTGGGGTCGATTACCGGTGCGATGGAGACTGCAAAAGGTACTCTGACCTCGGCAGAACGCGCATTCGACTCGGCCAACGAGGTCATAAACGAAGATATCGGCACGGTGATGAACGACATCCGCACGGCTGCGAACGAAGTGTCCTCGACCGTGAAAAACGTCACCGAACGGCTGGACGATATCTCGAACGATATCCTGAGCGCGTCCCAATCCGCCTCAGAGCTTTTGGGCACCATTGACGGTATCGTGCAGGCCAACCGCCGCCAGCTGTCGGACTTTCTGCGGGTCGGTCTGCCGCAGTTCACGCGTTTTGTAGAAGAATCACAGCGACTGGTCATCAGCCTGGACCGGCTGGTGGACAAGGTCGAGCGTGATCCAGCGCGCTTCCTACTTGGAACCCAGGCATCGGAGTTTCGTCAATGATCAGGCTTTTTATTGTGGTTTTTGCCCTTGTGTCGCTGGGGGGGTGCACAGGTTTGGAGACGCTCCGGCAAGCCTCCAAGCCAAACGACCTTTACCTGCTGACGCCTAAAAGCACGTTTTCTGCCTCGCTGCCGCGCATACAAAGGCAGATTGTTGTACAGGAGCCAACCGCCACCGCAGCAGTCAACACCGACCAGATCGCTATCCAACCCACGCCGTTGCAGGTTCAGTACCTGCCGCGCGCACGCTGGGTGGATCGTGCCCCGCTGATCGTTCAGGCGCTGCTGGTCGAAAGCTATGAAAACAGCGGCAAAGTCGCTGCAGTTGGCCGATCAACTGTCGGACTGCGTGCGGATTACGTCATCGTACCTGACCTGCGGGAATTTCAAGGAATAGTAATCAGCGATGCTAACGGCAACCAAACCATCAGGGTGGAAGTGCGTATCAACATTAAGATCATTGACGAGTTTGAAGACAAGATAATCGCCTCGAACTCGTTCCAGGAATACGTGATCGCGGCCAGCGATCAGACACCGGATCTGGTTAAGGCTTTTGATGAGGCTCTGGGCAAAACCATGCGGGATGCAGTGGAATGGAGCGTGCGTAGAATCAACACCCACACCGCCAACACTCCACGACAATTCTAGGGTCCGGCGAACGGGGCGCTGACGGACGCCAGCGCCTCGTGGCTAGTGTTATTGCACCAGCGTTTCGGCCAGGCGCATCAGGGTAACGGCCTCGGCCCGGTAGCCGAACGGATCTTGATCTTTGGCTCCATTAGCCAGCGCGATCGCATCCTCGTAAGACCAACCACCCAGATACTCCCCGCCACGCAGCAGCTGGCCAAAACCCGCGATGGCATATGAGAACCGGACATCCCCGGACACCTGTCCCTGCCCCGACAGGATGGGTTCCTCAATCAACTGACTTTCGGTCGCACCGGGCCGTTTGTAACGCATCTTGAAGAACCCGATTTCGTCGGTCCCATCGGCTGCCGGTTGTTCGGCATAGCGCAACGGACCATTTCGGATTGCATCCGAGCCGACGGGCGTTACCTCGTAGATCGCGGTCACGGTATGGCCAGCGCCGATATCCCCCGCATCCACCTTGTCGTTGGAAAAATCCTCGCGCCGCAGGGCACGGGTTTCGTATCCGATCAGGCGATACTCGGCGATTTGCGCGGGATTAAATTCGACCTGAATCTTGACGTCATTGGCAATCGGGAACAGGGCTCCGGTCAACTGATCTACCAGCACTTTACGCGCCTCACCCAGTGTATCGATATAAGCCGCCTGCCCGTTGCCGTTCTGCGCCAGAGCCTGCATGGTCGCGTCGTCCAGATTGCCGCGACCAAAACCCAGAACACTCAGAAAGGTGCCACTGTCGCGTTTACGGGCAATAAAATCCTTCAGGGCCTCGGGGTCCGACAAGCCGACATTGAAATCCCCATCGGTGGCCAGAACGACGCGGGTTACTTCACCATCTTCAGCCATGCCTTCCGCCACCTGATAGGCTTGTTGCAACCCGGCCTGTCCAGCCGTCGAACCACCCGCCTCCAACTGATCCAGCGCTGACAGGATTTGGTTTTTCTCCGACGCCGCTGTCGGCTCCAACACCTGTCCGGCGCTGCCCGCATAGGTGACGATCGAAACCTGATCCTCGGGCCGCAGTTCCGACAGCAACAGCCGGAAGGATTGTTTCAGCAACGGCAGTTTGTTCGCGTTGTGCATCGACCCGGAGGTGTCGATCAAAAAGACCAGGTTCAGCGGCGGGCGGTTCTCAATCTGCGGAAGCGCGCCCTGAATGCCAATATGGACCAGTTGTGTACCGTCGTTCCAAGGCGTTGGTGAAACGGTTATGGTCGGCCGGAACGGCGCGTCTCCTTCGGGGGCGGGGTAGCTGTACGGGAAGTAGTTCACCATCTCTTCCACCCGCACCGCATCTTTCTGCGGCAACTGGCCGTGCATCAGCGACGACCGGACAATCGAGTAAGAGGCCGTATCAACGTCAATCGAGAAGGTCGACACCGGGTCTTCCGCCGTGACTTTCAGCGGGTTGGTATCGGCATTGGCGAAAACTTCGGTATTCTGTTCGGGGGCTACATAACGATCATCCTGAACAGGCGAAGGCGCAATTGACGTTGTGCCGCCGAACAATCCCGCACTCGCCATAGGCTCTGCGGTGGCACCCAAACCATTCGCTTTCCGTTTGATTAAGTCTTGGGGAAGCGGTAGTGCCGGAGTAGCTTCATCAATCACCGCTGGCGTATCAAAAACTGGTTCCGCCAGGCCGTCCTGCAAAAGATCGCTTTCGACCGCTACTTCCTGATCCGCTTCCGCCGTTTGAACCGGCGCTTCGGCCCGGCGGCTTTCGGTCCAAGAAGTCGGGTTCACCACATAATCCCGTGTCTGCGGCAGGATCACAATCAGAGCCACAGCGGCGACGGCGGTTGTCGCGGTCAAAGCACCGCGATGCGAGAGGGCATTCAACATGGATTTCGCTCCTTCTGTCACGCGGGCTATCAGGCCTCGCTTGACAGTCGGACGCATGGCGTCGCGCGATCCTTGGGCGCGGGTAAAAGTTTTTTTCGCCTGTTCCATATTTTCCGCCCGCCGCCGCGCGTCCGGCGTGGGCGTAGCGGCATGTATCAGCGTTTTGAGGTTTTCTAGATCATCTGTCATTGAGCCAGCTCCTCTTGCCGCAGTGCTCGCAGGCGCTTGCGGATGTCCGACATGCGCCAGGACACAGTGCCCTCGGACACGCCCAGCACTTCGGCGGCTTCGGCATGGGTCATCTCATCTTCCAGCGTCAGGGCCAGCGTATCCTGCAGGTCCTGCGGCAGCGATCGCATGGCCCGCTGCAGCCAATCGACGGCTTCGGCGGTTTCCGCAGCCTCGGCCCGGCGCATCTGTTCGACATCGCCCCACCCTGCAGCAGCACGACTGTGGCTGGCCTGACGGCGACGCGCGTCCTCGGCGGCGTTCACGACGACCCTGTAAAGCCAGGTGGTAAATTTGGCCTGTGCACGGAATCCGGCAATCTTGGCGGGCAGGGCCGCGCAGATATCCTGCGTTAGATCCTCTGCCTGATCGGCACGCCCGGCAAGGCGAAAGGACAGGCGAAAAATCCGGTCGTAATGCCGCGCCAACAGGGCAGCAAACGCGTCAGCGTCCCCTTTTGTTGCGGCTTTGGCCAAATCCTCGTCCGAAGTTGTCATGCGCATCACGATGGGTAAGACGGATCAAAAAGGTCAATTCTTGGCGGCCGGGCAAAAAATAATCAGAAATGATCCGCCGAGGCTATTTTCCAATCCGTTGCAAACTCATCCGGGATCGAATCTGTCAGCAAGACCCCTTCGTCAATGAACGTGTACAGTTCGGCGTAGGTCCATTCCCTTTCATCCGCCGTACGGCGGCGGATATCGTCCGGGCGCAACTCCGAGACCTTTTCCTTACCCATCGCACCCAGAAGCTCTCGAAAACTCTCCAACGTGGCGTCGTGAAAGCGATGCACCCGTTTGCGTTTTTGCGGCACATGCACAGCCCGCCCACGGATCGGGTCCTGCGTCGCCACGCCCGAAGGGCAGCGGTTGGTGTTGCAGTGCAACGCCTGAATACAGCCCACCGCAAACATCATCGCCCGCGCCGCATTGCACATATCCGCACCAAGAGCGAATTTCTCAACCATGTCATAGCCGGTGGCGACCTTGCCCGAACAAATGATCCGGATCTTGTCGCGCAACCCTACACCACGCAGGCAGTTGTTGACGAAAATCAACGCCTCGTTCAGCGGCATGCCGAGTCGGTTGGTGAATTCAACCGGGGCTGCACCGGTGCCCCCTTCAGCCCCGTCGATGGTGATGAAATCGGGCAGGATACCGGTTTCCAGCATCGCCTTGCAGATTGCCATGAACTCGGACGGCCTACCGATACACAGCTTGAACCCAATGGGCTTACCGTCCGACATCTCTCTCAGGTGTTGCACGAAACGCAACAGGCCGGTTGGACCTTCAAAGGCCGAGTGGATGGGCGGAGAAATAACGTCCTGATGCTCGGGCACGCCGCGGATTTCCGCGATTTCTTTATCTACTTTGGCCGCAGGCAGCACCCCACCGTGGGAGGGTTTCGCGCCTTGGGACAATTTGATCTCAATCGCCTTGACCACATCCTTCTTTGCCTTTTCGGCGAACAGGTCCTTGTCGAACCCCCCTTCAGGCGTGCGGCATCCGAAATATCCTGTGCCAATCTGCCAGATGATATCGCCCCCTTCGGCCAGATGATGCGGGGACAGGCCGCCCTCACCTGTGTTATGTGCGAAAGAACCGTCTTTGGCCCCGCCGTTCAAAGCCCGGATCGCATTTGCGCTGAGCGCACCAAAACTCATGGCCGACACGTTCAGACGAGACGCACTGTAGGGTTGGCTGCATTGCGGGCCACCCAGAATAATCCTCTCTTCGCTTTCCGGAACCTCCTTGGGGGCAAGCGAGTGATTGGCCCGTTGATAGCCCACGGAAAGGATATCGTATTGGGTGCCAAAGGCCTGAGTGTCGACCTGCCCTTTGGCGCGCGAATAGATCAGGCTGCGAACGATCCGGTTGTAGGGGCGACCGCTTTCGTTGGTCTCCACGAAATACTGCCGGATTTCCGGGCTGACGAATTCCAGCATGTACCGGAAATGGCCCAGAACCGGGTAATTGTTCAGCACATTGTGCTTGGTGGTCAGCATGTCATACAGGCCAACCACGGCATAGGGGATCAGGATGATGAGCAACCAATGCGCTGGCGGCCAAAAAAAACCCCACAGCAAGGTCAGAGGCAGGCACACGTAACTAAGAAAATAGTAAAGTCTGCGTACAACCATTTCGTGCTCTCCTAACGTGCCGCCAAATCAACGTTGTAACAACCGTGGATCAAATCGGCGTTTGATTGCAAGCGATTGTACCCAGCCTCACGCGATCGGGCGGTTTTGTGAGGCAGGCAGAGGGGTTGGCCACAGTTGATCACCCTTGCAGCAATAGGTATGCCAAAACAGAGATTAACTTGGGCAGGATAACCGGCCGTGATACAAACCCGACCCGCCATCCGGACCACGGCAATCATGTTCATCGCCGTCTTCGTGGGCGGCGCTGCGGGGTCGCTGCTGCGCGAGGCTTTCTCGGCCCAGATCCCTGGCGCACCGTTATTGACCGCGACTTTCGGCATCAATGTCGTGGCCTGTTTCGTTCTTGGCTGGCTCTATGCGGTTCGGAACCGGGTCCACGCGCATGTGCTGCATTTGGGCGCGGTGGGGTTCTGCGGCGGGTTGTCGACGTTTTCCTCCTTCGTGGCCGAACTGGAACGAATGGCTGAAACGCAAATTTGGAATGCAATTTCGGCCGCCTCGCTTGAAATTGCCGTCGGCCTTGCCGCTGCCATTCTGGGCGAGGCCATCGGACGACGGCTTCACAGCCCGAGGTCCGCAGGATGAGCGCGCTTTACCTTCACGCCATGTTCGGGCTGGGGGGCGGACTGGGCGCGGTACTGCGGCACTGGATCGCCTTGCGGGTCCATCATGACCTGCCCCTTGCAACCCTGATCGTGAACGTCTTAGGCAGCCTGCTATTGGGTCTTTGGATCGGATACCTCGGCGGGCCGGTCGATCTGGGCGAAGAAGAAAGACGGCTGGTGTTCGGCTTCTGCGGTGGTTTCACCACATTTTCCAGCTTTGCTTATCAATCACTGGAACTGCGGAGGGAACGGACAATTGTGCTGGCTGCAGGAAATATTCTGCTGAGCCTCGCCCTGTGCTGGTTTGCCCTGTGGCTGGGTCTGGTACTGACGCGCTAATGCGCGGGAACGGCAGCCTGAGTGCCAGGTTTCGGTGCTTTACAGAAAAACAGCAGCGGTATCGTCGCCAAGGCCAGCAAACCAAGATTGTTGAACACGGTCAGATAGGAAATCAGCTCGGCCTGCTGGCTGATCACCTGTCCCAGAATGACAGCCCCTTCGGAACTTTCGGGCGTCAGACCAAGCGGCTGCAAATAGGCCTGCGCTGCCGGGTTGTAGGGCGTCACGTTCCGGCTCAGCACAGCCGTGTTCGTCTGCAACCCACGCACCACCCAAGTGCCGACCAGAGAAATCCCGACCGATGAACCCAACTGACGCGTCACGTTGAACAAGCCCGAAGCTTCGTCTTGCCGGGACTTCGAGATGCTTTCAAAGGCCAGAATCGACATCGGAACAAAAACCAACCCCATGCCCAACCCACTGACGGTCCCCGGCCAGGCCAGTTCCCAGAACCCCGCGTTCATGTTTAGCGCGCCCATCATGAAATTGCTGACGGCCGTCAAAAGCATCCCCAACCCGGCCAGAAAGCGCGGATCAAACCGCGACACAAGCACTGCGCCTGTCACAACCATCGATAACCCTGCCGTTATACCGCGCGGGATGAACAAATGCCCTGAGGCGATAACGGGATAATCCAGCAGGTTCTGCACAAAGGTCGGCAAGATCGCAATGCCGCCAAACAGCGAGATGGCAAAACCAGCGATAACCAGATTGCACAGGGCAAAGTTGCGATCTGCAAAAAACCGCAGATCAACAACCGGCCGTTTGGTTGTCAGTGCGTGAACGACGAACCCCAATGCACCCAGAACCGATGCGATCAGCGCCACCTGAATGACTCTTGATGACAGCCAATCCTTGGTCTCTCCCTGATCGAGGATGAACTGCAGACACCCGATGCCAATTGCCAGAAGGGCAAGGCCTGCCCAATCGATCCGCACCTCTTCGGTTTCGTCCTCAGGCAACTCACCCGCCAGCAGCAGCAATGCCATCGCCGCCACCGGGAGGTTGACAAAAAAGACCATCCGCCACGAGAAATACTCGGTCAGAAGTGCCCCGACTGTCGGCCCCAGCACGGGTGCCACCACGACGCCTAGCCCAAAAACAGCCATCGCCTGCCCGCGTTTTTCACGCGGGAAAGCATCAAACAGGATGGACTGAGACAGCGGAATCAGAAACGCGCCGAACATGCCTTGCGCGAGGCGAAAGAAGACGATGGTCTCAAGGCTCCAGGACAGGCCGCACATGATAGACATCGTGGTAAAGCCTGTGATGGCCGTCAGGATCAGCCGACGACGACCAACCCTGCGCGCGACAAAGCCGGTCAGAGGCATGACGACGACAGCCGAAACGATATAGCTGGTCAGAATCCACGTCGCCTGATCGGTCGTAGCCCCGAACGCGGCCTGTATATGCGGCAGTGCGACGTTGACGATAGTGCTGTCCAACACCTCGAGTATGGCGCTGAGCACAACGGCGATAACAATCACCGGATTGACGCGGCTGGCCGCCAGACCGTTCATTTTCCAGACTGATCCGTTGTGGTGTCCACTGTCACTTTGCTGCTGCCGCCCACACGCAACGGCACATCGGTCGGATCAAGCTCCACGCGCACCGGGAACCGGCGGGTCACCTTAACCCAGTTCCCGCTGGAGTTTTCGGACGGCAACAGCGAGAACGTGTCCCCCGACCCGCGCCCGATCGAGGCCACTTTACCGGTCAGCGTCACCCCCGGCAGCATATCAACCTTAACTGTAACGGGTTGACCCGGACGTATACGTGGCAGCGCGGTTTCCTTGAAATTTGCATCCACCCACCAATCTGAGGATTCGACGATGGAAAACTGCGGCGCATTTGCCGAAACGGCCGATCCCGGACGAAGGGTCAGGTTGGCGATCCAGCCATCTGCTGTGGCGTAAACCTTGGTCCAGTTCAGGTCGGCCTGTGCGATTTCAAGCTGCGCTCGTGCAGACAAAACTTCGTCCTGCTTCGCGGCGAGCCCGCTTTGCAGCGCCAACAGTTCGGATCGGCTTGTGGTCAGACGGGCCGAGGCCTCGGCAAACGCTGTTGTCGCCTGATCCAGTGAAACCTGCGCCAGATCGCCGTCCGAAAACAGCGCCTTGGACCGTTCAAAATTGTTCTTGGCGGTGTTGAAGGCCGATTGAGAGGACTGAACCGCCGCCTCAGCCGCGGTGATCTGATTGGAATAGGATTGGGCCTGTTGAAGCGAACTGTCCAGATCAGCCTGCGCCTGATCTACCGACGCCTTGAACTGGGTGTCGTCGATCGTGAACAGCAAGTCACCCGCCTTGATCGGCTGGTTGTCGGTGATGGGTACCTCGGCGACTTGCCCGGTCACTTGCGCCGCCACGTTGATGATATTCGCGCCCACATAAGCGTCCTTGGTCGAGGGATACTTTTCCTCGTGACGCCAATACAAAAACAGCCCGGCGGCGATGGCGATCAACATGGCTGCGACAGCGGCAATTTTGACGGGTTTCATGCGTTAGATCTCTTGCAGGTCGTTACATCGGATAGGTGTGCATCCGCACCGCCAGATTGCCCATGATCCAGACGGTCCCAAGGATGATGATCAACAGAACCAGTGTGGAAAACAGGATCAGATCAAGGTCTTCGCGGCTGCTGCGGCGGCGGTCGATATGCAGGAAATAGACCAGTTGCACAATCAGTTGTGCCAGCCCCAGTAATGCGATCGAGAGGTAAACCCCCTTGGTTTCAATGCCGTATTTGTAGGCGATCAAAAACACCGCCGCCGTTAGCAAAAGCGAGCCGCCATAACCGATGACATACCGCCGACGCTCGCGCCGGTGCATCTCGCTACGCTTATCCATAGGTCAGCCCTCCGAAATAAACGATGGTGATGATGCCGATCCAGATCAGGTCCAGGAAGTGCCAGAACAGCGCCAGCCGCACCACGCGCGACATCAACAAGTCGGTCAGACCAAACAGCCGCAACTGGATTCCCAGCACGATCAGCCACAAACAGCCTGCAGCGACGTGCAACCCGTGCAGCGGCACCAATCCATAAAACGCGGACAGGAACCCGCTGCGCTGAGGGATGCCGCCCTTTTCAGCCATGGCCATGAAGTCACGGATTTCCAGCACCAGAAAGCTGAGGCCCAAGACCAGTGTCACGCAGAACCAGAATACGATCCGCCATCGGGGCAAGTTATACTTCAACGCCAGCATCGCCAGTCCCACGGTCAGGCTGCTGGTCAGCAAGATCAGCGTCTGGGCAAAGATGCTGTACAGATCAAACAGCTCATGCGGACCCGGCCCGCCTGCCTGCGCGTCGATCATGGTGATGTAGATCGCGAACATCAGGCCGAAATAGACCAGGTCACTCATCAGAAAGACCCAGAATCCGAAGGTGACGACCTCGGTGGCCTGGTGGGCACTTTCATGGCGCCGCCCTAGGTTCAGGCCGGGATAGCTGTGGGTGGGCGCTCGCTTCATGTCGCGACCTCCAGATCGGGGCGGGCAAGGCCGCGGTTCTCCGGAGCTGTTTCATGGTCGCGGTCTACAGGTTTGGAGTTGCGCACCAGATCGAGCCAGGTTTCGTGCTGTTTACGCACCTCTTCGGCAGGGATGACCTCTTCAAAGTCGGTATTGAAGGTCCAGGCAATCAAGGCCGCAAGCATCAGAACCGCCATCAAGGCCGCCAGCCACCAGATCCACCAGACCAGCGCGAACATCCAGACACCGCTGAGTACACATAAGGTAAACCCGATCGCGGTATTGCGCGGCATCGAGATGTCCTCATAGGCGTCGGGACTGGGGTAGGCCTCGCCCCGCTCCTTGGCCGCGGCGAAGTTATCGCGGTCGGTCACCTGTGGGATGATGGCAAAGTTATATGGCGGCGGCGGTGACGGGATCGACCATTCCAGCGTGCGCCCGTCCCATGGGTCACCAACAGGGGCGCGGGTTTTCTCGCGATCCCGGATGCTGACCCACAGTTGGACGAGGATGGACAGCAGCCCGCAGGTGATGATCAAAGCACCGACAATCGCGACGAGCATGTAGGGGTGGAACGAGGCGTCGCTGTAACTGAAGGACCGGCGCGGCATCCCCATCAGACCCACGAAATAGAGCGGCATGAAAGTCAGCAGGAATCCGACCGTCCAGCACACGACCGAAACCCGGCCCCAAAACTCGTTCAGGCGGAACCCGAAGGCCTTGGGGAACCAGTAGTTATAGGCCGCCAGCAAGCCAAACAGTACCCCCGGCAGCAGCGCGTTGTGAAAATGCGCCACCAGGAACAAAGTGTTGTGAACCTGATAGTCAACTGTGGGATTGGCTAGGATCACGCCCGACAAACCGCCGATGACAAACAGCATCAGGAAGGCCAGGCCATAAAGCATTGGGACGGAAAACCGGATGCGGCCCCGATACAGAGTGGCCATCCAGTCATAAACCTTCACCCCGGTCGGAATAGCGATCAACATCGTCGCCACACCAAACACCGCATTGATCAATGCGCTTTGGCCCATGGTGAAGAAGTGGTGCAGCCAAACGGTAAAGGACAAAACCGCAATACACATTGTGGCAATGACCAGCGAGTTATATCCGTAGAGCCGCTTGGCAGAAAAGGTGGCGAAGACTTCGGAGTAGATGCCATAGGCGGGCAGAACCAACAGATAGACCTCCGGGTGGCCGAACAGCCAGAACAGGTTGGCGTAGTTCATCATATTGCCGCCAAGGTCATTGGTGAAAAAGTGAAAATCCAGATATCGATCTGCTGCCAGCATCAGCGCCGCCACACCAAGTGGCGGCATGGCAAAGATGATCAGGATCGAACTGCTGATGATCGTCCAGCAATACATCGGCAGCCGCATGAACTTCATCCCGGGTGCCCGCAGCTTGTAGATCGTGACAGCAAAGTTGATCCCCGTCAGCGTGGTTCCGATACCCGAGACGACGATGGCCCAGATCCAGTAATCCGGCCCCACCCCGGGATTGAAAGCCGCGCCCGTATAGGGCGGATAGGCCGTCCAACCACCTGTCGAGAAGTTGCCCACCACCAACGACACCATCAGCATCATGCCCGCCGAGACGGTCAGGCCGAGGCTGATCTGGTTCATCACCGGAAAGGCCACATCGCGCGCGCCGATCATCAGCGGCACCAGATAGTTCGCTACCCCAAACACAAAGGGCACCGCCACAAAGAACACCATAATTGTGCCATGGGTGCTGAACAGCTCGGCAAAATGTTCGGCCTCGAGGAACCCAGGGCCTGGTCCAGCCGCTTGCTGGGCGCGCATGACCACCCCTTCCAGCACGCCCCGCGCCAGCATGACAATAGCAAAGACAATATACATGATGCCGATCTTCTTGTGGTCAGCGCTGGTCAGCCAGTCGCGCCACAGCGGCCCCCACAGGCGGAACCATGTCAGCAATCCGACCACCGCAACGACACCCACAACCACGATGCCTGCAGCCGCGTTCGCCACGATCTCATTCGTGTTGGGCGTCTGGATCAGACCCGCGATAGGAAACGCGTCCCAGTTCAGGCGGCCAAAGAACCCAGTGTCGGTCATTGCGCGGCCTCCTGTCCGAATTCAACCGTTCCTGGCTGTTGATCTACCGACAGAGGTTTCCCACCGTGATAGCGGTGCAGGATCGAGTGAAACAGATCGCCCTCCTCCAAAGTGAAATACAAAGCGTTGAGCGGCATGAGGGCGGTTCCCAATGCCGCCTGTACCTCATCCCGATCCGAGCGCATGGCCAGCGTCCGATACGTGTCCTGAGTCAACGGGATGCCATTGGCGCGGACGCTTTCAACCCAGGCCGTGAAATCTTGAGGTTGCATTGCCTGGGTCAGAAACTTTTGCTTGGTGAAACCACGACCATTATATTGCGTGTTTTCACCCTGCATCGTCTTAGGCGTATCTGCCACAAGATGAAGTTTTGTCGTCATTCCGGGCATCGCGTAAATCTGACCAGCCAAAGCCGGGATCATGAACGACTGCATGACCGTGTCCGTGGTCAACGTCATCGCCACCTGCTGTTTAACCGGAATTCCCAACTCGCCCACGGTTGCAATACCGAGGTCGGGATAAATAAACAGCCATTTCCAATCGAGACCGACGACTTGCACGTTCAGCGCGGGAGTTTCGCCGAAAGTAGCCGAATAAGGGTCCAGTCGATGCGTCGCTTTCCACAGGTAGAAAGACAACAGTGCCACGATCACCACAGGCACGCCCCACATGACGAATTCCAGCTTGGCGGAAAAGTCCCATTTTGGCCGATACGCGGCTGTACCTCCCTTGCGTCGCCGATACCGTAAGGCAATCAACGGCACCAGAACCAGAACCGGAAGCACGGCTACCATGATCAGAACGGTTGCCCGCAACAGATGGGTTTTCTGAATCGCGGCTATCGGGCCCTGAGGGTCCATAAAACTGCCACTCGCCCACGCCGTCTGCACCGAAGCCACCGCTAAAGCGACCACAACCAGCACTGCGAGTTTTGAAGGTCTGAGTACCGCCACGCCTGATTGTCCTCTTGCGCCTTCGTTTCGGCCAACTATCGGCAGAGTCAGGAATTTTCTCAAGGTTTTTTCTGAAACTGGCAATTGTGTCAGGCGTGACCTGGTCAACCAGACCATTACGCGAACCCAATCGACACGAATACCACTGTTGACTAAGCTACTCGATCGGGCGAGACATTTTGATGATGCGTCGGATATTAATCGCTTTCAGTCTCTGGTGCCTGTCGACGGGTACTTACGCGCAGGATCGCGCAGCGGTCGAACGGCAATTCCAAGCTTGGCTGCAAAACACAGTCTGGCCGCTTGCCAAGGCCAAAGGCGTCTCACGCAACACCATGAAGCGGGCCTTTGACGGGGTGACGCTTAACTGGAAGCTGCCGGACCTTGTACCGCCGGGCCAGACGGCGCAGACGCCGAAACAGCAAAAACAGGCCGAATTCGGCTCGCCCGGGCGCTATTTCAACGCAGGCTCCGTTCAAGGAGCAACTGCCACAGGTCGACAGATGGCGCGCCGCCACGCGGCGGCTCTGACGCGCGTCGAGGCAGAGACTGGCGTGCCCGGCCGCATCATCCTGGCCATCTGGGGCCGCGAAAGCGGATATGGTCAGGTCCCCATTCGTCATAACGCATTTCAAGTGCTGGGCACCAAGGGCTTCATGAGCACCCGTGCCCCGTATTTCACCGACGAACTGATCGCCGCTTTGCAAATTGCCGAAGCCGGGCACGCCCCGCCCGGCACATTGAAGAGCAGCTGGGCCGGCGCTTTGGGCCAACCGCAGTTCATGCCCTCGAACTTTCTGACCTATGCGGCGGATGGCAACGGTGACGGGCGATCCGATATCTGGGCCTCACCCGAGGATACCATCGCATCAATCGGGAATTTTCTGTCCCAACACGGCTGGATCTCCGGGCGCGACTGGGGGTTCGAAGTGACCGTCCCGCCCTCGGTTTCCTGCGCCATGGAAGGGCCGGATCAGGGCAAGCCCATTCAGGACTGGGCCGCGATGGGCATAACCCGCGTGTCGGGCAAACCGTTTCCGAACCATGAACTGGCGGGCGAAGGATTTCTGATGATGCCCGCAGGGCGCAATGGCCCTGCCTTCATCGTCACGCCGAATTTCTATGTTCTGAAGGACTACAACAAAAGCGATCTCTATGCGCTGTTCGTCGGTCACGTCGGCGACCGCATTCAATATGGCGTCGGGGATTTCAAGGCGCGGTGGGGCGAGGTCGGCACTCTGTACCGGTCTGACGTAGCCGCCATGCAGAGGGCTCTGGAACACCAGGGCCATGATGTCGGAGGCGCAGACGGGTTGCCTGGCTTCAAAACCCGCCGTTCGATCGGGCGCTGGCAGCAGACCACAGGTCGCGCGCCCACCTGCTTTCCCGAATCCAGTATGAAAGCGGCCCTGAAACCGTAGCGATTCGCACTGTCCCTAACGTCACCGTGTCGGCAAAACGCCTTTCTTGGGGGTCAGCGAATATCGCGACCTTCACAAAAGTGTTAAGAACCGCGGAGGTTTCATTATTATATTTCGGAACCGACCCGGGTTTCATTCACAATCCACCTATGGTTGCCTATTTTTCAGGCAAAGGCTTTATCCTTTTTTGAAATAGTGCCACCTTCGGCGGCAGTGAAAGGCGACTTTCGCAAACACGTTCCCGACTTCAAACTGAAAGACTGCGACGCGGTGTTCCTTGCGATCTGACAGAGTATTCCTTGAACCAGTGGCGGTCTTTCTGGGTCGGACAAACATAGCGGTCAGCGACCATCCTGAATGGATGCGGTCGCCGTACCGCCAAAAATGGGAGTAGAACAAAATGAACAAGTACATTCGGACTTCTCTGGCGGGGCTGTTGACCTCGACCATGATCACCGGCGCCTCCTTTGCCGCCGGTACCCATCCTGAAACCGGCGAGGCGCTGGCGGATGACCAGACCTTTACCTATCGCATTCTGGATGAACACAGCTCGGTCGATCCACAGGTGGTCGAAGACGTAACGGGCGCTGAAATCGTCCGCGACCTGTTCGAGGGCCTGATGAACCAGGACGCAGACGGAAATCTGATTCCCGGCGTTGCCACTGGTTACACCACCAACGATACCAAGGACGTTTACACCTTTACCCTGCGCGATGACGCCAAGTGGTCCAACGGAGACCCGGTGACCGCCAGTGATTTTGTCTTTGCCTGGAAACGCGCAGTCGATCCCGCTCTGTCCTCGCCTTATGCCTGGTTCATGGAACTGATGTCGATCGAGAACGCATCGGAAATCATTGCGGGCGAAAAACCGGTGGATGAGCTGGGCGTGACCGCAATCGACGACAAAACGCTTGAAGTCAAGCTGAGTGCACCGCTGCCGTATTTCGCGCAGATGACCACGCATTCGACCACCTTCCCCGCCCCACAGAAAGTCATCGAAGAGTTCGGCGACGCCTGGACAAAGCCAGAGAACATCGTCTCGAACGGTGCCTATGTGCTGACCGAGCACCTGCCGCAGGAGCGCTCGGTCCGTGAGCGCAACGAGATGTACTGGGACAACGACAACACCATCATCGACAAGGTCGTGGCGCTGGTCATCAACGACGAAAACGTCGCCCTGACCCGCTATCTGGCCGGTGAGCTGGATCGCACCGAAGTTCCCGCAGGCCAATTCCCCCGCCTGCAGAAAGAGAACCCCGAAGAAGCCATCAGCTTCCCACGTCTTTGTAACTATTATTACACCTTCAACCTGTCCGAAGGTGGCCCCGAAGAATTCAAGGACCCCAAGGTTCGTCAGGCCCTGTCGCTGGCCGTTGACCGCGACATCATCACCAAGAACGTCAAGGCAGGTGGCGAGCCGCCCGCATACACATTCGTTCCCGAAGCAACCGCCGGTTTCACCGTCCCTGCCGTCGAAATGGCCTCGATGACTCAGGCCGAGCGCGACGAGTTGGCCAAGGAATTGCTGGCCGAGGCCGGGTATGGCCCGGACAATCCGCTGAGCTTTGAAATGGTCTACAACACCGACGAAGCACACAAGAAAGTGGCCGTGGCCCTCAGCCAGATGTGGAAGCAGAAGCTTGGCGTTCAGGTCGAGCTGGCCAACATGGAATGGAAAGTGTTCCTGGAAGAGCGCGGCAACCAGAACTTCGATCTGGCCCGCGGCGCCTGGTGTGGCGACTACAACGAAGCCTCGACCTTCCTCGATCTGCTTCAATCGGATTCCGGTTACAACGACGGCAAGTACAACAACGCACGCGTTGACGAACTGCTGGCCGAGGCGAAATCCTCAGATGACCCGGCCCCTCTGTACACCGAGGTTGAACGGATCATCGCGCAAGAGACCCCGGTTATTCCGATCTATCACTACGCTGGCGTCTACATGATGGACAGCGATGTCGGAAACTGGCCGGTCAAAAACGTAGAGCAGAACTGGTATTCCAAAGACCTCTACAAACGCGCCGAATAATCATCCTTAAAACACGCTTTGCCCCGAGTTTCTCATCGGGGCAAGGCCAATAATGGGGGCATGAAATGCTTGCCTATATCATCCGGCGATTGCTGGTTGCCGTTCCGACGATCCTGTTGTTGATCGTCGCCTGTTTCTTTCTGATGCACTTTGCGCCCGGCGGGCCCTTCACGTCAGAGCGGCCTTTGCCGCCGGCGGTACTGGCCAATATCGAGGCGCGCTACGGGCTGGACCAGCCGCTGTGGAAGCAGCTGTGGGACTATCTGTACAATATCGTGGTGCATTTCGACTTCGGCCCGTCCTTCAAGTTCAAGGACCGGGACGTGAATGACATCATCGCGCAAGGTTTCCCAATCTCGCTGACCTATGGCTCGTTGTCCTTCCTAGTGGCGACCGTCATCGGTGTAGGTCTGGGGATCGCCGCGGCAATCAAGCACAACAGCTGGATTGACTATTTCGCCGTCGGTCTCGGGATCGCTGCGCAGGCACTGCCGAACTTCATCATGGGCCCGATCCTGATCCTGACCTTCACACTTTGGTTGGGATGGCTGCCGGGCGGTGGCTGGAACGGTGGTCAATGGCAATACCTGATCATGCCTGTGATTGCGCTGGCGACCTCCTACATGGGGTCGATCGCGCGGATTACGCGGTCGTCGATGCTCGAGGTACTAAACTCGAACTTCATCCGCACAGCGCGCGCCAAGGGCCTACCAACCAGAACCGTGATCTGGCGACATGCGTTAAAGCCCACGCTGCTGCCCGTCGTGTCCTATCTGGGACCGGTCTTTGTCTATGTGCTGACCGGGTCGGTTTTCGTGGACATCTATTTCTCGACCGGCGGTCTGGGGCAGGCTTATGTCGGCTCGGCCCTGTCGCGGGATTACGCAGTGCTGCTGGGGGTTACGATCCTTTACGGCGCGCTGACCGTCATCGTGAACCTGCTGACCGACCTGGCTTATGCCTGGTTCGATCCGAAAATCCGCTACTGAGGGGCTGGCAATGCTTGGAAAATCACAAAAAGCCGCCCAATTGGCCGAAGATGTCACAGATTACACGGTCATTCAGGGGCGCTCGCTCTGGCAGGACGCGCGGATGCGGTTTGTCCGCAACAAGGCCGCGATGGCCAGTGTGTTCATTCTGGCGTTAATCGTTTTGTTCACGATCATCGGCCCGTATTTCGCCGTGTGGAACAACGAGGAGATCGACTGGAACGTCATGGGTGACGTGCGGGGCATGGGTATGCCATCCGTCGAGACCGGGCACTTTTTCGGGGTCGATGATTTGGGGCGCGACCTCTACAGCCGGGTCATTCAGGCAACGACCACCTCGTTGCTGGTGGGGCTGATCGGGGCGGCGACCGCACTGATCGTTGGCACCTTCTATGGAATCGCGGCCGGGTATATCGGCGGGCGCACCGACAGCGTGATGATGCGTTTCGTCGATATCCTACTGGCCATTCCGGCCACACTGATCATCATCCTTCTGCTGGTGGTCGCGGGGCGGTCGTTCTTCATGCTATTCATCGCCCTGGGTGCGGTGGGCTGGCTGACAATGGCGCGGATTGTTCGGGGGCAGACGCTGACCCTGAAAAACCGCGAGTTTATCGAGGCCGCGCGCGCCGCCGGGGTCAGTGAGTTTACCATCATGTATCGCCACATCCTGCCCAACCTGCTGGGTGTTGTGATCGTCTATGCCTCGCTGCTGGTGCCCGAGATGATCCTGACGGAAAGCTTCATCTCGTTCTTGGGACTGGGCATTTCGGAACCCTACACCTCGTTGGGTCGTCTGATCGCCGAAGGTGCGGGAACGATGGGCTATGGCACCCTGTGGCAACTGATGTTCCCCCTGACATTCTACGTCGCCATCATCATCACGATGTTCTTCATCGGGGATGGTTTGCGTGACGCTCTGGACCCAAAGGATCGCTGAGATGAGTCTGTTTTCTGTAAAGGACCTGAGCGTCCAGTTCGACACCCCTGATGGCGTGGTCGAGGCCGTCAAAGGCATCAGTTTCGACATCAGTCCCGGCGAATGTCTTGGCATCGTTGGTGAAAGCGGGTCGGGCAAAAGCCAGACTTTCATGGCCGCGATGGGGTTGTTGCCACCGGCCGGGCGCGCACTTGGCTCTGCCACTCTGAACGGCAATGAGATCCTGAACCTGCCCATAAACAAGCTGAACAAGATTCGTGGTTCGGACGTCGGCATGATCTTTCAGGACCCGCTGACCGCACTGACCCCGCATCTGCGGGTCGGCCAGCAAATGCGCGAGGTCCTGCAGGTGCATGAAGGACTGCAGGGCTCGGCCGCGCGGGCAAGATGTCTGGAATGGTTGGAACGCGTTCGCATCCCCGAGGCAAAACGGCGGTTGAACCAATATCCGCACGAACTGTCGGGCGGGATGCGCCAGCGCGTCATGATTGCCATGTCGATGCTTTGCAATCCCAGGCTGTTGATCGCGGATGAACCGACCACAGCGCTGGATGTGACCGTTCAGGCCGACATTCTGGACCTGATGGAGCGCCTGCAAAAGGACGAAGGCACCGCGATTGCATTGATCACCCATGACATGGGTGTTGTTGCACGGATGTGCGACCGCATTCAGGTCATGCGTCTGGGTCAGTTTGTCGAGGCCGGGGACACGCGCGAGATCTTCCGCGCGCCGCAGCATGACTATACCCGGACATTGCTGGAAGCGATGCCACGCATTGATGCGGGTGATGCACCCAAGGCGTTGGAAAAGGTCGATGTGCCGCTGCTCAAGGTCGATGACGTCAAGGTGCACTTCCCGATCCACGTCTCGGGCGGGCTATTCGGGCACAAGGTGCCGCTGAAGGCCGTCGATGGCGTCAGCTTTGACATTCGCAAGGGGGAAACGCTCGGCGTAGTGGGCGAATCCGGCTGCGGCAAGTCCACCCTGGCCCGTGCAGTTCTGCAACTGATCGAACCCAGCGCAGGCAATGTCAGTTGGCTGGGGCATCCGATCGTCGGGCTGAAACGGGCCGAGCTGAACAAGTACCGCAAAGACCTTCAAATCGTGTTTCAGGATCCACTGGCCAGTCTCGATCCGCGGATGACTATCTCGGCCTCGATTGCCGAACCACTGAAAACCTACCGCCCGGACCTGACTGATCGCGAACGCAAGGACATGGTCGCGCAGATGATGGAGCGTGTCGGCCTGAAGGCCAATATGATCAACCGCTATCCGCACGAGCTTTCCGGCGGTCAGAACCAGCGGGTTGGAATCGCGCGGGCCATGATCAACAAGCCCAAGCTGATCATCTGCGACGAGGCGGTCTCGGCCTTGGATGTATCCATTCAGGCGCAGATCGTGGAGCTTCTGCGCGAGTTGCAGCAAGAATTCGGGCTGTCGATGATTTTCATCAGCCACGATCTGTCGGTAGTGCGGGCAATCTCGAACCGGATCATGGTTCTGTATCTGGGCCGGATTGTCGAACTGGGTGACGGAGAGGTGATCTGTTCCGACCCGATCCACCCTTACACGAGATCGCTGATCTCAGCAGTCCCGATCCCGGACCCGGATGTCGAACGGACCCGCCAACGCCTTAAGCTGCCTGGCGAACTGCCCTCACCCATGGACCCGAAAGCTGCGCTTCGGTTTCTGCCCAGCCGGTTGGCTGCAGGGGAAACCGACTACGTCCCACAGCTGAGCGAGGTAAGACCTGATCATTTCGTGGCCGAGCATGACCCGCTGGATGCCATCATGAAGTCTGCCTAAACCCCCTGCCCCGAAGCGCTTAACTCGGCTTCGGGGCACGTTGCAGAAACATGAGCGACCGGACACTAGAATGCTGTTCAGGTGGCTACCGGTCGGATGCCTCATTTCGCCGCAAAGAGCGCAGAAAACCGCGATGCTTCCGCATGTGTGGCCCCATCGTTTTGACTTCTGCCCCCCCGGGTGGCACCATCTTGCGAAATCGCGGCTTCGTTACCCGTTGACGTTGAATAATCGCGCCACGGGTCATAAGAGGTCTGCTTAGTAAACACTCTGACATACATTGTTTTAGTAACTTGAGAGGTCAAATGGCACGTAAGGTCACAAAGGCGATCTTCCCCGTCGCGGGACTTGGCACCCGGTTCCTGCCAGCAACAAAGTCGGTCCCGAAAGAGATCATGACTTTGGTTGATCGCCCGCTGGTGCAGTACGCCATCGACGAGGCGCGCGCTGCCGGTATCAAAGAATTCATATTTGTAACGTCACGAGGCAAGTCCGCTCTGGAGGACTACTTTGACCACAATCTGGTTCTCGAGCAGGAATTGAAAGCCAAGGGCAAGGACAAGCTGCTGGAAACGCTGAACGCAACCAATATGGAAAGCGGCGCGATTGCCTATATCCGCCAGCACAAGGCGCTGGGTCTGGGTCACGCGGTCTGGTGTGCCCGGCGCCTGATCGGCGATGAACCCTTTGCCGTTATGCTGCCCGATGACGTTATCGCCGGTGACAAGCCCTGCCTGAAGCAGATGGTCGAAGCCTATGAGGAAACTGGCGGCAACATGGTTGCAGCCATGGAAGTTCCAGCCAACAAGACAAGCGCTTACGGCGTGCTAGATGTGGGCGAGAATATCGGTTCGGTAGTCCGCGCGCGCGGCATGGTCGAAAAGCCGAAACCCGAAGAAGCGCCATCGAACCTGGCGGTCATCGGGCGTTACATTTTGGGCCCGTCGGTCCTGTATAACCTGAACCAGATGAAAAAGGGCAGCGGTGGCGAAATTCAGCTGACCGATGCGATTGCCGAGGACATCGGAAACGGTGTGCCGGTCTTCGGCTACAAGTTCGAGGGTCAGCGTTTTGATTGCGGGTCCAAATCCGGCTTCCTGCAGGCCACGGTTGCCTTTGCGCTGGCCCGCGACGACCTGCGCGAAGATCTCAGCCAGTATCTGCACGACATCGTCGCCACGGGACAGGCTGCGCAGTAACAGGCTGCTTCCCAATCAGCTTATGAATTTTGGGCCGGGGTGTTAAACGCCCCGGTTTTTTTGTGTCCTCGAAGGTTAGCAAATGGTTTTTCGGGCGTCCGGCCCGGTCAGACGGGATTCATGCGCCACACGGCAGAGTAGCGCGCAATGCAATTGTCGGACCGACAGCCTCAGGAGGACGCCCGTGTCACAGAACTCACCCCGATTGAAACTGCCATTTCTGCAACCGTCGCAGGCGCAGAAACATGTCACCCATAACGAAGCGCTGCGGCAGCTGGACCTGATCACGCAACTGAGCGTAGCCTCGACAAATGCCACGACCCCGCCCGCCGTGCCGGATCAGGGCGAGGTTCACGCGTTGGGCGCAGCACCAACAGGGGACTGGATCGGGCAGGAAGGGATGTTGGCTGCGTGGCTGGACAATGCATGGCATTTCATCACGCCCGGCACGGGCTGGCGCGCATGGGACGAAACTACCGGGCACATTAGAATCTGGGACGGCGGTGCATGGATCGATCCTCCGGTCGCCACGCAAAATCTGGACGGCGTGGGGATCGCTACCGGGTATGACAGCACAAACCGTCTTTCGGTGCGGTCTCCGGCGACACTTCTCAGCCATGACGGCGGCGGGCATCAGTTGAAGATCAACAAGGCCAATGCGGGCGACACCGCCTCCTTGCTGTTTCAATCCAACTGGACCGGGCATGCCGAGATGGGCCTGTCAGGCAATACCGGCTTTGCGATCAAAGTCTCGCCTGATGGTGGCACATGGACCGACGCGCTGAATTTCGATCCCGCGACCGGGATCGCCAGCGGCGCAGCGGTTCAGGCCAGCGCAGATGACACCACCGCCGGTCGTCTGATGCGGGCGGATTACGGTTATGGTCCCGGCAATCTGCTGGGTGCCGTGGCACAGAGCGGCGGCACCGCGACCGGGGCCGTCATCGAACGAGGCGCGAATGCAGACGGCGATTACGTGCGCTTTGCTGACGGTACTCAAATCTGCACAATCTCGCTGACGGCCACGGGCTGCGCGAATACCGAAGGCGCCTTGTTCGCAAGCGATGCAGCGGTCTGGGATTTCCCGGTGGCTTTCGCTGTGGGCTCAACCGTTGCGGTCTTCGGCAGCGGAGGTGCAACCACCCGTTTCATGGGGTTTGACGCGCCAACTGAAACTCAGGTGGCGTTCAAGGTTCTGGCTACCTCAAGTGATGCGACAGCGCTGGAGCCAACGGCCATTGCGATTGGCCGCTGGTTCTGATCAACCCAACTGCCCGGGCCCGCGCCCGGGCAGTCACTTGGCGCGCAGGTCCGCGTCCGCCTGATCCAAGAACCAGGCATAGGTTTCGCGTATCCCGTCTTCGAGCCCGACCCGTGCGCGCCAGCCCATATCGGCCAGACGAGACACGTCCATCAGCTTGCGCATGGTTCCGTCCGGCTTGCTGACGTCCTGTGTGATCTTGCCACTGAATCCTGTAGTTTTCGCCACCAGCGCCGCCAGTTCCGCGATCGAAACGTCCTCGCCACAGCCCACGTTGATATGGCTCAACATCGGTTGGGTGTTCGCTTCATAGACATCGCGCGGCAAGTCGAGCACGAACAGTGACGCCTCGGCCATGTCATCCACATGCAGGAATTCGCGGCGGGGTTTGCCGGTGCCCCAGATCACGACTTCCTCCAGCCCATCCCGCTGCGCCTCATGGAACCGGCGGATCAGAGCGGGCAGTACATGACTGTTTTCCGGGTGGAAATTGTCGCCTGGTCCATAAAGGTTGGTCGGCATGACCGAGCGGTAATCGACCCCGTGCTGCCGGTTATAGCTTTCACACAGCTTGATCCCGGCGATCTTGGCCACCGCATATGGCTCGTTGGTCGGTTCCAGCACACCTGTCAGCAGCGCGTCTTCACGCATTGGTTGCGGCACCGCGCGCGGATAGATGCAGGAACTTCCAAGTTGCAGCAGGTTCTTCACTCCGGCGGCAAAAGCCTGATGGATCACGTTGCATTCGATCATCAGGTTGTCGTAGATGAAATCAGCAGGGTACGTATTGTTGGCGTGAATGCCACCCACCTTGGCTGCGGCCAGGATCACGACGTCCGGGCGTTCGGCCTGCATGAAATCGCGCACGGCGGCCTGATCGGTCAGGTCCAACTCAGCATGTGTGCGGGTGACCAGCTCGAGCGCTTCGCCCGCCGCTTTCCGATCCTGCAAGCGGCGCTGGATTGCTCCGCCAACCATGCCGCGATGGCCTGCTACATAGATCTTGCGCATGGCGACCTCCTCAGCCGTTTTCCAAGCTTACCGGCAACTCATAGCCATGCTCTTTCAACAGCGCATGGCGTTTTGCGGTCTTGAGGTCTTCGACAACCATCTCGGCGCACATTTCCTGAACGGTCAGTTCGGGCTCCCAACCCAGCTTGTTCTTAGCATTCGACGGATCGCCCAGCAGCGTTTCCACCTCAGCCGGGCGGAAATATTGCGGGTCGATGCGCATGATTATATCACCGGGTTTCAGGGCCGGGGCGTTGTCACCGTCGATCGACTTGACTGTAGCAATCTCGTCCACGCCTTCGCCCGAGAATTCCAGCGTGATGCCCAGCTCAGCCGCCGACCATTCGATGAACTGACGGACCGAATACTGCACGCCGGTCGCGATCACGAAATCTTCGGGGTTGTCCTGCTGCAGCATGAGCCACTGCATCCGCACATAGTCTTTTGCGTGGCCCCAATCGCGCAGGCTGTCGATGTTGCCCATGTACAGGCAGTTTTCGAGACCTTGGGCGATATTTGCCAGGCCGCGCGTGATTTTGCGTGTCACAAAGGTTTCGCCACGACGCGGGCTCTCGTGGTTAAACAGAATGCCGTTGCAGGCATACATGCCATAGGCCTCGCGATAGTTCACCGTGATCCAGTAGGAATAGAGCTTGGCCACCGCATAGGGCGAGCGCGGGTGGAACGGTGTCGTCTCGCGCTGCGGGATTTCCTGCACCAGACCATACAGTTCCGAGGTCGAGGCCTGGTAAAACCGGGTTTTTTTCTCCAGCCCCAGAAAGCGAATTGCTTCCAACAGGCGCAGCGTGCCGATAGCATCGACATCGGCGGTATATTCCGGAGATTCAAAACTGACCGCCACATGGGACTGTGCGCCGAGGTTGTAAACCTCGTCCGGCTGCACTTCCTGAATGATTCGCGTCAGGTTCGATGTGTCGCTGAGGTCGCCGTAATGCAGATACAGATTTGGGTTGGGAACATGCGGGTCCTGATAGATGTGGTCGATCCGCTGCGTGTTGAACGAGGACGCGCGGCGCTTAATCCCATGAACTTCATAACCTTTTTCCAGCAAGAATTCGGCCAGATAAGACCCGTCCTGTCCGGTAATACCGGTAATCAACGCCTTTTTTGTCATCATTTTTTCCCACGGAATACTGTGTGCATATTTGACGTCTCAGAAACAGCAAGAATTCGCAGAATGCAACCCAAGGCAAGAAATGGCTTGAAAACCGGCGGCAGGTTCCTACCTGCACACCGGTCAGGGAAATCAAACGATAACGGAGGTTTCGCAACAGGCGGCGGTACAGGTGAGGCCAGCCCCGAACGCTGTTAGGTGTAGTCAGCTTGCCCCGTACAGCGGAACCGCGCTTTCGGCCCCATCCGCCAGTGCCTTACTCTGGTCCCGACGCACCTGATCGTAAAGGGCCAGCGCCTGGTCCGAGAACAGGTGGCTCGGTGGCTCGACATGCACAAAATTAGACTGCCCGTCCTGCCCGCGCGCCAACATGGCATAATCACGATCCGCAACCAGCTGCTTTGCATTGGGGTTCAGGTAACGGATTGCCAGACCGATCCTACGATCCCCGGACCGGTTAGGACCCGAACCATGAATGGTCAGCCCGTGGTGCAAGGACATCTGCCCCGGCGCCAGTTCGATATGGGTCTTGTCCTCCTCGGCTACATCGACGGCAACTTCCTGCCCGCGCGACAGCAGGTTGGTTTCGGAATAGGTATCGTTATGCGGCAGGATCGGGTTCTTGTGGCTGCCCTGCACAAAATCCATGCAGCCGCTTTGAACCGTGGCCGGGGACAGCGCGATCCAGGCGGTGACCTGATCCGGCGTTTCACCCATGCCCCAATAGGTCAGATCCTGATGCATACCAACAATGTGATCGGTATGTGCCTCTTTGATGAAAAACTCGGCTGACCAGACCATGATATCCGGGCCCAGAACGCCCTCGACCACGTCCAATACCCTGGGGTGCAACGCGATCCTGGCCGCCAGCGGGATCACCAGATGTGCGTTTACACGCTTGTAGGTGTTCAGCGGCAGGGGTAAATCCGCAGCCAGCCAATCCTGTTCGAGCTGTTCCAGCTCTGCGCGAATCTCAGCGGTTTCTTGGGCTGAAAAAATCGTCAGCGGAAAAAGAAACCCGTCTTCCCAATACTGTGCGGATTGGGCTGCAGTCAGCGCGGTTTCAGACTTTGGGGCGGTTTGCGGCATGTCGTACCTCTTGGATGCGTGTCGCCGAAGGATAGGGCACAAACCTATCGGGCCAGCGCGCAACCTCTTGCCCGTGAGGGTAAGTTCAGCTTAGCCTTTGTTCATGTCGTCCCGCATCCCCTCTCTCAACTGGTTGCGCGTGTTCGAAGCCGCGGCCCGTACCGAAAGCTTTGCCCGCGCTGCTACTCAGTTGAACATGTCGGCAGCAGCCGTCAGCCAACAGGTCAAGGCGTTGGAGACACGGCTGGGCACGCCGCTGTTTCACCGCCACGCCCATGCGGTGACCCTGACCGAGGCGGGACGGGCCTATCTGCCGTCGGTTCAGCAATCTCTGCTGATGCTGGAAACCGCCACTACAGGGCTATTTGGCGAAACCCGGGCACAACGGTTATTTGTACAGTCCGTCCTGTTGTTCGCGCATGGCGTCATTGCCGGTGGCTTGTCGGAATTTCAAACAGCGCATCCTCAGATCAACCTATCCCTGACCACTGGAAATCTGGTGTCGGACTTTGCCAACCAGTTCACCGATTTGCAGATCGTCTTCGGCAACCCGGCGCTCTACGGGGCTGAAAGCGATAGGCTGCTGCATGAAACCCTGTATCCGATGGCCCCGCCCGAGATTGCAGCGCAGATCCAAAACCCACAGGACCTGTTTCAGTTCCCGCTGATCGAGGTCTCAACCCATCGCGCAAGCTGGCTGCACCTGTTCGAAACCCTGCGTCTGCCCCCTGGTCAGGCGCGTTATTTCTTTGCCGACAATTCGCTGATGGCGGCCGAGCTTTCGGCCAGCGGCTGTGGCATTGCGCTGGCCCGCGCGCCTGCCTCGAATCGTATCATGCAGCTGTCGGGCCTGGTTCCCTGCCTGCCGGACCTTCAGGTTGCCGGGCAGGAAGCGTATCATCTGGTCTATCCCGCGCGCGCTGCGCTGCGCCCGCCGGCGCGCGCTTTTCGCGACTGGTTGCTGGATCACAGCGCCGCAGTCCAGACCCGGTAACGCCCCTGCCCCGTCACTTCGCGGATCAGGCCGCGGCGGGTGAATCGGTCGATATTGCGTTGCACTGCTGCGCGCGAGGCTTTTGTCAATTCCTCGGCCAAGGGCGCCGAGACCATGGGCCATGCGGTCAGAACGTCAATCAACAAGGGCGGCGTTCGCCCGCTGAGCCCGCTGGTGGCCTCGCGCGCGCGCTGGTCCCAGGCGCTAACCCGGTCCAGATGCATCAGCGCCGCCAGCGCCGCCTGCCCTGCCCCCTGGACCCAAGCCGAGAGCTTTTCGTCCACCTCCCCTGCCCCGCGCAACGCGCCCGGGCCGGACAGGGCCAGCGGCATGAACATCGCCCCACCCCGCCCCATTGTGGCCGCATGTCGGGCCGCGATGATGGCGGCCTCGGTATCCTGCCCAATACCTTGCGACAGCGCGCGCCAGGCATGAAACGCCATGGCCGCCTGCGTGACCGGGTGCAACCCTTCGGAATTGCGCATCACTTCAGCCAGATCGGCCACCGCCTCGGGGATGTCCTCGATTCCCGGCGCCATCCGATCCAGAAACGCAGTCAGGCCGGTCTCCCACCCGCCCTCAGAAGGGCCGGGGCCTGCTGTCAGCCGCCGCACCGCCCATCCGGCGCGGAACAGCGCCTGAACGTCGTCTCCGGTCGCACCGATGCGCAAGCCCGTCCACAGCGCCAGCCGATCCACGCTGATGCGGTCGCCGGTCCACCAGCCCAGATCGGACACATCCATCAGGGCCAGCCGATGGGTCCACCCATCCGGTCCCGCGCGCAACCGTTCGTCCAACGCACCGAAGATCGCGGCCAGATCGGCCAGTTCATAAGACAGCTCGGCCTGTGCTGCACGCCAGTCCCGCGGATCGAACAACAGGCGGTGATCGGCCTTGGGTCCGGGGATCAGGTAATCCTCGACTGCCTCTTCATCCTCCGGCGGTAGAAACCACAGATCATCGTCTTCGGGCGGGTCCGCGTCATAGATACTGGGAGGACCAACCGCCTCGGCGTCCTCATCCGGATCAGGTATGACAGGTTTTGTCGTCATATCCGGTATATTTCGGGGAATTGCCGCAGTTCACAAGGCGTTTTTGCGCCCCCGCGCCCTCAGCCTGGGAAACTTGTGGTCAGGATGTCCAGCTGCCCGGCCAGATCGGTCTGATCCCTGGCGCCGATCAGCATGTAACCATACCCATCCTGCGCCCAGGTTGCCGTGGCCAAACCACTAAGAACCGCCTGCTTCAGTTCCCTTGTCGGTGCGCCTTCGCCCTGCCGGATCACACAAAAGGCAAAAGGCTGGCCCTGTTCATCGGCAAACACGACTTGAACCAGCGGCTTGCCCTTGAAGGACAGAATCTGCGCGCGCTTCAGCTCTCCGCCCGGCAGCGCCTCAAGCGCCGGGCGGTTAAGCGACCGCCCCAACTGTTCCTCGGCCAGTGCAAACTGTTCGTCCAGCGCCTGGGGCGAGCTGTCCAGCGACGCAATCGTGTCCGGCGTATAAAGTGACTGATAGATCGCGGCCTGCGCGGCCCAACCCAAAGGTTTCGGACGTGTGGCCCAGTAGGTTGCAGACACGGCCACAATCGCTACCGAGGCCGCAACGGCAAGCAACCGCAACCCGCCGCCCGCAGGCCGAACGGGCGCAACAGCCACAGGTTCGGGCAGATCGAACAAAGGCGTTTCGGCAGGGACGCGCTCGAACACCGACTGCACTACGGGCGCAAACGGGTCCAGCGCCATCAGGCGCTGTTCCAGCTCTGGGTTGGCCTCAACCGCGCTTTCGATAGCGCGTGCCTCGGCCTCTTCCACATTGCCTTCCAGATACGCCAACAGCGTCTTATCGGAGAACTTCATTTGCCACTCCGTCGCACTGTGTCTGCCACCTCATGCTGCATAACGGTTTTCAGTTTCTGCCGGGCGTTGGACAGCCGGCTCATTATCGTTCCTATCGGCACCTCCAGCAAAGCTGCGGCCTCGCGATAGCTATAGCCCTCGACGAACACAAGCATGACCGTCTCCCGCTGCGCTTCTGGCAGTTGCATCACTTGAGTAAACACTTCAGCAGCGAAAATATTCGTTTCCACATCAGGTCCGGCGGCAATCAATTCCGCTTCAGACGTAACCGAAAGCGCCTGAGCCTTGCGGATCGAGCGCGACCGGACCTCATTCAGCCAGATCGAGCGGCAGATCGTCATCAGCCAGCTGTCCAGCCGGTCGTGCGAGGTGACCTGATGGTGACGCTCCAGCGCGCGCAAACATGTGGATTGCAGCAGATCGTCGGCTACATCCGATGCACCGGACAGCGCCAACCCAAAACGCCAGACGCGTTTCGAATGCGTCTGGATCGCGCCGCGCACGGCCTGTTCCGAGCTTATTTCACCATCCATCGACTAAATCGCGACCTGTGTGTGTCTTCATTCACGGACCGGGCCCGCGGACTCAGATTTGACATAAACCGCGGAGGAATGAAATGAAACTTCTGTTGTATGCAGTCACGATTGTGTCGGCAATTGTTGCAACCCCGGCGTTTGCCGAAAGCTCGAAACTGGCACCCCAAGGCGGTTCTGTCGCAAACTTTTTTAGCTCACTGTTTGAATTGAAACACCGGTGATTTCGTCGGCCCGAGTTTCGACTGGGGAATGCGTAAGATGGCGATTTCATTCGAAGGTATGTACTTTCCAATGGAAGTGATCTTGCACGCGGTCTTCTTTTACCTTTGTTGCGGTGTTTCATACCGGGATCTGGAAGAAACCCTGGCCGAACGTGGCGTTGACTTGGATCACGCGACATTGAGCTGCCGGGCAAGTCGATAAGCTGGTTTGGTGACTGTGATCAGCCCTTGTGCGACCTACGAACCGGATTCTGCTAATTCTAACTTGCAGTCCCCAACGGTTCTATCATCGAGGGCAAGCATGCCATCCGAAAGTCGTTAAACAACAGGAATCCGATTTTAAAATTTTTCTCTCAGAGCGATTATTTTACTATCAGGAAAAATTAATGCTAAGATTGTCCCGGTTGGATTACGTATTGCGCATCGCCTGCTTGCAGAACCGGTTTGGACAAGTGTAGCAAGACGTTGAAAGAGTGAAATTGAAAAAACGCGACAAAGAAATGGCGGCAGATCTGACGCAGGACCCACATTCCGTTCGTTCGGGTGACAGAGAAAAAGTTCTTGAAGTCGCCATTGGCCGTGAAGTTCGCGCCTTTCGAAAACAGCAAAACATAACGGTCGCCGAGCTGGCCCAGCTAACCGGATTGTCGATCGGCATGCTGTCCAAGATCGAAAACGGCAATACGTCGCCTTCGTTGACGACCCTTCAGTCGCTGGCGGATGCACTATCAGTACCTTTGACAAGCTTCTTCAGGCAGTTTGAAGAGCGTCGCGAGGCAGTTCATACAAAAGCGGGTGAAGGCGTCGAGCTGGAGCGTGAAGGAACACGCGCCAACCATCAGTACAATCTGTTAGGTCATATTGGGGCCAACGGATCAGGCGTAATTGTAGAACCATACTTGATCACCCTGACCGTTAAATCCGACGTGTTCCCGACATTCCAACATGGCGGGATCGAGACGATTTACATGCTGGAAGGCGAGGTAGATTACCGTCATGGGGATCAGATTTACCCCCTGAAGCCTGGCGACACCCTGTTCTTTGATGCCGACGCACCGCATGGTCCGGAACGGTTGGTCAATCTGCCTGCGCGCTACATTTCAGTGATCAGCTATCCGCAGACGAACTGATCGGCTTGCGCAATAAGAAATCAGTGGGTCTGTCGTAACCTTCGTGGCTGCCCGTGCTCACGATCATAAATCCCAACCTCGAAAACACGCGATGGTTTTCAGTTAGTTCCACGCGCGTTTCAAGTTCCAATGCGGGCAGACCAAGCTCTGCTGCACGGCTTGCCGCGTGATCCACCAATGTGCGGCAGATACCCTGCCCCCGCAATCCAACCTTCACCGCCAGCTTTCCAAGGTACAAGCTGTCGGGTTTGGGCGTCAGGAACATACACGCAAAAAGCGGTCGACCCATAGCCCAGATTTCGCCTCCACTCAGGCAGTGCGCCTGCATCTCTTCCACAGTCAGTTTATGGATAGAAGACGGAGGATCAATCCGGGCATCCATGTACTGAAATGACGCGCGAAGCAACGCAAGCGCGTCATACAACGCGATATCATTGCTCGGAATGAGCCAAGGTGTTTTGTCCGGATCAGCCATAGAGCCAAGACACTTCGCTATGCGCGATCACTTTGACAAAGGCGGTTCCGTTTCCAGATCGGGCCAGACACCGGGTGAGGTCGGCAATCCATCGTCAAACTGACTGAGATAGTCCAGCATCATGGGACGGTTGTCGATGAAACCTTTGTAAGTGGCCAGTTCTACCGGCAGGTCCCGGATGACGCGATGCAGGCGACGGCCCCATTTGGGAACGGTCATCAGATCCTGAAAACTGCACAAATAGCAGCGGATCGGGAACACCAGCGCGTTGGACCGCGGCAGGCGGAAGAACGTTTGTAACTCGACGCGCAGATGCTGCTTGTGCGCGATGTTCTCGGGCGTCAGCGTGGTCTTCTGGATGCCCCATTTGTGATAGTTTTCCGGGCTGGTATCCAGTAGTGGATTTACCGTCATGGTCCAGTTCAGACGCCGTGCAGGTGCTCCCTGCTGAATGTTCAGCAGGAACTTCAGAGCCCGCTGAAAAATACCCATTTCATGGGCTTTCGGAACCGGCGCGTGCCACTCGAAAAAGTTCATGCCGATGTCGAAATCCAGGCTCCAGTCCGCTTGAGTCGTCACCATACCCGCATCCATCCACAGCATTTCGTCGCGCTGGTCCAGTACGGCGAAATCGCCCTGCGCTTGACGGGTGATGTATTCCATCGGTCCGTAGGGGAGCGTGGTTTCGTCCATGAAGGTAAAGCTGTGATCAATGCCTAACGGCTTGTTAATCCAGCGCCACTGATTGCCGTTTCGATGCAGCTCGAACAGGTCCGGGTAGTCTTCCGACTTGCTGACCATGATAAGTTCCAGCAAATCCCAACCGGCCAAGGTCATATGCGGCAATGACTGGCAGCGCAGCGGGTCCTGGTCCAGAACGATGGCGCGGTCCTTCATCTCTGAGACATAGTGCTCATCAACATCGAACCGCATCTCGTAGACCGAGCCTTCCGGCCCGCCGCGATGCTGTTCCATGTTGACCGAATACATGTAGCTGTCTTCGTGAAACGGGAACGGAAAGCGTTTGATCGCCCAATCCGAGTTGTGAAACGTATAGTCGTCGCGGAAGGACTCGTCGTTGAATTGAATGGTCATGTTGGGCTTCCTCTCAGCGGTCCAGCACGAGGGACTTGCCCTCGAAACGCGATACGCAAGGCATGATTTTCTTGCCTGCTGCCTTTTCTTCATCGGTCAGCCAGTGATCGCGGTGAACAAAATTGCCGTCATGATCCAGCACAACGGTTTCGCACTGACCGCAAGCTCCGCCGCGGCACAGATACGGCGCATCCACGCCTTCACGTTCGATGGCTTCCAGCAGGCTTTCGTTCTCACCCACATGAATGACCTTGTCCGTGGCTGCCAGTCGCACCTCAAACGGTTTACCGGGCCGCGGCGCCAGAAACTCTTCGTAATGCACGCAATCTTCGGGCCAGCCGTCGGTGGCAGCAGTGTTGCGTACCCAGTCGATCATGCCTTTGGGGCCGCAGACATAGACATGCGTGCCCAAAGGCTGCCCACTCAGAAGATTCTCCAGATCGATTTGCTGGTTCTGATCGTCGTAGTACAAATGCGTTTCGTTCGGATGCCGGTCTGTCAGTTGATCGGCATAAGACGCCAATGCATTGTTGCGACATGCGTAATGCAGTTCCCAATGACCGTGCAACAGTTCAAGCTGTTTGATCTGCGCCAGAAACGGAGTGATGCCGATACCCCCGGCCAGAAACAGGTGCTTGCGGGCCCTCAAATCAAGCGAGAACAGGTTAACCGGGTAGCTGATGGTCATTTCATCGCCCAGCTTGACCTGACGATGCATGAAAAGCGAACCGCCCCTGCCCTCATCATCACGCCGGACCGAGATCGTGTAGGATGACTGATCGAACGGGTCGGACATCAGAGAATAGGGGTTGAGCCGCGTAATGCCACCATCCTGCATTTCGACAACGGTATGCGCCCCACCCGAAAAGGTCGGCAATTGGCCTCCGTCTATACGTTCGAACCGGAATCGCGTCACCAACTCATTCAACGGGGTTATTTCGGTGACTTTGACCTGGATTTTCTCGGCACCGCTCATTCGTAAATCCCCTTTGGCTTGGGCACGTTGCCATGATCTTCGGCGTCGACACGGACGCCCTGATAGGCGGCAAGACGGCGAGAATAGTGATCGCGCACGAACAGGTTCAGCCCGCAATGCGAACAGACAAACGGATCAATCTCGACGTTTTCGGTGATGCCTTTGCAGTGCACGCATTGCATCCGACGCGCGACCGAACCGCGATGCTCGGTCTGGATCGCCGTATGTGGCAGGCCAACCGCCATCACCTCATTCATGGCCTGACCCATCATGCCCTCAGAACCGGTCAGATAGACCTGTAATCCCATATGCGCGTCCTCCAGCACACGGCGAATGCGTTGCAGCGCGGCCTCGTAGGACGGGCCTTCGTAGAATTGCGCGGGGTTTAGCGCCTGCAGCCTTTCGGAAAAATCCGTGCCTTTAGGAATGTAGATCAGATGGGTTTTGGCCATCAGGCCAGGTGTCGCGATGTCAAGAACGGCCTCGGCCCCTTCGGCCTCGGCGATCATGAGATGGTGTTCGCCCGGGCGAACCTCTAGCGTGCCCCAGACCGGGCGGCTTGCGATTGACTTGGGAAATTCGAACTTCGACATTGTGCCCTCAAATAGCAAAAAGGCGCCACGGTGTGTCCGTCGCGCCCCCTTAAACTCAGCCCTTTGCGGTTCTGATAGATTTGTCCTGATCGTAGAACGGCATCTCTTCCGCAGTCGCTGCTATTTCCGTCCCATCACCATTGCGCACCGTCAGTTTAGTGCCGGGCGAAGCACAGGCGACCGGCATCCGCGCAATGCCCACATTGTGGCCATTGATCTCGGAATACATGCCGAACGTGACAACACCGACCTTTTCACCGTTCTGCAGAAGGTCAGCACCCTCGTCCGCCGGGGTCGTGCCGTCGAGTTTGACGCCATAGATCTTGAACCGTTCCTTGCCTTGAGAGGCATAATGGTTTTCGGCCCCGATGAATCCGGTTTTGCCCGGTGAGACGGTGAATTCCAGACCCAATTCCCACAGCGTATCGCCGCAGGTTTCATCGTTGAACGGATAGGTTTCCGAGTTATCGCCTGGATAAAACAGAAGGTAGCTTTCGGTACGTAACAGATCGAGCGTCGAGAACTGGACCGGAACAATGCCCATATCCTTGCCCTCAGCCAGAATGTTGTCCCACAGGTGTACGGCATGCTTGGCCTGGCAGAAAATCTCGTACCCGCGCTCACCTGTATAGCCGGTCCGCGAAATCATCACCGGGCAGCCATAGAGCTTGGTCTGCATGATACCGAAATAGGCCAGATCGCGAATCCCAGGGATGTGTTTGGCCAGGAAATCTACGGCCACAGGTCCCTGCAGGGACATGTCGTGCATGTCGTCGTCAAAAATGACCGAGCAATTCTTGCCCGCAGCCACCGAGGTCAACTGCTCCATGCCCGTTCCTGTGCCGTGCACCACAAGCCACGTATTCACCGAAAGGCGATAGATGATGCAGTCATCAACAAACTTGCCTTCGGCATTCAGGATCGAGGCATAGGTTGACCGCCCCGGCATGATCTTTTCCACATTGCGCGTCGTGACACGGTCAATGACATAGGCAGCATCTTCACCGACCACGTGGACCTTTTTCAGACCAGAAACATCCATAAGACCAGCTTTGGTACGGATCGCTTCATAGTCTGCTTTGGCGCGTTCAGGGCTGTGGTCATAGAACCAGGCGGTCCCCATTCCGTTCCAGTCCTCAAGTTCGCCACCGATCTCGGCATGGCGCTGCGCAAGGGCTGACGTCCTCCAAAGAATGGCCATGGTTCAGGTCTCCCGTTGATTGCTTTTTGTTGCCCATATTGAGGCCGATGTCAGATTGAAAATCAATACTTGTGTGCAGATTTTTTTCCTGATGGGAATATTTGCCTTCAAATTGTGAACCCTGAAGTAGACTTCCGGAGCTGCGTAAAACGGTTTTTTTGCAATACGTTACAACAAAAACCGATCCTTCATTAAGCGCCCGCGGCACCGTCGTTAAAGATGTTTGCCCCATATATCTATTGACAGGTCGTCAATGAAATTGTCCCCTGAGTACATAAAATTTCCCAGCAGGAAAAACTGGAGAAGAACCTCCTGCTGCAACAACAGGGAGACTACGAAGTGGATGGTAATCTAAACGCACTTACGACGGTCTTTACCGAGTTTTACTACTGGGTAACGGTCGTTTTCATGTTCCTCATCCATGTGGGCTTTTGCATGTACGAGGTCGGCGCCAGCCGGGCCCGTAACCATATGCACACATTGATGAAAAACATCATGATCATCCCGTTGGTGACGGTCACATTCTTCTTCTTTGGATGGTGGATTTACTGGGCGTTCCCGAATTTCCCGTTCTGGGGCGGTTTGGACGCCGAGGCGGGCGCCGCGAACCTGCCTTGGGCCGACACAATGGCGACAAACCTGGGAGATAGAATCACGGGGGTCTTCTGGGCCGCCTTCCTGCTGTTCTCGTGGACTGCAGCCTCAATCGTTTCGGGGTCCGTGATAGAAAGGATCAGGTCTTCAGCCTTATGGGTTCACGCCGTTATGATCGGATCTGTCTGGTGGATTATCGATGCCGCATGGGGCTGGCACTATGGCGGCTGGATGGTACGAATCCTAGGTTACCATGATGCTTACGCCTCTGGTGTTATCCACGCGATCGCAGGCGGTTACGCCTTGGGTGTCATCATGGTTCTGGGACCGCGCCTTGGCAAGTTCGCCAAAGACGGCACGCCGCGGGACATTCCGCCACACAATCCCTGGCTGCTAACAATCGGGATTTTCCTGATCTACACCGGGTTCTGGGGGTTCTACGCCGCATGCAATGTGCCTGCGATTTCGCCCGAAGGGATCGACGGACAGATCACCGGCGTAACTTGGACAGCAACCAACATCTATCTGGCCCCGACCACGTTGTCGGCGATCACCTTCAACTTCCTGATGTCACTGTCGGGTGGTTTGATGGCGGCTTATGTGGTGTCCAAGGGCGACGCCTTCTGGACGTTCTCGGGCGGTCTGGCAGGTATTATCACTGCTTCGGCGGGTAACGATCTGTATCACCCGATCCAGGCGATGATTATTGCCGCAATCGGTGTCGTGATCGTCTACAAGCTGCACTATTGGGTTGAACGTCGATTCAAGCTGGACGATGCCGTTGGTGCCGTTGCCGTGCATGGATATGCAGGGTTCGTTGGCCTGGTGATCTCGGGTTTTGTCCTCTGGGGCGTACCGTCTTCGCCATACGAAGGCTATGCAACGATTAACCCGGTCGGACAGATCACCGGTGCCGTTATCATGTTCTTTGTGCTTGGTTTCCTGCCAGGTTGGATTCTGGCGAGGCTTCAAGCTGCGGCAGGTGTGCTTCGCATCCCGGAAGAGGTTGAACTTCAGGGTCTCGATTATGCAGAACACCATGCCTACGAAGATGCGAAAGCAGCAATCATTGCGGCCGATAAAGAAGAGCTCGCCGCCCGTGGCGTAGCAGCGAAGTAAGGGAGAAAGATATGTCTACGAATGGATATACAAGCTGGGCTGTTGATCTGGCCGAGGTCGGACCGATCTACCCCTTCCAGGGCTATGAGTTCCTAATGGTCATCATCGGCGTCGCTTTCTGGATTGGCTGGCACCGCATCCAGTTCGTCCGGGAAGGTGAGCACTTAGAGAAGGCGCGCCATACCGGTGACGAAGAAAAGGTGAAGGCACAGCTGGAACGATATTGATCCAGCATTGAAAGCTAGCAATGGGCGCGAAATCAGAGATCGCGCCCATTGCCTCTAAGGAAAAAAACTTTCCTATGATTATTGATGTCCTGCTCATTTGTTGGTACCGTCGAATCGTAACGAAACACACAAGGAGATCTGCCAGCCATGTGCGGAATTGTTGGATTATTCCTCAAAGACCAGTCTCTTGCGCCCCAACTGGGCAATATGCTGACAGACATGCTGATCACTATGACAGACCGTGGCCCCGACAGCGCCGGTATTGCGATCTATGGCGCAGAATCGGAAGGCAAAACCAAGATTACGGTTCAGTCCCCCAACCCCGAAAACGACTTTGTCGGCTTGGCTGATGAGTTGGGCAAAAGTTTGGGTGCAACCGTTGGTCAGACAAACAACGACACTCATACCGTTCTGGAAATTCCCCGCGGTCAGTTCGAAGCCGCGCGCGCTTCGCTAGCCGAGATCCGCCCATCGGTTAGGATCATGAGCCGCGGCGAAAGCCTCGAAATCTACAAGGAAGTCGGCCTGCCCAAGGATGTCGCCGAGCGCTTCAGCCTCAGCGGTATGAGTGGCACCCACGGCATTGGGCACACCCGCATGGCGACGGAATCCGCCGTGACAACAATGGGCGCCCACCCGTTCAACACAGGATCCGATCAGTGTCTGGTTCATAACGGGTCGCTATCCAACCACAACTCATTACGCCGTAAGCTGCGCCGCGAAGGCGTGACCATCCAGACCGAAAACGACACCGAGGTTGGCGCGGCATACCTGACATGGAAGATGATGAAAGGCGCCACTCTGGGTGAAGCTCTGGAATCCAGCATCGATGATCTGGATGGGTTTTTTACCTTTGTTGTGGGCACCAAAGACGGGTTCGGCGTCGTACGTGACCCAATCGCCTGTAAGCCTGCGGTGATGGCCGAAACCGACCAATATGTGGCCTTTGGTAGCGAATACCGCGCCCTGGTAAACCTGCCAGGCATTGAAGACGCCCGGGTGTGGGAACCTGAACCGTCTACCGTCTATTTCTGGTCGCACAATGACAGCCCCACAACCCACGAAAAGGCCGCCTGATATGCAGACCTATGATCTAGAGGCAGACGGGCTGCGCGGATTGAATTCGTCCCTGCAGGCTCAAAGCACCGAGAGCAACCAGACCCGTTGGGAAATTGTAAATCCCAAGGGCAGCCACGCGATTGCCGTCGGGCTGGACGCACCCATCGAGGTAACTGTCAAAGGCTCGACCGGTTACTACTGTGCCGGGATGAACCAGCAGGCGACTATCAAGGTTGAAGGGTCCGTTGGGCCGGGTGTGGCCGAAAACATGATGTCCGGTCAGGTCATCGTGGATGGTGACGCCAGCCAATATGCCGGGGCGACCGGCCATGGCGGGTTGCTGGTGATCAAGGGCAATGCAAGCTCGCGCTGCGGTATTTCGATGAAAGGCATTGACATCGTCGTGCATGGCAATATCGGCCACATGTCCGCCTTCATGGCGCAAGCCGGAAACCTGGTGGTTTGCGGGGACGCAGGCGATGCGCTGGGGGATTCACTTTACGAAGCGCGTCTGTTTGTGCGCGGTTCGGTCAAGAGCCTTGGCGCTGATTGCATTGAGAAGGAAATGCGCCCCGAGCATCTGGATATCCTGAGGGATCTGCTGGATCGCGCGGACAGCGACGCCAAGCCGGAAGAGTTCAAACGCTATGGTTCGGCCCGTCAGCTTTACAACTTCGACATCGACAATTCCGCCGCTTACTGAGGAAGAAGGGTATGAAAGATATGGACGATCAGATCCCCCGCACCCTGCCGACCCAGTCGGCGACGTTTTCCAATCCAATCAATGCCGAGATCCGACGCGCCGCAGCGACGGGAATCTATGACATTCGTGGCGGAGGGGCGAAACGCAAGGTACCGCATTTCGACGATCTGCTGTTTCTGGGGGCGTCGATCTCGCGCTATCCGTTAGAAGGCTATCGCGAAAAATGCGAAACCAAGGTGACGCTGGGCACCCGCTTTGCCAAGAAACCCATAGAACTGGATATCCCGATCACCATCGCGGGCATGAGCTTTGGTGCTCTATCCGGTCCGGCGAAAGAGGCTTTGGGTCGCGGCGCATCAGCCGCTGGCACGTCGACCACAACCGGCGATGGCGGCATGACGCCCGAAGAGCGTGGCCATTCAACAAAGCTGGTCTATCAGTACCTGCCGTCGCGCTACGGCATGAACCCGAATGATCTGCGCAAGGCGGATGCGATTGAAGTCGTGGTCGGCCAGGGTGCCAAACCCGGCGGCGGAGGTATGCTGCTGGGTCAAAAGATCAGCGACCGTGTGGCCGAGATGCGGACCCTGCCGAAGGGGATCGACCAGCGTTCCGCTTGTCGTCATCCCGACTGGACAGGGCCGGATGATCTTGAGATCAAAATTCTCGAACTTAGGGAAATCACAGACTGGCAAGTGCCAATCTACGTCAAGGTTGGCGCCACCCGCCCCTATTATGACACCGCACTGGCGGTGAAAGCCGGAGCAGACGTTGTAGTCATGGATGGCATGCAAGGCGGGACCGCAGCAACACAGGACGTGTTCATCGAACATGTCGGGTTGCCCACGCTGTCCTGCATCCGCCCGGCCGTTCAGGCATTGCAGGATCTGGGCGTGCACCGCGAGGTTCAGTTGGTTATTTCGGGCGGCATTCGCACCGGAGCCGATGTGGCCAAGGCTTTGGCGCTCGGAGCCGACGCGGTCGCCATTGGCACAGCCGCTCTGGTGGCCCTTGGGGACAACGATCCCAAATGGGAACCCGAGTACCAGAAGCTGGGCACGACAACCGGTGCATATGACGACTGGCACGAAGGTCAGGATCCGGCGGGGATCACCACACAGGACCCCGACCTGGCTGCCCGTCTGGATCCGGTTGATGCGGGCCGCAGGCTGCGCAACTATCTGAAGGTGATGACGCTTGAGGCACAGACCATTGCGCGCGCCTGTGGTCACAATCACCTTCACAATCTCGAACCTGAAGACCTGTGTGCCCTGACAATGGAGGCCGCCGCCATGGCGCGGGTGCCGCTGGCGGGAACCAGTTGGTACCCGGGCAAGGAAGGGTTCTGAAATGATGCTGCGCGGCTCCCTGATGGGGGCCGCGTTTTTGCTTTGAAAAACTAGAATTCAACAGGGAAAGGAAAGCCATCGTGACAACAGATCTCGCAGCTTTCGCAAAAGAAAATGGCGTCAAATACTTCATGATCTCGTTCACCGATCTGTTTGGTGGACAGCGGGCCAAACTGGTACCCGCGCAGGCCATCGCCGAGATGCAGGAAGACGGCGCAGGATTCGCAGGGTTCGCCACCTGGCTGGATATGACTCCGGCGCATCCCGACATGCTGGCAGTGCCGGACCCTTCATCTGTCATTCAATTACCGTGGAAGCCCGAAGTGGCCTGGGTGGCAGGCAACTGCGTCATGGAAGGCAGCGATGTCGCGCAAGCCCCGCGCAACGTATTGCGCCGCCTGATCAACGAGGCTGCGAACGAAGGCATGCATGTCAAGACCGGTATCGAGGCCGAGTTTTTTCTGCTGACACCGGACGGTGAGCAGATTAGCGACCCATTCGATACGGCAGAGAAGCCCTGCTACGACCAGCAGGCGGTCATGCGTCGCTATGATGTCGTTCGTGAGATCTGCGACTACATGCTGGAGCTGGGTTGGGGGCCCTATCAGAACGATCACGAAGACGCCAACGGCCAGTTTGAGATGAACTGGGAATTTGACGACGTTCTGCGCACTGCAGATAAGCACTCTTTCTTCAAGTTTATGACCAAATCGGTGGCAGAAAAGCACGGTCTGCGGGCAACCTTCATGCCGAAACCGGTCGAAGGTCTGACGGGTAACGGTTGTCACGCTCATATCTCCGTCTGGGATGCGCCGGGTGATGCGGCCAAGACCAATGTGTTTGCAGGCGAAGGCGAAGGCCCCACTGGTGAGGTCGGTTTGGGAGAGCGCGGCAAACACTTCCTCGGCGGCATCATGAAACATGCCTCAGCACTTGCTGCGATCACCAATCCCACGGTGAACAGCTACAAGCGCATCAACGCGCCGCGCACAATGTCAGGTGCGACTTGGGCGCCCAATACTGTGACATGGACCGGTAACAACAGGACTCACATGGTACGTGTCCCTGGCCCAGGACGGTTTGAGTTGCGCCTGCCGGACGGAGCAACCAACCCCTATCTGCTGCAGGCCGTCATCATCGCAGCTGGGCTGTCAGGTATCCGATCCAAGGCAGATCCCGGCAAGCGCTGGGACATCGATATGTATGCCGAAGGCCATAAGGTACGCGGCGCACCGAAACTTCCCCTGAACATGCTTGATGCCCTGCGTGAGTATGACAAGGACAAAGACCTGAAGGCCATAATGGGTGCCGAGTTTTCGTCTGCTTTCCTGAAGATGAAGCATCAGGAGTGGAATTCTTTTGTGTCGCATTTCTCGCGCTGGGAAAAGGAAAACACGCTGGATATTTAAGCCGGGCATCAGGATCGGGTGTTTGGGCCGCGGCGCAAGCTGCGGCCCGGTTTCTTTTGATCAGGGCAACAGAGGCAAATCATGAACGTTCTCATATTCCAGCATACCCAAGGTGAGGGTCCAGGTACGTTTTGTGACCATATTGCCCGTCATGAAGATGCAATGCAGATCGTGCACCTCTATAAAGGGCAGTCTATTCCGCCGATGGATGTTTGGGAGACCGAGACCTACCCTTGGCTAAAAATTGAAAAGCAGGCCATCAAGACGTGGGTACGTGATCTCAATCGGCCATATTTTGGTATATGCCTGGGACATCAAATATTGATAGATGCGCTTGGCGGCACCTGCGCCCGCATGCATTTCCCGAAAATCGGCGTGCTGCCTGTCGAACTGACCGACAACGGACTTGAAGATCCCCTGTTCGGCTCTCTGCCCCGGCAGTTTCCTGTGCTTCAGTGGCATGGGGTGGCCGCCGCAGAACTACCATCCGATACGGCCGTTCTGGCAGGATCAGATGGATGCTCAGTTCAAGCGATACGCGTGGGGGACCGTGCGTGGGGCGTTCAATTTCATCCCGAAATTGTTCAGGGCACGATCAGCGCCTGGATGGGGGATCAAGCAAATCATCAATGCGCAGTTGACTGGCTAGGATCGGCCGACGCAGCGCTTGCCATGGAAAATGAAAGCGATCAGATCGCCGCCGATCAGTTCAGGATGACATCTGAAATCTATTCTGCTCTGCGCCAATCCTGATCAGAAAAACTGAATGGTTGGTGTGATGATCGCAGCGTTTCGTTTACATTTGCCCGGCATCAGCGTCTGAATCTGCTTCTAACCGCCAGTCAGAAACGTCGTTGACCAACATGAGCGCCGCCCTGCGAAGCGTTGCGCGCATCTTGTCGACCACCGGACCGGTCATCGCGCAATCTTCCAATGCAGCATCGAATGTATCCAGCCAAAGCTCTGCATCGGCCTCCCGTATGGGGATATGCGCATGAATTTCCCGCAGATCCATATGGCCGAAACGTTCGCGGTAATAGGCGCGACCACCCAGAAATCCGCTGAGAAACTCAAATTGAGCTTGCCTGGTGTGGTTTAGCCCATGTCCCCGAAAATGCAGCCTGTGCAACGAATACGCTGCCGGATCTGTTTCCATTCGGTCATAGAAACGCTCGACCAGAGCGCGCAGTCGGGTCTCACCACCAAGTTGCTCAATCGCGGATTTCATGTCCTGCCTTTCTTATCTCTGGCATCGCCAATATTGCATAACAGGAAAATAAGTTTATCAACAGTGACATATTGACGTACTCAGGTTCAGAGGTGGATCTACGTGAAACCGGTGATGGTGATGAAGGAATGAATGCGCTGGCGCTCGGCCTGCTGGCCGCTCTTTGCTGGGGTATACACGATCTTGCGGTGCGCTATGTCAGCCAGTCTGTCAGCGTAATTGCATCGCTTATGGCTGTGCTGATTTCAGGTGCGGTGCTTCAGTTCGGCCTGGTGGCAACGTTGGGTGCCTTTGATCCGATCCCCGGTACCGCAACGATCAGCGCGGTTGCAGCCGGCGGTTGCTATCTGTTGGCGGGCGTCAGTATGTATGCTGCCTTTCAGCGCGGTCCGGTCCGGTTGGTTGCGCCGCTTGTCGCGAGCTATCCGGTCCTGTCCGTATCGCTGGCCATCTGGCGTGGTGCAAGTGTCAGCCCACTACATTGGCTGGCTGTCATAGCGATCGGTGTCGGAGTTTCCGTCGTCGCGGCCAAATCTGAACGCGACACGACTTCTTACCCAGCTGCCGGCCCAACAGCGGTGCTGTCATTACTTGCAGCAGTTGGGTTCGCCACCGCCTTTGCGCTTGGACAATATGCAACTGAGCTGAGTGATGAATACACGGTCTCTCTGGTTAGCCGGCTGACTGCAATCTTTGCTCTGGGAATGATCGCCTTGGCATCGCGCAGGTCAATCTGGCCCGGGTCACAAGCCCTGCCGCTTTTGTGCGTGATGGGTGTTCTGGATGCGGTCGCCATCCTTAGCGTGATCGCAGCGGGTGGGTTGCCCAACGCACAATTTGCCTCGGTCGCGGCGTCGGTTTTTGGGTTGCTGACAGTTGTGCTGGCATGGGCAGTATTGCGCGAAGAAATGGTGATACGCCAATGGCTGGGTTGTTTCGTCGCGTTTGCAGGTATCGGCTATCTGGCGTTTTGATACGACGGGCCAGAAAGCGCTGAATTATGAAATCGATGTGCCGCAATCGCGCTGTCAACAATGCTGTCTATTTCGCCCGGTCGTACCGGTCCCGCACAATGCCACGCGCCCGGTCGCATCAGATCCTTGTGGCGATGCAAGTCCGCCCTCAGAACCGTCATATCGAGGTGTTCCGGCACATCAGGCAGCACCAAAACCGCAAAAATGCTGTCAGAGTTATTTAACTGCTGCAGCAATGACCGACAGGTCTCCTGAGACATGTGATGCCCCCAGACCTCCTGATCCAGAGGCATTCCGATACGCATGGCGCGAGCCATAACAGCCCGAGTCCGCGCAGCATTTGAGACAGATTCACCTATCGAAATGATCGCCAGACGCGTGTTGCGCCCGGCATCGCGCCAATACCGATTGGCCGCAGTCGCACTGTCCGGCATAACCCGCGACGCCATTACTAGGCGGTCAGGCCTTCTGGTTCTGGTAGTTTGTTTGTGCGGCAGCATGCTGTGAGAGTGTTGGCCAGCAGGCATGCGATGGTCATGGGGCC
>NZ_JBQFTM010000003.1:0-458354 GCF_056538605.1 Ruegeria sp. BF7 | reverse complement strand
CAGTCTCTCCTGAGCGTCTCAACCGTCTCTCCGGCCCGTCCCACCGTCTCACCGGTGCGTCCCAAGCGCCTCAGCAGCGCCGGTGAAGGGGTATTTACGGATTAGGTCTGGGGCCTGCAACCCCCATTTTGAAAAAACTTCACATTTCTCAGCAGAAATTTGTTCATATTAATAAAAACAACAGGTTAGCTTTAGAATTCTCTCTGCTGGCGCGTGCACTTACCGACAGGAAGCTAAATAACGCTGGCCTTCAGACGGAATCGTACCCAATGCTCGGTATGCACGCGGGGCCTGGCCAAAGAAAACGCCGCCCGAGTCTCTACGGGCGGCGTCGCTTCGTGAGTGGTTGTTCCTTCTTACTTCAGATCGAAGCGGTCTGCGTTCATCACCTTGTTCCAGGCCGAGACAAAGTCGTAGACGAATTTGCCCTCGGCATCTGCCTGACCATAGACCTCGGCCAGCGCCCGCAGTTGCGAATTCGAGCCAAAGACCAGATCAACGCGTGTGCCGGTCCATTTGACCTCACCGCTGGCGCGGTCGCGACCCTCGTAGACGCCCTTGCCTGCGGGCTTCCATTCGGTGCTCATGTCCAGAATGTTGGTGAAGAAGTCATTGCTGAGTGTTTCGACGCGGTCAGTAAACACGCCATGCGCGCTGTCGCTGAAATTGGCGCCCAGCACACGCAGACCACCAACAAGCACCGTCATCTCGGGCGCGGACAGTGTCAGCAATTGCGCCCGGTCGACAAGCAGCTCTTCCGGCGAGACCGTGTAGTCGGCCTTCTGATAGTTGCGGAAGCCGTCAGCAATTGGCTCCATCACTGCGAAGCTGTCCACATCCGTCTGCTCTTGCGTCGCGTCTGTACGTCCCGGAGTGAACGGAACTTCGACATCCTGACCACCAGCTTTGGCGGCCTGTTCGACACCGACGGCACCAGCCAGCACGATCACATCGGCCAGGGACACTTTCTTGTTGCCCGACTGCGCAGCGTTGAACGCCGTCTGCACGCCTTGCAGCGCATCCAGCGCCTTTGACAGTTTCATCGGCTCGTTCACATCCCAGTCTTTCTGCGGAGCAAGACGAATGCGGGCGCCGTTGGCTCCGCCCCGCTTATCAGACCCGCGGAAAGTCGAGGCCGAGGCCCATGCGGTCGAAACCAGCTCGGACACCGACAGGCCGCTTGCAGCGATCTTGGCTTTCAGGTCCGCCACATCGGCATCGTCAACCAGATCGTGATCCACGGCGGGGACATTATCCTGCCACAGCAGTTCTTCGGTCGGGGCTTCCGGGCCGATATAGGCCGCTCGCGGACCCATGTCGCGATGGGTCAGTTTGAACCACGCGCGGGCGAAGGCTTCTGCGAACTCCTCCGGGTTCTCGTGGAAGCGCTTCGAGATCGGGCCATAGATCGGGTCCATGCGCATCGCCATGTCGGCGGTGGTCATCATGGTTTTGACCTTTTTCGACGGATCATGCGCCGCCGGGGCCATGTCTTCTTCCTTAACGCCGACCGGTTCCCAGATATAAGCACCCGAGGGGCTCTTGGTCAGGTTCCAGTCATAGCCGAACAGCAGGTCGAAATAACCATTGTCCCATTTTATCGGGTTCGCGGTCCATGCGCCCTCGATGCCCGAGGTGGTGGTGTCGTCGCCCTTGCCGGACCCAAACTTGTTGATCCAGCCAAAACCCATGTCCTCAATCGGGGCGGCTTCAGGGTCCGGACCCACCAGATCGGGGTCACCCGCACCATGCGCTTTGCCAAAGGTATGGCCACCGGCAACCAGAGCGACGGTTTCCTCGTCATTCATCGCCATCCGACCAAAGGTGTCACGGATGTCGCGACCCGAGGCCAGAACATTCGGTTCCCCATCCGGGCCTTCGGGGTTCACGTAGATCAGACCCATCTGCACAGCTGCCAGCGGGTTTTCCAGATCGCGTTCACCCGAGTAGCGGCTGTGCGGGTTGTCGGTCGGGGCGAGCCATTCTGTTTCCGAGCCCCAATAGATGTCTTCTTCCGGCGCCCAGATATCTTCGCGGCCACCGGCGAAGCCGAAGGTCTTGCCGCCCATCGACTCGATGGCGCAGTTCCCGGCCAGGATCATCAGGTCAGCCCAGGAAAGCTGGTTGCCGTATTTCTGCTTGATCGGCCACAGCAGACGGCGCGCTTTGTCCAGATTGCCATTGTCCGGCCAGCTGTTCAGCGGCGCGAACCGCTGGTTGCCGGTCGAGGCACCGCCACGGCCATCCGCCGTCCGGTACGTACCGGCGCTGTGCCAGGCCATGCGGATGAACAGACCGCCATAATGGCCATAATCCGCAGGCCACCAGTCCTGCGAGTCCGTCATCAGCGCATAAAGGTCTTCTTTCAGCGCCTTCATGTCCAGCTTCTTGAATTCTTCGGCATAGTCAAAATCCGCACCCAACGGGTTCGACGCCGGCGTGTTCTGGTGCAGGATCGACAGGTTCAGCTGGTTCGGCCACCAATCCCGGTTCGACCGGGTACCCGCGCCGTGCATTACCGGGCAACCGCCCGTTTTGGGGTTATCACTTCCGTCCATATCGATCTCCAATCCTGGCTAATTTCCGGCAGGTTCGCGCGGTCAAAACTCGGTCGATCAAGAGCACATCTAGATGACACTTTTACCCCGCCAAGGATGCGTAGTGCGTCCCGAGCAAGGTATTGGCGACTCTGTTGTCTTGTCCCTTAAAGAAGTAGCAAACCAAAGCCATGCAAAAAAGTTTTGTTTAGTGATGAGTTTAATAGGAAATGATTATGATACTTTTAGATTTGATCCTACCAGACAATAGTAACCTTGGGTCACACCCCGGATACGGCAATTGTTTTTTCCAGCCGCTCGGCCACAGTCTTAGACAAGGCTGACCTGGGCATCGCTCCGCCCGGTCGGGCAGGAGGGGAAATCGGAATGGAATTCGACTATGTCATTGTCGGCGGCGGGTCCGCAGGTTCGGTGCTTGCCAGCCGTCTGAGCGAAGACCCAAGCAAGAGCGTTTGCCTGCTCGAGGCCGGCGGGCGCGGCGACAGCATTCTGGTCCGAATGCCTTCGGCCGTTGTTGCCGCCCTGCCCGGTCGTCCCAAGATCAACAACTGGGCTTTTGAAACGGTGCCTCAACCGGGGCTGAACGGGCGGCGTGGATATCAACCGCGCGGCAAGGCACTGGGCGGGTCCAGCGCGATCAATGCGATGCTTTATGTACGGGGCCATCGTCAGGACTATGACGGCTGGGAAGAACTGGGCTGTACCGGCTGGGGCTGGGACAGTGTGCTGCCCTATTTCAAACGGTCCGAGAACAATGAGGACGGCGCCGATGACCTGCATGGCGCCAGCGGCCCGCTGCAGGTGTCACACCAGAAAGAGCCGCGCCCGATCACTCATGCATTCATCGAAGCGGCCGAGCAGATGCAGCACCGCCGCACTGATGATTTCAATCGCGGCGACAATGAAGGGGTCGGCCTTTATCAGGTCACACAGTTCCACGACCCGGCCAAAAACGGCGAGCGGTGCTCGGCCGCAGCGGCCTATGTTTTTCCTGTCATCGGCCGCCCCAACCTGACGGTCATCACTCAGGCCCATGCCAAAGAGCTGACCTTTGACGGCAAGCGCGCGACCGGGGTGATCTACAAAAAGAAAGCCAAAGGGCCAGACATCACGGTCAGGGCCAAGCGTGAGGTTCTGATCTGCGCCGGCGCGCTGAAATCCCCACACTTGCTGCAACTGTCCGGGATCGGGGCCGCAGAGGACCTGACCAAACACGGCATCGGCGTCCGTCACAACCTGCCCGGTGTGGGCAAGAACCTGCAGGACCATCTGGATTTCATCCTGTCCTACAAAACCAGGGACACCGACAATTTCGGGATCAGCCCGACGGCATCGGTAAACCTGACCCGACATCTTCTGCGCTGGCGAAAGACCGGCGTGTCGATGGCTGCGACACCCTTTGCCGAAGGGGCGGGGTTTCTGAAAACCGCAGCCGATCTGGACCGGCCTGATATTCAGCTGCATTTCACCATCGCACTGGTCGATGATCACGCCCGCAAGCTGCATTTCGGCCACGGGTTCGCCTGCCATGTCTGCAAACTGCGCCCCGAAAGCCGTGGAACGGTTGGCCTGAACAGCGCCGATCCCTTTGCTGCGCCCACCATCGACCCGGCGTTTTTGTCCGACGACCGCGATCTGGCCACGCTGATCAAAGGCGCGCGGATGATGCGAGAGATCCTCGAGGCCCCCGCCCTCGCAAAATACCGGCACAAAGAGATGTTCGGAACCGACACTGCCCGCACCGACGCCGATTGGGAACGGCATATCCGCGACCGCGCCGATACGATCTATCACCCGGTCGGAACCTGCAAGATGGGGGTGGATGAGATGGCCGTGGTTGACCCGGAACTGCGTGTGCGTGGGATCGAGGGGCTGCGTGTGATTGATGCCTCAGTGATGCCGACGCTGATCTCGGGCAACACCAATGCACCGACCATCATGATCGCCGAGAAAGCCGCCGACCTGATCAAGGCCGCAGGCTGATCCTCAGGTGTCTTCCATCAGGGCCTCAAGCCCGGCGCGATAGTCCGGATACAGAAGGTGCACGCCCAGCTCATCCTTGATCCGGTCATTACGGACGCGCTTGTTTTCATTATAGAAACTGCGGGCCATCGGCGTCAGATCGGCCTGATCAAACGGAACTGCAGGCGGCAATGGCAGGCCCTGCAGCTCGGCGGCATAAGCGATTACGTCCTGCGGCGGCACCGGCTCATCATCGCAGACGTTGTATATAGCGCCGGGATTGGGTGCGGCCATCGACGCAGCCAGAACCTGCGCGATGTCGGCTACGTGAATGCGGGAAAACACCTGCCCGGGCTTGATGATGCGCCGCATTCCCGCTCGCTTGAGCTTGGAAAACGGACCGCGACCGGGGCCATAGATACCGGCCAGCCGGAAGATATGGACAGGCAATCCGGGGATGCTCTGCCAATGCTGTTCCGCCTTGACCCGCCAACGGCCCCGCTCGGCCGTGGGTGTGGGCGGCGTGGTTTCATCCACCCATTCCCCCTGATGATCGCCATAAACGGCGGTCGTCGACAGGTAGCCGACCCATTTGAATTGCGCGGCACGCGCGGTGATCTCGTCCTGCAACGCGGACAATACAGGATCACCGTCCTTGCTGGGTGCCGTTGAGATCAGCAGATGCGTCACCCCGTCCAGTTCCGGTGTCTGTCCGGGCCAGATCAATGGCTCAGCGCCGGATGCACGAATGGTGGGGGCTTGGGCGGGGTCGCGGGTGGTGCCGATGATGCGCCAACCTTGTGGGTCCAGTAGCTGGGACAAGGCTTGCGCCGAGTATCCGTGGCCGAACGAAAATAGAGTTCCTGTCATGTCGCCTTTGATGATCCGCAATCCCGGCAGATGCAAGCACCTGCGCTTGAATACTTGATTCGAATCCCTCAATGCGCCTTTCTTTTAGGCATGGCTGAGAAAAAACCAAACCTGCACACCGCTTATTCCCTGGCATCGCCCGAGGGTCACAAAGAACTCTATGCCGAATGGGCCGGAGATTATGACGAAACCTTCGCCGCGCGCGAGGATTACCAGCTCCACATTCACACGGCCCGCGCCTTTGTGGCGGCAGGCGGCCAAGGCCCGGTCCTTGATGTCGGCGCGGGCACGGGACTATGTGGCGCAGTATTGGCCGGGTTAGGTGTTGGTCCGATCGACGCCACCGACATCAGCGCCGAAATGCTGGATCAGGCCATGCGCAAGGACATTTATCGTGATGCGATCGAGGCCGATCTGAACCAGGGCATCCCCGTTCCGGGTGAGTGTTATTCGGGGATTGTGTCATCCGGCACGTTCACTCATGGCCATCTGGGGCCAGAGGCCCTGCCCGCCCTTCTGCGTGTTGCCCGCCCTGGCGCGCAATTTGCCCTGTCAATCAATGCGCAGCACTATGAAACACTGGGTTTTGCCGAGGCTTTGCACAAACTGGCACAGGGTCAGATACAAAACCTGACCCTGCCCGAGGTGCGGATTTACGGCGATCTGGCCGTGGGTCCCAACAAGGACGACACCGCGCTGATTGCATTGTTCGAGAGGACCTGACCCTTACGTATACATCTGTTTCTTGAACGCCCGGGTCCGCGTCGTCGCCTCGGCTGAACCGTCATGATAGGTGCCGAACCACTTATCAAAGGGGATCTCAGAGGTGCCATAGTTGCACTCGAAGTACCGGTGATGCAGCTGGTGAAAGAAATCCCCGGCACGGGCGGCATCGGTATTCCCGGCCTTCAGCTTTTCGAAGCCTGAATGCGACAGGACCGGGCTGATCTGCTGGAAGTAGGTATGGAACAGCACATGCAGCGGATGTGACGGCACGATCAGGTGGATGAAGTAGGTCGTGAAGTAGAGCAGGTTCTCATACCAATGGTTCGAAATCCCCGACCACGGCCCGATATTGACGTTCCGGTGATGCACGGCGTGGACGTGTTTATAGAGCTTGGGGTGATGTTCCAGCCTGTGCACCCAGTAGAAATGCAGCCCCGACCACATCGGAATGAACAGCATCCACACCACACACCGGACCGGCGCGCTGGCCCAGGTGACAGTGGGCACATAACCGTTGGCCATCGCCCAGTAGATCACCCACTGATAGACGGTCGCCACGGTCATCGCGCTGCCCAGCGTCCACCAGATATTGTCCCAGACCTGATTGCGGAATGTGAAATTCCCATTGTTGCGGGTCAAGTCCCGACGGTCGAATTTCTTGTACATGCCCTGGCCTTTGCGCATGTAAAGCCACCAATGCAGGCTGCCAGCGACCAGGATCTGCGGCACCATGTTCAGCAGCCAAATGCGGAACATCCAACCCGGCGCAAAGCTTTGCATCGTCTCCAACGCCGGAAAGAAGAACGCGTAGGCTGTGACGGCCAGTACCATGCATAATGTCAGCGCCGTGATCTGCAGCCACGCGCCGCTATACCATTTCAACACGGCAGCAGGGCGCGGAGGCCAGTTGAACAGCGGATTCAGCCCCACCGGCCCCTCGGGGTGATAATGCCAGCGGGCGGCTTCGGGGTCCTGAGCGGTGTCAGTCATGGCGGTACCCTTTATGTGGCGTAGTCGGAGCCTTCGGCATCCAGCAAAGCCTTGATCTCGCGCAGATGTGCCTCGGCCTGATCAGGATAGTCGTCCAGTTCCTCTGCAGTCTTCTCGGCAATCTCGTCCGACAGCACACGCAGGGGCTGACCGGTTTGCAGCGCACGGATATAGGTCTCCGCCGCACGTTCGAAATAATAGAGCCGGTTAAAGGTATCCGCGGGGTCGCTGCCGATCACCAGCACGCCATGATTGCCCATGATCATGACCTTCTTTTTCGGGTCCGACAGCATCCCGGCGCAGCGCTCGCCCTCGCTTTCAAAGGCCAATCCACCAAATTCCTGATCGACCACATAGCGGTTGAAGAAAGTGGCCGTGTTCTGATCGATCGGCGGCAGCGAACTGTCCGCCAGAGATGCCAACACGGTGGCAAAGATCGAATGCACATGCATCACGCAGCGCGCATGCGGGCAGTGTCGGTGGATCGATCCGTGCAGACCCCAAGCGGTTGGATCGGGCGCACCGGGCTGAGACATCACGTCCGGGTCTTTGGCATCAAGCAACAGCAGGTTCGACGCCTTGATCCGCGCGAAATGCATCTGGTTGGCGTTCATCAGGAACTGCGTGCCGTCTTCATTCACCGCAAGGCTGAAATGATTGGCCACGCCTTCATGCATGTTCAGCCGTTCGGTCCAGCGGAAAGTGGCGGCAAGATCAACGCGTTCCGCCCAGTGGTCGATATTGGGGCGCAGGTTGGTGACGGTCATTGCGGGCTCCTGTTGGAATAGCTCGGACATAGGAAAAACGTGCCTGCGGCGCGAATGTTTGACCAACGAAAAAAACAGACCTATCTCATTAGCTGAACTAATGGCAGGGTTATGCACATGCAGAATTCGCTTCCTCCCCTGGGCTGGCTGCGCACGTTCGAGGCCTCGGCCCGGCATCTGTCCTTTACCGGAGCGGCCCGGGACCTGAACATGACCCAAAGCGCGGTCAGTCAGCAGATCAAATCGCTGGAAGGCTACCTGGGTCAGCCACTGTTCCTGCGCCGCCCGCGCGCTCTCGAACTGACCGAAGCTGGCATCACCTACCTGCCAGTGGTGCGCGAGGCGTTTCGGACACTGGTGCGCGGCACGCAAGCTGTCACCGGGGCGCAGCAAAACGCGGTGCAGGTACAAAGCAACATCAGTTTTGCGGTCAACTGGCTGGCCCCGCGCCTGCCCCAGTTTCGATCCGAACACCCCGAGGTGCAACTGAACATCTTTACCGAACTGTGGGAACCACGCGAAATGGCCGAGGGCGCTGCGGTGGAAATCCGCTATTCGCTGCGGCCCTCCGATACGGTGCGTACCGAAATGCTGCGGACCGATCACTATTATCCGGTCTGCGCCCCTGGGTACGAGGTGACACTGGACACGTTGCAGCAGCAGCCGCTGTTTGACTGTTCCAACCTGATGTCCAACTGGGCAAGTTGGGCAGAAGATCAGCCTTTGAACTGGAAAAACCCGCCAATAACCTATTCGACCACCTATCTGGTCAGCCTGTCCGTGGCGATGGCCGGAGGCGGGCTCTGCCTGACCCATGACACCATCGCCCGCGACCTGATCCGGCAGGGGCGATTGGTAGCGCCTTTTGCCCACCGCGCGGTGATGCCCGAGGCCTATTACCTGCTGTTGTCCCCACAGGCCGAAGAAACTCCGGGGGCACTGGCCTTTGCCGATTGGCTGCGGCGCGAGATGGAGGCGGACCGGTTGGCGTGACCGGGGCACTCCCGCCCATCGTCAATGCCGCTGCGCGACATCTCCTCTGGTTGGGCCGGGCAGCGCTGGCGCGCTGCGTGACGGATCGATGATAGCTGCGCTCTGGGGGTTGCACCTTTCCCCGCAATTGGGAAAGTTGAGCCATGGAAAATACGCCCTTCCCAAGCTGGCCCGATGTCGCCCCCCAATTAATTGCAGTTGCCGCAGGACGCGAGGCCGCGGATCTGGTCGTTCGTGGCGGGATCTGGGTCAATGTCCACAGCCGTGAGGCGCTGCCCGATCATGACATCGCCATTTCCAATGGGCGCGTAGCCTTTGTCGGGCCGGATGCGTCGCATTGCATTGGCCCCGACACGCAAATCGTCGAGGCGCACGGGCGTTACATGCTGCCGGGTCTGTGCGATGCCCATATGCATATCGAATCGGGCATGCTGACCCCGGCCGAATTTGCCCGCGCGGTGATTCCGCATGGCACCACCTCGATGTTCACCGACCCGCATGAGATTGCTAATGTGCTGGGGCTGGACGGCGTACGCATGATGCATGACGAGGCGCTGATGCAGCCGGTGAACATCTTTACCCAGATGCCGTCCTGTGCGCCCTCGGCTCCGGGGTTGGAGACCACAGGCTATGAGATCACGCCCGATGACGTGGTTGAGGCGATGAACTGGCCCGGTATCATCGGGCTGGGTGAGATGATGAATTTCCCCGGTGTGATTCATGGTGACGCAAAGATGTTGGCCGAGATCGCAGCTACTCAGCGGGCGGGTAAGACCGTGGGCGGGCATTACGCTTCACCTGATTTAGGGCCTGATTTCGCGGCTTATGTAGCAGGTGGCCCGGCAGACGATCACGAAGGTACCTGTGAGGCTGACGCCATTGCCCGCGTGCGGCAGGGAATGCGGTCGATGATGCGGCTGGGTTCAGCCTGGTATGACGTCGAAAGCCAGATCACGGCTGTGACTGAAAAAGGGCTGGACCCGCGCAATTTCATCCTGTGCACGGATGATTGCCACTCCGGAACACTGGTCAATGACGGCCATATGAACCGGGTGGTGCGTCACGCAATTGCCTGCGGATGCGACCCGCTGGTCGCGCTACAGATGGCGACGATCAACACAGCCACCCACTTCGGTTTAGAACGTGAGATCGGTTCAATCACGCCAGGGCGACGGGCGGATGTCATTCTCAGCTCGGACCTGACCGAATTGCCCATCGAAATGGTTATCGCACGCGGTCAGATCGTGGCCCAGGATGGCGCGATCAAGGTGGACTGCCCGCATCTGGATTGGCCCGAACCTGCGCGCAAAACGGTGCATCTGGGCCATAATCTTTCGCAGGTGGATTTTGAGATCAAGGCCCCGGCCGGTGCCAACCGTGTTCAGGCCAATGTGATCGGCGTGGTCGAAAACCAGGCCCCGACCAAGGCGCTGAAGGCGGAATTGCCGATTATCGGCGGACTGGTCGAGGGCGAAGGCGACGTCTGCCAGATCGCGCTGGTCGAACGCCACCGCGCAACCGGAGGGGTGACGAACGCTTTTGTCTCGGGCTTCGGGTATCAGGGCAAAATGGCCATGGCCTCGACCGTGGCCCACGACAGCCACCATATGATCGTAGTCGGCACCGAACGGGAACAGATGGCGCTGGCTGCAAACCGGCTGGCCGAGATCGGCGGTGGCATCACGATCTTCCGCGATGGAGAGGAACTGGCGCTGGTGGAGTTGCCGATTGCCGGGCTGATGTCCGACAGCCCCGCCGCCGAGGTTGCTGCCAAAGCGGACAAGATGGTCGAAGCTATGCTGGCCTGCGGCTGTCAGCTGAACAACGCTTACATGCAGCACTCGCTGTTGGCCCTCGTCGTTATTCCGGAATTGCGGATCTCCGATCTGGGGTTAGTAGACGTGCGCACATTCAAAAAGATCGATCTTCTGGAACCTCTTGCATGACAATAATTAAAACACCCAACGTCCCGTCGCCTGAAAAGTTTACAGATCCCGCTGCCGCAGTGACCCGTCTGGAAGAGCTGTACGAAAAGGCAACGCAGTTTCTGTGCAACAGCTTTGCTATCGCAATGGAACAAGGCGTACCGGCCGAACGGTACCGGGCCTATTACCCGGAAATCCGGATCAAGACCTCGTCCTATGCGCAAGTCGACAGCCGCCTGAGCTTTGGCCACGTATCCGAGCCCGGCACCCACGCGACAACGGTGACGCGGCCCGATCTGTTCCGCTCCTATCTGACGCAACAGATCGCGCTTCTGATCAGGAACCACGATCAGCCGGTGACGATTCAGGCATCCGACACGCCCATACCGGTGCATTTCGCGGTGGCCAACAACCCCGACCTTGTGGTGCCGCATCAGGGAGCAGCGGGGTTCACCCTGCGTGACGTGTTCGACGTGCCGGACCTGACCACCACCAATGATGACATCGTCAACGGGATCCATGACGTCGAGAATGAGATCGGCCCGCTGTCGCTGTTCACCGCACAACGGGTGGATTACTCGCTGGCACGGCTGTCACATTACACGGCGACCGACCCCAGCCATTTCCAGAACCACGTTCTGTTCACCAACTACCAGTTCTACGTGTCCGAGTTCGAAAACTACGCGCGCGAGCAGCTGGCCGACCCGAATAGCGGCTACACCAGTTTCGTCTCGACCGGGAATGTCGAGATCACAACCCCTGACGGCCCCCTGGAACAACCGCTGAAACTGCCGCAGATGCCGACCTACCACCTGAAACGCGTGGATGGGGCGGGGATCACGCTTGTCAATATCGGCGTCGGTCCGTCGAATGCGAAAACCGCCACCGACCATATAGCGGTACTGCGCCCTCATGCCTGGCTGATGGTTGGCCATTGTGCCGGGCTGCGGAACACGCAGGCGCTGGGGGATTTCGTACTGGCCCATGCCTATTTGCGTGAAGACAAAGTTCTGGACGACGATCTTCCGGTTTGGGTGCCGATCCCGCCGCTGGCCGAGATTCAGGTGGCTTTGGAACAGGCCGTGGCCGAGGTCACCGAACTGGAAGGCTATGAGCTGAAACGGATCATGCGCACCGGCACCGTCGCCTCGGTCGACAACCGCAATTGGGAGCTGCGCGATCAGTCCGGCCCGGTGCAACGCCTCAGCCAATCCCGCGCGATTGCGCTGGATATGGAAAGCGCCACCATCGCTGCCAACGGCTATCGGTTTCGGGTGCCGTACGGTACTTTGCTATGTGTTTCAGACAAACCTTTGCACGGTGAATTAAAGCTTCCCGGCATGGCTTCTGCGTTTTATACCACACAGGTCAGCCGTCATCTGGCGATCGGAATTCGCGCGATGGAACACTTGCGCGGCATGCCGTTGGAGCGTTTGCACAGCCGGAAATTGCGTTCGTTTGACGAAACAGCCTTTCTATGACGCAAAAAAGCAACGATTTCCCCATATTTTTAGGGTTTTCCGCGCTACTATTCGTTGTGTTCGCCCACAATATCCCGTTACAGTTACGCGGTGAGGCCCTATCTATCGGGCACGTTAAGGAGACCAAGAAATGGCAAAGCCTATGACAAAGACTCAGCTGGTTGCTGCTCTCGCTGAGGAAATGGGAACCGACAAGAAAGCCGCAAACGCCGCGCTGGAGGCCGTGACCGGCCTGATCACCCGCGAAGTTTCGGCGGGCGGTGCGGTGACCCTGCCCGGCGTTGGCAAAATCTACTGCCGCGAGCGCCCCGAGCGCATGGTGCGCAACCCCGCCACCGGCGAGCAGTTCAAGAAAGAGGCCGACAAGGTGGTCAAAATGACCATCGCGAAGGCGCTGAAGGACAGCGTGAACGGCTGATTTCAGTCTTCACCGCAAACGATTGAGGGCCGCCGTTTGGGGGTCCTTTTTCTTTTGGCCCCCTCAAAACGAGTCTTTTGCGTTTGTCTGCAAAGTGCCCGAAACAGTTGTTGTGTAACGGTCAGACTTTGGCCTTGGAGCCGGTAAGGAACCAAGTGTTCACAGCACCCATTCCCTTTATCTCGATCACGCCTCGAGGTTCAAATTCGTAGTCCGCCTCTAACTCCTCCTTTGCGGCACCTGTCACTTGAATTTTCCCCGGTTCACCGTGGCTCTCCATCCGGCTGGCGGTGTTTACCGTTTCTCCCCAAACATCGTAGAATAACTTTTGGTTCCCAATTACACCGGCGACAGCAGGACCCAGGTGAAGTCCGATTCGTACTTGGAGCCCATCCGGGAATTCAGGTGACATTTCAGCGACCAATCTTTGCATGTCCAGAGCCATTTCGGCGACACGATGCACTGGGTCGCCCACTGGCGACGGAATACCTGCTGCTACCATGTAGGCGTCACCAATCGTCTTGATCTTTTCCAAACCGTGCTTTTCGGCCAACTCATCAAATACGCGGAAGATCTTGTTCAAAAACCCTACTACATCTTCCGGCGGCAGTTTCGATGCCTGGGGTGTGAAATCGACGATGTCCGCAAAAAGCACTGCAACATTGGGCAAGTTATCTGCGATGGTCCGGTCTGGCTCGACCTTTAGTCTTGCCGCAATGTCTTCTGGCAGCAGGTTGTAAAGCAACTTCTCCGACCGGGCGTATTCCGCTTCCAATTCGGCTCGCTGGGTCTCTACCTTTTCATATAGATAACCAAGACGCTTACTTGTGGCATTCACGTTGTCCGCCAATGTACCAAGCTCGTCACGATTCGGTACTTTAACGCGCGCCCCGAAATCCCCTTTGGCGACAACGCTAAGTGTTTGACCAATTCGGCGCATTGGCCAGATCAGAGAAGAAGAGATCGCGTAACCCAGAAAAAGGGCGGTCCCCGTTGCAATTGTTGCCGCCATTACGACCATTTCACGGGTCGACTGAAAAACTTCAGCGTTCCTGATTGCGCGGTCGCGCATTTCACCTTCAGCAGTCTGCACGAGGGTATATGCGTCGTCTTGCACTGAACGAATGCGGCGAAAGATCTGGTTCAATCCCAATTCAGCGGCATTCTTCATGTTTCCGTCTCTTCGAAATCGGAGGATGGCGACTGCCTTGGTTTTGATGTCACTCAATTCTACGCGGATTTCATTTATTGCTCGAGCCTCTTCGCTGCCCGTTTGCACGAATCGACGTATCCCTTGCGCAATGTGATGTTGCAGATTCTCGATCTGACCGATGAAGTTGCCGGTTGAAAATGCAAAAATTTCGTCCGAATCGTCTCCGGGCGTTTGATCAATGACCAGGGACAAGTTCATCAGGTTCAACTCGCTCAAAGCCAAATGGATTTCGTTGAAATATGCAATTCTCTCCTGATCGTGAATCATAGCATCGACACGTCCGTTCGATTGCTGCAACGCCGCCATTGCAAAAAGCGCCAAGCCTAGAAGCAACAAGGTAATCCCCAAAAAAGCGACCAGCAGTTTAACGTGAACAGATAACGCCGCTTTTGCCACGCTCCGTGCGATCAGATTGGGTTGCTGAGAGTCTTTTTCGCCTTGCTCCCACATAGATTGTGCCCGACTCGATTGGTGGCGATACATTGAACAGAATACCTATTGCCGCAGGACAAGTCACTTTTGGCCTCAGTTCTTCGGCGGCAATGTCCGCATCGCGGGCAAAGACGCGGCCAGAAGCTGTGCAAAAAAAAATGGGCGCCGAGGCGCCCGTTCTTGTTTCATTGCCAAGGTTTATCAGTGAACCGTCTCGACCTTGTGGAAGTCCAGATCGCGGTCTTCCGGCATCGAGTCGATGCTCATCACCTCTTTGCGCTTGGCAATCAGGATGTAGACCACACAGGCCAGGTACAGGCCGACGACCACGGCGCCGATCCACTGGATCTGCAGCCACTGGCTCTGGAACAGCAGGGTCAGGATGAACAGCAGCGCAACATTGCCACCGACATAGACCAGTTTGCCCAGACGCTCGACCGTCAGGTTCAGGTTGTCGGTGTACAGACGGATCAGCGAATCAAGCGAGTTGATCACGAAGGTCACGCCGACAATCACCATCGCGATGTTGGTGAGGCCTGCGGTGTTGATACCGTTCAGGTGGTAGTAGTAGAGAACGGAGAACCAGATGCCCAGCGGGATCGACGGGAAGATCAGCAGTGCCGCCAGCAACTGCCACGTGGTCAGGCCGCCGACAAAACGCGAGGTGAACTGGCCGATCATGATTGACCAAGCAAACCACCAGAACAGGTAGAAGGCGTGATAATCGGTCAGCGGCAGAACGAACTTGTGGATGTTCGCAAAATAGGCGCCGATATTGCTGCCGGTTTCCACGAACCCTGTCATGCCCATGCCCGCAGCCATCCACATGCCGAGGATCAGCGCCAGAAACAGGAAGGTCGAACCCACCGACAGGATGCGCACGTATTTCAGGTCTGTCGACGAATAGGCCGCAGCCAGAATGACGACGAACACGATGATATAGAAGGTACCGACCACGGATTCTCCGTCGCCGACCTCGGGCAGGTAGCCGGGCAGGTAGATCAGGAACAGGCTGGCGGTGAAAGCGCAAGTGCCGATGATGACCACGTTGTTGATCAGCTTGACCAACGGGATCTCAAAGAACTTCACGCGGGGCTCGATGACGCAGAAATAAAATGCTGTCAGGAAGTAGAACGCCCAGATCAGAAAGCCCCAGAAGCCGAACTCGATTGCCAGCGGATTGGCGAAGGCATAAGCGGGATCTTCGGCATAACCACCGAACTCGGTCAATGGGAACATGATCAGTCCCACATCCAGACCGGATGTGAACAGGATCGCAATGAAAGTGAACAGATGGACGGGGGTCACGCCGACACAGCGCAGGTTCCACCACTTCACTACAAAGAAAGCGACCAGGCCCAAGGCCAGCAGGACGCCAAACGACAGAATGTATTCCAAAAGCACCAAAACGCCTCCCATGATATTTCGGATGCAGATGCTGTTAACTTTTATTGGCCAGTCAATCAATAAAAACGACCGAACAACCTACAACACGCGCCAAATGTGCCTTTTTTGACGCAAGAAACGCCGCTTCTTGCGGCGGTTGCGAAATTGATGAACAGTGCGCGAAAGTTCTAAGGGGGACCGGAATGGATCTTCGCGCCATTGCCATGGGGCTGACATTTGCGTTCATCTGGTCCTCGGCCTTTACCTCGGCCCGGATTATCGTTGCAGATGCGTCTCCGTTGTTTTCACTGGCGTTGCGATTCCTGATTTCAGGGGTAATCGGTGTCGCCATCGCGCGTGCGATGGGTCAAAGCTGGAACCTGACCCGACCCCAGTGGCGAGCGACCATCCTGTTCGGAATTTGCCAGAATGCCCTGTATTTGGGTCTTAATTTCTATGCGATGCAGACGGTTGAGGCCTCGCTCGCCGCCATCATCGCTTCGACCATGCCGCTTCTGGTGGCACTGGCGGGGTGGGTGTTTCTGGGGGAAAAACTACGACCGATCGCGGTACTGGGCTTGTTTGCAGGTTTTGCTGGCGTGGCCCTGATCATGAGCACACGGATCGGCGGCGGCGTTGATATGTTCGGCGTCGCATTATGCTGTGTCGGAGCTTTGGCTTTGACCTTTGCCACCTTGACCATTCGTGGCGCCACTTCGGGCGGCAACTTCATGATGGTGGTCGGGCTGCAGATGCTGGTAGGTTCTGCCGTATTGTTTGTCTCAGCACCGGTGTTTGAAACAATCTACATCCATCCAACCGTGCCACTGGCGCTGGCCTTCACCTACACGACCCTGTTCCCCGGCCTGTTGGCGACACTGATCTGGGTGTTGCTGCTGGACCGGATCGGCGCCACCCGCGCGGCAACCTTCCATTTCCTCAACCCGGTCTTCGGTGTCACCATCGCCGCCATCCTATTGGGTGAAAAACTGGGCCCGCTGGATGCGGTGGGGGTCGGGATCACGACACTCGGGATTCTGGCGGTTCAGTTGGCACGGCAACCTGCTCAGGGCAGCAAGGCCTCGACCTGACGCAGCAACTTTGGCGCGTCCGGTTTTGTGTTCGCGCCATAGGTGGCCACAACTTCGCCATTAGGGTCCAGCAGGATCTTGTTGAAATTCCACCGGGGCTCGAACCCGGTCTGCGCTGCCACCGCCTTGTAGAAGGGATGCGCATTCGCACCTTTCACCGGGGTGATGTCGGTCATCGGCAGGGTCAGGCCATAGTTCATCTCACAGAACTCCTTCACCTCATCGGCCGAGGCCAGTTCCTGATTAAACGAATCCGATGGCACCGCCAGAACCACAAGGCCCTGATCCGAATAGGTCTCAAATACCTTTTGCAGAGCCGCATATTGACCGGTGAACCCGCAATGCGAGGCGGTGTTCACCACCAGAACCGGCTGGCCCCTCCAGTCCTCGATCGACAAGGTTCCCCCATCGATCGATGCGAACTCCCCCGCCAACGGAGCCGCCTGCACTGCGCGGCCGAGCAGGATCAAAACCGTCAAAAGAAAAATTCTGAGCATGATTTGGACTCCCTTTACTTACACTACGTTTCAAAACCGGTTGCAGATCACCCGCACGAACGCGCGAGGCCACTGAAATAGGACTTTGATTTCCGCGCCCCTACCCCCAGATTATGCCACAAGAAAAACGACCGGAGGAGCCATGACCCGTTATACCAAAGACCCCGAGGCCGTCGCCGCCCTGTCCCCCGAAGAATTCCACGTCACTCAGCGCAGCGGGACCGAGCGTCCAGGCACCGGCAAATACCTGAGCAACAAGGAGCCGGGCATTTATGTGGACATCGTCTCGGGCGAGCCGTTGTTCGCCTCGACCCACAAGTACGAGTCCGGCTGCGGCTGGCCCAGTTTCACAAAACCGATCATCCATGAACATGTGGAGGAATTTCACGACACCACTCATGGTATGATCCGCACCGAAGTCCGATCGAAACACGGTGACAGCCATTTGGGGCATGTGTTCCCGGACGGCCCGCGTGAACATGGCGGGCTGCGTTATTGCATCAACTCTGCCGCGCTGCGGTTCATCCATCGGGACGAGATGGAGGCCGAAGGCTATGGCGAATACCTGATCCACGTGGAGGACATCCAATGACCGATGAACGCGCCGTACTTGCCGGGGGCTGTTTCTGGGGTATGCAGGACCTGATCCGCAAACTGCCGGGCGTGTCCCGCACCCGCGTCGGCTATACCGGCGGTGACGTGCCCAACGCCACCTATCGCAACCACGGCACCCATGCCGAGGGGATCGAGATCGTTTTCGACCCTGCCAAGATCACCTATCGCGAGTTGCTGGAGTTCTTCTTCCAGATTCACGATCCCACCACGCTGAACCGTCAGGGCAATGACCGCGGCATGAGCTACCGCTCGGCCATCTATTATGTGGACGATGCCCAGAAACAGGTGGCCCTGGACACAATCGCGGACGTCAACACCAGCGGCATCTGGCCCGGCAGGGTGGTGACCGAGGTCGAACCCGTGAGCGATTTCTGGGAGGCCGAGCCAGAACATCAGGATTACCTCGAGCGTATCCCGAACGGCTATACCTGCCACTTCCCGCGCCCCGATTGGGTGCTACCCAGACGCGACGCAGCTGAATAAAAGGATAGCCCTTTGGGGGCTATCCTGTCGCCACTCGCGGGCGGCCGCTGGCCTCAACAGTGATCATGGCTTCGACGAACACGTCCTGCGCCTCGATCCGGGCGGTGCGGATATCCCGTTCGACCACGATCCGGATATCCTCGGCGCCCGCCTGACGCACGGCTCCTTCTGCCTCGGTCCGCAACACAGATTCCAGTAATTCCAACGCCGCTTCGGATTCGTTGAAATCCTGCGGCCCGTCTTTAAGATGCACCCTGAACCGACCCTCGGACGGGGACGTGACCGTGCCCGTCCTGCGCAGGGTCAGGCGACCCACCACGGCACCGATGGCATTGGCAACGCCCGCATGTTCCGGCAGGATCATGCGACAGCGCAGACGCTCACCAACCGCCGGGTAATAGCTGGACGCCGACGCCCCAAGCCCCACAACATCCACGTTCAACGCCGTATCCAGCGCCAAAAGGCCGCGATGGCTGGAAAGACCCTTTTGCGTCAGAACATGGCGTGCCAACTCGGCCGATGGCACGCCAAACGGCTCGGACTCATCTGCAAAAGCAGTCTCTAATAAGGTCAATATGGTTTGTTCAGTCAACTGATCCACGATGACCTGCGCCAGCTCCTCCGGCGTCTTGGCCAACCTGTCACCAGTTCCAATTCGCTTGCGCGCGACCAGTTCCAGCGCCTTAAGAGCGGCATCCGCATCCCACGTGCCCAACCGGCCCAGAACATGGCTGGCATCTGATGGTGTCACACCCGAGACCTGTACGATCCCCCGATCAACCAACCGCGCCAAAGCCCCGTTCTCCATCCGGGTCCGCAGCAATTCGCTGAGCGGCAGAACTTTGGCACCCAGCCTTTCCAGCAGGTCCGCTTCCCGCGCACCCAAGCCTTCGGCGTAAATACCGGGAACGCGACGAGCGAAACGCGTATCATGCTCGCCCACCGTTGTCGCTCGCAATTGCGCGTCCAAAGCGGCATGAACGGCATCGGGCGCTTCGGATGCAATCAGCGAGACCGGCAGCACACGGCGCGGACCCAGAAACACGCCACCGCCCAAGCCTTCGGTCATCACATGCACCTGGCTGTCACCACCCAGACCATGAGTGCGCATCGCGACCGCCTCGACCATGGTGCGAAACCCGCCAACCTGCGCCCCCGCCGGGTCAATCGCAGGTTTGCCGTCCCGGATCAGCGCCACATCCGTGGTCGTCCCGCCGATATCCGACACAAGGGCGTCCTCTGTTCCCGTCAACCAGCTTGCCCCGACAATCGACGCCGCCGGGCCACTGAGGATGGTTTCAATCGGTCGCTCGCGTGCCTGCTCGGCGCTCATCAGGGCACCGTCCCCCCGCACCACCATCATTGGCGCGGTAATGCCCATCTCCAGCAGCCGGTCCTGAGCACGCCCGATTAACCGGTCGATCATCCCGATCAGCCGGGCATTCAGCACCGCAGTCACTGCCCGTTTCGGACCGTTCAACTTGGCCGACAAGTGATGCGAGCAAGTGACCGGAGCACCGGTCCGCTCGGTAATGATCCGCGCGGCTTCCAACTCATGCGCGGGGTTCCGTGTTGCGAACTGCGCCGCGACAGCAATGCCCGAAATGCCTTTATGAGAGTCTATAAAGGCCTCAAGCGCCGCCACGTCCAACGGCACGGCCTCTCCTCCGGCATGGGTATGACCGCCCCCAACAACCAGGGCCGGATCACCTTTCAGGGCGTCCCGCAGCCCGTGCTTGTCCAGATCACCGTCCTTGAACCCGATATAGACCAGCGCCACGCGCCCGCCCTGTCCTTCGACCAGCGCGTTCGTTGCCAGGGTGGTCGACAACGACGCCATCGAAATCTGCTCGGGCGCCACCTGCGCGGTGTCCAGAACCGCCTGAATCGCCTTGCCCACACCAATCGCCAGGTCAGCCCGAGTGGTCAGAGATTTGGCCGAGGCTATCACCTCACGCTCATCCTTGATCAACACCGCATCGGTATAGGTTCCGCCCGTATCCACCCCCAAAGCCAACGCCATCGGGATCTCCTTTCTGTTCGCTGCAGATGGGTGTAGCGGTTTGGACCGGCACGTCCAGCCTGTTTGCGGCACTTATGATAATCGTTGCACCGCCCAGCGCGCCGCATCGGCCACGGTTGGGTCCGGATCATCTGTCAGATCCTGTGCAACGGACCGCAAGTCATCCATGCCCGAGTTGCCGATGGCATACAGCACATTGCGTACAAACCGATCCCGCCCAATGCGTTTGACCGGCGATCCGGAAAACTTCGCGCGAAAAGAGGTATCATCCAGCGTCGCCAAATCCGCGAGGGAAGGCGCTTTCAGATCATCTCGGGCGGCGTAGCGCATATCGCTCGCGGCAACGGCAAACTTGTTCCACGGACAAGCCGCCAGACAATCGTCGCAGCCGTATATCCGGTTACCAAGCTTGGCTCGCAAGCCCTCGTCCACCGGTCCTTTGTGCTCGATGGTCAGGTATGAAATACAGCGCGTTGCATCCAACTGGTACGGCGCCGGAAACGCATCCGTCGGACAGGCGTCCAGACAGGCCCGACACGATCCGCAATGATCCACCTCGGCCATATCTGATGGCAGGTCCAAAGTGGTGAAAACAGACCCTATAAAGGCCCAATTGCCCCAATCTCGACTGACCAGGTTGGTGTGCTTACCCTGCCATCCCAATCCTGCGGCATGCCCCAAAGCCTTTTCCGGCACCGGAGCCGTATCGACAAAGACCTTCACTTCTCCGCCGCCCTCGGCAATTAACCAGCGCGCCAGGCGCTTTAGCCGTTTCTTGACCAGGTCATGGTAATCCTTGTTCTGGGCATAAACCGAAATCGCAGCCCTGTCCGGGTGATCCAGCACCTCAGTGGGATCATGGTCGGGCGTATAGCTCTCGGCCAGCATGATCACCGACCGTGCCTCGGGCCACAATGCCGCCGGATCGCCACGCCAGTGGGTCCGCTCCGCCATCCACCCCATCTGCCCATGATACCCGGCCTGCAAAAACGCCTCCAACCGGGCGGGAACCTCGGGCACGTCCCAAGGCCGACACACGCGACAGGACACAAAGCCTTCGCTCAGCGCCTGTTCTGTCAATCTTTCCTTTAAACCCGTTCCGCTCTTCATCTGGCCAACAAAATCCTCGGCGGTGAATTGGCCCAAAAGGCCAAGATGGGGGAAGCAGCAGCCCTGAATTACTCTATCAGAAATCCAGATCAGCGTAATGGACTGGCGGCCTGAACCCCGGCACCTGATCAGCCAGAATCGACCGGAACGCTGGCCGCGACTTTATCTTGGCATACCAGTCTTTGACCGCCTGAGACCGGTTCCAATCCACGTCCGAGATGTAATCCAGCGCCGACAGATGGGCCGCAGCGGCAAAATCGGCCAGAGTCATCTGATCCCCCGCCAGCCAGCGACGGTGATCCAGCAGCCAGGCCATGTAATCCAGGTGATATTTGATCGCACGGGCGCCTTCTTTGACGTTCTTGCTGTCGGGATATCCCTCGCCGGTCACTTTCTTATTCACCCGCTCATACAGCAGTTTCGAAGTGACCTCGTGATGGAACTTGTCATCGAACCATCCCACCAGACGCCGGACTTCGTAGCGCGCTTCGGGTGTTTTCGGCATCAATGCAGGTTCGGGGCGCGTTTCCTCGATATATTCGCAAATGGCAGCGCTTTCCGACATCACCTGCCCGTCCAGTCGCAACACCGGCACTTTCCCGGCGGGGTTGCGGCGCAGGAAATCCGGGTCTTTCTCCCAGTATTTCTCCTCGACCAGCTCAACCTCGATCTTCTTCTCCGCCAGGGACAAGCGGACCTTACGGCAATAAGGGGACAGGGGAACGTGAAACAGACGCGCCATGGGCTTCCTAATCGAACCAGTGAATACCCCATCAGCTTTAGCCTTGAGGGGCGATGGTTTTCAATCCTCGAAACAATCCGCGCGACCATCTGCGCGGATGGTGGCCGCCCCGTCCAGGATTGACGCAGCCCGCCGACGCGTCCGAACTGAGGGGTCAGTGACCGACCGATTACGGGGTGAGGGCAGAATCGCCGCGATCCGCGCGGCCTGTACCGGGCTTAGCCGAGAGGCGGGCACGCTGAAATTGCGCTGGGCCGCGGCCTCGACTCCGAACACGCCCTGCCCGGTTTCGGCCACGTTCAGATAGACCTCGAGAATGCGCTGCTTGCTCCAGAAAACCTCGACAACCGGCGTAATCGAGGTTTCCAACGCCTTACGCACCCAGCTGCGGCCCTGCCACAGGAAGACATTCTTCACCACCTGCTGTGTGATGGTCGATGCACCGCGCGTACCACCATTTTCCAGCGCATCGCGGATCGCTTCGACGTCAAAGCCCCAGTGCAGGCAGAAATTGGCATCCTCGGCCGCCACGACCGAGCGAGCCATGACAGGCGAGATTTCCTCGATCGGCACCCAATCGCGCTCGACCTTGCCCAGCCGGCGCCATTCGGACCATATCGTATGGGTCACCGGCGGGTTCAACACCGAGTAAAGCGCCACCAGCCCAACCACAAAGACAACCACCCCCAACACAGCCCGAGTCACCCAACGGCGAATCCGCAATGTGATTGGTTTTCTTGCCTGTGACGCCTTGCTTTTCTTACTGCTCGACTTGCGCGCTGCTTTTTTTGCCATGATGTTGCTATACGACGCGGCGAACTGGTTTGAAACGGTTTAAATCACCAGCGCGCGCGCCTCGCGCGGGCGGACGACGGGACGCGCGGTTTCCGGCATCACCGGATCTCGGCTGCGCAATTCCGGGAACAGGCGCAGCACTTCGGCCTGTGTGTCACGATCCGCCTGACTCACCGCATGTCCGGGATAATAGCTTTCGCTTTTTGCCCCGTTGGCAATGACGATCTCATGCCGGGCAAACAGAAGGTGGATATATTCGACCTCATCGCTTTCGATACGGGTCACCGTGTCGTCGTTGACCAGACTATGCGCGGCGATCAGAACCTCGGAATGACCGAAGAGGTAAGGCGCACGCCAATCGGCCACCAGCATCCGGTGCTGCGGCGACACTGTCAGAGGGCGATCAAGCCCCAAAACGCCGGCCTCAAACCGGATCGGTGCCAGTTTGCCCCGCGCCTCGACACGGGTGCTGCCCAACCACAGCAAAGGCTGCGCGCCGTGATCGGCGGTGGTGACCATATCTCCCGGCTGCAAATCTTCGACCCGGCGCGGGCCGTCCGGTGTTTCGATCATGGTGCCAGGTGTGAAACAGGGCGGACCCAGATCATCAACGTCCAGTGGGCCCTGGGAGGTAACGAAGGTTGAGGATACAAAAGTACCACTTTGCAATACCTTGCCATCAGTTGGCGTAAAAACCCGCGTTCCATCTGCAAGATAAAACGTCGTACCGACATAGGTTACGTTCCCCTGACCGGGCACGTTGATCGTCACCGTATCTCCAGGCCACGACCGGGTGACATCCACACCATTGACGGTATCGTTGTTGAACCGGTCGATATCGCCGTCGTCATTCTGGTCCACCAGATCGTATTTCTGCACCGTCAGCGTCGTTCCCGCTGCGGGCGGGTTCGCCGGGTCCATGTCAAAGAACTGGTCTGTATAGGTCGTTGGCATGTGCCTGCTCCTGCCTATTCGTCACCTTGGACAGCAGTGTCACTGCAAATCCCGAAGAAACTATGGCCATAGCTAGGCGCGAACAGCGCAAAAATGCAATAAATGCGGGTTAATTACCCCAAATCGGAAGAAACCCGCGTGTTCCAGGTGACACGCGGGTTTTTTCTTCAGGGCATTGCCAGTCGCTTACTCAGCCGGAACCGCCTCTGCCTCGTTGGTCAGAGGATGGCTGAGCTTGTTCAGCATCTCTTTCGGGCAAACCTGCAAGAAGTTGGCTTTTTCCACATCCCAATGCTGCAGAATGTCTGCGGCCTTACGGCTGAAGGTCTCGGCCTGATGGGTCTCAATCATCGTTTTCAGCTGCTCTTCCCAATGGTCGACGGTCACCGGGCAGGTCACCAGGGTTTCCATGTTCATCAGCTTTTCGGCCCTACCTTCCGGATCGTACAGATAGGCCATACCGCCCGTCATACCGGCACCGAAATTGGCACCGATATCACCCAGGATCACTGCAACACCGCCGGTCATGTATTCACACCCGTTCGAGCCACAGCCCTCGATCACCACCTTGGCGCCCGAGTTGCGCACCGCAAACCGCTCGCCGGCACGACCGGCAGCGAACAGATACCCATCGGTAGCCCCGTACAGGACGGTGTTGCCGATGATGGTGTTGTCATCCGCCTTCAGCGGGCTGACCTGCGGCGGGCGCACGACGATCACGCCTCCCGACAGGCCCTTGCCGACATAGTCGTTGGCGTCACCGGATACTTCCAGTTTCAGACCGGGCGCCGCAAAGGCCCCAAGCGACTGACCGGCCGAGCCCTGCAGTTTCACATGCAGGTGGTCGGACTGGAACGTGTTCCGCATGCCGAAATTCTGCACAATATGGCTGGAGACGCGGGTACCCACGGTCCGGTGTGTGTTCTGCACCGCGTAAGACAGCTGCATCTTCTCACCGTCTTTCAGGAACCGGGCCGCATCGCGCACGATCTCGGCATCCAGCGTATCCGGCACTGCGTTGCGGTCCTTGTCGCGGTCGTACACGATGTCATGTGCACCATCGACGGTGATCAGCAGCGGGTTCAGGTCCAGATCGTCCAGATGCGCAGAGCCCCGGCTGACCTGCGCCAGCAGATCGGCACGACCGATGATTTCGTCGATCGAGCGCGCACCCAGGCTAGCCAGCAGCTCGCGCACTTCCTGCGCGTAGAAGGTGATCAGGTTGACGACCTTGTCCGCGCTGCCGGAGAACTTGGCGCGCAGGTCTTCGTCCTGCGTACACACGCCAACCGGGCAGGTGTTCGACTGGCACTGGCGTACCATGATACAGCCCATCGCGATCAGCGCGGCGGTGCCGATGCCGTATTCCTCGGCCCCCATCATCGCAGCCATGACAATGTCGCGACCGGTGCGCAGGCCTCCATCGGTCCGCAGGGTCACGCGGTCGCGCAGATTGTTCATCGCCAGAACCTGATGCGCCTCGGTCAGGCCCATTTCCCAGGGCAGACCGGCATATTTGATCGAGGTCGCGGGCGAGGCGCCCGTACCGCCATTGTGACCCGAAATCAGGATGATATCTGCTTTCGCCTTGGCCACACCAGCAGCAATCGTGCCAACGCCTGAAGACGCCACCAGTTTCACCGTCACCTTGCAGCGCGGGTTGATCTGTTTCAGATCATAGATCAGCTGCGCCAGATCCTCGATCGAGTAGATGTCGTGGTGCGGCGGCGGCGAGATCAGGGTCACGCCCTTGGTCGAGTGGCGCAGACGCGCAATCAGGTCGGTGACCTTCATACCCGGCAGCTGACCACCCTCACCCGGTTTCGCACCCTGGGCGACTTTGATCTCAAGCTCTTCACACTGGTTCAGGTATTCGGCAGTCACACCGAATCTACCGCTCGCCACCTGTTTGATCTTGGCCGAGGGGTTGTCGCCGTTGGGTTCCGGCACGAAGTGTGCGGGATCTTCGCCACCCTCACCGGAATCCGACTTGGCCCCAATCCGGTTCATCGCCACGTTCAGCGTCTTGTGCGCTTCGGGCGACAACGCGCCCAGCGACATGCCCGGCGTGACAAAACGCTTGCGGATCGAGGTGATCGATTCGACCTCTTCAATCGGCACCGGCTTGCCCAGCGGTTTGAAATCCATCAGATCGCGCAGGTGGATCGGCGGGTTCGACTGCATCTTGGCCGAATACTGCTTCCACAGCTCATATGAGGCTCTATTACAGGCCATTTGCATCATATGCATCGAGGTCGCTTCCCACGCGTGGGTCTCACCCGACTTGCGCGCTTTGTAGAATCCACCGATGGGCAGCACATCCAAACCGCTGTCCCAACCTTTGGCGTGGATTTCCTCGACCTTGGTCTGGATACCGGTCACGCCGATACCGGAAATCCGGCTGGTCATACCCGGGAAATACTCGGCCACCATGGCACGGCTGAGGCCTACGGCCTCAAAGTTCAGACCGCCACGGTAGGACGAGATCACCGAGATGCCCATCTTGGCCATGATTTTCAGCAAGCCCTGATCGATGGCCTCGCGGAAGCGGGCGACGTTCTCGGTCAGGGTGCCGTCCAGCAGACCACGGTCGATGCGGTCAGCCAGCGAATCCTCGGCCAGATAGGCGTTGACCACGGTCGCACCACAACCGATCAGCACGGCAAAGTAATGCGGATCGACACATTCTGCCGAACGGACATTCAACGAGCAGAAGGTGCGCAGCCCCTGACGTGTCAGATGCGAATGCACGGCACTGGTCGCCAGGATCATCGGCATCGCTACACGACCCTCGCCCGAGTTCATGTCGGACAGCACCAGATGCCCGGCACCGGACCGCACGGCCTCTTCTGCTTCGGCTCTGACACGGGCCAATGCGGCGCTCAGTGCGCCACGGCCGGGTTCAAAGCTGCAGTCGATCTCGGCCAGCGGCGAATTGAAGTTCTCGACCAGCTTGTCCCATTGCGCATTGCCGACAAAGGGACTTTCCAGAACGATGATCTCGGTCTGGCTGCTGTCTTCGTCCAGCACGTTCTTGAGGTTGCCGAACCGCGTTTTCAACGACATGACGCGATATTCACGCAAAGAATCGATCGGCGGGTTGGTCACTTGGCTGAAGTTCTGGCGGAAGAAATGGCTCAGCGGGCGGTATTGCTTGGACAAAACCGCCGACGGGGTGTCGTCGCCCATCGAAGCGATGGATTCCTTGCCGTCTTCGGCCATTGGCGCGAGGATCTGCTCCAGTTCCTCAATCGAATAACCCGCCGCGATCTGCCGCTTGCGCAGCTCTTCACCCGAGAAAATTGGCGCCTCTGCCAATTCGGCCAGCGTGTCATCCAGATCGTTGATCTTGCCGACCCAGTCACCAAAGGGCAGCGCCCGCGCCAGCTTGTCCTTGATCTGCTTGTCGCGGAACAGCTTGCCCTTTCTCATATCAACGGCCAGCATCTGCCCCGGCCCCAGCGCGCCCTTTTCGGTCACGGACGCCTCGTCAATCGGCACCATACCCGCCTCGGAACCCGCGATGACGAGCCCATCGCCGGTCACCACATAGCGCATTGGGCGCAGACCGTTCCGGTCCAGGCCGGCACAGACCCAACGGCCATCGGTCATCGCCAACGCGGCGGGGCCGTCCCACGGTTCCATCACCGAATTGCAGTAGGAGTACATGTCACGCCATGCCTGTGGCAACTCGACCGCCTGCTTGGACCAGCTTTCCGGCACCAACATGGTTTTCGCCATCGGAGCGGAACGGCCCGCACGCACCAGAACCTCGAAGACCGAGTCCAATGCGGCCGAATCTGACGATCCACCGGCAATGATCGGCTTGATGTCTTCGGCATAGTCGCCAAAGGTGCCGCTGGCCATGCGGATCTCGTGGCTCTTCATCCAGTTGATATTGCCCTTCAGCGTGTTGATCTCGCCGTTATGGGCCAACATGCGGAACGGCTGCGCCAACCACCATTGCGGGAAGGTGTTGGTCGAATAGCGCTGGTGATAGATGGCGAAGGCTGATTCAAAGCGTTCGTCCATCAGGTCGGGGTAGAACACGGCGACCTGCTCGGCCAGCATCATGCCTTTGTAAATGATCGAACGGCAGGACAGCGACGCCAGATACAATCCAGAGATACCAGCAGCAGTGGCGGCCTTTTCGATGCGGCGACGGATGACGTACAGTTCACGCTCGAACGTCTCTTCGTCGACGCCCTTGGAGTTCGAGATCAGAATCTGCTCGATTTCGGGGCGGGTCGCATTGGCCTTGTCGCCCAGACAGGTCACATCGACCGGCACATGGCGCCAGCCATAGATGTAATAGCCCATCCGCAGGACTTCGGTTTCCACGATGGTCCGGCAGCTTTCCTGCGCGCCGAAATCGGTACGGGGCAGGAAGACCTGACCAACAGCGATCAGTTCACCCAGCTTCGGTTCGTGGCCGGTACGACGAATCTGATCATAGAAGAAGGGCACCGGGATCTGCACATGGATACCCGCGCCGTCGCCAGTTTTGCCATCAGCATCCACCGCTCCGCGATGCCAGATCGCCTTGAGCGCGTCGATCCCGGCATCCACAACCTTGCGCGACGGCTTACCGTCAATGGATACAACAAGGCCCACACCACAGGAGGAATGCTCTTCTTCCTCGGAATAGAGACCGTTTTCCGCCATGAATTTGCGCTTGGCCTCCTCGGCCCGCACCCAATCGGCATCATATTTGGTCATTGGCTGTCTCCTTCTTCCGGTTGGGCAAACATGGCTTCGACCTCGGCTTTGGTCATCTGCCGGCGTTCGCCTGCGAACGCGTACCCGTCGGGCTTTTTGTCGATAAAAAGTTCCAGTTTCAGCGGGTTTCCTGTGTCTTCGAACAGGCCCGCTGCCATTTGAGTGTGTCCGTGCATCTCGCCCGGCAGGGTGACCCGGTACCACAGCGCCGAGCCACACTCGGCACAAAAGGCACGCTCGGCCCAGTCGGACGAGGTAAAGGTTTTAACAGGGCCCAATGCGGCATAGCCGGGCTCGGTCTGAAACGTCACCAGCATCGAGCTGGTCCAGCGACGACATTGGTCGCAATGACATGCACCCAGCGAGTCTTCCGCCGGGGTGGCGGTCACGGTGACCGCGCCACACATACATTGGCCTTGCAATTCGGGCATTCGAACCCTCCTGTCGCTGGGCATTGGGTTACTCGGCTGCGACTGCAGCCTTGGTGTTGAACCGGTCGATGATCGCATCGGCGCAGTCGCGGCCGTCACGGATCGCCCAGACCACGAGCGAGGCACCACGTACGATGTCACCAATCGCATAGACACCGTCCATTTCGGTCTCGCCGGTCTGGAACGCGGCCTTTACGGTTCCCCAACGGGTCACCGGCAGATCGGGCTGGTCGAACAGGGTGGGCAGGTCTTCGGGCTCGAAACCCAGCGCCTTGATCACCAGATCGGCCTCTTCGACGTAATCGGCACCTTCGATCAGTTCGGGCGCTTGACGGCCCGAGGCATCGGGCTGACCCAAACGCATCCTCTGCACCATGACGCCCGAGACCTTTTCGTCACCGGTAAATCCCTTGGGTGCGCTGAGCCATTCGAAGATCACGCCTTCTTCCTCAGCGTTTTGCGTTTCCCGCTGCGAGCCCGGCATGTTCGCGCGGTCGCGGCGGTACAGGCACTTGACCGAAGTCGCCCCCTGACGGATCGAAGTGCGCACGCAGTCCATCGCAGTGTCGCCACCGCCGATGACAACAACCTTCTTGCCGTTGGCGTTCAGGCGACCATTGTCGAAGTCTTCAACTGCGTCGCCAAAACTCTTTCGGTTCGAGGCGGTCAGGAAGTCGATGGCCTTCTCGATGCCGGCGAGACCGCTGCCCGGCATGGACAGGTCACGCGACTTGTAGACGCCGGTCGCAATGATCACCGCGTCATGCTTGGCATGGATTTCCGCAAACTTGGCGGCGTCCACGTCGCAGCTCAAAACGAACTCGACCCCGCCATCGGCCAACAGGTCATTGCGACGCTGGACGATGTCTTTTTCCAGTTTGAAGCCCGGAATGCCGTACATCAGAAGGCCACCTGCGCGGTCATAGCGATCGTAGACGGTGACCTGAATGCCAGAGCGGCGCAGCATGTCGGCTGCGGCCAGACCACCGGGGCCACCGCCGATGATGCCGACGCTCTCGCTGCGTTCGGCGCCCGGAGCGACCGGTTTCACCCAACCTTTATCCCAGGCCGTGTCGGTGATGTATTTCTCGATGGTGCCAATGGTAACGGTGCCGTGACCGGATTGTTCGATCACGCAATTGCCTTCACACAGACGGTCCTGCGGGCAGATACGGCCACAGATTTCGGGGAAAGTGTTGGTGGCCTGGCTGGTCTGGTAGGCCTCCTCCAGACGGCCGGTCGCGGTCAGGCGCAGCCAGTCGGGGATATTGTTGTGCAGCGGGCAGTGCGACTGACAATAGGGCACACCGCATTGGCTGCAGCGACTGGCCTGCTCTTCTGCCTTAGCCGACGCGAATTCAGCATAGATTTCGTCAAAGTCTTCTCTGCGTGCTTCGGCGGCACGCTTTTCAGGCATGACGCGGTCGATCTGCACAAATTTCAGCATCGGTTGCTTGGCCACGGGTCAGACTCCATGAATTGGCTTGGTCGAGCTTCTTTAAGAGATACGGCGCCGAATGAAAAGTCAATTATACTGACCTAAATTGAAAAAACCCGAGCTGAAAATCCAATTCTTCAAAAAATAGTCGGTTTTTTAGTACCGAATCGGACCTATTTACACGCTTTCCTTTTCGGCACCACACTTATACCCATTGCGCGCAAAGAACACGTGACGGCAGCACGGCAGGTTAAATGAGTTTTTTTCAGTTGATTCTCGCGGCAGTTATTCAGGGTATCACCGAATTTTTGCCGATCTCCTCCTCGGGCCATCTGATCCTGTTGCCCAGCTTGACCGGTTTGGACGATCAGGGGCTGGCGATCGATGTTGCCGTACATGTGGGTACTTTGGGCGCCGTGGTTCTGTATTTCTGGTCCGACGTGAAGCAAGCCATGGCTGGTCTGCCGCGCGCCCTGACCGGGCGTGTCGATACCCCGCAGGCCCGACTGGCACTGGGGCTGATCATCGCAACGATTCCCACCGTCATCGTTGGCGCCATCCTGTTCAAAACCGGGCTCAGCCAGTCCCTGCGTTCGATGGCCGTGATTGGCTGGACTATGCTGGGTTTCGGGCTGGTGCTGTATTGGATGGACCAGAAAGGCCCTCAGACCAAGCAGGCCGTTGACTGGGGTCTGCGGGACGCCTTTATCATGGGATTGTGGCAGGTTCTGGCGCTGATCCCCGGCACTTCGCGGTCAGGCATCACCATCACCGGAGCGCGACAGCTGGGTTACAGCCGCGAAGACGGCGCACGGATTGCGATGCTGATGTCAATCCCGACGATTCTGGCCTCGGGCGTGCTGCTATCGGTGGATGTGATCCAAGAGGCGGACGCGCAACTGGCGAAGGACGGCGCAATTGCCGCCTTTTTCGCCTTTGTCTCGGCCCTGCTGGCGCTGACCCTGATGATGCGCCTGCTGCGTAGCGTCAGCTTCACGCCCTATGTCGTCTATCGCGTGATCCTGGGTGCGATCCTGCTGGTGATCGCCTACAGTTGATCAGGTCCGCAGATTGCTGGCCGAGTTCTGGATGTCGTCATACTGACCGGCCGGGCGGAACTTCCACAGGTAATCCGGCAGTATCGATTCCAGCGTGGCCGGTTCGATTCCCAGATCGTCGAAGCCCTTGGCGGCCTCGGACACCACGTTGTCACGACGCAGGTTCTTCAGCTGGTCGCGGGTCAGGATGTGGTTCGGGAACAGCTGAAAGCTGACAAATTTCGCTATATCCAGCACGCCAGCCATGATCCTGGCGGCAAAGAACGGCACCCCGATGATGACGCGGCGGCGGTGGATCACCCCCAGCATCTGCTGCATTAGCGCGCGGAAGGATTTCACCTCGGGCCCGCCCAGCTCGTAGGTACCAGCCTCAGCCTGACCCAATACGCCCTGAACGGCAGCTTTGGCTACGTCATCCACATAAACTGGCTGGAACTTGGTTTCGGCCCCGACCAGAGGCAGGAACGGCCCCATCCGGGTCATTCCGGCAAAGCGGTTAAAGAACTGATCCTCTGTCCCGAAAATGATCGACGGACGCAGGATCACCGCGTTCGGCATATGCGCCAGTACACCAGCCTCACCCTGCGCCTTGGTGCGGGAATACTCGCTATTGGAATCCGCGTCCGCCCCGATCGCCGAGATATGCACCATCCGTGCAACGCCCTGTTCGGCGGCGATCCGCGCGATCCGCTCTGCCCCTTCGGCCTGAACGGCGTCAAATTCATTCTTGCCCAGCTCGTTCAGCACGCCGACGCAGTTCACCACCGCATCCGCGCCATGCATAACCGCGGCCACCGAGGCGTCATCGCGGATGTTGCACAGAATGGGTTCGACCTGGCCGACCACACCGTAGGGTTTGACGAACATCGCTTCGTTCGGGCGGCGCACCGCGACCCGCACGCGCCAACCTTCATTCGCCATGCGACGTGCAATGTAACGACCGACAAATCCCGATCCACCATAAATCGTGACCAGTTTGGACATGCGAGGGCTCCTGCTGATGGGTCTTGATCCGATCTACCGCCCAAAGCCCCGGCAAACAAGGCGCAATAACGCCGCGCGTCCGGGAAAAAACCAACGGATTCCGGACGGTTTTAGGCAAGGGTCAAAAAACTTTCAAAAAATCTTTCCGAATCGTGTTGACGCTCCCGGCCAGTAGGCTTAAACGCCCCTCCACGACACCTGCCCAGGTGGCGGAATTGGTAGACGCGCTAGCTTCAGGTGCTAGTGTCCGTATGGACGTGGAGGTTCGAGTCCTCTCCTGGGCACCATATCCCCGACAACGTAAAAGACCAATTCGCACATGCGGATGCTAACCGTGTCTGCGGGAGTCGCCCCTGTTTTCACAGATCGAAATTTCACCGAGTCAGGCCATGGTTCCGGCCTCAGAACCCGGGCAAATCCTACTGGGCCGACGCTCCGCGCAGGCGGTTGGGATAGCAGCTTAAAAAGTGACGTAGCGTCGCGGCGCGTAAACCTCTCCTTCAACGTCTTTACGTAAAGGTAAGGTTTGAAATCATTTTTTGATTGAACGGTTAAAAAATGACGCAAATGGGTAAATTCTTCCCCCTTGTCCGAAAAAACACGGTGCGTAAATGCCCCCTGTCGCTGCGGATCGCCACTCACGGATCATCGATCCTTGAGCCCGAAACCAGCGGGTTCGGATCAGGTCCGCAGCGGCAAGTTTATAAGACCGGAATTTTGGAGGAAAGTGACAATGCAGATCAGATCATTTCTCAATCGCTTCAAAACGACTAAATCGGTGCAGGGCGCTGTTTCTGAGGACGTGCAACCCACAACGGCAACGGGCCGCAGGGTTCCACCGATCAAAAAATCCGAACTGACCGCGCTGTTCCAAACCGTTTTGGAAGAAAAACGCGACGATCTTCGGGCCGGGCGCAAGTAACATGCGCCTGACCTTCCTGCTCCCCGGTATTATTGCGTAACCGGGAACCGTTTCAAATCCGCGACTTTTCGAACTTTTCCCAGGCCGATTGAAAAGCCTGAAAATCAAATCCCGGCTGGGTGGCAGCATCAAGGACGACGCGTTCCGTGGACAGCAGTTTCTGGATCGCGGCCTCAAGCTGATCGACAACACCCGCTGGCACCACAAGCGCACCATGCCTGTCGGCGTGGATCAGATCACCGGGGTTGACCGTCAGACCAAAGACAGACACCGGTGTATCGACCTCGCGCACATGGACAAAGCCATGGCTGGGCCCGATCGATCCGGCAACCACTGGGAAACCTTCGGGCAGATCGCCGAGGTCACGCATGACACCATTGGTCAGGGCGCCCGACATGCCAAAACCTTTGTGCACGGTGGTGTTGATCTCACCCCAATAGGCACCGATGCAGTTGGGGAAATCGACATCCTCGATCACCGCAACCGAGGGCGCAGGGCCTTCGGCCATGTACTTGTAATAGGCCATGCGGCGTTCCTTGATGACTTCCGGCGCCTCGGAGGGCGGCCGTACTGCGGCGATCTTTGCGGTGCGGGCATATCCCACGATCGCGGGCTCGGACGGGGCCGAACACAGCATTGTACCGCGGGTGAACGCATTGAACCCACGCTTGCCCTGCGCCACCTCGATGGCATTGCAGACGGTGGGCGTGTCGACCTTGCGCAACAGGGTCAGAAGGGACGGTGTCATTTGGCCTCCAGCCAGCGGATCAGGGCCGCTGTCGTGTCGTTGGGTTGTTCCAGAGTGGGCAGGTGCCCGGCCTGCTCGATGATTTCCAAGGTACTGTTGGGTAGCAGCTCATGCATGAGCTGGTGCCTCTCGACCGGACACAAGCCGTCTTCACGGCCGCACAGAACAACCGAATTGCCGGTGTAAGCTTTCAAGGTTTCAGATTGGTCGGGGCGATCCATCAAAGCGCGGGACTGACGCAGGAATACATCCGCGCCAAGATCCTCGGCCATCGCCATGCACAGGTCCAAAATGGCACCCTGATTGGGCCCATCGGCCAGATAATTGGGCTTCATTTCATCCCGCATCACCTGCCGCAGCTTGCCCCCGCGCACAGCCTCCATCTGCGGTCCGCGCCGTTCCTTGACCTCGGGTTTTTCGGCCAGCGGGTTGGTGTCCAGCAGGGCCAGCTTTTCGACCCGATCGGGCGCCTGCCGGACAACCTCCATCGCGACGATGCCGCCCATCGACAGCCCCGCCAGTGCAAAGATCGGCGGCGCGTTGCCCAGGATATCGGCGGCCATCGCCTGTATGCTGTCCCGCGCCGCCAACGGGAAGGTCAGCAAGGGTCTGGACCCGGACAAAGCTGCGATCTGCGGCTGATACAACCGCGCATCGCACATCATACCGGGCAAAAGAACCAGCGGTGTCATATGTCGGCCAGCTTCGCGCCTTCGGACAGCGCGGACAGCTTGGCATAAGCGATATCGGGATCGACCGCACCAAAGCCCGCAAATGTGCCGAAACCGCAGTCACTGCCCGCGATCACCCGGTCCGCGCCGACGATATCGGTGAAACGCGTGATGCGCTGCGCGACCAGCTCGGGGTGTTCCACGAAATTCGTCGTGGTGTCGACAACGCCGGGGACCAGAACCTTGTCGTCCGGAATCTCGGACTTGCGGTCGCGGAACACGGTCCATTCATGCGCGTGGCGCGGGTTCGAGGTTTCGAACAGCACATAGCGGGACTTTGTGTTCATCAGCGTCGTAAACACCTTGTCCATGGCGATATCACAGCAATGAGGCCCTTCGTAATTGCCCCAGCAGATATGCACCCGAACGCGGTCCTGGGGAACGTTTTGCAGCGCGTGGTTCAGGGCCTCGACATGCATGTCGGCGATCTTGACGAATTCCACGTCGGACAGATCGGTGAACAGCATGTGGCGCGAGAGCGCAAGGTCGGGGCAATCCAGTTGCAAGTCCAATCCGGCGGCCACGATGGTTTCGTACTCGTCCTTCATCGCATCCGCCAGCGCGGCCAGATACGCCTCGCGCGTGGGGTAGAAATCGTTTTGCAGAAACAACGAGATGACCCCAGGAGATGCGGCATTCATGAACCCCCGCTCAGCCTCGTGCTGCGCCATCGCGGCCTTAAGGTTGGCGATGTCCTTCTCCAGCTCGCCCTGCCCTTTGGAGCGCACCTCTCCGGTGCATTGCGGGCGGGCGTATTGGGGGGTGCCACCGTCATCGGCCAGCCGTTGCAGGAAACCGGGGAACATCTTCAGATCGGCCGGGGCATTGCGCGGGCTGTCGCCCGAAAACCCGGTGTAGCGATCTTTGACATAGGTTGCGTAGGAAATCTTTGAGGTCTCGCCATCACTGACGATATTCACCCCGGCCGCAACCTGTTTGCGCACAGTTTCGGACACGGCATTCGCCATGCTCGCATCGAAAGCGGCCTGATCGAAAGACTCTTCCCGTTCGCGGGCAAAAATGAAATCCACCACCTCTTGCGAGCGCGGCAGGGAGCCGACATGCGTTGTCTTTATGGTCATGGAACCTCCGTTAATTTTTGCGCGCCATCAGCACGGTATGGCTTTGGGTGTCCGGGTCCTTGGCCAGAAACCCAGTCAGGATCATGTCGTTTTCCTCAAGGCAGGTGGCATAGGCTGCGGGCGAAAGGGATGCGTGATACACCGGCTCTCCGCCGACAGTTCCCTGTTCCTCACCAGCGCTGGGACCGACCGTCAGCATCAGCATCCCGCCCGAACGCAGATGACGCCCCATTCGGGCGATGCAATCTTTCTGTTCTTCAGCCGTTAGGTGGAAAAAGCTGTTCCAGGAGATAATGCCATCAAACCTCTGATCCAGTTCGAAATCCCGCATGTCTGCCTGCAACCAATTGCCATCGGGCCAGCGGTCGCGGGCGATCTCAAGCATGGCTTCGGAAAAATCGACGCCGGTGACGGTGAACCCTTCGGCCTTGAACCAGCGGGCGATGGGTTCTCCTGTACCGCAGCCCAGATCCAGAACGTGATCGCCCGCTTTCAAACTGGCGGTGAAGCGCGCCAGCCAGCGCGCTTCGAACAGGGCCTTCGAGCGTTGCTCGTCATAGGCCCTGGCCTGCCGTTCGTAAACGGCATGGGTATCGTCCGGATCGACGGTCATCCGACCCAGGTCGCACCGGCGGGATCGTCGGTGGCCGTGATACGGTACAGGCCCGCCTGCCCGGTCATGGACGGCGCGATTGTGTAGGTTTCGCCGGGCATGACAACCGCAGTGTCACCGTTGGACAAGGTGGTGGAATAGCCATCCACGGTGATGCGCCAATGGCCACTTGCCGGCATCAGAACCACAGGCCTTTCGGCTTTGACCGGATCGTTGACGGCCGAGCCACGGGTCAGGAAATCAACCTCGAAGCCCGGTTTATCCTTGATGAGACCGGTCTCACCGATCACCGTTGCAGGTTTGTCTGCCGCCAGCGCCATCAGGTCCCAATACCGCGCCACGTACTTGCCGATCACGGCATCGACGGGCACCTCTGGATAGGCTTTCAGCTCTTCCTCGGTCAGCAGAGGCATCGGACGCACGTTGTGCGGCAGTTCCTGACCCTTTTTGCTGTCATACAGCACGCCATTGTCACCCAGCATCAGACCATGCGCCTGCGCGTCTTCGATCACCTGCGGTGCCCATGTCACGCCGCCACCGGCATTGTCGCCGCCCAGCATCGACATGATCATGCCGTAGTCGTCGCCCACATTCTCGAACCCGCGGAAGATGCCAGTCGGGATGTTGAAAATATCGCCTTCCTCGGCGATGAACTCTCCGGCCGTGCCATAGCGGCCCCAGAAGAAACGCCAACGGCCTTTGGCGACAAAGAAGACCTCGGCCGTGGTGTGGCTATGCAGCGAGTTACGGCATTTCGGAGGCTGTCCCGCCGCGCCGATATTGAAACCGATCTTGTCGGTGATGTGAACGTGCTGATCCGGGGATTCCGATACGCCACCGCCGACGATGGTAAAGTTCTCTTTCTGATCGCTGCCCGGGGTGTGGGCGTCGATAAAGGCAGTTTTGCAGGGTTGCAGTTCGCCATAGCGGACGATGCGTTCTTGGATGGTGCTCATTTTGGTCTCCTAACGGGTTTGGTGTTGCAACAGGGGGGTCAGCCCGTTGCCCCGGGAGGGCGGTTGTTAAGCCGCTTTGCCCGCAAAGAGGCCCGGTGGCAGTGATACCGCCGGGTCCCTTCGCTGGTATCAAGAGGGGCAGGCACCAAGGGCATCACACGTCCCCGGTCGCCAGAATAATCTGCTTCCAGACCGATGTTTCATCGAACAGGGTCCACTCACGGCGCAGCCTGACATCACCGCCGGTCAGTTCTCCCCATTCAGCGTGGCTGATGCCCAGCACATAAATTTCAGCGCCGGTTGGCTTACCAAATGCGCCCCAGCCATCGTGCTTACCGTGAAGGCTCCAGCGGATCGCCGAGCGTGGCGGCATGTTCGGATCATCGCGCCCGATCTGGTGATGAACGGTGAAGGTCGCATTGGGCATCGCCGCACGCAACGACATCCAGAACCGATCCACCGAGTCCCATCCGTGTCCGGTGACGCCACCCGGGTATTCGGACTGCACGGCCCGGTCATAGTCACGTTCGACCGCACCCATGTCCGCGCTCATCATCCGGGTCAGCAGATCGGCATGACGCTGACCCCACTCGTTGTTGTTTCCGCGGCCCTTGTAGGGGCCTTCGACATCGTTGGCCGGGGTCAGCGGCCTGACGCAGTTTTCTGCGCCACCTTCCCGCGCAATCAGATCGGCAGCGTATTCCTTGGGATCCCAGCCCATCTGGCGGACGATGGCGCCCTGGTCCCGGATCAGCCATTCGTCATTGATCATGTTGTCGATCGCATGGCAATCGGCCAGGATTCGGTACCGCAGTTTGGTTCCGGTGGGCTTGCCATACACCCCCTCGGCCAAATGCGTCGCGGTTGAGATGATCCGGTGAGAGCTGAGCATGCCGTCCTCCGGTGTTCCCGACCAGATCACGTCCTCTCCCAACAGTTGGCGATCCGGGAACTCGGCAAGCGTGGCCATTGTAGCGCCGATGACATTCTGGTTGCCCATCACGACAGATCCCGGTGAGCGGACAACAATGTCCTCGGCGTAGTACTCGTGCAAGGTCGAGATGCCGCGGTCTTCCCAAATCTCTTTGGTAATACCGATGATATAGTCGGGAAAATCCCGAAACTTCGGATCGAAGCCTTTCATGTCTCTGTCCTTTGTGGGTTCCACCCTTTGGGCAACCTGGCCGATGTCCGCACGACCAGAGGCCCATCAATGGCCACTTTGCGCGGTTTCGCCGTTACCGGGGCGTCGATATGTTCAAGCAATGCGATGACGGTTTCGGCCACCATAAGATTGGCGCGCTGCCGGATCGTTGTCAGGTTGTATGCAGGCCACCCGGCCGGCGGCACGTCGTCATACCCCACGACCGAAACGTCCTCGGGCACGCGCAAACCCAGTTCAAACCGGATCACGTCCATCACTGCCAGCGCCATGTGATCATTGGCGACAAAAACCGCGTCCGGGCGGGTCTCGGGCGGGACATCAAACATGCGCCGTGCCGCCGCCCGCGTCTTTTCAGTGTCAAAGTCACCGACCTCATGGGCAAACAGGCTCTGTCCGGCTTCCGACAGTACAGCACGGAACCCGGCCTCGCGGTCGCGCTGGGTCGAGGCACCCTGCCAGCCAGCGATATAGCCGATACGCTCGTGCCCGCCCGCCAGAAGGAACTCGGCCACCTTGCGCCCGCCCACATAGTTGTCGGATGTGACCGAGGTGATGCCCTCGATATCCTGACTACGGTTGAACAGCACGACCGGCACACCGGCCTGCTGGCAACGCATTGCAATTTCCGACGACATGGCAACCGAGGCCAAAATGACCCCATCCACCTGATAGTCGAGAATCTCCGCCATCACGTCTTCGATGTTCCCGGCCGTCCTCGAAGCCATGAAGATCAGAACATGATAGCCCTTTTCCTGCAGCGCATTGGACAGTTTCTCAAGCGCTTCGGGGTAAAAGTAGTTATCCAGATACCCGACCACCAAACCGATGATCCGGCTTTTTCCCGAAACCATCGCCCGCGCCAGTACGTTGGGGCGATAACCAAGTTCGGCGGCGGCCTTGCGCACCTTTTCTTCAGTCTTCTTGCTTACAGAGGCACCGGGCGTGAACACTCGGCTGACCGCCGATTGGCTGACACCCGCCAGCTGCGCAACCTGAAGAGAAGTAACTTTCTCAGCCATCAGTCCGCCGTCCAACCTCCGTCAATCAGCATCGATGTTCCCGTGACCAACGCCGAGGCGTCCGAGGCCAGGTAGGTCACCGCGCCCATGATGTCCTCGACCTCGCCGATCCGGTCCAGCTTGATCTTGTCCATGATCCAGGCGGCCCGCTCGGGATTGTCGAATGTGGATTGGGTCAACGGCGTGCGGATGAAGGTCGGGCACACCGTATTGATGCGGATGCGCTGCTTGCCCCATTCAATGGCCATGGCTTTGACCATGCCCTCCAGCCCATGTTTGGTGGCGCAATAGAGCGCACGGTCAACGCCACCCACATGACCCATCTGGCTTGAAATATGGATGATCGACCCGGGCTTGCCCGCCGTCATCAACGCCTTGGCTGCATAAGACGACAGAAAGTAGGCCGAGCGCAGGTTGACGCTGGTGACCGCGTCGAAATCCTCAGGTGAAGTTTCAACCGCCGGGCCGTGACGCGCCGTTCCGGCAGAGTTCACCGCCACATCAAAGACACGACCGTCGAACAGGCCACGCAGCGCCTCAAGATCACCCTGATCCACCACGGCTGCCTCTGCCGACCAGCCCTGCGCCTGAAACGCGGCGACGGTTTCGTTCAAACGATCCGCCCCACGCGCAGCGCAAACCACATGCGCACCCGCTTCGGCCAGCGCCACGGCACAGCCCTGCCCGATGCCAGATGACGCGCCGGTAACAAGGGCGGTCTTGCCCGCCAGAGAAAACGAAGGGGTGCGGGGCAGATCACTCATCAGCTCATTCCATCCGGGATATTGATACGCCCCATGTTGCGGGCCTTGTTGAATTCCCGCAGTCGGGCGAAAACGTCAACGCCAAGCTGGCGATACGCGTCCAGAAGATCGACCAGAACCCAGTTTTCGCGGATTTTGCCGTTTTCCACCCGCCAGAAATCGAGGCTGCGCATGGTAATGCGCTTGCCCGAGGGTGCGATCCCCATCCAGCCATCGTGGGTCACGGTCTGGATCATGTTGGGCCAGCCGGTCACGGCGGCATAGTCACCATCACCAAAGAAGTGATAGGTAATGTCATCCACATATTGCCCACGATCCGGCATCCCGTTCAGAAATGGAATCTGGTGCCAGTTCCGGAACCCGGAAAACCCTCGCCCAGTACCGATGCCCGCCGGGCCGTACCAATTCATCCGAGGATGCCAGAACCGCTCTGGCTCCATCACCTCCGGCCCGCCCTGTGAGGGGTGCTTCTTCAGGTGTTCAAGCATGTCGATGATATGCTGACAGGCCGCCTGTCCCTTGGCCGCATCATAAGGGCCGGGCACAAAACCGTCCTGCGTGGCCGGTCCGGGCACATGCCATTCGCGACCAAGGCTGGGGGCCATTGGCCAGGCACCCGCCTGCATCATCACCTCGGGAATGTCCCACAGGGCCTGAATCTCGACCACTTTGCCGTCTTCGAAACGGTAGAACTCGTGGAACCGCATTGTCACCTGATGGCCGGTCGGCGGGATATCCAGCCAAGGCCCGGTGAAAGTGCCGGTGTAGTAACCACCGCATCCGACCCAATCAGCCCCATGTTCATCCGGGCCTGCCATGACGATATAGTCGCGACGCTCCAGATCGGGCCAGGCCGATAGCAGGTATTTGTAGGCGGTATCGTAGTACGCGTCGCTGCCGGTGCTGTCGCCAAAGGGATGGCCCAGCCTGAAAACAGCGTCAGGGGCGCTGACTTCTGCCAGCGCCCTGCGCACACCGTCCTCGCTGAAGTCGTACATTGCCGTCCGAAGCGGCGAGATCAGCGATTTGTGATGTGTTTGTGTGTCACTCATTCAGCGGCGTCCCGATAAGGCGCGGGCTCACCGTAAGGTACGTTGATCCCGCCATAGCGGCGCACTCGGATGTTGCACTGCTCGGCATGGCCAACAAACCCTTCGAGCAGACACAGGCGCGAGCCATATTCACCGATCAGCGTTGCCGCCTCATCGGTTACAATCTTCTGATAGCTATGCGTCTTCAGGTATTTACCGACCCAAAGGCCACCAGTGTAACGACCCGCTTTCTTGGTCGGCAGCGTGTGGTTGGTGCCGATAACCTTGTCGCCGTTCGAAACATTGGTCCGCGGACCAAGGAACAGCGCGCCATAGCAGGTCATGTTCTCAAGGAACCAGTCGTCACGGTCGGTCATGACCTGGACGTGCTCGGACGCGATATCATCGGCGACCTGCAGCATCTCGTCATAGGTGTCGCAGACGATCACTTCGCCATACTCATCCCAGGACACTTTCGCAGTGCCAGCGGTCGGCAGAATGCCCAGAAGACGGTCTACTTCCGACAGGGTTTCTTCGGCCAGTTTGCGCGAATTGGTCAGCAGAACGCAGGGGCTGTTATAGCCATGCTCGGCCTGACCCAGCAGGTCGGTGGCGCACAGCTCGGCGTCGGCTGCGGTTTCATCGGCGATGACCATGGTCTCGGTCGGACCTGCGAAAAGGTCGATGCCCACGCGGCCGAACAGCTGGCGCTTGGCTTCGGCAACAAAGGCGTTGCCGGGACCAACCAGCATGTGAACGGGATCGATGGTCTCGGTTCCCAGCGCCATGGCACCGATGGCCTGAATGCCGCCCATCACATAAATCTCGTGCGCACCGCCCAGATGCATGGCCGCGATCACGGCTGCGTTCGGCTTGCCGTTGAAAGGGGGCGTGCAGGCGATGATGCGCGGAACACCCGCGACCGAGGCTGTCGCCACGGACATATGCGCCGAAGCAACCATCGGGAACTTGCCGCCGGGCACATAGCAGCCAACGGACTGAACGGGGATGTTCTTGTGACCCAGGATCACGCCCGGCAGGGTTTCAACCTCGATATCCAGCATCGAGTCGCGCTGTGCCTGCGCAAAGTTGCGCACCTGCTCCTGCGCGAATTTGATGTCTGCCAGTTCACGCTCGGTCAGCTGGCCGATCAGATCGTCAATCTCTTGATGCGACAGCCGGAAGGACGCGGGCGAGTAATTGTCGAACTTCTCACTCAGCTCGCGCACGGCGGCGTCGCCACGGGTTTCGATGTCTTTCAGCGTGGCTTCCACCACGGCGCGGGTTTTGGCGTCATCCTCGGCCCGGTCGGCGTCAGACTTACCGCGTTTGAGATACTCAATTGCCATTGTCTAAACCTTTTTTATGCAGGACGAGGAGCTGTTTTCTCACCACGGTCATAGGCTTCCCAGCCTTCACCGTTGAAGATATCGACACCCAGCTGCGCGGCGACATGGGCAAAATCGACGTTCACCCAGTTGTCGACGATCCTGCCATCGACCACTTTCCAGAAATCCATGTAGCGGATCTCGACCCGTTTGCCGGTGGGCGCGATGCCCAGAAACTCGCCGGAGTGGGTGGCCTCTTGCCGACCAAAGGCCGCAGCCCACTCACCCATGTAAAGGCGCGCTTCGTCGATGCAGGTCTTGTCCGAGAACGCCGCCTGAAACGGGCGTTGCCAGTTGTCCTGAAACTCCTTCAGGCCGGTTTTGGTGCCACAGCCCTGGTTGCCCAGCCAACGGAAACCTTCCGAGAAAAACTCGCCGATATCGTCGATCCGGTGGTCGTTCAGACCGTCAACCATGGTTTCGATGACACGGCGGGTGTCTGCGGTTTTGCTCATGTCCGTGTCGCGGGTCAAAACCGCTTGTTCGGGACGAGAACCTTTCATTTTCTATCCTTTCAGATCGCAAGAGTGTGTGAGGGGGGCGAAAACCCCGCCGTCACAAAAAGTCCCTCGGCATTCTGTTCAGCGCCGGGTGGCGCGATACAGCGCCGGTGCGCGACCGACTGCTCATCAGCCTTTCACCGCCCCTGCGGTCAGTCCGCTGACGATCTGGCGCTGGAAGATCAGAACAAGGAAGATCAGCGGCGCGGTGATCGACACGGCGGCAGCCACGGCGACTACCTGATCGGTTGTGGTGGTTTCGCGGTTGAACATGCCGACGATGGCCGGAACCATGGTCTGGTTCTGCGCGTCCAACAGCAACGAGGTCACCAGAAAGTCGTTATAGGCCAGCAAAAAGCTGAACAGACCCGTGGTAATCACACCCGGCCACATCACCGGCATGATGACACGGCGGAAGGCCTGGAAGTGGCTGCACCCATCGACGCGGGCGGCCTCATCCAGTTCGGCCGGGATATTCTGGAAAAACGACCGCAGCATCCAGATGGTGAAGGGTTGGTTGATCGCAACCAGAACCGCAATCACCGCGAAGGGCTTGCCGTAAAGCGTCGGGGCATTTTCGCCCAGGATCGGGCTGAGCCATTCCGCTGAGTTGATGAAGACCGGAAGGTAGCCCGCCACCAGAACCGAGTGCGGCAGGGCGCGGAACACCAGTGCCACGATCAGAATCCAGAACGCAAAGGTAGACCCCGAGCGCGCCAGGCCATACCCCGCCAGCGTCCCAACCGTCAGCGACACGGTCACTACACCGGTGGTCACGATCAGCGAGTTCCGGAAGTTGTTGGAAAAGCCGCGATCAATCCAGACGGTCTTATAGTGTTCGGTCGTCAGACCCAGAACGTCCCGGCCCAACGGGCCAAGGATCGGGTTCAGTACGCCAAGGATTGCGGGCAGGATCACGAAAAACACCACCAGAAAACCCACAGCCACGACCAGCACCCCGATAATCCAGCCGATCCATTCCTGACCCGGCTTGGAATAGGATTTCACCATCGAAGGCAGGATCTTGGTCGCCACCAATATGGTGCCCCAGATCACCGCGATGCCCAGAATGATATCCAGCAGCGACAGGCCGTTTCCCTTGGCCAGAGTCGCGGGCCCGAAGATCACGTTCAGCGCATTGCTGTCAAAGGCATCCACAGGGGATTTGAAACTCATCACCGCGATCCAGAAGATCGGGAAAGCAGCGACCAGACACCAAAAGACCAGGAAGACGTTCGAGGTCAGTCGCAGGCCGAGCGGCTGGCGAAGCGCGCGTGAGGACATATCAGTGACCCCCTTTGTGATCGCGCCATGTCCGGCGCAGCGGAAGGATAAGCAGGATGACGATACCGATCATGGTCAGCATGGCACTGGCCGAAGCCCGGCTAATCGACCGGTTACCGGCCTGGTCCGGCACCAGGAAGTCATAGGTCAGCCACTGCAGCGAGATGACATAGCCCTGGCTAGAGAAACCGACGATCTCTTCGAACACGCGGTAGGCGTCCATCAGGTGAATCATGGCCACGAATATGATCAGCGGCATCAGGTGTGGGATGACGATGTACTTCATCCGCTGCCAGCGGGTCGCCCCGTCTATCACGGCGCTTTCAAGGCTGTCCTGATTAACCGTTTGCAGACCGGCATAGAACACGATGGCAGCAAAGGGTGCAACGTGCCAGACGCGGTAGAGCATCATCAGGATTTCAATGGTCCAAGCTTGCGCAAACAGGGCAATATCGCGGTTCAGCCACCATTCGATCAGCGCGGTCAGGATACCGTCACCCCGGAACAGCCAGTTGATCGACAACACCCCAATGACCGGCGTGATGATGAAAGGCAGCAGCGAGATAAAGATCACCGGCCCGCGGATAGACCGCGCCGCGTTGTTGATCAGAACCGCAATGCCCAACCCGCAGACAATCACCAGAGGCAGAGTGATCAACGTGAATGTCAGGGTGAACCGCAGCGCCTTCCAGAAGTTGATTGTGGACAGAACGCTCAGGCTGCCTTCGCTGATCGCTCGCCAGGCCCGGTCCGGTTCCAGCACGTTGCGATAGCTTTGCAGCCCCACGTACTGGGTCTGGGTGATGACCTCGCCATGTTCATCCAGCTTCGGCTGCGACTTCAACTCGGTAACACAGGTCTGGGTCAGGAAACCGGGGGTGCAGGTTTCGACCTCGACCGTCTCATAGATCGGCTGGGTGATGTAAAAGCTCTGCTTGAACACGCTGACCAGCGGAAACGCGATGAAGAGAAGCATCATAAAGACAGAGGGGCCAACAAAGGCGGCAAATGTCCGGAAATTCATGGCTCTGCCTTTCTCATGGTTCTCGAGGGATCAGGAGGGGATGGGAGGGCCGGAGCCCTCCCCCCGGGGAGGATCAGTTGTTGACCAGACCTGCTTCTTTCGCAGCAGTCAGATAAGCGGCTTCGATATCGGCCAGAGTGGTCGATGCGTCTTTTGCACCAGTCAGATAGTCGGCCAGCCCGTTGCCCAGCGCGCTGTGCAGAACGCCCATCGGGGCCGACGCAGGGTACGCCTTGGCACCGTTTTCTGCCGACGCTGCGGCACCGGCTGCCAGATCACCCGGCGTGTAGGCGGGACTCAGCCAGACGGCGACGTCGTTGTTAGCGCTGACCATGTCACCGTCGATGCCTTCCATGACCAGACGGAATGCGGCATCCGCTTCTTCCTCGCTCATGTTCGCAGCCAGAACGACACCATCCCACCAGATGGTAGTCGATGGCGCAGCCGCACCCATCGGGGCCGACGCCATGGTCACTTTGCCGACCACCTGGCTTTCGGCTTCGTCGTTCATCGCAGCGGCGCGGCTGGCCCACAGGTTGGCCATGGCGATCTTGCCCTGCTGGAACTGTTGCTGAACGTAGGTCGAGTCAGAAACCAGAAATTCCGGATCCATGAACTCGGTCATCGCTTTCATGGTCTCAAGCGCTTTGACGCCCTGCTCGTTGTTGATCGAGGGCATGTTGCCTTCGCCAAAAAACTCACCGCCTTCGCCCATGTACATGTTGACGAATTCCTGGGCCAAGTTCCAACCGGTCTTGAAGGTGCCGCCGATCGGGTACTCCATGACGCCCGCTTCTTTGATCTTGGCGGCGGCGGCCAGAACGTCGTCATAGGTCTTGGGCTCTTCGATACCCAGGTCAGCCAGAACGTCGTTGCGGTACATCAGGTGCTGCGCATTCACCATCATGGCAATCGCCATGACTTTGCCGTCCACCTTGATCAGCTGGTTCGGCAGCAGATCCTGGCCGTACTTTTCGACCAGATCATCCAGCGGACGCAGCGAGCCGGCGTTCAGCAGCGGGATCATTGTCTCGTTTGCAACGCCACCGATCTGATACAGCGAAGGGCTCGCTGCAAAGGCTTCAGGCTGCTTCTCGCGGAATTCCTGGTCCAGCGAAGCACTGAAGTTGCCGCATTCGGCCATCGCGTCGGTGACAGCTTTCCAGGCCTCAAAACCAGCCGAAAGCGATTTCAGCGGTACTTCGTTTTCATATGCGCATTCGGCCCATGCGCCAGTTGCTGCGAGGGACATGGCGCCTGCCATGAAGAGTGATTTGAGTTTCATGCGTTTCTCCCTGTCAGGATCGGTCCGTCGTCGACGTCCGGACCGGTGTTATGCCCGAATGGGCTGTTTGTGGGATTGCTCCCCGATCCGCGCACCGCTTTCAGCTTCAAAGAGGTGACAGATTTCCGTTGGCACCGAGAACGAGACCATCTCGCCGATCTCGGCTCGGAAGGCTTTGTCAGCCTTGACCGATACAAGCGCACCACCGACCCGGACCGAGATCATGGTCGCGTCGCCCAGCAGTTCCAGTGTGTAGATCGGTGCCGTGATCTGGCCCTGCCCTTCGGCAATGCTGGCGTCCTCGGCGCGGAAGCCCAGGGTCATGGGACCATCTGTGGCATCGACCGGAATTTCCACGTGCTTTGTCCGGAACACACCGCCCGAAACCTCACCGTCCATCAGGTTCATCGCAGGCGAGCCGATGAAGCTGGCGACAAAGGTGTTTGCCGGGCGGTCATAGATCTCGGTCGGGCTGCCGACCTGCTGAACCACACCTTTTTTCATGACCACAACGCGGTCGGCCAGGGTCATCGCTTCGATCTGGTCGTGGGTTACATAGATGGTGGTCACCGCCAGTTCGTGGCTGAGGTTCTTGATCTGCGCCCGGGTCGAAACCCGCAGCTTGGCGTCGAGGTTCGACAGCGGCTCATCCATCAGGAATACGTTGGGTTCACGGACGATGGCGCGGGCCAATGCCACGCGCTGCCGCTGACCACCGGACAGTTCGGCAGGCTTGCGGTGCAGGAATTCGTCCAGTTCGACCATCGCGCTGGCACGACGCACTTTTTCGTCATGCGTTGATGGGTCGATGCCGCGCACTTTCAGCGGAAATCGGATATTCTCATAGACGTTCATATTCGGGTAGAGCGCATAGCTCTGGAAAACCATCGCCACGTCGCGGTCCTTGGGCTCCAGATCGTTGACCACCTTGCCATCGACCAGAATCTCGCCCTCGGTGACGTCTTCCAGACCGGCGATCATCCGCATCGTGGTAGTCTTGCCGCAGCCCGACGGGCCCAGCAGCACCAGAAACTCGCGATCCGCGATGGTCAGGTCGAAATTGTGGACCCCGACAAAGCTGCCCCAGCGTTTGCCGACGTTGCGAAGTTGAATTTCCGCCATGGTGCCCCCTGCAAGGATTTGCTTTGCATACGTTTGCAAAACTGTATTCTTCAGTAATCATTTCTGGCAAGACTTTTTTGCATACGTATGCAAGAAAGTTCCTAACCAGCGATTCTCAATCGCTTAAATCCGAAGTTGACCATCAGAAAAGCAGTACAAACGTGAGCTTTCAGAAAGAAAAAACACTCGTGTCCTCGTTCTTCGAAACCCTCGACTCAGCCAACGGGTCGAATCTGCCCGACGTTATTGGGCAGTTCTGCGCTGATGATGTTTTATGGCGCGGCTTCCATCCGTTCGACGAAATAACCGGCGCAGACGCGGTCGCACGGGCGTTCTGGCAGCCGCTGAAAACCAGCCTGAAGCGGATGCAGCGCCGGCAGGATGTCTTTTTCGCGGGCACCAACTCTCTGGAACCGGATGCGGATGTCTGGGTGGTTTCGATGGGTCATCTGATGGGCCTGTTCGATGCGCCATGGTTGGGGATTCGCCCCACCGGCAAGATGGTGTTTCTGCGTTGTTGCGAGTTTCACAGGATCACGGGCGGCAAGATCGTCGAAACGGCGATGTATTTCGACATTCCGCATCTGATGGTTCAGGCCGGACAAAACCCGTTTCCACCGCAAACTGCAGCGCATCTGATCCAACCTGGGCCGCTGACCCATGACGGACTGCTGACCGAGGACCAGCCCGAGGAAGAAGGCCGCAAGACACTAGCGGCGATCAATGCGATGATCGCGGACCTTGGTCAGTGGAACAGCGGCTTGTCGCTTGAAGACGAGTTGGCCCGCACATGGCATGACGACATGATCTGGTGGGGCCCCGAAGGGATCGGTGCCACCTACACGATCGAACGGTATGCCAAGCAACATTCCGGCCCATTCCGTGCGTCATTCACCGAACGCTCCAAGACCAGGCATATCTGCCGTCTGGCCGAGGGGTATTACGGCGGCTTCTTCGGCTGGCCTAACTTCACCGCCGTGCCGACAGGCGGTTTCATGGGCATGCCCGCCACCGGAAAACCCGGCGAGTTCCGGGTGATCGACATCTATCGCCGCGCGGGTGACAAACTGGCCGAGAACTGGATTTTCATCGACCTTCTGCACTTCTGGAAACAGCAGGGCGTCGACATTCTGGCCCGCACAACTGGGATTGAAACGCCATGAGAATCGATGCGCATCACCACCTGTGGAACCTGAAAGCGGTGGAATACCCATGGCTCATGGAGAAGGGAGCGGTGCGGTTCTTTGGTGATCCCACTCCGATTCAGCGCGACTATCTGCTGCCTGAATTCCGCAAAGATGCCGAGGCCGCCGGGTTTACTGCCTCAGTTCACATTCAGGTCGGCGCCGCCGATCCCCGGGCCGAAGCGCAATGGGTGCAGTCCGTCGCCGATCAATATCCCGAATGGCCGCTGGTGCAGGTCGCCTTTTGTGACCTGACCGCGGACGACCTGACCCAAGAGTTGGACCGGCTGCAAACCCGGCCCTCGCTGCGCGGGGTGCGCCAGATCATCGGTCGCGCCCCGGGTGAAGATCAGCTGTCGGGCACAAATGACCTATTGGACAATCCAAAGTTTCTGACCGGGCTGAAACAACTGGGTGAGCGCGGCCTGTCCTTTGATCTGCAACTATTGCCCGAATTGATGGAGCGGACCGCCGCCGTACTGGCTCAGGCACCGGCAACGCAAGTGGCGCTGTGCCACGCGGGGTCGCCGCATGACCGGTCCACACAGGGACTGGAAGGCTGGGCCAAGGCGCTGCGATCGCTTTCGGCACTGCCGCAAGTCACCTGCAAACTCTCGGGCCTCGGCATGTTCGATCCCAATTGGAGCACCGACAGCGTCAGGCCAATCGTCGATCACTGCCTGGACCAATTCGGGCCTGAACGCTGCATGTTCGGGTCGAACTTTCCGGTCGACATCCTGTCATCCAGTTACGCGGACCTGATCGCCAGACACAAAGCACTCATCTCTGAGGCCCATCATGATCAGGTTTTCGGACGCACCGCGCAGCAGTTTTATCACATGTAACGGGCAGGATGTTCTGACGGTCAGGGCACCGATTGCTCGGACACGATCTCACCAAACCGGGTGAAAAACTTGCCCGACAGCTTTTTCGCGGTGCCCGCGATCAGGCGGCTGCCCAACTGGGCGATCTTGCCGCCGACATCAACCTTGGCAGTATAGGACAGCACCGTCTCATCCCCGTCTTCGGTCAACGTCACGTCGGCCCCACCTTTGGCAAAGCCTGCCGCCCCGCCCTTACCTTCGCCGGACAGGGAAAACCCGTCTGGAGCGTTGGAGGTGTCCAGCGTGACCTCTCCGGCGAATTTTGCCTTGACCGGCCCGATCTTCAGCACGACCTTGGCCGCCAGCTCATCGGGCGCGTTCTGGGTCAGCTCCTCGCAACCCGGGATGCATTCCTGCAAAATCTCGGGGTTGTTCAAAGCCTGGTACACGACATCCCGTGGTGCCGAGATGCGGATTTCATCACTCAGGTCCATGCGCGCTTCCTTTGATCAGTGACTTGCCCTGTTCAGCAAAGTTACAGGTTCCACCGCATCTTTCCAGAGTCTGTTTCGGCGCCGCCGATCCCTGACCGGCGGCACATGGTTCATCAGTCGCTGATCGCGCCTTCTTCATCCCGGCGCTGGTGCATCTTGGCCTTGACCCGGGCCCCCACGATCAGGGGCAGGACAAAGCCGATGATGGCGATGGACCACAACGCGATGGACAGCGGGCTGTCGATCAGGGTCCACCAGTTGCCATTGTCGATGGTGACCGCACGGCGAAGGTTGTTCTCCATCGAGTTGCCCAGCAGTGTGCCAAGGATGATGGGCACCAAAGGCACGTCCAGCTTACGCAAGACCCAACCCATAACGCCGAAGCCGATCATCACCAGCAAATCAAAGCTGGAGCCCGAGATGCCGTAGATGCCGACAAAGCTGACCATCGCCACGATCGGCATCAGGATGCGCGAGGGGATCATCAGCACGCGGGTGAACAGGCCAACCATCGGGATGTTCATCGCCAGCAACATGAAGTTGGCAATGAACAGCGCGGCGATCAGGCCCCAGACCACATCCGGGTTCTGCGTAAACAGCAGCGGTCCCGGCGTGATGTTCAGCGCCAGAAGCACCGCCAGCAGAACAGCCGTTGTCCCCGACCCCGGCACGCCCAGCGCCAGCATCGGCACCAGGGCACCACCGGCGGCCGCGTTGTTTCCGGCCTCGGGTGCGGCCACGCCACGGGGATCGCCGGTGCCAAAGGTGTTTTCCTTATCGACCAGCCGTTTCTCCATCGAATAGGAAATGAACGATCCCAGCGATGCCCCTGCCCCAGGCAGAACACCCGCGATGAAGCCAAGGAAAGAGGTCCGCAGCATGGTCGGCGTGCATTTCTTGACCATCGACATTGGCGGATAGAGGCGACCGATGTTCAGTTTGCGGCCTTCGGCATCCGACCCTCCGTGGCGATGTTCAAGAAAGATGAACACTTCGGACAGGGCGAACAGACCGACAATGGCCACCAGGAAATCGATCCCGTCGTACAGATGCACCTCGCCATAGGTAAATCGCGGCACGCCGGTCTGGGTGTCGACGCCGATGGTCGCCAAGCCAAGACCCAGCGCGGCGGCAAAGGCCGATTTGGCCTGGTTGGTCGAGGACACGCCACCCAACGTCATGAAGGCCAAAGCGAACAGGGCGAAGTACTCGGCCGGGCCGAACAGCAGGGCAACCTTGACCAGCTGCGGTGCCAGCAGGATCAGGCCCCATGTGGCCAGAAACGCGCCAACGAATGAGGCGATGCCGGACAGCGACAGAGCTTCGCCCGCCAAACCCTTCTTGGCCATGGGATGGCCGTCGAGGCAGGTCATCATCGCGGGCTCGTCGCCGGGGATGTTTAGCAGGATCGAGGATATACGCCCCCCGTACATTGCCCCGTAATAGACACTGGTCAGCAGGATCAGCGAGGGAGTGGCGCCCAGCCCCAGCGTAAACGCCAGCGGGATCAGGATGGCCACGCCGTTCGACGGGCCAAGACCGGGCAGCGCGCCCATGATCGTGCCCAGAAAACAGCCCAGCAGGGCCAGCATCAGGTTCTGCCATGTCAGCGCGATGGCGAAACCGTCTGCGAGGGATGCAAGAGTTTCCATGTCCTATTCCTCAGAACCCCAGCGGGCCGCGGGCCAGCGAAAGGCCCAGAACCAGATGGAAGATGACGTAGATGCCGACGGACGTGCCGACACCCACAAGCACGCTTTCGATCAGGCCGGACCCCAGACGCCAGGCCAGATAGGTGGCGGCGAATGCGGTGGCGATGACAAAGCCAAGCTCGGGCAGCAGTTCAGCGTAAAGGATCATCATGACCACGGCGGCGCCGACCTCGACCAGACGGCTCAGCGTGGGCCATTCGGGCTCGGTATCCGGGCGCAGGGCGATGACGATGCTCGACAGGCCCAGAATGGCGGCGATGATCAGGGGGAAGGCTTTGGGTCCGACGGCATCGGACAGAAAGCTCTCCTCGATCGCCAATGCGGAAAAAGCAAATCCGATGGCGAGTAGCAGTCCGACGACCCCGAAGATACGGTCACTCATCGGTGTCTCCTATTGTTCGGGTAAATGGGTCGATCCGGGCACGGCTGGGTGCCCGGATCGCTGTGAGTGGTTATTTGATGATCCCGATCTCTTTCGAGATGGTCTGGATCTGACCCACGGATTCCGCGACAAAGTCCTGGAAGGCCGCGCCCTGCAGGTCCAGCGGGGCGAGACCGTTGGCAGCCATCACCTGTTTCCATTCGTCCGAGGCATAGAGGTCACCGATCTTGCCGACCCAATCGCCATAGGCCTCGTCGGTCATACCGCCAGGAGCGTAGAACCCACGCCAGTTGGCACCGATGGCGTCAACGCCCTGCTCCTTGGCGGTCGGGAAATCCGCGAATTCACCGGGCAGGCGTTCGGGGGCCAGCACCGCGATCACCTTGATGTCACCGGAGTCGACGAAACCTTTGGCCTCGGAGATATCGCCGGTGAACGCCTGAACCGATCCGGCCAGCAGCTGGGTCACAGCCTCGCCACCGCCGTCAAAGGCGATGTATTTGACCGAGCGCACATCGTCGATGCCATAGGCATTGGCTGCGATCAGAACCTTCAGGTGGTCCCATCCGCCCACCGCGGACCCGCCCGCAACCGACACCGAAGCCGGGTCCGCCTTGATCTGGTCCAGCAGTTCCGGCAACGTGTTGACCGCGCTGTCAGCGGCTACGGCAATCACGCCATAGTCGGCCCCGATGGCGGCAAGCCAGCGCACCTGTTCCATGGTGTTGCCCGGATAGGCCCCCTGCGCCAGGCGGGTCGCAGTGGCCGCGCTGGCCGCAACGATCAGCTCGTTATCTTCGCCGCGCTTGTTCACCACTTCGGCAAAGGCCACGCCACCGCCGCCACCGGCAAGGTTCACCACCTGCATGGTCTGGTCGATCAGGCCCAGATCCTGCAGCGACTTACCCACCTGACGGCAGGTGAAATCCCAGCCACCGCCGGGGTTGGCCGGGGCGATACATTCCTGTGCGCTGGCGGCCACGCCGGACAGGGCAAAGACAGCAGCTGCAATTGCGCCACTGGTTCCAAACAGTTTCATTCGTGTCTCCTCCTTGGTCTTTTTGGGCCACATTTCAGCGGCCGAAACCGATCCCCGCAGGCGCGTGTCCTTGCAGGTCGTATCTGTTTACCGAATAATGCTGTCACGAACCTGTCACGGTTCCTGCGTCCGGCTTTGGGAGGGGTCATGCGCGTTTTGATGATTGAGGATGCAGAGGATCTGGCCGAGGGTGTCGTGGCCCATCTGGCCCGCTCCGGCGTGGTGTGTGATCTGGCAACCACCGTGGAATCCGCCTGCGATTTCCGTGCGGTACAAAGCTATGATGCCATGCTGCTGGACATTAACTTGCCCGACGGGTCCGGCCTGAACTTCCTCGGCAAGATCCGAGCCTCAGGCGACCGCACCCCAGTGCTGATGCTGACCGCGCTGACCTCGGTCGAGGATCGCGTGGCCGCCTTGGACAAAGGCGCCGACGACTATCTGGGCAAACCATTTGATCAGCGCGAGTTGGAAGCGCGGCTGCGCGCTCTCGTCCGCCGGGACGCTAACCGCAAGAGCGAACAGATCACGCTGGGTCCACTGATCTACGCCCCCAAGGATCGCAGCGCCACGCTGGACGGAAAGCGCCTGAACCTGACCGCACGCGAGGCCGCCGTGCTGGACGAACTGATCCGGCACGAGGGGCAGTATCTATCGAAAACGCGGCTGTATGACTCGCTTTACGGGTTCGAAGACGCAGATGTAGGCGAGAACGCGATCGAGCTGTATATCGCGCGCCTGCGGAAGAAATTCACCGGCAGCGCAGTCGGCATCACCACCCAGCGCGGAGTGGGCTATCGGATCGGTCTGGATGGCTAGACTGCTCTTGCCCCACAGTCTGACCGCCCGTGTTCTAAGCGCGGTGATGCTGATCCTGATACTCGGCGGCTGCCTTGTGGCGCTGTCGATCTGGGCCAATGGACGATTGGCGGCGCGGCAGGCTTATGACCGCCTGCTGCTGGGCGCAGCCAGCGACATTGCAGAATCCGTGCGCATACAGGATGGCGAGCCGTTTGTGGATCTGCCGGTCTCGGCCTTTCAACTGCTGGCGCAGGCCCCGGATGACCGGATATTCTATGCGGTGCAGGTGCCCGGTGGTCCGTTCATCACCGGGCTGGACCGCGACACGGTGATCGAGGTACCACAGCAACCCGGCACCGCACCCTTCTACTTCACCGCCGACCTGAACGGAGAACCCGCGCGCTTTGTCCGTGTCGCCCGCCTGTTTGCCGAACGGGATTTCTCGGGCGAGGTTGAGGTGCTGGTCGGCCAGACCCTGCGCGCACGCCAGTCCATGACCGCCGGGCTGATGCGCGACGCGCTGCTGCCTATGGCCGTCGCGGGTATTTTGCTGCTGGTCATGTCGTGGTTTGTTACCCGTTCCGCCCTGCGCCCGCTCGAGGCGCTGTCCGAAGACCTCACCCGCCGCGATCCGCATGACCTCACACCGATGGCCAGCGCCGGGTTGCCGCGTGAGCTGCAGGTGATGCTGACCGCGATGAACCGGTTCATGGGGCGATTGGACCGGCAAGTGGAGACGATGCGCAACCTGATCGCCGACACCGCGCATCAACTGCGCACACCCGTCGCTGCGATCCGAGTACAGGCCGAGATCGCGCAGGACGACCCCGACCCCCCGGCCCGCGCGCGGGCATTGGATCGGTTGCTAAGACGCACGCGGTCACTGGGCACTTTGCTGGATCAGCTGCTGTCCCGCGCCATGGTGATCCACCGCATCGACAGCGCACCCCGCCGCCCCGTTGATCTGCGCGAGGTGGCGCTGGATGTGCTGGAACAGAGCGATCACGAACTGGTTGCGCCGGGCGTTGAGGTTCGGCTGGAAATCGGAGAAACCCCGGTGCTGGTGAATGCCGATGCCTTTTCCCTTGGCGAGGCGGCCAAGAACCTGCTGGGCAACGCATTGCGGCACGGTGAACCGCCGGTCAGCATTGGCGCGAAGCAGGAGGGCAACCACGCCGTTCTGTGGGTCCGCGATCACGGCCCCGGCCCCGCCACGCCCATCGCCGATCACGTCGGAGATCGGTTCAACCGCACCACCGGCTCGGGCGAGGACAGCAGCGGGCTGGGCCTGTCCATCGTGAAATCTACCGCCGAGGCTTTTGGCGGCACGGTTGAGATGGTCCGCGACGAAACTGGATTTCGCGCGGCACTCAATTTTCCGGCCACAAGGGGAATAGAATGATCCGCGTCCTGTTGTTCTGCCTTCTGTTTGCTCTGCCCGGCACTCTGCGCGCGCAGGAAGCCACGGCCAGCTTCGGCGGTGGAGACGACCCGATGCTGATCCGGTCAACCACCGATATCGCCATCATCGCTCCGGTTCTGGAACGGTTCGTCGAGCTGAATCCCGACCTGGTGATCACCTACGAGCAATGGGGCTCGAACGCGCTGTTCCAGCACAGTCGCACCGTCTGCAAGGGCGGTCAGGCTCCCGCCGATGTGGTGTTTTCTTCGGCGATTCAGCAGATGGTGTGGCTGGTCAATTCCGCCTGTGCCCACCGCTACCGCTCGCCCCGGACCGAGGCGCTGTCGGACGCGCGGCGCTGGCGCGATGAGCTTTGGGGCATCACCACCGAACCCGCCGTCATCGCCTATAACAAAGTCCTCCTGGACGACCAGCACGTCCCTCGCAATCGCTTTGCCCTGCTGGACGCGATGCGCACGCAGCCCGAACTGCTGCGGGGCCGGGTGGCGACTTATGACATCGCCGCCTCGGGCCTTGGGTATTTGTTCGCCTATGGTGACAGCCTCGAGGCTACAACCTTTGGCTCTCTGATCGAGGGGTTTGCCCGCATCGATGCCGTGGCCACCTGCTGTTCGTCCGAGATTATTCGCGACGTGGCCGAGGGCCGGTTCCTTATCGCCTATAACGTTCTGGGATCCTATGTGGCCAATGCCCATGCGCCGGGCGTGGGAGTGATCCTGCCCGAAGACTACACGCTGGTCCTGTCCCGCGCCTTGATGATCCCGGCGCAGGCGGGCAACAAGGACGCCGCAACCGGGTTTCTGGATTTTCTGCTGTCTCCCGAGGCGCAAAGCCTGCTGGCGGCCTCGGGCCTTGTTGCCCAGATGGATGCGGCCGAAACCGGCCTGACACCCAGTGCCCGCCGTTTTATTGCACTGTCCCCGGCGCTGCTGGTCGCACGGGACCAGAACCGCCGGGCAGAGCTGTTCAAACTGTGGAACGATGCCTTTGACGTGGAAACCGCGCGCTAGGCCTGTTTCTCGACCACCGGCTCTCCCTCGGCATTGACCGCCGGTTCGACATCGGGCCGGACAGGTTCCGCCTCCATCTCGATAACCTCGGGCTCGACTATCTCTTCGACTTCTTCGATTTCGGGCTCGGGTTCGGGCTCCTGTTTGTCCTCAAGCGCGCCGACAATCAGCGGCAGCATGTGAACGCCGGTGGCCGTTGCGATCTCGGGCGTTCGCGGGGTCTGCCAGCTGAGCGTGTCAAAGCTGTGGCAGTTCTGACAGACCGGGCCCCATTCGGCCTGAATGTCATGGCAGTTGTCGCAAACCCATTGCGGCCCACGCGGCGCGTTCAGCGCCTTGGCCAACCAGCCCTGCACCACGGCGTCCGAGGCACCCTCGCCCCGTTCAATCGCCGCCATCAGGGTGTAAGCGCGCGCATCGGCCTGTTTTTCCACCACATCTCCCAGCGCCCGGCGGGCTTCGGGGAAATCCTCGGCGACGATGTTCAACTCGGCCACGATCAGGCGGGTTTCCGGGTTTTCCGGGTGAATGCGGGTCAACGCCGCAAAGCGTTTGATCCGCGCCTCCGGCGTTTCATCCGGTGCAATCTCGGCAAAGGCATGGGCCAGATCGGGATGCGGATGCACCTCCCACGCCTTTTTCAGGATCTTGGTGGCGGCGCGCGGCTTGCCCTTTTTGATATAAGCGCGTGCGGCCATCGCGGCGGCCGGCACCAGATCGGGCGACAGGCGGTTGGCCTCAATCGCGTGTTCCTGCTGTTCTACGGTGGCACCCTCGGCCAGAATATCCTTGGCTTCGGACAAGGCCAGCACCGCATCGCGGCGCTTGAACACGTCGCGCGGCAGATGACCGGCCTTCAGCTTGGCGGTCAGGGTCGAACGCGCGCCGGTCCAGTCCTGCGATTTTGTCTGCAGACCCAGCAGGATATCCTGCGTCTCGGCATGGCGCGGTTTGATCGCCAGCGCCTTTTCGGCCAGCTTACGGGCGGTGTCATCATCGCCTTCGGCCAGTTTCTGTTTCATGATGCCGCGCACCCCGACAAAGCGGGTGGCGTTGTTGGTGACCAGCTTCTTGTAGGTATCTGACGCCTTTTTGGTATCGCCGTTCATTTCGGCCGCCTGCGCGACCAGAAGATTGGTCAATTCCGGCTTGTTCAGCAGCTTCTCGGCCTTGTACGCCTTGTTCATCGCCACGCGCCCCTCGCCCGAGGCCAGCGCCATCAAACCATCGGACAGCGCCTGATAGCCCCGCTTCTCGCGGTTGCGGTCGAAGTAACGCGACAGGGCGGTTTCATCCCCGTTGAGGAATTTCAGTGTCGCGATCAGCAGCGTCAGCAGTTTGAAGAACACCCATATCAAAACAACCAGCACGCCCAGCGCGATCACCGATTGCAGCGGCCCCAAGGTGAATTCCTGACCCCACGCCGTGATCTGCACGCCGCCACTGGTTTCCATCAGGAACATGGCGCCTATGGCCAGCAGGCCGATAATCGCTACAAAAACAAGGATCTTTAACAATGACCACAGCATGGCAGGTCCTTCAGTTCGAGTTTACGCTGGATTGCAGCGCATTTGCGGCATCCACGGCGGCCTCACGGGTCTGGGCCGCCTGTTCCCAACCGGCCAGTGCCGCCTTTGCCGCCTCGGGCAGGGACTTTAGTTCGCTCAACGCCGCAGCGACATCGCCGCCCGCCAGAGCAGCCTCGGCCCGCGACAGCACCGCGTCGGGGCTATCGCCCTCTTGCGGAGTGACCGAACGCGCGCCGGTCTGGCGTTGCAGAAACGCGACCAGACCCGTGGTCTTGTCCGCATCCCGCGCATCTGCAAGGGCAGTGCGGGCTGCGGGCGTGAAAGACTCCCGCAGCGCGGCCAGGGAGGCAACGCCTTCTTTTGCCGGGGCCGTCAGTGCCTCTGGTACGGTCACACCACCGGCTGCCAACTCGGCAACCAGACTTTCATAAGGCTGACCCGCGTCCAATTGGCTGTGCACCTGAGACAGGATCGATGCATTGGTTGCCGCCTGCGCCTTGGCAGCGGCCTGCGCCTCGAGCGCCTGCGCGTCCGAGACCATTTTCTCGACCTCGGCGCGTTGCGCGGCCAGCGAATCCTGCAGTTTCTTCAACTCGGCCTCAAAAGCGGCTGACACTTCGGGCGATGCACCTTGCGTCAGCGCACTGCTTTCCAGATCGCTCAGGCGGCCGGCCAGAGGGTCGATCTTACCCGCAAGCCCGTCGAGGCCGGATTTAACCGCGTTTAGTTCCGCGCTGAGTGGCGTTATCTGATCTGTCAGGGCGGCGATTTTGCTGTCCACTTCCGAAGTGTCTGAACTGTCGGCCAGCGATTTCGTAAGTGCCTCGATCTGGCTGGACTGATCATTGAGTTTCGCCTCAAGCGCCGCTAGGCCATCAGATTCGCCTGACCCGAAAAATCCCGCGCTGCCTGCCGCAAAACCGATCCCGGCCGCAAGTACACCGCCAAGCAGGGCTGGCACAAAGCCGCCGCGTTTTTCCTGTTCAGGTTCGGCGGGTTTTTCTGCCACCGTCGCAACGGGCTCTTCCGCAACCGGCTCGACGGCCGCTTCGGCTTCGGCTTCGGCTTCGGCTTCGGCTTCGGCTTCGGCTTCGGCTTCGGCTTCGGCTTCGGCTTCGGCTTCGGCTTCGGCTTCGGCTTCGGAAAGGACCTCTTCTACCGGCTCAGCCGCGTCAACAGACGCATCGTCCTGGGTGGAAACAGTTTCAACCGCTTCGTCCGACTTGGGGTCTTCCACTGGCTTTTGATCGGTTTTTTTCTTACGAGCCACCGCAACATTCCCCTTATCGAATCCAATTTCACATGAATAACAGGCCACTCTAGGTTAATCGGTGGTCTCGCTGCCCTCAACCCGCATCGCATGTTTCACAAGCTTTTTAACAGCTTTCTGCATTGTCTTCGGGGTCGGCTCCTTGGCGATCTTCAGGTGCGCATAGTCCAAGGAATAAAGGGGTTCCGCTGTCGCTTCGCTGATTGCGACGAGCCACAAGGGTGCCGTACCGGTCCAGATATCGGCAAATTGTCGCGCCGTTCTGGGTGAAAAGAGGGGCGCAATCACCGGTGTATCTCCGCCGGCGGTCGCGGCAGCCTCGGGTGTCAGCGGTAACAGGCGCTGCAGATAGACGGGCTGTTCGCGCACGGTCAGACCCGACTCGGTCAGGCGGGTGGCTATATTGCCCCGGCTGTGCTCGCCGCGCAGATGCAACAGCGGACTGTCCGGCCGGTGTTTCAACAGATAGGCCACCAGTTCCTCGGCGGTTGTGCCGACCATCTGCGCGTCCCATCCGGCCACTTTTGCTGTACCCGTCGTCGCAGGGCCGACACAGAAGGCGGGCATGTCCCGTGCCAGGCCAAGGGACACGGCGGCATTCACCGCATTGGCCGAGGTAAAGATCAACCCCTGAAAACCCTGCGTGTTCACTTTGACCGGCAGAGGTCTGATTTCGAGGATCGGGGAATAGATGACCTGGACCCGGGATCTGGTGCGGGTCGGCAGCTGCGCAACGAATCGTTCAGAGGCAGCACGCGGGCGGGTCATCAGCAAATACAACAGTCGGCGCCTTCCGCCTTGGGATTGTTTGCGTCCGCGCAGGGTGATACCCCGCTTGGCAATCAAGGTGTAGCGGATCGAGCCAATGGTGCAAACACTTACCGTCCTCGGACTGGAAAGCAGCTGTGACGACACGGCCGCCGCCGTCGTGCGCCAATCCGACGGCGCCGGGGCTGAAGTGCTGTCATCCATCGTGCATGGACAGACCGAGTTGCACAGTGCCTTTGGCGGTGTGGTCCCCGAGATCGCTGCCCGTGCCCATGCGGAAAAACTGGATATATGCGTGGTTCAGGCGCTGGAGGCCGCGGGTCTGACTTTGGCTGATATGGACGCCATCGCGGTGACCGCCGGGCCGGGCCTGATCGGCGGCGTTATGTCCGGCGTCATGTGCGCCAAGGGCTTGAGCGCCGCAACCGGCCTGCCGTTGATCGGGGTAAACCATCTGGCAGGCCACGCCCTGACGCCGCGCCTGACAGACGGGATCGCGTTCCCTTACCTGATGCTGCTGGTATCGGGCGGGCATTGCCAGTATTTGATCGCCCACGGGCCGGAGCAGTTCACCCGCCTGGGCGGCACCATTGACGATGCACCGGGCGAGGCCTTCGACAAAACCGCGCGCCTTTTGGGCCTACCGCAACCCGGCGGTCCTTCGGTCGAGACCGAAGCGCGGTCTGGCGATCCCAAACGGTTCCGCTTTCCCCGGCCGCTGCTGGACCGGCCCGGATGTGACCTCTCATTTTCCGGACTCAAAACCGCGCTGATGCGGATGCGGGACCAGATCGTCGCCGAGAAGGGCGGCCTGACCCGTCAGGACCGCGCTGATCTGTGCGCCGGGTTCCAACAAGCCATCGTGGATACTCTGGCCGAGAAAACCCGCCGCGCAATGGATCGTTATCTGGAGGAAAACCCTTCAAACCCGGTGATTGCCGTGGCGGGCGGCGTGGCCGCTAACTCCGCCATTCGGGCCGCGTTAGAGACTGTTTGCAGCGAGAGAGGGGCGTGTTTTACCGCCCCGCCTCTCTCCCTATGCACTGACAACGCGGCCATGATCGCCTATGCCGGGTTGGAGCGGTTTCGCACGGGCGCCCGCGATGGTCTGGACCTGACGGCCCGGCCCCGCTGGCCCTTGGACCAAACCAGCCCCGCCATGTTGGGCAGCGGCAAGAAAGGCGCAAAGGCATGAGTGTTTCTGTTCTGGGATCAGGGGCTTTTGGAACGGCGTTGGCAATTTCGCTGGCAGGAAACGGGCCGGTAACCCTGTGGGCGCGGAATGCGGATCAGGCCAATCTGATGCAAACCATCCGCGAGAACGCTGCGCGGCTGCCCAATGTGATTTTGCCTGAAGGTGTCTCGGTCACCTCTGATATCGCTAAGGCCGCTGACAGCCAGATGCTGCTTGTTTCGGTTCCCATGCAGAAATTGCGCGCAGCATTAACCGAACACGCTTCGGCGCTGGCCGGAAAAACGCTGGTCGCCTGCTGCAAGGGGATTGAATTGTCCACGGGCCTCGGGCCCATTTCCGTGATCCGTGAAACCATCCCGGACGCGCAACCCGCTCTTCTGACCGGGCCCAGCTTTGCCGATGACATCGCGCGAGGCCTACCCACGGCACTGACCCTGGCCTGCGCCGATGACGCCCTGAGCCAGAACCTGCAGCACGAGTTGACCACGGCCAACCTGCGCCTTTATCGCACAACCGATGTCGTTGGGGCCGAACTGGGCGGCGCGTTGAAAAACGTCATGGCCATCGGGTGCGGGGCCACCATCGGGGCGGGCCTTGGTGACAGTGCCCGCGCCGCCCTGATGACCCGCGGGTTCGCCGAAATGCAGCGGTTCGCCCTGATGCGTGGTGCGCGACCCGATACGTTGATGGGCCTGTCAGGGTTGGGGGATCTGGTACTGACCTGCTCGTCCGAACTGTCCCGAAATTACCGTTTTGGCCTGAGTTTGGGTCTGAATCGCCCCTTTGACAGCCATACGACCGTCGAAGGTGTCGCCACGGCCCGCGCCATGTCCAAGATCGCCGCGAAAGAAGGGTTGGACATGCCTATCAGCGCCACGGTGGCAGACCTGAGCCACGGCGCCTACAGTGTGGCGCAAGCCATCGAAACCCTGCTCAACCGCCCCCTCAAGGAGGAATAACATGCTGATTGCTCTCATCGCCCGTGACAAGGACGGCGCCCTGCAAACCCGGCTGGACAAACGCGCCGCCCATTTGGCCTATATCGAGGAAACCGGTGTTGTTTCTCAGGCCGGTCCGTTGCTGGACGGAGACGCGATGATCGGCTCTCTGGTGATATTGGAGGTCGAAGGCATGTCGGCCGCCGAAACCTGGGCCGAAAACGATCCCTATGCCAAGGCGGGGCTGTTCGATTCCGTCGACCTGATCCCCTGGAAGAAAGTGATCGGCTGATGGCGTACTGGCTGTTCAAATCCGAGCCGTCGACCTGGAGCTGGGACCAGCAGGTTGCCAAAGGGGATGCGGGTGAAGAATGGGACGGCGTGCGTAACTATCAGGCGCGCAATTTCATGCGGCAGATGGCGGTTGGCGATCGCGGGTTCTTTTACCACTCGCAAAAGGACAAGGCGATCGTCGGTATCGTCGAGGTCTGCGCCGAGGCCCATCCCGACAGCACCACCGAGGACGAACGCTGGGAATGCGTGGACATCAAGGCGGTGCGACCGTTCACAACGCCGGTGACTCTGGACCAGATCAAAGCAGATGAGCGCCTGGCCGAGATGGTGCTGGTGAAGAATTCGCGCCTTTCGGTTCAACCGGTCAGCGAGGCGGAATGGCAGGTAATCTGTGCCCTGAGCGACACGCAAGCGGGCTGATCAAGAAAAAAGGGAAGGCTCTGACGGATGCAGAACCTTCCCTACCCCCGCGTGCTCCCTACTCACCACACGCGTATGGAAATCTCTGGTTCTGACCGTCCTGGTCACACTTTGACCCTAGCCGGGTTTCAGCAAGCATTTCAAATACCAAGTCTTTAAAGAATAGCTCAAATACGAAACGCCCGCCGATGGGGAGGCGGGCGTTTCAATTGAAAATGAACAGTTTAGCCGTAGACGGCTTCTTTGCCGAAATGCTTGGTCAGCATGTAATAGACCACGGCGCGGTGTTTGTTGCGCTCGGACATGCCATAGGTTTCCAGCACTTTATTTATGGCTTCCATCAGTTCGGGCCCATCAGCCAAGCCCAGTTTCTTGATGAGGAAGTTGTTCTTGACCGTCTCAAGCTCGCCTTCTTGCGTGGCCGCAACGGTTGACGCGTCGGCGTCATAGATCGCCGGACCACAGCCGATGGTAACCTTGGTCAGCAGGTCCATATCAGCGTCCATCCCGCATTTTTCTTTCAGATCTGCAGCGTATTTGGCGATCAACTCGTCGCGTTTTCCCATTGTCATCTCCTGGTTCAATATTGGTTTCTGGCTACACCAGCGCCGCGAACACGGTAACGGGTGCGAAAAATAGCACAAAGGGAAAATTCTCCAGCATTCCCCCCAAAAATCACGCGGTACATCCTCGGCTTGATTTTCGCACGACATTATTTAACAATTAAGTTAAATAACGTTGCCACTTGGAATCAGGAGGACAAAATGCCCGTGTCGCTACCAAATGAGAACCCGCAATACAGAGCTGCCCGAAACACCTTGCTGAAGGCAGAAACCGAACTAAGAGCCAGTGTCGAGAACGTCGCAAACCTGCGGCGCAGCCTTCCCAAAGGAGGGGAGGTTCCGCAGGACTATACTTTCAGTTCAGAACGGGGTGAGCCTGTAAAATTGTCTTCTCTGTTCGGTTCTCATGATACGCTGGCCATCTACTCCCTCATGTATGGTCCGGAAGCACAGTCGCCCTGTCCCATGTGCTCAGCCTTCCTGGATGGGTTGAATGGGCAAATGACGCATATTTCCCAGAATATTGCCTTTGCAGTAGTGGCTCAGAACACACCGGATAAACTGGTTGGTCTCAAAACCAAGATGGGATGGAGCGATCTGCCGCTCTATTCCGCACTTGGTACAGACTATCAGCACGACTATCTGGCCCAGGCTGAGGACGGAAGCCAATTACCGATCCTGAGTATCTTTCAACGCGATCAGGGCAGTATCACTCATTTCTGGAGTTCTGAGCTGTTTTTTGAGCCCAGCGAATGGCATCCGCGGCATGTGGATGCGGCCTGGCCCCTGTGGAACATACTGGATTTCACTCCGCAGGGCCGAGGTGACTTCATACCATCGCTACGCTGACTGCAAAAGAAAACGGCGGCCGACCGGCCGCCGTTTCATTTCCGACAGAAACGGAAATCAGTAACGATAATGCTCGGGCTTGTACGGGCCTTCAGGCTTCACGCCGATGTAAGCGGCCTGCTCGTTGTCCATCTTGGTCAGTTTGACACCGATGCGGTCCAGATGCAGGCGGGCCACTTTCTCATCCAGATGCTTGGGCAGGATGTAGACCTTATTTTCGTACTCGTCACCCTTGGTGAACAGTTCGATCTGCGCCAGAACCTGGTTGGTGAACGAGGCCGACATCACAAAGGATGGGTGACCGGTGGCGTTGCCGAGGTTCAGCAGACGGCCTTCGGACAGCAGGATGATGCGGTTGCCCGAAGGCAGCTCGATCATGTCCACCTGTTCTTTGATGTTGGTCCACTTGTGATTCTTCAGGCTGGCCACCTGAATCTCGTTGTCAAAGTGGCCGATGTTGCCGACGATAGCCATGTCCTTCATCGCGCGCATATGGTCGATGCGGATCACGTCCTTGTTGCCGGTGGTGGTGATGAAGATATCCGCGCTGGCGACTTCGTCTTCCAGCAGGGTAACTTCGAACCCGTCCATCGCAGCCTGCAAGGCGCAGATCGGGTCAACTTCGGTCACTTTCACACGGGCACCAGCGCCGCGCAGCGATGCGGCCGAACCTTTGCCTACGTCGCCGTAGCCGCAAACCACTGCAACCTTGCCGGCCATCATGGTATCAGTGGCGCGGCGGATACCGTCGACCAGTGATTCTTTACAGCCGTATTTGTTGTCGAATTTCGACTTGGTGACCGAGTCGTTCACGTTAATTGCCGGGAACGGCAGGTGACCGTCTTTGACCAACTGATACAGGCGGTTCACGCCGGTGGTCGTTTCCTCGGACACGCCCTGAATCTGATCACGCATCTTGGTGAACCAGCCAGGGCTTGCTGCCATGCGCTTGGCGATCTGGGCCTTGATGACCTCTTCCTCTTCCGAACCGGGAACCGGGATGATGTCTTCACCCGCTTCGGCGCGTGCGCCCAGCAGGATGTACAGCGTCGCGTCGCCGCCATCGTCCAGAATCATGTTCGGGCCTTCGTCGAACAGGAAGGATTTGTCCAGGTAATCCCAGTGCTCTTCCAGCGTCTGGCCTTTGATGGCGAAGACGGGGATGCCTGCCTCGGCAATCGCGGCGGCGGCATGGTCCTGCGTCGAGAAAATGTTGCACGACGCCCAGCGCACATCCGCGCCCAGCGCAACCAGTGTTTCGATCAGCACAGCTGTCTGGATGGTCATGTGCAGCGAGCCGACGATCCGTGCGCCTTTCAGCGGCTTGCTCTCGCCATATTCCGCGCGCAGGGACATCAGACCTGGCATTTCGGTTTCAGCAATATCCAGCTCTTTGCGGCCGAACCCGGCCAATGAAATGTCTTTAACGATATAGTCCCCGGCCATCAGGTGCTCCATTGAGGTAAATCACGTTCCGGCTGCCCCTAGCATTCCTTGGGGCAGGTGGCAACGTTATTGGCCGGAAACGGGGTATTCCGCCGTTCAATTCAGCTGGGTTGACCCTTTAGCTTAATCTTCGGGATCGCTTCAAAAAAATCTGTGCCAACGGCGACAATACAACTAATGCCGTTCGCCTGAGTCACCAGAACCGTGTAGCTTCCGGTTTCCTTCGAGGTCCAGACCTCCATGATCGTCTGCGCACCGCGTGTTTTCTGCAATCCGCCAAAGACCAGCTCTTCTGAATAGCTGTCCTGCAGCTTGGCGATCACGTGCTCGCGCTGTGCACAACTTTGGGCAAATGCGGGTGGGGCAGTGGCGGCCATTCCAAAGGCCATGGTGATTCCAAACAGTCGCTTAAACATAGCTAGCTCCTTTCGATACGAGTTACGTTCCGAGAGGGGCACACCAGGAGGAGCATGCGCCCCCCTCAGCACAAATGTCGGTATCACCACGCGCTGGTTCAAAGCACGTCTGGTCAAGAAAAAGTTGGCAGCTGGTGATCTCGACAGGTACATCATAACACAAAAGCGCGAAACTAACGTGTCCAACTTCACATGGTATGGCGGAATGGCAACACAACCTAGGGCATGGCAAAGAATGCTGTCGGGGCGCAGGCTGGACCTGCTGGACCCGACCCCTGTGGACATCGAAATCGAAGATATCGCCCACGGACTGGCCTTTGTGGCCCGTTGGAACGGCCAAACCGCTGGCGATTTCGCCTATTCCGTGGCCGAACATTCCCTGCTGGTCGAAGAGCTTTTTGGCCGGATTGCCCCCAAAACACCGGTGAAATGGCGGCTCGCGGCCTTGTTACATGATGCGCCGGAATATGTGATCGGAGATATGATCTCACCGGTGAAATCCGCCGTCGGACCCGATTACGGCGCGCTGGATGACCGGTTGGCGGCTGCGATCCACATCCGCTTTGGCCTGCCCGCTGCAGTGCCGAAAACGGTGAAACGTCAGATCAAAAAGGCCGACAAGATCAGCGCCTGGATGGAAGCCACCCAAATCGCGGGGTTCTCCGAGGCTGAAGCGACGAAGTTCTTCGGTCGCCCGGATCAGGCGGTGATGGAGGGTTTAAGGATAACGCTTAGGCCTCCAGTTGAGGTACGAGAGGCGTATATGGCACGGCATGAGGCGTTGATATCCTTGCTATAGAATACAAACCCGTTCCAATGTCGGCTCTCCTCCCATAGTGGGCTATGTTTTCAAGCCCGGTACTAGACATTAAAGATGCAACTTACGCTTCTGCTCATTCAGGTGTCTTCTCAATCGCGGAACGAGGAACCGGCGAAATCTTGCCGTGGAATAGTCTGGCCTCTTTTCACAACCCGTAAAGTCACCGTACAACCCCATTTGTCTTGCAACGGGCAATAGAGCTTCTTGAAAAACAGCGTACGCAAAACGAACACGCGCTGGCCGCGCTTGTCCGGCTCCGCCCGAACCGCAATTGCGTTGGGGCTTTTTGGTCTGGTCTCTGCCTGCACCGATAGCCCAACCAATGCAGAACTCGATCCTGAACGTCAATCGATGGCGTTGCGCGAGGTCTCGCAAAAGCAGGCCAGAGGGCAAAGGGTATGGTGTGTTCCCTACGCACGTAGCCTCAGCGGTATCGAAATTCGCGGCAACGCAAAGGACTGGTGGGGTAAGGCGCGCAGTACTTTTGATCGAGGCAGTGAGCCGGTTGTGGGCGCGGTCATGTCGTTTCGGGCGACCCACGGGATGCCGCTTGGCCATGTGGCTGTCGTGTCCAATGTTGTCACCGACCGGGAAGTCATTGTGAACCACGCCAACTGGCACCGAAACAAGGTATCCTTGAAAATGGGGGTCAAGGACGTATCCAAACACAATGACTGGACGCTGGTTCGGGTCGAAAGCCTTCCGGGTCAGTATGGCAGCTTGTACCCAGTGAACGGGTTCATCTATCCGAACTCTGACAAGAAGACTAAATGAATATCCTCTGAACAGAAACCTGTTCAGATCGAACCCAATATACTGCTCACTATCGCGGGCTACGCTTCGCCAAAATCCGCTGCAATGTCCGACGGTGCATGTTCAAACGCCGCGCGGTCTCAGAGACGTTCCGGTCACACAGCTCATAGACACGCTGGATATGCTCCCAGCGTACACGGTCCGCGCTCATGGGGTTTTCCGGCGGCGGGGGCAGTTCGTCGCCCTTGGCAAGCAATGCGCTGGTGATGTCGGTGGCATCGGCGGGCTTTGACAGGTAATCGGTCGCGCCGATCTTTACCGCTGCCACTGCGGTGGCAATCGCGCCGTATCCGGTCAGAACCACTACCCGGCTGTCGGGGCGCTTTTCGCGCAGCACTTCAACCACATCCAGACCGTTGCCATCCTCCAACCGAAGGTCGACGACCGCGTAAGCTGGTGGACGGGCGGTGGATATTGCGCGGCCTGCGGCGACGGAGCCTGCGGTTTCAACTTCGAACCCGCGCTTTTCCATCGCTTTGGCAAGACGTCTCAGAAACGGCTCGTCATCATCCACCAGAAGCAGGGATTTATCGGGGCCGATATCGAGGTCAGAGCTGTCCGCCATATTCTGTTCTTTCCGCTATTTCACGCCTTTGGCTTAAACATGAGTAATAGCAGCGCCATTTCAAAGGTCAAACGCATCAGAGCTTGTCCAGAAAACATCCAACCTTGTCGGCCATCTGCTCGGCGGTGTCGTCGCGGTTGAAAAACTCGAGGAAGCCGTGCTCGGGCGTCACCAGGTAGGTAAAGGTGGAATGGTCGACCAGGTAGTATTCGTCGCTCTTGTCATGTGCCCGGTAATAGGTCTTGTAGGCTTGGCTGGCGGCTTTGACCTGCTCGGGCGATCCGGTCAGTGCGATGGTCTTGCCGCCAAGGTTGAAGGCAAAGTCATCTACCACCGGCGGCGTGTCACGATCCGGGTCGATCGAAATAAACAGCGGCGTCACCGATTGGCCACGCTCGGCCAGAATATCGACGGCCTCGGCGTTGCGCGACATGTCGAACGGGCAGATATCGGGGCAAAACGTATAGCCGAAATAGACCAATGTCGGTTCGGTGATCACGTCCTTGTCGGTGACCGTTTCACCCTTGCCGTTGACCAGCTCGAACGGGCCGCCAATTGCAGCAGTACCGCCCGCGATCTGCGCCGAACGGCATTGTGCGAACTGATCGTTCGATCCCGCCCCTCGCGTCAGCAGCCACATGGCGCCCAGACCGACGGCCAGAACAACGGTTGCAAGGATGGCGTAAAGACGGATCATGGCATCAATCCTGGGATGAGAGGGGTTGTTGATCGTTTCGACGCGGACACCTATCAAGATGATCAGCCGATGCAACAGGACATAATAGACCGATGGCAAATTCCAACATCACATTATGGCGCAGTCAGGAACGCAGTAGCTGGATCCGCCTGCGCACGCTGATCCTGCTGCGCTGGGTGGCCATCATCGGTCAGTTTACCGCCATCACTGTTGCGCAGCAGTATTTTCAGGTGCAGCTGGAGTTGGCGCTTTGCTATCTGGCTATCGGTATTTCGGTCATGGGCAACACGACCGCCATTCTGCTGTTCCCGAAAAACAAGCGCCTGACCGAATTCGAAAACTTTCTGATGGTGTTGTTCGACCTGTCGCAACTGGCGATCCTGTTGTACCTGACCGGCGGCCTGAACAACCCCTTTGCCCTGTTGCTGTTGGGACCAGTGACAATCTCGGCCAATGTTATGAGCACGCGTTCAACTCTGATTGTTGGTACAGTGGCAATCGTGTTGACCAGCTTACTGGCTGAGTTTCACCTTCCATTGCGCACCGAACAGGGTCTCATACTGCAGATTCCGGATATGCTTCTGTTCGGCAACTGGGCGGCGGTTGTCATCGCGATCGTGTTCATCGGGGCCTATTCTCACCGCGTCAGCGCTGAGGTGCAATCGATGTCCGAGGCGCTGGCCGCCACGCATATGGCCCTGGCGCGTGAGCAGAAACTGACCGATCTGGGCGGCGTGGTCGCAGCCGCAGCGCATGAGCTGGGCACGCCGCTGGCCACCATCAAACTGGCCAGTTCCGAACTGATCGAAGAACTGGATGACCGCCCCGACCTGAAGGACGACGCCGCTCTGATCCGCGAACAGGCCAACCGCTGCCGTGATATCCTGCGCGATATGGGCCGGGCTGGCAAAGACGACTTGCATCTGCGGCAGGCACCCCTGTCCACCGTGGTGCATGAGGCCGCCGAGCCGCACCTTCATCGGGGCAAGACCGTGCACTTTTCCGAAGGCCCGGCCGGGGATGGCGATGTGCAACAACCCTCGATCCTGCGTAAGCCCGAGATCATTCACGGGCTGCGCAACCTTATCCAGAACGCGGTGGACTTTTCCCGAGCAAATGTCTGGGTCGAGGCCGAATGGAGCACGGATCAGATCACCGTTAACATCATGGATGACGGGCGCGGGTACCCATCGCAGATGATTGGCCGGATCGGAGACCCTTTCATGCGCCGCCGCCGGGTCGAGAACGATCAAAGAACCCGCCCGGAATATGAGGGCATGGGGCTGGGCCTGTTCATCGCCAAGACCCTGCTGGAACGCAGCGGCGCCGAGCTGGATTTTGCAAACGGCGCGGACCCATACCAAACCCTATGTGACAATCCCGAGCGCCGAGGCGCGATTGTTCGTGTGTCGTGGCCGCGCAATATGGTGGATGCCCAGACTGGCGACACCCCCGTTCCGTCAGGTGAGAACCAGCAAATCCAGGTCTGAGTTAAGACCCCGTTAACCATTAACACGCATAGTTTCTTCGGTATAAGTTCCGGAGGTCGCATGGTCGACTGGATCATTTTGGCCGCGATCAGTCTGGTGTCTGCCAGCCTGGCCGTACAATGGCTTCTGCCCCGCCGACGGCACAAGGGTGACAATTTCGGATTGTCCACGCCCGCATCGCTGTATGATGCGGTGTTTCTGTTCGACGGCAACCGCCTGATCAGCCATTCCGATATCGCGCTCGAAGGGTTCGAAGCCGTCCGCGACTGGCCCGACCTGCGCCGCCTGTTAAAGCGGGATTTTCCCAGCTTTCCCGAAACCCCCGACCAAATTCGTCATCAGGGCTCGCTGGTCATTCCCCCGATCGACTGCACCGTCGAGCGGGACATTCTGTGCGAATGGGTTGACGGCATCGTCCGCGTTCAGCTTCGCGACAGCGCCGAACGCCCCACCCTGGTCCAGCGCGATGCGCAGGATCCGATCCGTCTGGCGATGGAGCAAGCTCCGTATCCTGTCTGGCTGCTGGATCATCAAGGCAATGTCCGTTGGTGCAATGCTGCCTATGTCACATTGGTCAGAAAGGTCCGTGGTCCCGATACCGATCTGACCGCGCCGCTGTTTCCCGGCGCGGACGGGGATGCGCGGTTGGGTGCAAAAACCCGCATCTCAATCTCGTCCGAGAGCAGCGAGAACAAGCTGTGGTTCGACCTGACGCTGGTCGATCACCCCGAAGGCCACCTGTGCTATGCCGTTGATATCAATGCCATTGTTGCCGCCGAAACCGCCCAGCGCAAATTCGTTCAGACCATGACGAAAACCTTTGCCCAGCTATCTATCGGGCTGGCGATTTTCGACCGCAACCGGCAACTGGCGCTGTTCAACCCGGCGCTGATTGACCTGACCACCCTGCCCCCGGACTTCCTCAGTTGCCGCCCCAGCCTGTCCAGCTTTTTCGACCGGCTGCGCGATCAGCACATGATGCCGGAACCCAAGAATTACCGCAGTTGGCGCAGCCAGATGAATGATCTGCTCGAGGCCGCCGAGGACGGGAATTATCAGGAAACCTGGTCGCTGCCTTCAGGATCGGTCTATTCGGTCAGCGGGCGCCCGCATCCCGACGGTGCGGTGGCGTTCCTGTTCGAAGATATCACCGCCGAGATTACCCTGACCCGCCGGTTCCGCTCGGAAATGGACCTGATGCAATCGGTGCTGGACAAGCTGGCCGATGCAATCGCGGTGTTCGGCGATGACGGAACGCTGGCCTTCACCAACCGCGCCTATCAAGAATTGTGGGGGGCTTCTGATGAGACCGGGTTCGAACCGGATTCCGTGCTGGACGTGACCCGTAGCTGGCAGGACCAATGTGCCGCCACACCGCTGCTGGGTGAGGTTCGCGACTTTGTCGGGATGCGCGACAAACGCGCCGAATGGTCGGGTGAGATACGTATGCGCAACGGCACCGATCTGACCTGTGTCGTCAGCCCGATGCAGAACGGCGCAACGATTGTCCGGTTCGTGGTGGAGGAGCTTGCGACAACACAGCCTATCCGCCAAATCAGCGCCTGAACCGGGTTGCAGCCGACAGGGCCTGAGGTCATTGTGACGCCATGACGTTGCACCCTCGTTCGATCACCCTGAGTTCGCCCGAAGAAACATCGCAATTCGCCGCGCGGCTGGGGGCGGAATTGCGCCCCGGCGACGTGGTGCTGCTTGAAGGTGTAATCGGCAGCGGAAAGACACATTTCGCCCGCAGCCTGATCCAATCCCTGATGACTGTGCCCGAGGATGTACCCTCGCCCACCTACACGCTGGTGCAGGCCTATGACACACCGGCGGGCGAGATCTGGCATTGCGATCTCTACCGGCTGAGCGCCGTGGAAGAGATCGAGGAGCTGGGCCTGACCGAGGCATTTGATACAGCCATCTGTCTGATCGAATGGCCCGAAAAGCTGGGTCCTCTGACCCCTGAAACTGCCCTGAAACTTAGCTTTGAAACAAATCCTGATACGATGGAAAGCCGCCATCTGACCTTGTCGTGGTCCGATCCGAAATGGCCCCGCAAGATGGAGAGCGCCGCATGACGAACCGCGCTGTGCTGGCCGAGGCGCTGATTGCACAAACACCGTGGGCCAACGCAAGGCGTGCGCCACTGGCCGGGGATGCCTCGAACCGCCGATACGAGCGTCTGACCGATCCCGAAACCGGCCGGACCGCCGTGTTGATGGACTCCCCTCCGGGGAAGGCCGAACCGGTCGAAAACTTTGTGCGTATGGCAAACCACCTGCGCTCTATCGGCCTCAGCGCGCCCGAGATTTATGCCGAGGATACGGAATTCGGCTTTCTGCTGCTGGAAGATCTGGGCGACGACCTGTTTGCCCGCGTTCTGAGGCAAGACCCAAAGATGGAGCGGCAGCTATACGAGGCCGCAACCGACGTTTTGATTGCGCTGCATCAGGCCCCCACCCTGTCTTTGCCCTCATACGGCCCATCCCTGATGACCGAGCTGGCGGCGTTGTCCTTCACCAAATACGCGCAGGCGGTTCTGGGTCAGCACGACACGGGCGCGCGGCAACAGTTCGAATACCGTTTTTCGGACATTCTGCACCAGGAAACCTCGGGGACCAAAGTGGTGATCCAGCGCGACTACCACGCCGAAAACATGGTCTGGTTACCGGGCCGTAAAGGCGTGAAACGCGTGGGTTTGCTGGATTTCCAGACCGCCATGCTGGGCCATCCGGCCTATGACCTTGTGTCGATGCTGCAGGATGTCCGCCGCGACGTAGCCCCGGGCACCGAGATGCGAATGGTCAACCGCTATATCGCCGCGACCGGGGTGAATGATCACGATTTCCGCACCGCCTATGCCGTCCTGGGGGTGCAAAGGAACCTTCGAATTCTGGGCGTGTTTGCCCGTCTGGCGACGGAATACGGTAAACCTCAGTATGTTGATTTTATCCCGGCCACGTGGGCACATCTGATGCGCGATCTGGACCACCCGGCACTTGCAACCATAGCTGATCTGCTACGTACGGCCCTGCCCGCGCCAACACCGGAAAACCTGGACAGGCTCAGACAGACATGACCCGACTTCCCGAAGCCGTGATGCTGTTTGCCGCCGGGTTTGGCACCCGCATGGCCGCGCTGACCAGAGACCGCCCAAAACCGCTGATCGAGGTCGCAGGCCGCCCCCTGATCGATCATGCGCTGGATTTGGTAGATGATCTGGGTCCGGATCGTGTCGTGGCCAATCTGCACTATCTGCCCGATCAACTTGAGGCCCATCTGGCCCCCAAAGGTGTCCTGTTGTCCCGGGAAGCACCCGAGATTCTGGAAACCGGCGGTGGGTTGCGCGCCGCATTGCCCCTGTTGGGGGCGAATCCGGTATTCACCCTGAACACCGATGCGATTTGGGCCGGGCCGAATCCTTTGACCCTGCTGCGCGATGCGTGGGATCCCGATCGAATGGATGCGTTACTGATGTGCGTACCTATCGACCAGACCATCGGGTACTCCGGCACAGGTGATTTCACCGCCGATGCCGAAGGCCGGATCACCCGTGGTCCCGGTTTGATTTATGGCGGAACGCAGATTCTCAAGACCGAGGGTCTGATGGCCATACCGGATAAAGCGTTCTCACTAAACCTGCTTTGGGATCAAATGCATAGCCAAGGTCGCCTGTTCGCGGCTACTTATCCCGGCCGCTGGTGCGATGTAGGACGGCCCGAAGGGATTACATTGGCCGAGGGGCTGATTGCGGATGTTTAAGCCCAGCGCCACACCTCGTGTCTTTGCCGTACCGCCCGGATCAGATTTTCCCAAAGCACTGGTGGATGGGCTTCACCTACGCGGCACCAAACACCCACCCGAAGCCTTGGCACGCATTCAGCTTGTCGTGAACACCCGCCGCATGGCCCGCCGCGTACGGGATCTGTTCGATCAGGGGCCCGCTTGCCTGCTGCCGCGTCTTTCACTGGTCACCGATCTAGGCGAAAGCGTCGATCTGGCGCAAATTCCACCCGCCATTCCGCCGCTTCGGCTCCGGCTGAAACTAACTCAACTAGTCGCCAAGTTGTTGGAACAGCAGCCGGATCTGGCGGCGCGGTCCTCTCTGTTCGACTTGTCCGACAGTCTGGCCGCGCTGATTGATGAGATGCAGGGCGAAGGCGTTTTGCCTGATGCAATCCGGCAGTTGGATGTCAGCGACTTGTCCGGGCATTGGGAACGCGCGCAAAAGTTCATTGGGATTGCCGATCAAATCATCGACTCCGGCCCAAATGCGCTGGACGTTCAGGCGCGGCAACGGCGTGTGGTGGAAAACCTGATCGACCGCTGGCAGGTGGCACCGCCGCTGCATCCCGTGATCCTTGCGGGTTCAACCGGGTCGCGCGGCACCACGCTGATGCTGATGGAGGCCGTCGCGCGCCTGCCCCAAGGCGCTCTGATTCTGCCCGGTTACGATTTCGATCAGCCGGATCACGTCTGGCAGGGGCTGGACGAGGCGCTGACGTCAGAAGATCACCCGCAATACCGGTTCCGCAAGCTGATGGCACGGCTTGATATGCAACCTGGTCAGATCGAACCTTGGACCGATGATCCTGCGCCCTCACCTGCCCGCAACAAATTGATTTCACTGGCGTTACGTCCCGCTCCGATCACTGATGCCTGGATGTCCGAAGGGCCGCAGTTGACCGATCTGGACGATGCCACGCAAAACCTGACACTGGTCGAGGCGCAATCCCCCCGGGCCGAGGCGCTGGTCATCGCGCTGCGACTGCGCGAAGCGGCTGAAACCGGCCAGACCGCCGCACTGATCACCCCGGACCGGATGCTGACCCGTCAGGTCAGCGCCGCGCTGGATCGTTGGAACATCCTGCCTGATGACAGTGCGGGCCTGCCGCTGCAATTGTCACCTCCGGGCCGATTCCTGCGCCATGTGGCAGGTCTGTTCGCCCGGCGGCTGGAAGGTGAGGCGCTGCTGACCCTCCTTAAACATCCGCTCTGCCATGGTGGCGGTGATCGCGGTGCACATCTGCTGCATAGCCGCGATCTTGAACTGGATTTGCGGCGTCACGGCCCACCATACCCTGACCGCGCCAGCCTGACCGCGTTCGCCATCCGCAAAGAGGTGCCCGAGAGTTGGATGCGCTGGCTGTCGACGCATTTCTGCGACCAGAATGTGAACGACGAACTGCCGTTATCGGACTGGGTGACGCGCCTGCGTATTTTGGCCGAGGCGATTTCCGCCGGTAGCGAGGGCGAAACCGGCCCGCTGTGGGAAAAAAACGCGGGTCAAAAGGCACTGTCGGTTCTGACAGCGCTAGAGGATGAGGCTGAACATGGTGGCCCGATGACCGCCCACGACTTCGCGGACCTGCTGGGTGCCTTGCTGGCCGGGGAAGAGGTCCGCGACCGCGACGCGCCGCATCCGCATATCATGATCTGGGGCACGCTTGAGGCACGGGTGCAGGGCGCCGAACTGCTGATCCTTGGGGGCCTCAACGAAGGCAGCTGGCCCGAAGCCGCTGCACCTGACCCCTGGCTGAACCGCCAGATGCGCGACAAGGCCGGGCTGTTGCTGCCCGAACGCCGCATTGGCCTGTCAGCCCACGACTTTCAACAGGCTGTCGGCGCGCCCGAGGTCTGGCTGACCCGCGCGACCCGGTCGGACGACGCCGAAACTGTGCCTTCGCGCTGGCTGAACCGGATGACGAACCTATTGCAGGGTTTGCCGGGGCAGGGTGGCCCTGTGGCTTTGTCGGCGATGCGTGGCCGTGGACAGTCGTACCTGCGTTGGTCGGAACAACTTGAAGCCGCGCCCCGGATCGACCCGGCACCGCGCCCGTCTCCACGCCCGCCGATCACCGCACGTCCGCGCCGTCTGAGCGTCACCGAAATCAAACGCCTGATCCGCGACCCGTACGCGATCTATGCCAAACATGTGCTGCGGCTGCGGCCCCTGGACCCTCTGGTTCAGGCCCCGGATGCCCTGTTGCGCGGGATTGTCATCCACGAAATCCTCGAACATTTCATCAAGGACAGTGTTTTTGACAGCGCCTTGCTGACCCGCGAGAACTTCCTGAAACGGGCCGAGACACTGCTGGATCAACATGTGGCCTGGCCCACGGCCCGCAAACTCTGGTTGGCGCGATTGGAACGCATTGCCGACGACTTTCTGACCGCCGAAACCGCCCGGCGCGGCGACGGAGGTCCGGTGGCCTTTGAGGCCGCGATGAAACTGGTGCTGAGCCCTGTGGATTTCACCATCGCAGGCCGGGCGGATCGGATCGACCACAACAGTCGCGGCGCGCTGCGGATTGTGGATTACAAGACAGGCACGCCTCCGACCGAAAGCCAGCAAGCCAAGTTCGACAAACAACTGCTGATCGAAGCTGCGATGGCCGAGCGGGGCGCCATCGACGGAATCGACCCGATCCCCGTGGCCGAGGCTTTCTTTATTGGCATGGGCGGCACGTATAAAGAGGTCACAGCCCCGTTGGCCAAGGAACCGCCCGACAAGGTTCTTGCCGAGCTGACAGAGCTTGTTTCCGCATATTTAGAGCCTGATCAAGGCTTCACATCCCGCCGAATGCTGCACAAAGACACCGACATCGGCGACTATGACCATCTGGCCCGCTTCGGCGAATGGGATCGCACCGATGAGACCGATCCAGAGGTGCTGAAATGAGTGCACGCAACGACGCAACCGAGCGGCAGGTGCAGGCCGCACGGCCCGACGCCTCGACCTGGCTGGCGGCCAATGCCGGCTCGGGCAAGACGCGGGTTTTGACCGATCGGGTGGCGCGGTTGCTGCTGGGTGGGGTGCAACCGCAGCACATCTTGTGCCTGACTTACACCAAAGCCGCTGCCAGCGAAATGCAGAACAGGCTGTTCAAACGGCTGGGTGAGTGGGCGATGTTGGGCGACAGTACGCTGCTGGCTCAACTGACCGACCTGGGCGTGCCGGGCGTCATTGACTCCGACAGGTTGGCGCAGGCCCGCACCTTGTTCGCCCGCGCCATCGAGACGCCGGGTGGGTTGAAGATTCAGACGATCCACTCGTTCTGCGCCTCACTGCTGCGCCGTTTTCCGCTGGAGGCCGGGGTCAGTCCACAATTCTCGGAAATGGAGGATCGCGCGGCGGCATTGCTGCGGGAAGAAATCGTGGAAGATTTCGCCGGAGGCCCGCAAGCCGCGCTGATCGAGGATGTCGCGCGATTCGTCACCGATACCGGGTTTGAAAACCTGACCGCGGCCATCACTCATAAACGCAACTTGTTTGCGCAACCGCTGGACTGGCGCGACCTGCAGCAACGGTTCGACCTGCCGGAGGGGCTTGATGAAGACACCCTGCAGGCCCGCGTTTTTCTGGGCGGTGAGGTTGACCTTATCCGCTCGATCCTGCCAGCGCTAACCGAAAGTGGCGGCAACAACGCCAAAGCGGCTACCAAACTGTCGGCCTTCACCGAGGCGCGGATAAGCAGCCTTACTGTACTGGAAAGCGTGTTTCTGACAGGGAAATCCGCAAAGGAACCCTTTACAGCCAAGATAAACAGCTTTCCCACCAAGGCCCTGCGCGAAGGCGCGTTGGCCGCTCAGATGCCGCAGCTGGAATCCTTCATGCTGCGCATCGAGGCCGCGCGAGAGCAGCGGTTAGCGCTGGTTGCGGCGCGCAAAACCCGTGTGCTGCACCGCTTTGCCGCTGCCTTCCTGCCGGAATATGAACGGCGCAAGCAGCTGCGCGGCTGGCTGGATTTCGACGATCTAATCCTGCGCGCGCGGCAAGTGCTGAACGACCCGGCGGTGGCGGAATGGGTGCTGTACCGTCTGGACGGTGGCATCGACCACATTCTGGTCGATGAGGCTCAGGACACCAGCCCCGACCAATGGGACGTGGTTGAAAAACTGGCGCAGGAATTCACCAGCGGGGAAGGGGCCCGTTCCGGGGTCGAGCGCACAATCTTCGTCGTCGGCGATAAGAAACAGTCGATCTATTCCTTTCAGGGCGCCGACCCGCAGGCTTTTGATCGGATGCAGGCCGAGTTTGGGCGCAGGTTGGCAGAATCAGGCTCTAAACTGTGGGATTCGACGCTGGAGTATTCGTTTCGATCCTCCAGCGCGATCCTGTCGCTGGTCGATATTATGTTCGAGAACCGCGCTGAAGCAGGGTTTCACAAGGACAGCTTGCACCGTGCCTTCAAAGCTGATCTGCCCGGTCGGGTTGATCTGTGGCCAGTGGTCGAGAAGGTGGAAGAAGACGATGATGGCGACTGGACTGATCCGGTCGATCGCCCCGGCGCGCGGCACCACACCGTCATTCTGGCCGAGAAGGTGGCCCGGTCGATCAAGGACATGATCGACCGCGGAGAGACGATCCCTGAGGATGGCGACCCGTCAGGCACATTTGTACGCCGCAAGGTGCAACCAGGGGATTTCCTGATCCTCGTGCAGCGCCGCTCCGATCTGTTTGCCGAGATCATCCGAGCGTGCAAGGCCCTGCGCCTGCCCATTGCCGGGGCTGACCGCCTGAAAGTCGGCGCCGAACTGGCCGTGAAAGACCTGGCCGCGCTGCTGAGTTTTCTGGCCACGCCCGAGGACAGCCTGTCGCTGGCGACCGTGCTGAAATCACCCTTGTTTGGTTGGAGCGAACAGCAACTTTTCGACCTAGCGCATCGGCGGCAGGAGCAATTCCTGTGGGCTGCACTACGCCAGCGCGCCGAGGAGTTTCCGAAAACACTGGAAATCCTGAACGACTTGCGCGGTCAAATCGACTTCCTGCGCCCCTATGACCTGATCGAGCGAATCCTGACCCGCCATGACGGACGGCGTAAACTGCTGGGGCGTCTGGGGGCCGAGGCCGAGGATGGCATCAACGCGCTGCTGTCGCAGGCGCTGGCTTATGAACGCACCGATATCCCCAGCCTGACCGGATTTCTCGTCTGGATGCAGACAGACGATCTGGAAATCAAGCGGCAGATGAGCGGCGTCGGCAACATGATCCGGGTGATGACGGTGCATGGATCCAAAGGGTTGGAGGCGCCGATCGTGATCCTGCCGGACACCGGCAAACGGCAGGCTCCGCGCGACGCCGAGATCATGGTGAGTGAGGGCACGCCACTGTGGAAAGTGCCTGCGGACGCATCGCCAGCCCTGATCGCCAAGGCACGAACCGAGGCGCGGGCAAGGGAGGAGAATGAACGGCTTCGGCTTCTGTATGTGGCTCTAACACGTGCTGAAAAGTGGTTAATCGTGGGCGCGGCCGGGGATGTCGGCAAGGACGGAACCAGCTGGTATCAGATGGTCGAGGCGGCGATGGCGCGGGCAGGGGCCACTCAACTGTCAGAGACTGACACGTTGCGCCTGTCCCATGCGGATTGGGACGCGCTGCCGATTGTGGAACACACTGCGGCCGAGGTTGCCCAAACTCCGCTGCCGGACCAGTTCCTGAACACCGCCACGGCACCGGAGCCGGCACCTGAAACGCTCAGCCCCTCTGATCTGGGCGGGGCCAAGGCGTTGCCCGGCGATACCGGTCAGGATGAAGAGGCCGCCAAGCTGCGCGGTACGCGTCTGCACCTGCTGTTGGAACACTTGTCGTCGGATACGCAAAAAAACTGGCCTCAGCTCTGCGCCCGGGTTCTGCCCGATATGCAGGAAGTGGACAGGCAAGAGCTACTGACCGAGGCGCAAAACGTGCTGACAGCGGACCATCTGCAAGCCGTTTTTGCAGGCGACGCACTGGCCGAGGTTCCGGTGACTGCCGAGCTGAACAGGCGGCGGATGCACGGGGTGATCGACCGGCTGATCGTGACGGATACCGAAGTGCAGGTGGTTGATTTCAAATCAAATGCCATGGTTCCCAGCAGCCCATCGGCCTGCCCCGAAGGCCTGTTGAGGCAGATGGGGGCTTATGCGCATGCGCTGGCCCAGATTTATCCGGGTCGAGAAATCCGAACGGCAGTCCTTTGGACACGAACGGCGGAGCTTATGTGGTTGCCACACGATCTTGTGACGGATGCACTGGCCCGCACCCATATATCTTGACCTTGCCATGCCCGGCCCCTACGTTCTGTTCCCGAGTTTACCCCATTCAGGAGACAGAAAATGTCGACCGTAGCCGTAACCGACGATACCTTTGACGCCGAAGTCAAGAATTCCGACATCCCCGTTGTTGTCGATTTCTGGGCCGAATGGTGTGGCCCCTGTAAGCAGATCGGCCCCGCTCTGGAAGAGCTGGCCGCTGAATACGGCGGCAAAGTGAAGATCGCCAAGGTGGATGTGGACAGCAACCCGAACGCGGCAGCCGCCATGGGCGTGCGCGGCATCCCGGCGCTGTTCATTTTCAAGGACGGTCAGGTTGTCTCGAACCGCGCAGGTGCCGCCCCGAAGGCTGCGCTGCAAAGCTGGATCGACGAATCCATCTGATCCGTTTCGATGCAGACAGATCAAAGGCGCCCCGCACTGGGCGCCTTTTTTACGCCGGAGGATCAAATGGCAAAAACACGGGTTCTTGTGGAATTCGGCATGGGCACCTCGCTGCGGCGGGAAGACTATACCGAGGCCGCGCTGCGGGCGATCAAAGACGCGTTGTGGCACAATTCGGTCAACATGGCCGAGCTGTTCGACTTCCCGAAAGAAGCGATGGTCATCGACGCCGAGATTGGGGTGCAGAAACCCGATCAGGTGGATCAGGACGCGCTGAAAGCCATCTTTCCCTATGGCCAGCCGAATATCACCGTCACGCTGGGCGGGTTGGATATCGAAAAACCGCATACCGCGGGACACACAGTCATTGCCAATGCGGCCATCGTTGTCTCGTTCGACATGGAGCCCGTGGGATGACCGAAAAACGCATCATACTTGAGATGGGCACCGGCAACGACCTGTATGGGCAGGATTACACCAAGGCGGCACGGCGGGCGGTGCAGGACGCGCTGCATCATTCCTCGATCACCCTGTTTTCCAAGCTGGGTATCGACCATTCCGAAATGCGCGTTATGGTCACGATTGGCGCACAGGAACCTGAGCGTGTGGATTGTGAACTAATAGCCGCTGATCTGCCTCGCGGCCGAGCCGAGGTGCGGGCCGTTAAAGGCGGTCTGGATATAGAAGACGCCGAAGCTGGTACCCGGCATGTCGTGGCTACAGCTGCGATTGAGGCCTTCTTGCCTGACCGTTCGGGTCAATACAAACTGGTGTGACAAAGAAAAAGCCGCTCGAATGAGCGGCTCATCTTTTGCGGTCGTACTGATCGCGGATCAGATATTCTTGATGTCCGCGCGGCACAGGCCGATATCTTCCAGCTGTGCGTCGCTCAGTTCCGACAGAACTTTGCGTGTCTTGCGGGTTTCATTCCACTCGGCAGCTTTTTCGAAAGCTGCGGTGAACGCGTCCACTACATGCAGGATGGTAGCTGCTCCGAGCGGCGCATGGATATTTGCGGTGGTTGCCATTTGCGCATTCCTTAAACTGAAACAGCCGACCCTTCGTCGGTTGTGAGCTTCATTTAGGACCAGTTGCCGAGTCTCACAATTGCTAGTCCGGTAACCCCGATTTGCGATTCTTGCATATCTTTTGAGCAGTTTGAGAACTGTTGCGCTACGGACGGGTCCGGCCCATATAGGATGCCAGCGAAGAACGGAGGCCCTGATGGCAGACAGCGATTTTCCCGGTTGGCATGGCACAACGATCATTGGCGTCAAAAAGGGCGGACAGGTGGTGATTGCCGGCGACGGACAGGTCAGCCTGGGCCAGACCGTGATCAAGGGTACCGCCCGCAAGGTACGTCGCCTGTCGCCGGGCGGGTTCGAAGTCGTCGCCGGGTTTGCCGGATCGACCGCCGATGCGTTCACTCTGCTGGAACGGCTGGAAGCCAAGCTTGAGGCCACGCCCGGCCAACTGGCCCGCGCCTCGGTCGAGCTGGCCAAAGACTGGCGCACCGACAAATACCTGCAAAAGCTCGAGGCGATGCTGATCGTCACCGATGGCAAGGATCTGCTGGTGATCACCGGGGCAGGGGACGTGTTGGAGCCGGAACACAACGTCGCGGCCATCGGGTCGGGCGGCAATTTCGCTCTGGCCGCAGCCCGTGCGATGATGGACGGTGACAAACCGGCCGAACTGGTCGCGCGTGAGGCGATGGCGATCGCCGCAGATATCTGCGTCTATACCAACGGCAATCTGACGGTCGAGACTATTTCAGGCTAAAAGCGCCTTGATCTCTTTCCCTTTCCAGCGGCGATGCATCCCGATCAGGCCAATGATCGCGGCGATGATCACTATGTAGTAGGGCACGCGGATATCGATGCTCATCAACCCGCCGCCGATCAGGGACATGACCCCTCCGGCCAGACAGAAGACCGCCGTTGTCACACCCATAACCCAGCCCTGATCCGTCTCACTGACGCTGGACGAGAACAAGCCCAGCAGGGTTGGGTAAGAAACGCCGAAGAAGAAATAGAAGAAGAAGACCGGCACATAGCTCAGTACGCCGCTGGGGCTGAAGGCGAAGGCAAAGCCGCAGATCACCATGACGATCAGCGAGGTGTAGACGATCTGGTGCTTGCTGAACTTCTCCTGCGCCGGTTTCACCAGGAAGGTACTGGAAAAGGCCAGCGCAAAGCCGATCACCACCATCGCCACGCTGCCGCCAATCACGCCATAGCCAAAGCGGCTGGTCAGGAAATTGTCGACAAACACGTAAAAGGTCACGTTGGCGATCATGAAGAATGAATAGACGGGCAGGATTTTCAGGACCATCGGATGACCGCGCACCGCGATCAGGCTGTCGGTGATGTCGCGGGGGCGGAACACGAAGGCCGTGCGTTCTGTGCGCGTGTCTTTGAAGAATGTCAGAACAAGGAAGATGGCAATCAGCACCAGAATAAATGCACCGTAGAAAGGGGTTTTCAGCGTGGCAATACTACCCAACAGAGCCGAGTCCGACAAAACAGCGCCAATGATCGGGCCGCCAACAAGGCCAAAACTGACACCGGTCACGATATAGCCCATGTTTCGGTCTCGATCGGCAGCATCGGTGCTGCCATCAATCATCGCCGCCTGCGCGATGGGCTGGTTTCCGGCCGTGAACCCGGTGATCGACCGCCCAAGGATCAACAGAAGCAAACTGTCCATATAGAGCGAAGCGATGGTGATGGCATAACCCGCCAGCGCTCCACACAAGCAGACCAAAAGCGCGTTCTTGCGCCCGATGGAATCCGAAACCTTAGAGACATAGACCACTCCCAGAAACCACGACAGAAAGAAACACCCAATCACCAGCCCGTAATAGAAATGGCGTCGGCCATCCGGCGTGTTGTCAGGCAGGAAACCGGATTTCGTCTCCATGATCAGCGAGTTGATGATCGGAAAGACAAGCCCCTGTCCGATCAGGTCGACAAACACCACAAACAGCAAGGTGATCTTGGCAATTTTCGTCATGTCCGCGCTCCTGACGTTCAACGCCTTGAAAACAATGTAACAGAACGCCCGCGTTTCACCTATGGAAAGCATTTGCAAACCGGGTAGGGCATTGCTAACCAACGCTGCCAATGAAAAAGGCTTGGTTGTTTTCGCCTCAGCGGTGATTACCTAAGCCCAAGTTTTGCTATGCCGACCGAAAGGATGCGCTTTGACCGACCTCACCCCGCGCGAGATTGTCTCGGAACTGGACCGTTTCATTATCGGTCAGAAGGATGCCAAGCGTGCCGTGGCCGTGGCCCTGCGCAATCGCTGGCGGCGCAAGCAGCTGGACGACGACATCCGAGATGAGGTTTATCCCAAGAACATCCTGATGATCGGCCCCACTGGTGTAGGTAAAACCGAGATCAGCCGCCGTCTGGCCAAACTGGCCCGCGCGCCGTTTATAAAGGTCGAGGCCACCAAATTCACCGAGGTCGGATATGTTGGCCGTGACGTGGAACAGATCGTCCGTGATCTGGCCGATGCCGCCATCATCCAGACCCGAGAATACATGCGCGAGGACGTGAAGGCCAAGGCCTATCAGGCGGCAGAAGACCGCGTGATCGCGGCCATCGCCGGTGAAGACGCCCGCGAGGGCACCCGCGAGATGTTCCGCAAAAAACTGAAAGCCGGTGAGCTGGACGACACGGTGATTGAGCTGGAGCTGTCCGACACCTCAAACCCTATGCCGATGTTTGACGTGCCCGGCCAGCCCGGCAGCCAGATGGGCATGATGAATCTGGGCGATATCTTTGGCAAAGCCTTTGGTGGGCGTACCGTCAAGAAGCGCATGACCGTCGCCGAAAGCTATGACGCCCTGATCGGGGAAGAGGCCGACAAGCTGCTGGATGACGAAACCGTCAACCGTGTGGCGTTGGAGTCGGTCGAACAGAACGGCATCGTGTTTCTGGACGAGATCGACAAGGTCTGCGCCCGGTCCGACGCGCGCGGCGGCGATGTCAGCCGCGAGGGCGTTCAGCGCGATCTGTTGCCTCTGATCGAGGGCACCACCGTATCCACCAAACACGGGCCGGTGAAAACCGACCATATCCTGTTCATTGCATCTGGGGCGTTCCACATCGCCAAACCCTCGGACCTGCTGCCGGAACTACAGGGTCGGCTGCCAATCCGCGTGGAACTGCGCGCGCTGACCGAAGAGGACTTCGTGCGCATCCTGACTGAGACCGACAACGCCCTGACCCTCCAGTACACCGCTTTGATGCGTACCGAAGAAGTCATCGTCAGCTTTACCGAAGACGGCATCGCGGCACTGGCCCGCATCGCCGCGAATGTGAACCAGACCATCGAGAACATCGGCGCGCGGCGGCTTTACACGGTGATGGAGCGGGTGTTCGAGGAGCTGTCCTTTACCGCCCCCGATCAGGCTGGCGCCGAGATCACAGTGAACGCGCAGTTCGTGGACGACAATCTGGGTGAGCTGACCAAGTCCACCGACCTCAGCCGTTACGTTCTGTAACACGGCCAGCTGGTTTTTGCCGTTCCCCTTGCCCCATGTCGCTGGACGTGGGATCAGAAATCGATAGCTTAGCGCAAAATGCTCTGAGGGTTTTCCGTGCTGCGCTATTTTATTGTTCTGATTGCCTCCGTGTCTTTGACCGCCTGCGTCGACCGGACGATTACGGAGACCGTGCCCTCGGCCCTGACCGTTGGCACGCCTCAAACCGTGTTTGCCAGCACAACGCGCGCCCGCGAGCCGGACGGGTCTTACGGCTTCCGTCGCGGTGAAACTTTACAGTTTCTGGAAACCAAGGTTTCGATCCCGCCAAACCACACGCCTGGAACGCTTAAGTTTTCCTACGCGAATCCGAACCCGCAGAAAGAATTCGTTCTGGCCGACATAACAGAATTGGACGGTCCTCAGGGTTTACGAGAGCACCTGCGTGGCCAGGACGACGTCACGATCTTTGTGCACGGCTATAACTCGACCCAGACGGAAACCATCTTCCGTGCGGCGCAGCTGACTCATGACATCGGTTTGCCCGGTTCAATCCTAGTCTATTCCTGGCCCAGCCGCGCGACAGGGTACGGTTATGCCTACGATCTGGACAGTATGCTGTTCGCCCGCGACGGGTTAGAGCAGACCATCCGCGAACTGAAATCCATGGGCGTCAAGCGTGTCGTTCTGGTGGCGCATTCGATGGGCAGCGCACTGTCGATGGAAATGATGCGGCAAACCGAAATGCAGGAACCCGGCTGGGCCAACAGGAACCTCGAAGGGGTCATTTTGATCTCGCCTGACCTGGACGTGGACCTGTTCCGCTCGCAGATGGAGCGGATCGACACGCCGCCCGACCCCTTTATTGTTATGGTGTCGCAGAAAGACAAAATCCTGAACATCTCGGCCCGCCTGCGTGGAACTGCGGAAGGGGAAAGGTTGGGCAATATCAGCTCAATCGGCGAACTGGCCGAGTTTCCGATCAACGTGATCGACACCACGGCCTTCAACAGTGATGCACAATCTTCACATTTCGTGGCAGCGACCTCTCCCGCACTGTTAGCGATCCTCAGCTCGGTCCGACGGGTCAGCAATACCTTCGGACCCGATGAGCGACCCGGAATCGACGTTCTGGTACCGCGCAACCAACGCAACCCCGATGGTGCGACCGAGATCGTCCTGACGGAAACCGGCGAGGCCGAGGTGACCACTCCGTGACGTTCAGCCTGCGTCGGTATCTGATCGAAAATGCGAACTGGCTGAGCGCGGGTGTCCTTCTGACCTTTTTGTCCAGCTTTGGGCAGACCTTCTTCATCTCGATCTTCTCGGGGCAGATCCGTGCTGAATTCGGCCTGAGCCATGGTTCATGGGGGGCGATCTATTCGCTAGGCACCACCGTGTCGGCCATCGTTATGATCTGGGCAGGGGGGCTGACCGACATCTTCCGCGTCCGGATCTTAGGGCCGGTGGTTTTGGCCGGTTTGGCGCTTGCGGCGTTGGCGATGGCGACAAACAGCGCATTGTTGCTGCTGCCGATCGTGATCTTTCTGCTGCGCCTTTTCGGTCAGGGGATGAGCATTCATCTGGCGCAGGTCGCCATGGCGCGTTGGTTCACCGCGACCCGGGGCAAGGCGCTGTCCATCGCCTCATTGGGTTACGCGATCGGGGAATCCCTGCTGCCACTGATCTTTGTGGCCGCGATGGCTTTTCTGGACTGGCGCTGGTTGTGGGTGATTGCCGCGGGGGTGGCGATCCTGAGCATCCCGGTTCTGATTGGTTTGCTGCGGCAGGAACGCACCCCGCAGAGCCTCTCCGGCGATCAGACCGCCACCGGAATGCAGGATCGGCACTGGACCCGGCGCGCGGCGCTGCTCCATCCGCTGTTCTGGTTCATGGCACCCGCGATCCTGGGGCCATCGGCCTTCATCACGGCCTTCTTCTTTCATCAGGTCCATCTGGCCGCGGTCAAGGACTGGCCGCATATCCAACTGGTCGCTTTGTTCCCGGTATTCACCGGCGTTTCGATCCTGTCGATGTTTGCGGCGGGCTGGGCGCTGGATAAATGGGGCACCGCACGGATCATGCCGTTTTACCAGCTGCCCATGGCTGTCGGCTTTGCCATCCTCTCGGCAGTCGACACAATCAGCGGTGCACTGATCGGGCTAATCTTTCTGGCCCTGACCGTCGGCGCGAACAACACCTTGCCCAGCGCCTTTTGGGCCGAGTTCTACGGCACACGGCACATAGGCGCGATCAAGGCGCTGGCAACGGCGGTTATGGTGTTGGGATCAGCCATCGGCCCGGCGCTGACCGGGGTGCTGATCGACCGGGGCGTATCGCTGGGCGCTCAGTTCCTGTGGATTGCCGTTTTCTTTGTTCTGGTCTGCGCGTTGGCCTGGACCGGTATCCGCCGGGCCCGGGCCGAGTTCTAGCGAGTGCGCCGCAGATAGACGTAATAGGCCCCGTCGCCACCATGGCTGATATGCGCGGGCGTCACCTGCAGTACTGATTGCGCCAGAGGCGGGATCGACAGCCAGTGCGGCACCTGATTGCGCAACACACCGCGCGGGGTGGGAATAGGCCCGGGTTCATCCCGATCCTTGCCCTTGCCGGTCACCACCAGAACCAGCCGCTTGCCCTGCGCCTGCGATGTCAGGACAAACCGGATCAGCGCCGGATGCGCGGTGTCAACCCGCATCCCGTGCAGGTCCAGCTTTCCTTCGGGCTTGAGCTTGCCGCGTTTCATCCGCCCATAGGCCTTGATGTCCATCTGCACCGGGCTGGCCCGCAGGTTGTCAGTGACCGAGGGTTTCAACGCATTCCGCACCGGCTTTACCTGCGCATTCTGGCCGACCTCAAACCCCTCCAGCCGGAATTTCGGCGCTTTGGTCGGTTTGGGCTTGGGCAGAGAGGTCGGATGCACCGATTGCGGCAGCTCGGGGTGCAGGCGTTCGGCCTGTTTGGTGACCTTGCGCCACAGCTCGATCTCTTCAGAGGTCAATTTGCGGCGGGGCATCAGAACTCATCCGGGATCAGGGCATAGGCACGCTGGATCGGCAGCAGCAGGACCATCCGACCCGGATCCTTCAAACGTCCGGCGGCCTGTCCGGCCTCATCCCCGGTGCCATAGAAGATATCCGCCCGCTGCGCCCCCTTGATGGCCGCACCTGTGTCTTGCGCGATCATCAGTCGGCGCATGGGCTCTTTCCCGTCCTTTTCCACCCAGACCGGAGACCCCAGCGGCGTATAGGCCGGATCGGCGGCGATGCTGCGCATGGTGGTGACGGATCGGTTCATCGCACCCAGCGGCCCAAATTCAGGCGCAACACGGGTCACCTCGCGAAAAAACACGTAAGAGGGGTTGTGAAAAAGCAATTCCGCCCCGGCCTCGGGGTTTTTGCGCACCCAGGCCTTGATCATCTGGGCACTGACCTGATGTGCCCCCAATGCGCCCTGCCGGATCAGTTCAACTCCGACGGAACGATAGGGGTGCCCGTTGGCACCGCCATACCCCACCCGCAAGGCCCCGCCGTCGGCCAAGCGAATACGGCCCGAGCCCTGAATCTGCAAAAAGAAGAGCTCGACCGGGTCATCGACCCAGGCAATCTCAAGCCCCCGGCCGGTCATTGCATCGCCGGTCAGGATTTCCCGGCGGCTGAGCCAAGGTCCTTCGGCCCGCGCCTCAGGCGGCATCTTATAGACCGGGTATTTAAATCGATCTGTCCGACTGCGGGACCCGTCCAATTCGGGTTCAAAATACCCGGTGAACAGCGCATCATTGCCGTCTTCGACCAAAACCGGGCGGAAGAACAGCTCAAAGAACGACCGCGCGGCGTCGGCCTCATAGGTCTTCGCCACGCCACACAACGCGCGCCAGTCCGGGTCATCCAGATCGCCACATGTGTTCAGAAAAACAGAAAGGGCCGCCCCGTGGTCATCAGCGGCCCAGCCTTCAAGATCGTCAAACGACAGGATCGAGCGCATCGCCTCGGCTCCGGCGGCGCTTGCGGTGGTCATCACGCCCACCAGTAAGAGCGACCGGAGTGCAGCAATCATGCGTCCGTGGCGACAAGCAGCCAGTTCGGATCGTCCGAGCCCATGACACGGGCAAAGGTCCAGCTGTCCTTTTGGCGTTTGACGGTGTTCGGGTTGCCTTCAATGATATCACCGCCGCGATCCCGCACGACCGAGGTCAGTTCACCTACGAATTTCATGGTGATCTCGGCCTGATTGGTATCCTTGTCGAACCTCGCATCAGCCAGCGTGGTTTCACGGACGCCAATGAATTCGGCTTCGATGGTCAGCCCCTGATCTTCGCGGGCTGCAACGACGGAAACGAAGGTGTCAAACACCTCTTCGGACAGGAAAGGCTGGATTTCGTCCAGGTTTCCTTTTTCGAACCCCATAACGATCATTTCATAAGCGCCGCGCGCGCCCTGCACAAATTCACTGACCGAGAAGCTGGGCTCAATCCGCTTCATCGCAGTCAGGGTTTGTGCCTGCTCGCTGTCTTCGGCAACATGGTCAGTGATGTCGTGATCCGGGCCACCTTCGATCACCTCGAACCCGCGACGGGCGTTCTGTGTATCGGGCTGCTGCTGAACGGGAGGTTTTTCAAAACCTTCACGCGTGCCCAGCACGCTTTTCAGACGCAGGATCAGGAAAACGGCAATTCCGGCCAGGACCAGCAACTGGATCATCGGTTCGTTCATTTCATCCTCTTTTCAGACCGCGACTTTGTATACACGGCCTCATGCCACTATGTAGGTGACAGTTCGTGGCAAGTCCACTGCCCGACCTCTGGTAAAGGATAACGCAAATGTATCTGTTCTTGGCATTTTTATTGGTCCCGATCATCGAGATCGCCCTGTTCATTCAGGTTGGCGGTCTGATCGGCCTGTGGCCAACGCTTGCGATCGTGGTTCTGACGGCCGTTCTGGGCACCGCCTTGGTCAGGACACAAGGTCGCATGGCACTGGCCAATCTGCAGCGATCCTTTGCCGAACTGGACGACCCGACCGAACCTTTGGCCCATGGTGCAATGATCCTGCTGTCGGGCGTTTTGCTGCTGACGCCAGGGTTTTTCACCGATGCGGTCGGGTTTGCGCTGCTGATCCCCAGCGTTCGGGTGGCCGTTTTCCGCTATCTCAAGTCGAAAGTGCAAATCACCCAGTTCCAGATGGGCACCGGTGCACAGTTTCGGTCCGGTCCACAGCCATTTGATCAGGATGACGTGATCGATGGCGAATTTACCGAGGTCCGGCCACGTCAGGACCCATCTAAGCCGTCCAAATGGGTCGAAGGGCCGCACCAGCATTGAGGTGCCGCGCCCAACTTGCTAAGCAGTGGCGAAATTCATTTTCGGAGTAGATCCATGGCTGACGAAAGCCCTGCAGAAAACAACGCGGCACAGGCCGCCCCGCAAATCCAGATGCGCGTTCTGGGACAATTCATTCGCGATATGTCCTTTGAGAACGTGATGGCGCAAAAAGGCGTGTCCGGTGACGTTCAGCCCGAGATCGCGGTTCAGGTGAACCTGGACGCGAAAAAGCGTTCGGTCGAGCATCAGTACGAAGTGGCAATCAAGCTGAACCTCAAGTCGAAAGCCAAGGGCATGGAGGACGTTCTGTTCCTGTGCGAGATCGACTATTGCGGCCTGTTCCACATCGAAGGTGTGGCCGATGATCAGCTGCATCCCTTCCTGATGATCGAATGCCCGCGGATGCTGTTCCCGTTCCTGCGCCGCATCGTAAGCGACATCACCCGCGACGGTGGCTATCCGCCGGTGAACCTGGACACTATCGATTTCGTCACGCTGTATCGCAATGAATTGATGCGCCGCCAGGCCGAAGCTCAGAAAACCGAAGCCTGATTGGCCTGACCCGCGCCGGGATGTGTCTCAGGCGCGGGTCCACAGGGCGTTTCCGCCCAGCTTCTCCACAAATGCCTCGTGCGCCACACGTTCTTCGTCGGTTATTTTTGACGCCAAAGGGGTCGGGCGCGCCATTGGACGCCAGTCGTCCTGTCCACCTGCGCCCGAAGACGCCGAGGTAGAAAGACCGAAATCCGGCTGCCGTCCCCCGATCAGTTCAAGATAGACCTCGGCTAGAATCTCCGAGTCGAGCAATGCTCCGTGCAGCACGCGGTTTGTATTGTCGATGTTGAACCGCCGGCACAATGCATCCAGCGAGGCCGGCGAGCCCGGAAAGCGTTTGCGCGCAATAGCCAGCGTATCCAGCGCCTGATCCATCGGAATCTGCGGCAACCCCATCCATCTGAGTTCCGCGTTCAGGAATTTCATATCGAAGGATGCGTTGTGGATCACCAGCTTGGAATCCTGGATAAAATCAAGAAAACCCTGACCCACCCTGGCAAAGACCGGCTTGTCCTTCAGCGTGACCTCACCCTTTTCTGGCGGGCGTGGGCTTTCCAGCAGGTCCGGCCCGATCCCATGTACGCCAAAGGCCTCTTCAGGCATCGACCGTTCGGGGTTGATGTAGACGTGATAGGTCTCGCCCGTGGCCACGTGGTTCCACAACTCGACCGCACCGATCTCGACAATCCGGTCGCCGCTTTCGGGGTCGAACCCTGTGGTTTCGGTATCAAGTACAATCTCACGCATCTGCCAGCCCCGCCCGTATCTGCCTGATTACATCCTGCACCTGCGCGCGGGCGTGGTCCAGCGTATCCGTCACGATCACAAAATCCGACCGCGCGCATTTTTCCTCATTCGGCATCTGCTTGGCGCGGATCTGCTCGAACTGCGCCTCGGTCATGGTGCCACGCTCCATCACCCGGCGCTTTTGCTCGTCGGCCGGAATCGAGACACAGGCAACCGCATTCATCGCCACATCTCCGCCTGTTTCGAACAGCAGCGGAATGTCGAACACCAGAATATCGGCCTTGGTCTGTTCCCGGAAAGCAGCGCGATCAGCGGCCACCAACGGATGCACGATGGCTTCGATCTGTTTCAGCGCAGACGAGTCCCGCGCGATGATCTGTTTCAGCGCCTCTCGGCTGACCGCTTCCTCGACAATGGCACCGGGAAAGGCCGCCCGCATGGGCTCAACAGCGGCTCCGCCCCTTGTATAGAGTCTATGTACGGCCGCATCTGCATCCCACAGCGCGCAGCCTTCGGCGACGAACATCTGCGCCGTCGTGCTTTTGCCCATTCCGATCGAGCCCGTCAGGCCAAGCGCGAAACTCATCCCAAAACCGCCGCGCGCAGGTCATCTGTCACCTCGGGGCGGGTACCGAACCAGCGTTCGAACCCGGGAACCGCCTGATGCAGCAGCATGCCCAACCCGTCCACAGTGGTACAGCCGGCCTCTTCTGCCACTTGCAGCAGATGGGTTTTCAGCGGGGCGTAGACCAGATCGGTCACAACGGCACCGGGTTGCAGTCCATCCAGCGGCACCCGCAACTCGGGCTGCCCCTGCATACCCAATGAGGTCGTGTTGACCACCAGCTCCGCATTTTCGATGACATTCCCAGCCTGCAGCCAATCGACCACGGTAACGCGGTCGCCGAATTCCTTCTGCAACTGGTCTGCTCGGGCGCGGGTGCGATTGGTCAGCAAGATCTGAGGCACGCCCGCGTCCAGCAGGCTCTGTATCACCGCCCGCGCCGCGCCGCCTGCGCCAAACACCACGGCCGGGCCATCCGAGGGCGTCCAATCCGGCGCGCCGCTGCGCAGGTTCTCCAGGAACCCGTAGCCGTCGGTGTTGTCCGCGTGGATCGTGCCGTCCTCGTGAAACACCAGCGTATTCGCCGCACCGATGACCGAGGCCCGCTCGGATACGTGATCGGCAACGCGCAGCGCGGCCTCTTTATGGGGGACCGTCACATTGGTGCCGACGAACCCGGCCTTGGGCAGGGACCGCAGAACGGTTTCAAAATCTTCGGGGGCTACGTCCATCGGGACGTAATGCCCATCCAGTCCGTATTTCTTTAGCCAGTGGCCATGCAGTTTCGGCGATTTGGAATGCGCAATCGGGTGCCCGATCACGCCGGCCAACGGAATACGGTTATGCGTCATTGATCGATCACCCCTTTGGCGGCCAGAAAATTGAGCAGTTCCAACAGGGGCATACCCAAGACATTAAAATAGTCGCCGTCAATGGTGGCGAACAGGCGGACGCCTTCCTCTTCCAGCTTATAAGCGCCGACCGCGTGGCGAATGCTGTCCCAGTTGCGTTCTATATAGTCGCGCAGATAAGCGTCCGAGCTCATCCGCATCCGCAGGCGTACTTGGCCGACGTGGCGCCAGATCGGCTCGCCATCCTGATAGATCACCGCAGCCGACAACAGCATGTGCCGCTTGCCCCGCATTGCCTTGAGCTGTGCCAGCGCATCCTCGGGCGTTTCGGGTTTCGACAGCAACTGCCCGTCGAAATCCAGCACCTGATCACAGCCCAGAACCATCTCCCCGGTGGTCTTGTCACTAACCCTGCGCGCCTTCATCTCAGCCAGAGCGTCGGCGATATCGCGGGGCGGGGCACCTTCGGCCAGCAGTGCGCGTTTCATGGACTCTTCGTCCACGCGCGCGACCTGAACAGAAAACGGCACGCCTGCGTTTTCCAGCAACTGCGCGCGAATGGATGACCCCGAGGCCAGGATGATGGGGACAGACATGTGGACAACCCCGTGTGCAAATCGTAGAGCGTTCTTGAACGGTTTGTATGGTTTTCCGATTGACACGCAACCCCGGGAATTTCGCGCAAAACTTCCCTGAGTCGCTCGAACGCAGTCCATCCGGGACAAGGATAAGTCGAACAGGGGGGATAAGCGGAAACTCCACAGATACCCCGCGATTTATCCCCAGACAGATTGCAGAAAATACATGGTATATGACTGTAATTAAACGATTATTGTTGTAACTCACAGAATCACTCCCCTGTACCGGATAATTTTCCACCTGGGGAAAACACATGTTTAAAAAAGTAATCCAAGGATTTTGTTCACCCTACAAAACCATCATCCTTTTTCTTTTCTTATTTTTTTAATAGGGAGAGTTCCGAGCAACGCCCGGAGCCAGAATGACCGATCTTCTTTTCACGATTTACCCGTGGGTGAAGTCTTTACACATCATGGCCGTGATCTCGTGGATGGCAGGCCTGTTCTATCTGCCAAGACTGTTCGTCTATCACGTAGAAAAGGCACAGGCAGTCGATGGGGCTGAAACCATTTTCTTTGAAATGGAAGACAAGCTGCTGCGCGTGATCATGCGTCCTGCAATGTACGTGGCGTGGATCTGCGGGCTGATCATGGTCTTGACACCGGGCATTGTCGGCTGGGACTGGTCCTGGCCCTGGGTCAAAGGCGCGGCGGTGATTGGGATGACCTGGTTCCATCATTGGCTGATGGCGCGGCGCAAGGACTTCGTGGAGGGCCGAAACAAGCTCACTGGGCGGCAGTACCGCATGATGAACGAGGTTCCGACCATTCTGATGGTTGCCATCGTTCTGGCGGTCATTCTGAAGTTCTGAGGGCCTGTTTGACTCCGACGGCTGCCGCGCTTATGTAGGGATCAACTCGCCCGTCCGGGCGGCGTATCTTCCGTACTGAAATTCCACTTCGTGCCGCGCTGTCAGCGGTGAAGGTATATATCATGACAACTGATGCCCTGAATCTGGCCGACCTGAAGGCCAAAAGCCCCAAAGACCTTCTGGCGATGGCCGAAGAGCTGGAAATCGAAAACGCCTCGACAATGCGAAAAGGCGAGATGATGTTCCAGATCCTGCGCGAACGCGCGGATGAAGGCTGGACCGTCGGCGGCGACGGTGTCCTTGAGGTCCTGCAGGACGGGTTCGGCTTCCTGCGCTCGCCCGAGGCGAACTACCTGCCGGGTCCGGATGACATCTATGTCTCACCCGACATGATCCGCCAGCACTCGCTGCGAACCGGCGATACGGTCGAAGGCGATATCAAAGCACCGGATGAGAACGAGCGGTACTTTGCACTGATCAAGGTCACCAAGATCAACTTTGAAGAACCTGAAAAAGCCAAGCACAAGATCCTGTTCGACAACTTGACGCCTTTGTATCCGGACGAACGTCTGAAGATGGAGATCGAAGATCCCACTATCAAGGACAAGTCGGCCCGGGTGATCGATCTGGTCTCGCCTATCGGTAAAGGACAGCGGTCTCTGATCGTGGCGCCGCCGCGGACCGGTAAGACGGTGATCCTGCAGAACATCGCGCATTCGATCGAACAGAACCATCCGGAGTGCTACCTGATCGTCCTTCTGATCGACGAACGCCCGGAAGAGGTGACCGACATGCAGCGTTCGGTAAAGGGTGAAGTTGTATCTTCGACCTTCGACGAGCCGGCAACGCGTCACGTGGCCGTGTCTGAGATGGTGATCGAAAAAGCCAAGCGTTTGGTCGAACATAAACGAGATGTTGTTATTCTTCTCGATTCGATCACAAGACTTGGTAGGGCCTTTAACACAGTGGTACCGTCCTCGGGTAAAGTTCTGACCGGTGGTGTGGATGCAAACGCCCTGCAACGGCCCAAGCGGTTCTTTGGTGCGGCGCGGAACATCGAAGAGGGCGGTTCGCTGACCATCATCGCCACCGCGCTAATCGATACCGGCAGCCGTATGGATGAGGTTATCTTTGAAGAATTCAAAGGCACCGGTAACTCGGAAATCGTTCTGGATCGCAAGATCGCAGACAAGCGCGTGTTCCCGGCGATCGACATCCTCAAGTCCGGTACCCGGAAGGAGGACCTGCTGGTCGACAAGGGCGATCTGGCCAAGACCTTCGTTCTGCGTCGTATCCTCAACCCGATGGGAACCACAGATGCAATCGAGTTCCTGTTGTCGAAGTTGAAGCAAACGAAGACGAATGGTGAGTTCTTCGATTCGATGAACACCTGACACAGGTCTTAACTGACGCGAGGCCTTCGAATGGATACGATATTCGCCTTGGCCAGCGCACAAGGCAAAGCAGGGGTGGCGGTCATCCGCCTCTCAGGCCCTTTGGCGCATTCCGCTGCGGCTGGCCTGACCGGCGGCCCGCTGCCACTCCGTGGTATGCGGGTTCGGTCCTTGCATGCGGCTGATGGCTCGCGTTTGGACGATGGGTTGGTCCTGACCTTTCAGGGGCCGACCAGTTTCACCGGTGAAGATGTGGCCGAGCTGCAAATTCACGGCAGCACCGCCTCGGTTAATGCCGTGATGCGGTGCCTGTCGGATACGGACGGGTTGCGATTGGCAGAACCCGGTGAGTTCACGCGCCGGGCGCTGGAAAACGGCAAGATGGACCTAACCCAGGTCGAAGGGCTTGCCGACCTGATTGACGCTGAAACCGAGGCGCAACGGAAACAAGCGCAGACCATTCTGGCCGGGGAGCTGGGCGGATTGGCTGAACGCTGGCGTCGTGATTTGATCCGGGCGGCTTCGTTGTTGGAAGCCGTCATTGATTTTGCCGACGAAGAGGTGCCGACGGATGTCACACCCGAAGTGCGTATGTTGGTGACCGGTGTCATGCAGGACCTGCAGCGTGAAGCGGAGGGCGTGAAAATTGCCGAACGCATCCGGACCGGTTTTGAGGTTGCGATTGTTGGCCTGCCAAACGCGGGCAAGTCGACCTTGCTGAATACCCTGGCCGGGCGCGAGGCCGCAATCACCTCGGAATATGCTGGTACAACTCGTGATGTCATTGAGGTTCGCATGGATTTGGCCGGCCTGCCGGTGACACTGCTGGATACGGCCGGGCTGCGCGAAACCGAGGATCATGTCGAAAACCTTGGGATCGAGTTGGCCCGCAAACGCGCAGACGCCGCTGATTTGCGGGTGTTTTTGACCGAAGACCCCTCAGAGCTTGGCGTTCAAATGCTGGACGGCGATATTCAGATGTTGCCGAAATCTGACCTTCGGAAAGATCATAATGGCGGAATCTCCGGAAAAACGGGGCAGGGGATTGATCGGCTAATTTCCCATATATCGTGCGTTCTTGGTAATCGGTCTACCAAACATGGTATTGCAACCCGTGAACGGCACCGCGTTGCGCTGATTGATGCCCGGTCAGCATTGGCTGCGGCGATGGCGGTTCTGGAATCAGGCCCGGACTTGTATGATATCGCTGCTGAAGAACTGCGCACGGCGATCCGTGCCTTGGAAACACTGGTTGGCAGGATCGGGGTTGAAGACCTTCTTGACGAGATATTCTCCAGTTTCTGCCTGGGTAAGTAGGGAGTGTTTCACGTGAAACATTCGAAGTTTGATGTTGTCGTTGTTGGGGCTGGCCACGCTGGTACTGAGGCTGCTCATGCTGCAGCACGTATGGGAGCCGAGACTGCGCTGGTCACCCTATCCGCCTCCGATATTGGTGTGATGTCTTGTAACCCGGCTATCGGCGGATTGGGAAAAGGCCATTTGGTCCGTGAAATCGATGCGCTGGATGGCGTTATGGGCCGGGTCGCGGATCAGGCCGGTATTCAGTTTCGCTTGCTGAACCGCCGCAAAGGTCCGGCAGTACAAGGCCCCCGAACCCAGGCTGATCGTGCGCTATACCGGGCTGCCATGCAAAAGGAAACGCAGGCACAGGATCGTCTGTCGGTCGTGGTCGGAGAGGTCGTCGACTTTCTGATGGACGGGCACAAGGTGGTCGGAATCAGGCTGGCGGACGATACTGAAATTCACGCTGGTGCCGTTATTTTGACTTCAGGCACGTTCCTGCGCGGCATTATCCATATCGGCGATGTTTCTAGGCCAGGGGGGCGGATGGGGGATCGGCCCTCAGTCAAGCTGGCAGAACGATTGGACAGTCTTGATCTACCGATGGGTCGTTTGAAAACCGGGACACCGCCACGGTTGGACGGTCGGACAATCGACTGGTCCGATCTTGAACGTCAGGACGGAGACGACGACCCCACGCTGTTTTCCTTTCTCTCCACGTCCGTTGTCGCACCGCAGATTTCATGCGGTATCACGCATACAAACGCGCGCACCCATGAGATCATCGAAAAGAACCTGTCTCGATCTGCTATGTACGGTGGGCATATCGATGGGGTGGGGCCCAGATACTGTCCTTCGATAGAAGACAAGATTGTGCGATTTGCGGAAAAGGACTCCCATCAGATTTTCCTTGAACCCGAAGGGGTTGATGATCACACGATCTATCCAAACGGTATTTCAACGTCTTTGCCTCAAGATGTGCAGCAAGATTATGTGCACTCAATTAAAGGGCTTGAGAATGCCAAAATCCTGCAGCCTGGTTATGCAATTGAGTACGATTATGTCGACCCACGTGTTCTGACATCCTCTTTGTCCTTACCTGAAGCACCGGGACTATACCTTGCGGGTCAGATCAACGGTACAACAGGATATGAGGAAGCTGCTGCCCAAGGCCTCGTCGCGGGGCTGAATGCCGCTTTGGCTGTATTTGGACGAGATCCCGTTCATTTCACCCGGGCCGACAGCTATATCGGTGTAATGATTGACGATCTGACCACGCGTGGTGTGGCGGAGCCGTACCGTATGTTCACTTCTCGGGCGGAGTTTCGACTGTCCTTGCGAGCAGACAATGCCGATCAGCGGCTGACACCTTTGGGTACAGACCTTGGGTGCGTGGGAGAGGAACGCCAAGCCCGGTTTGCCGAGAAGATGGGCAAACTCACCTCTGCCAAATCCATGTTGACGGATCGCACATACACGCCGAAAGAGGCGCGCGCCGTGGGAATTAACGTCAATCAGGACGGCAATCGCAGGGATGGTATGGCGCTATTGGCGTTCCCAGATGTCTCGTTTGATGATCTGGTTCCCCTTGTCCCTGAATTGGGAGATGTCGAAACAGATATCCGGCTTCAAGTTGAGCGTGACGCGCTTTATGCAAACTACATCGCGCGTCAGCAAAAAGATGTCGAAGCGATGAAACGTGATGAATCTTATGAAATTCCGTGGGATTTCGACTATTCTTCGCTGGAAGGTCTGTCTTCCGAGATGAAACAAAAGCTTTCACAGGCCCGACCGGTGAATATCGCTCAGGCCGGGCGCGTCGAAGGGGTGACACCAGCAGCACTTACATTGCTGTTGGCCAAATTGAGGCGCGGGCAAAAGGTACGCAAGGCATGAGCCACGAAATCTTTGATGGTTTGAGTGTTTCACGTGAAACATTCGAGCGGCTCGAGACCTATGTAGATCTGGTGCAACGCTGGAATCCGAAGATCAATCTGGTATCCCGCAACAGTTTAAAGGACATCTGGACGCGGCACATTCTGGATTCCGTACAGGTTTACCGCTGTGCAGATGCGTTCAAAACCTGGGTGGATTTGGGCAGCGGGGGCGGGTTCCCCGGTATGGTCTGCGCAATCATGGGCATCGAAGAAGCGCCAGAAGCCAAGTTCACATTCGTGGAAAGCGATCAGCGTAAATCGGCGTTCCTGCGCAGCGTGGCAAGAGAATGCGGCGCCAATTGTACTGTCATTTCAAAGCGAATCGAAAACGTGGAACCGATACTAGCGGACGTTCTTTCTGCGCGGGCTCTTGCGGATCTTAAGGCATTATTGTCATTTTGTGACAGACATTTAGGAAAAACTGGTACAGCTTTGTTGCCGAAAGGTGCAAGCTGGAAAAAAGAGCTGGAAGCCGCACGTGAGGAATGGAACTTCGAGTGCGAGGCGATTACAAGTTTAACTGAACCCCAAGCTGTTATCCTAAGGATCAAAGGAGTATCGCGTGGTTGATCTGTCTCGCCCCTCAGGGCCTCGGATAATTGCGGTTGCCAATCAGAAGGGTGGGGTGGGAAAGACGACGACGGCTATCAATCTGGCTGCAGGTTTGGCCGAAGCCGGGTGCAGGGTACTGGTTGTCGACCTCGATCCACAAGGAAACGCGTCAACCGGCCTAGGCGTCGAAGACCGGGACTGGACGACTTACGATCTGATCCTTGACGACGCGCCGCTTGAGGCGGTCGTGCAAGAGACGGAAATAGAAGGCCTGTTTGTAATCCCCGCAACCGTCGACTTGAGTTCGGCCGACATCGAACTGATTTCGAACGAAAAGCGCAGCTACCTTTTGCATGACGCGCTGCGGCAGACGTCAATTGATAAGTTCGAGCTTGATTTTGTGCTTATCGACTGCCCGCCTTCGTTGAACCTGCTGACCGTAAACGCCATGGTTGCGGCTCATTCTGTTCTGGTTCCGCTGCAAAGCGAGTTCTTTGCACTTGAGGGGTTGTCGCAGTTGATGCTGACGATACGAGAAGTCCGCCAAACCGCGAATCCGGATCTCAGAATCGAAGGTGTTGTGTTAACCATGTATGATAACCGCAACAACTTGTCCCGTCAGGTCGAAAAGGATGCACGTGACAATCTGGGTGAGATGGTATTTAAAACCAAGATACCCAGAAATGTGCGGGTCAGCGAGGCGCCGTCTTACGCTTTGCCGGTTCTGCAGTATGATTCGGGGTCGTTGGGGGCGATGGCGTATCGGCACCTGGCGCGCGAAGTCATGTATAAGAATAAGAAAGCCGCCGCCTGAGCGGCAGTGAGGAGGGCTCAGTGGCTGTCAAGAAATCAAAACCCCGAGGTTTGGGCCGCGGATTGTCCGCTCTGATGGCAGATGTGACGCAGGAAGCCCAGGGTCATGTCCCGTCAGAACCCCGTCGGCCGGATATGAAAGTCCCGATCGAAAAGCTGCGGGCCAACCCGAACCAGCCGCGCCGGACCTTTTCGCCGGACCAGCTGGACGAATTGGCGGCCTCGGTCAAAGAAAAAGGCATCATTCAGCCGCTGATCGTGCGCGAAGTTAACGGTAGCCAATATGAAATCGTGGCTGGTGAGCGCCGCTGGCGGGCCGCTCAGATGGCACAGCTTCACGATATTCCGGTCATCGTGCGTGATTTTGACGATACCGAGGTGCTGGAAGTCGCGATTATCGAGAACATTCAACGGGCAGATCTGAATGCCGTAGAAGAGGCTGCAGGCTACAAACAGCTGATGGATCGGTTCGGGCATACGCAGGAAAAACTGGCCGAAGCCCTGGGCAAAAGCCGCAGTCATATCGCGAACCTGCTGCGTTTGCTGTCGCTGCCGCTGGATGTGCAGACTCTGGTGATCGAAGGAAAGCTGTCGGCGGGCCATGCACGGGCGCTGATTACCGCGGAAAACCCGTCTGAGTTGGCGAAAATCGTGGTGCGGGACGGGCTTTCGGTGCGGGCGACAGAAGCGCTGGTGAAGAAACAGCAGGGCGATCAGGTTAAGGCTGCACCACGCTCCAGAAACCTGGATGCAGGTAAGGACGCAGACACGCGGGCGCTTGAGAAGGATCTGTCCGCGATTCTGGCGATGAAGGTTGTGATCAACCACAAGGCCGGAACCGAAACCGGGCAGGTGGTGCTGACCTATGAAAACCTGGATCAGTTGGACGATCTTTGCGCCAAGCTCAGCCGTTAGGCCGGGTCCAGATAAAGACCATTACGCAGCCCAACACCAAGGCCTGGATGATCAGGACATGGGAGGGCAAGGCCAACAAGATAGACAAGCCAAATACGGCGGCGATCGAAATGGTCGCCGCCTTTTTTGCGCCCGGGCGAATGGCGCCCGAAGATTGCCAGTCTACAATCAACGGCCCGAAGGAGCGGTGCGTGATCAGCCAATTATGCAGGCGCGAGGACGACCGAGCGAAGAAGAACGCTGCCAAAAGCAGAAATGGCACCGTTGGCAGCAGGGGCAGGACGATGCCCACCATCGCAAGGCCGACGCAGATCAATCCCAGAATGGCCCAGATGTATTGCATCATCTATCCTAACAATTCCCGGATAACCGCATTCAGCACGGCTCGCCCGTCTTTGGTGGCGATTAGTCGTCCGTTTGTCTGATCGATCATGCCAAACCCAGCCAGATCAGACAGTTTATCCTGTGGCAAAGGTAGGTCTGATAAATTGTTATATCTATCAATATCTAGCCCCTCCCTGATACGTAGACCCATCATAAGGTATTCATTTGCCTGATCTTGCCGTGAAAGTGTGGTGCGCTCTTTTTCTCCGGACCCGCTTTCAACAGCGTTCAGCCACGCGGCAGGCGACAAATAGGTTTCCGTCGCCAGTTTTTGACCGTTCAGCGTGATGCGCCCATGCGCCCCGGGTCCGACACCGACATAATCGCCATAGCGCCAATAGATCAGGTTGTGCAGCGATTCCGCGCCGGGTCTGGCGTGGTTGGACACCTCATAGGCGGGCAGGCCGTGTGCCTCGCAGATTTCTTGCGTCGCCAGATACATATCGGCGGCGCTGTCATCCTCAGGCAACCCGCGCAGTTTTCCGATGGCGTAGCGGGCGCCGAACGCTGTGCCTTCCTCGATGGTCAGCTGGTACAGCGAAAGGTGGTCGACGGCCATCGACAGTGCCTCGGTCAGTTCCGCGCGCCAGGCATCCGGGGTTTGATGCTGGCGGGCGTAGATCAGGTCAAAGCTCACCCGGTCAAAACAATTGCGGGCGATGTCAAAGGCGACGCGGGCCTCGGCCACGGTGTGAATGCGACCCAGCCGGCGCAGGTCTTCGTCGTTCAAGGCCTGCACACCCATCGAGATGCGGTTCACGCCAGCATCGCGATAGGCGGCAAAGCGACCAGCCTCAACTGATCCGGGATTGGCCTCGAGCGTGATTTCCATGTCATTGGATGGCCGCCATAGGGCACGAGCCTCGTCGATGACGGCGGCGACGGTGTCGGGCTGCATAAGGGACGGGGTGCCGCCGCCAAAGAATATCGTGTTCAGGACGCGGTCAGGTGTTTCAGCGGACGAACGGCGCAACTCGCTTAAGTAAGATATAAGCCATTGTTTTTCATCAATATTACGGGAAACATGGCTGTTGAAGTCACAATAGGGGCATTTGGCCTCGCAAAAAGGCCAATGCACATAAAGGCCAAAGCCCCCGTTGCGCCAATCATCCGCCAAAGCAGCCTTTCACGAACATCTCCACCGCGCGGCCGCGATGGCTGATCTTGTTCTTTTCCCAGCGATCCATTTCGGCAAAGGTAATGTCGTACCCGTCGGGGACAAACATCGGGTCATAACCAAATCCGCCTTCGCCCCGGATCGGCCAGACCAGATGGCCGGGGGCGATACCCTCGAAGACCTCGTCATGGCCGTCTGGCCAGGCCAGAACCAACGTGCTGCGGAACTGTGCGGTGCGGGGATGGGCGGCGTTCTTCGCCTCCAGCTCGTCATGGGCGCGGGTCATCGCCATCAGGAAATCGCGGCCGTTGCCGGTTTCGGCCCAATCGGCGGTGTAAACACCTGGTGCGCCGTCCAGCGCATCGATAGTGATCCCGGAATCGTCCGACAGGGCAGGCAGGCCGGTCGCCTTGGCGGCGGCATGGGCTTTGATCCGGGCGTTGCCGACGAATGTGTCCTCGGTTTCCTCCGGTTCGGGCAGGTTCATCTCTGCCGCGCCAATGACCGTCACACCAAAGGGTTCGAGGAGATGGGCCATCTCCTCGAGTTTGCCTTTGTTATGCGTGGCCACCAGCAGCTTGTCGCTGTCGAACTTGCGGGTCATGCAGTGGCGTCCTTTTGCGCAGCAGCCAGTTCGGCCACGCCTTTTTCAGCCAGATCCATCAACTGATCCATCTGGGCGCGGCTGAAGACCGAGCCTTCGGCGCTCATCTGCACTTCGATCAGTTTGCCGGAACCGGTCATGATGAAGTTGCCGTCCACGCCTGCCTCACTGTCCTCGGGGTAGTCGAGATCCAGAACCGGCTGACCTGCATAGATACCGCAAGACACTGCGGCAACCGGATCGAGCAGCGGATCGGATATCACGTCACCCGCCTTCATCAGCTTGTTCACGGCAAGGCGCAGTGCAACCCAACCACCTGTGATCGACGCGCAGCGGGTGCCGCCATCGGCCTGGATCACATCGCAGTCCACAGTGATTTGACGTTCACCCAGCGCAACCCGATCCACACCGGCGCGCAGGGCGCGGCCGATCAGGCGCTGGATTTCAACGGTGCGACCGCCCTGCTTGCCGCTTGCAGCCTCACGCCGCATCCGGGTGTTGGTCGCACGGGGCAGCATTCCGTATTCGGCAGTTACCCAACCCAGGCCCGAGCCTTTGATGAAGGGCGGCACGCGATCTTCGATCGTGGCGGTGCACAGCACGTGGGTGTCGCCCATTTTTATCAGGCAGGAACCTTCGGCATGTTTGGTGAACCCCGTTTCGATTGAAACGGTGCGCATTTCGCTTAAATCTCGTCCTGAGGGTCGCATGAAAAATCCTTTGATTGCTGGGTTGGGGATAACGCCCCGCGGCGTTGCGATGCAACCCCGATTGACCTTTCATTTGCCTGCGATTTAATGACGACCCAGCAGGGGGCCGCCGATGAGCGAAGCGAGCAAAATTCTGAATGAGATGAACGACCGGTCACGCGAAGTATTCCGGTTGATCGTAGAAAGCTATCTGGATAGCGGCGAGCCCGTCGGTAGCCGTACCCTGACCCGTACCCTATCGGAAAAGGTCAGTGCCGCGACAGTGCGGAACGTGATGCAGGATCTGGAGTTTCTGGGCTTATTGGACAGCCCGCATGTTAGTGCGGGACGGATTCCAACACAGCAGGGGCTGCGTATGTTCGTGGATGGGCTGCTTGAAATCGGCGATCTGGGTGCGGATGATCGGCAGAAACTGGACGAGACGTTAGGCTCTAACGCAGGTGATGTGGGCGGAATGCTGGATCGTGTGGGTGCGGCATTGTCACACGTGACACAAGGCGCCTCGCTGGTGCTGACACCCAAGCATGAGGCCGAGATCAAGCATATTGAGTTCGTTTCTCTGGGTCATGACCGGGCTTTGGTGGTTTTGGTGTTCTCGGACGGTCAGGTGGAAAACCGCCTGTTCACGCCGCCACCGGGGCAGACGCCCAGTTCTATGCGCGAGGCGGCGAATTTCCTGAACGCGCTCATCGAGGGGCGAACACTGGGTGAAGTACGCCGTCAGATGCAGACCCAGATCGACGCCCGTAAGCAAGAGATCGACGCGCTGGCGCGGGCGATGGTCGAAAGCGGTATGGCCGCCTGGGACGGGGACGGAGGCGACTCGGCCCGTCTGATCGTACGCGGACGGGCGAATCTGCTGAATGAACCGGGTCAGCAAGAGGAACTGGACCGTATCCGAACCCTGTTTGACGATCTCGAACGCAAGCGTGACATCGCCGAATTCCTCGAATTGGCCGAAGAAGGCGAGGGTGTGCGCATTTTTATCGGCTCTGAGAACAAACTTTTCTCACTTTCGGGTTCCTCTTTGGTGGTGTCTCCTTATATGAACGCTGATCGAAAGATAATCGGTGCGGTCGGGGTCATCGGGCCCACGCGTCTGAATTATGGACGGATCGTGCCGATCGTGGATTATACGGCGCAACTGGTCGGCAAGCTGATATCCGACCGGAGCTAGAGGGTAAGAGATGGCAGAGCCCAAGAACGAAGATTTTCTGGACGATATCGCAACGGCCGAAGCGGAAGAGCTGGCGGAAGAAATCGCGGAATTCAGCGACGAAGCGCTGGAACTGGATGAGCTGCGTGCCGAGCGTGACGATTACAAGGACAAGTTCATGCGCGCCTTGGCGGATGCCGAGAATGCGCGCAAGCGTGGTGACAAAGCCCGCCGGGATGCGGAACAGTATGGTGGGTCGAAGCTGGCGCGTGACATGCTGCCGGTCTATGACAACATGAAACGCGCACTTGAAGCGGCGACCGATGAGCAGAAAGAAGTTGCTGCTGGCCTGCTGGAAGGAGTGGAACTGACCATGCGCGCGCTGAAGGACGTGTTCCAGAAACACGGGATTGAAGTCATCACGCCCGAGGTTGGTGACCGATTCGATCCGAATATCCATGAAGCCATGTTCGAAGCGCCGGTGCCCGGTACCCGTGCTGGTGACATCATTCAGGTTTCAGCCGAAGGTTTCATGCTGCATGACCGCTTGCTGCGCCCGGCGCAGGTTGGCGTGTCATCGACGCCCGCAAGCTAAGAGGCTATGGAACTGAACAGTGTCGAGGCGGTCAGGTTCTGGCCGCCTCTTTCAGTTTGTAGATCAGATCCAGGGCTTCGCGCGGGGTCAATTCATCCGGCAGGATGTCATCCAGCAAATCCGTAACCGGTGAGGTTTTGGGCGCCGGAGGCGGCGGCGGAGCGGCTGAGAACAGCGGCAGGTCGTCGATCAGGGCTTTCTGTTTGCCACCTTCGCGTTCAGTTTTCTCCAGTTGATCCAAAACCACGCGGGCGCGCTCCACGACCGAGGCAGGCAGGCCAGCCAACTGCGCAACCTGAACACCATAGGACCGGTCGGCGGCGCCTTTGTGAACCTCGTGCAGGAAGATCACCTCGCCTTCCCATTCCTTGACGGCGACGGTGGCGTTGTCGACACCTTCCAGATTACCGGCCAGAGCAGTCAATTCGTGGTAGTGGGTGGCAAAAAGCGCGCGGCATTTGTTAGCGGCGTGCAGATGTTCCAGCGTGGCCCAGGCGATGGACAGGCCGTCATAAGTAGCGGTACCGCGACCAATTTCGTCCAGAATGACCAGCGCGTGGTCATTTGCCTGATTCAGGATGGCGGCGGTTTCAACCATCTCGACCATAAAGGTCGAGCGGCCCCGGGCCAGATCGTCCGAGGCTCCGACCCGGCTGAAAAGCTGACTGACGACACCGATATGCGCCTGTTCCGCAGGGACATAGCTGCCCATCTGGGCCAGCAGTGCGATCAAGGCGTTCTGGCGCAGGAAAGTCGATTTACCAGCCATGTTGGGACCGGTCAGCAACCAGATCGCAGCGCCTTGGTCAGCACTCAGATCGCAGTCGTTGGCAATAAAGGCGTCGCCGCTTTGCTGGCGCAGCGCATGTTCCACGACGGGGTGACGGCCACCCTGTACATCAAAGGCGCGTGAGGTGTCGACTTGCGGACGGCACCAGTTTTCTCCACGCGCCAGATCGGCGAGAGCAGTGGTCAAATCCAGCTCGGCCAGCCCACGGGCGGCCTGGTTAAGTCGGGCAGAAAGGGCCAGAATATCATCAGAAAGCCTTTGATAGAGCCGCTTTTCGATCTCCAGCGCCAGATTCCCGGCGTTCAGGATGCGGGTTTCGATCTCGGAGAGTTCCACAGTTGTGAACCGCACCTGATTGGCGGTGGTCTGGCGGTGGATATAGGTCTCGGAGAATGGCGGGTTCAGCATCTTCTCGGCATGGGTGGCCGTGGTTTCGATGAAATAGCCCAGCACGTTGTTGTGTTTGATCTTCAACGAGGTGATGCCGGTATGTTCCGCGTATTTCTGCTGAAATCCGGCGATGACCGAGCGGCCTTCGTCGCGCAGGGTGCGGGCTTCGTCCAACTCGGCGTCGAAACCGGGGGCGATGAAACCGCCGTCGCGGGCCAAAAGGGGCGGTTCAGCGACAAGGGCCTCGTCCAGCAGGTTCAACAGATCATCAAAACCCACGAGGTTTTGCAAAGCGGTCGCCAGCAAAACCGGCAGGTCCTGACCCTCGCAAATTCCGGCAATTGCCGCGGCTTGGGTCAGCCCGTTGCGAATGGCGGCCAGATCGCGGGGGCCGCCGCGGTCCAGCGACAGGCGAGACAAGGCGCGGTCTAGATCGGGGGTTTTGCGCAGCGCTTCGCGCAGGTCCGAGGCGGTCAGGCTGTCATCGGTGGCGTAGGACACCGCGTCCAACCGGGCATGGATTACATCTAAATTGCGTGAGGGGCTGGAGAGGCGTTGCTCCAGCAAGCGCGCGCCGCCCGGAGTCACGGTTCGGTCGATCACGGACAACAGTGATCCGGCGCGACCGCCGGCCAGGGATCGCGTCAGTTCCAGATTGCGGCGCGTGGCGGCGTCAATTTGTACAACGCGGTCTTCGGATTCCTTCAGCGGTGTTTGCAAAAGGGGCAGTTTGCCCTTTTGCGTAATCTCGAGATAGTCGATCAGCGCGCCCATGGCCGAAATCTCGGCGCGCCCAAACGAACCAAACGCGTCCAGCGCGCCCACGTGAAACAATCCGCAGATGCGTTTTTCGGCGGCGGTGCTGTCGAAGCTGGCCCGCCCAACCGGGGTTAATGAGATCCCCAGATCGCGCACCGGTTCTCCCAGCTTATCCTGTACACCATCGGCCACGATCAACTCGGACGGGGCCAGCCGCGCCAGCTCTGGGCTGAGGCGGACGGAGGTCAAAGGCATCACGTGAAACGCGCCGGTCGAGATATCTGCCCAGGCCAGCGCCGCCTCGTCCCGGACTTCGGCATAGGCGGCCAGGAAGTTGTGGCGACGGGCTTCCAACAGGGCGTCCTCGGTCAGTGTGCCGGGGGTCACCAGACGCACCACATCGCGTTTTACAACCGATTTAGAGCCTCTTTTCTTCGCCTCAGCCGGGCTTTCCATCTGTTCGCAGACGGCGACGCGAAAGCCTTTGCGGATCAGGGTCAACAAGTACCCTTCGGCCGAATGCACTGGGACACCGCACATCGGGATATCTTCGCCATTGTGCTTGCCGCGCTTGGTCAGGGCGATGTCCAGCGCCTCGGCCGCGTTCACCGCGTCTTCGAAAAACATCTCGTAGAAATCGCCCATGCGGTAAAATAGCAGGGCGTCCGAATGGGCCTCTTTGATCTCGAGATATTGCGCCATCATCGGCGTGACTATGGACAAAAGCGGTCCCTTTCTGGCGTGTTCCGGGCGCGACCTTACAAATCCCGCATCTTCTGTAAAAGCCGAAAACTCATTCTCGTTGAGGCGCGCGTTCTCCTGCGTTATGAGGCGACAGCCCCGAAGTCATGGAAACGACCAAAAAGATGCCCAAAACGAAGATCACCAAAGAAGAGGCGCTGGCCTTTCACCTCGATCCGACCCCCGGCAAGTGGGAGGTGCAAGCCACCGTTCCCATGACCACGCAGCGCGATCTGTCGCTGGCCTACAGCCCGGGAGTTGCTGTTCCATGTGAAGCCATCGCCGAAGCGCCTGAGACGGCGTATGACTATACCAACAAGGGCAACCTTGTTGCGGTGATCTCGAACGGGACCGCGGTTCTGGGCCTTGGAAATCTGGGCGCACTGGGGTCGAAACCGGTAATGGAAGGCAAATCAGTCCTGTTCAAACGGTTCGCCGACGTGAACTCGATCGATATCGAGCTGGACACCGAGGACCCGGATGAGTTCTGTCGTGCGGTGCGGCTGATGGGACCGACCTTCGGTGGCATCAATCTGGAAGACATCAAGGCGCCCGAGTGTTTCATCATCGAACAACGCCTAAAGGAAGAGATGGATATTCCGGTCTTCCACGATGACCAGCATGGCACAGCGGTGATCTGTGCGGCGGGCCTGCTGAACGCGCTGCACATCTCGGGTAAGAAGATCGAGGATGTGAAGATCGTCCTGAATGGTGCGGGGGCGGCGGGGATTGCCTGTATCGAACTGCTCAAGTCGATGGGCGCGCGGCATGAGAACTGCATCGTCTGTGACACCAAGGGTGTGATCTATCAGGGCCGGACCGAGGGCATGAACCAGTGGAAATCGGCCCACGCGATCACCACCGATCTGCGAACGCTGGAAGATGCGATGAAAGGTGCCGACGTGTTCCTGGGCGTGTCGGTCAAAGGGGCGGTGACGCAGGATATGGTTGCCAGCATGGCCGACAACCCGGTGATTTTCGCCATGGCGAACCCCGATCCCGAGATCACGCCGGAAGAAGCCCATGAGGTCCGCGTGGATGCCATCGTCGCTACCGGTCGCAGCGACTACCCGAATCAGGTGAACAACGTTCTGGGCTTCCCCTACTTGTTCCGGGGCGCGCTGGATATTCACGCCCGCGCCATCAATGACGAGATGAAGATCGCCTGTGCACACGCGCTGGCCCGTCTGGCGCGCGAGGATGTACCGGATGAGGTCGCCATGGCCTATCGCAAATCGCTGACCTTTGGTCGCGACTATATTATTCCAACGCCGTTCGATCCGCGTCTGATCCACCGTATCCCACCCGCCGTGGCCAAGGCGGGTATGGATACCGGCGCGGCCCGCCGTCCGATCATCGACATGGACGCGTATGAGCTGAGTCTGAAATCCCGCATGGATCCGACCGCCAGCATCCTGCGCGGCCTGAACGCCCGTGCGCGCCAGGCCCAAAGCCGCATGATCTTTGCCGAGGGCGACGATCCCCGCGTGCTGCGCGCGGCGGTGACCTATCAGCGTTCGGGCTTTGGCAAGGCGCTGGTTGTGGGTCGTGTCGAGGACGTCAAGCAAAAGCTGGAAGAGGCCGGTCTGGGCGATGCCGTGCGCGAGCTGGAGGTGGTGAATGCCGCCAACACCGCGCATCTCGATACCTATAACGACTTCCTGTATAAACGCCTGCAGCGTAAGGGGTTTGACCGCAAGGACATTCACCGGCTGGCCGCCCGCGACCGGCATGTGTTCTCCTCCCTGATGCTGGCGCACGGGCATGGCGACGGTCTGGTAACCGGGGCCACGCGCAAATCGGCGCATGTTCTGGACCGGATCAACCACGTGTTCGACGCTGACGCGGCCCATGGTGCGGCTGGTGTCACCGCGCTGCTGCACAAGGGCCGCATCGTTCTGATCGGGGATACGTTGGTGCATGAATGGCCGGATGAGAACGACTTGGCGAATATTGCCGAACGGGCGGCCGCCGTGGCCCGCCACATGGGGCTTGAGCCGCGCGTGGCTTTCGTCAGCTTTTCGACCTTCGGTTATCCGGTGTCGGAACGGGCCGAGAAGATGCACCGCGCTCCTGCCGTTCTGGACCAACGCGGCGTCGATTTCGAATACGAAGGCGAAATGACCGTGGATGTGGCCCTGAACGTGGACCAACAGGCGGGTTACCCGTTCCAGCGTCTGACCGGCCCTGCGAATATCCTGATCGTGCCCGCACGGCACTCGGCGTCGATTTCGACCAAGCTGATGCAGGAAATGGGTGGCGCCACGGTGATCGGCCCAATCCTGTCGGGTGTCGACAAGCCGATCCAGATCTGTTCGACCGTCTCGACGGCGAATGACATCCTGAACATGGCCATTCTGGCCTCGTGCGATATTTCGGGCAAACCATGACGATCTGGAATCTCGGCTCGATCAACGCGGACATGATTTATGATGTGCCGCACCTGCCTGGGCCGGGAGAGACCCTTTCGGCCAATCGACTGGATCGGTTTCTGGGTGGCAAGGGGGCAAATATGTCCGTGGCCTCGGCGCGAGCCGGGGCACAGGTGGCGCATATCGGGGCCGTGGGGCCAGATGGGCGCTGGGCGCGGGATCGGTTGACGGAATACGGCGTCGACACCCGCTATGTTGCTGAGGTCGATGTACCCACCGGTCACGCCATCATTGCTGTGGATGCGCAGGGCGAGAATAATATCATCCTGTTTCCGGGTTCGAACCACGCAATCACGCCGGACCAGCTAGGGCAGGCGCTGTCCTCTGCATCGCAGGGTGATCTGCTGGTGATGCAGAATGAAACCACCCTGCAGGTCGAGGCCGCAAAGATAGCCCGTGCGCTGGGCTTGTCCGTCTGCTACGCCGCAGCCCCGTTTCAGGCCGCGGCGGTGCAGGCCGTATTGCCCTATCTGGATTTTCTGATCCTGAATGAGGTCGAGGCCGAGCAGTTGCGCGATGCCACCGGACAATCGGTGACCGACCTGAATATCGAACATGTGATCGTCACGTTGGGCTCAAAAGGCGCGCGGTATTACCATCGCGGCGAGGCCTCGGACTTTCCTGCCCATAAGGTGCAAGCCGTGGATACTACAGGTGCCGGCGATACGTTCACCGGATATGTCCTGGCGGGAATGGATCACGGGATGCCGATGGCGCAAGCCATCGCCCAGGCAAATCGTGCCGCGGCCCTGATGGTCACGCGGCACGGAACGGCGGATGTGATCCCCGACCTCAAAGAAGTGCACGAGGCGCGGTTCGATTAAGACCCGGCAAACGGCGCCGCGCTGCCCCAGAGTTGCTTGACCCGGGCATCGCGGCCACAGGCTTTGCGATAGGCTTTGTAGGCGCTGTGCTGGCGCTTGGGGCCAAAGCGGGTCAGGACCAGCTTGGTGCCCTTGTAATAATCCTGATGATAGGCTTCTGCCGGAAAGAACGCACCTTGCTGCAGGATCGGCGTGACAACCGTTTGCCCCAAGGCGCGCTGCGCATCAGCCTTGGCCCGCTGCGCAAGCGCCTTTTCCCCCGCGTTAGAGACGAAAATCGCCGTGCGATAACTGTCCCCCCGGTCGCAGAACTGACCGCCTGCATCGGTTGGATCAACCGAGCGGAAGAACATATTCAACAGCGTTTCACGGGACACCCGGGCCGGGTCAAATGTGATCTGGACCGCCTCGTAATGACCGGTGCCGCCTTTGGTAACCTGATCATAGGTTGGATTGGCGGTTTTACCGCCGGTAAAGCCCGAGACCGCTCCGATCACGCCCGGTACGGATTCGAAATCGGATTCGACACACCAGAAACAGCCCCCCGCAACTGTCAGGGTCTCGGTCCCGGCGGCCGGTGCGGGCGCGGCGCGCAGCAGGGCGGCCAGCGCGATCAAAGCAAACAGCAGCGTTGGCTTGACGAAGTCGAAATAGGCGATGCGGGTCATGGCAGGGCTCCTTTCGGGATCAGGCTGCCCTGACTTATGCACCGGCGCAATCCGCTGACATGGTTTGTCACGCGGTGGTGAGACGAGTTTATCGCCTCAGCCCAACAGTTGCCCCAGCTTCATCGCCACACCCATATTGCCCGAGATCTTGAGCTTGCCCAGTGCCACCCCGGTCATCGGGTTCAGCTTGCCGGTCAGCAGCTTGGTCAGGTTGTCCTGTGAGATGCGGATGGTGCAATCGGTGTCGCGATCCTGCGTGCTTGCCTGATTGTCGGCCAGCACGATGACGCCGTCATCGCCGCAGTCGAATTTCAACGAGCCTTCAAAGCTGCGCCCGACCAGATTTTTCTGAATGCCATCGGCGATAGCGGCAAGTGTCATGGGGTCCCTCCTGTTTCAGCCACAGGGTTAGGGGGCAGTCGGGGCGCAGGCAATAGCCCGCGCCTAGTGACCTTGGGTCACGGATTTCAGGTTTTCCAGACGATCCTCGAACCGCGGGTGCGTGCTGAGCCAATCTATATCCTGATCGCCGAATTCCTGTTCCAGCAACTCGAAGAAGTCCGACAGGCCATTGGGGTCGAAACCAGCCTTTTTGGCCAGATCGACGCCGAACTGGTCCGCTGCCAACTCGTGCTGGCGGGAATAGGACAGGGACAGGATCAGGTTACCTTCCAGCAGCACCTGTTCCAACACCGGGCCGGTATCGCCCGCCATCATCCCGATCAGTACAAACGCTCCAAGCGAGCGGTAGATTTGTGTCAGCCCGTGCTGTTCGGCCACATGCCCGATCTCATGCCCGATCACCCCGGCCAGCGCATCGGTTGAGACCCGCCGCACCAGGTCGTCGGTCACCACAATCGTGCCACCCGGCAGGGCAAAGGCGTTCGGGCCCATTCCCGGAAGGTCGCGGAATTCCAGAGTGTAGTCGTGATCCTCGGCTGCGGGACCCAGCGCCGCCAGAACCCGGTCGAAACTGTCCTGAACCCTGGCTTTGTCCCGGTCGCTCAGGGCGCTGGGCTCAGTCATGATCTGATCCAGCGCCTGCATCACACCGGCATCAATGGCGGCCACAAGCGGCGGAGGGGTCATCCACACCGCCAGCGCCACCAGCACCGAAAGCCCGTATTTCCACACACCCCAGATCGCGACCAGACTGGCCAGTGTGACAAGGATAAGACGGGGGTGGAACTTCTCTGCCTGATGCAGGCGCGATCCGCTGGAGTCGGCGATCAGATGCTCGAGCGCTGCGTGCTTGTCGGTCAGAAACAGGGTGCCGTCCGGGAACTTCACCCGCCGTTCGGTTGATCCGACGCGGGTCTCCACCGACAGCTCCTCGGGGGTGCAGCGGGTCTGGATCTGACCCTGATCGCCAATCAGCCAGACGGTATTGGTGCCCACTGCCAGCCGCGCAGGGATCTCGCGCGAGCTGAGAGGCGGATAGGCGCGCCCGTGGACAGGCGCGCCGATATCTTCGGGAAACGCGCTCAAAGGTCAGACCGCGATGCCGATGTCAAAGCCCTCGATATCCCCGTAGGCGTCGCCAATGGCACTGACTTGTGCGCTGACGTCGCCCACGAAATCATCCAGCGGACCGGCAGGGACGAATGTGGTGTGATTGGCCAGATAGCGTACCCGGCGTACATGCGCCCAGGGCAGCATCAGACCCAGTGTCATCGCGACAATTACAGCATTCGAAACGGAAATCCACAGCAGACGCAGGGCGTTCACATCCGAATAGAACCGGTGCCCGTCGCCCAGAATAGTGTAGTTGTAGACCGTATTGCGAACCATGGCGCGATAAATGATCGTTGCTGGAACCAGCACCAGCAGAAGAAATGCGTAGATCGTGAAAACGGCCAGGATTGCCGTGATGTCTTCGGGGTTGTCTTCAAGGGCCAGAAATGCGTCGAACGTGGACAGGTTCACCCCCAGCAGGGTACCAATCACGGCAACGCTGACAATGACCCAGGCAGCTGTTGCCAGAAAGGCCTTGTAAAAAGGCGCAATCGGGCTGTCGAAATGCAGAGGCGTGGTGCCGAAGCTGTGCCCGCTCACGTGAAACCTCTGGATCGAGCGGGTCACGAAGGGCCATGTGGTATAGATCGTCAGCGCCGCGATGAGGGGGTATAGGAAATAGTTGGCCGCGGCCGACCCCCATCTGCCCTGAAAATCGAACCGCACGTTCGACCAGCTGGACATGCGTGCCTGAAACCGCAAGGACCGCACCAGCAGGTAGGGGATCAGGAACACCAAACCCAGCAACATGACCAGGTTCACCAGCGGAATTGCGCCCAGAACTGTGAAGGCGATGATCCCGGCGATCACGATCAGCCGCCCGATCAGGATCTGCACGCCCGTCGCGTGATAGTCAAAGCTGCGCCCGGCGACATAGGTGTTCTGGTAAAAGTACTTTTTCGTGCGCACCTTGGCCCAGGCGCTGTAGATGCCAAAGGTCAATAGCGACAACAGCAGGTTTACGATCCAGATGCCGAAGTATTCGCTCGCTGATCCCCGAAACTCAAATTCTGCCGGGGGTTCCTGTCGGTGATCTGCCTGCATGAATGCCTCGATTGGATTGAATGAAAAACGGGCCGGACTCCTTACTGGACCGACCCGTTCTGTGTGTTCAACCAACCGGGCAATTCTGCGGCAAAGTTGCGACCCGTCCGGTCAATTCAACTTTTTTGTGCAGAAGTTCCTCTACTTCAGGCGTTTGTCCCGTGCTGCCAGCAGTTTCAGGCGCAGCGCGTTCAACTGGATGAAGCCTGCCGCGTCCTTCTGATCGTAAGCGCCTGCATCTTCCTCAAAGGTCACATGTGCTTCGGAATAGAGCGAGTGATCCGACCAGCGGCCAACGGTCGAGGCCAGACCTTTGTACAGTTTCACGCGGACGGTGCCGGTGACGTGTTCTTGGCTCTTGTCAATTGCGGCCTGCAGCATCTCACGCTCGGGCGAGTACCAGAAACCGTTATAGATCAATTCGGCATATTGCGGCATCAGCTGATCTTTCAGGTGCATCGCGCCGCGGTCCATGGTGATGGATTCGATGCCACGGTGTGCTTCCAGCAGGATGGTGCCGCCCGGCGTTTCATAGATGCCGCGCGATTTCATACCAACGAAACGACCTTCGACCAGGTCCAGACGGCCAATACCGTGCTTGCCGCCATATTCGTTCAGCTTGGTCAGGATGGTGGCGGGGCTCATCGCTTCGCCATTGATGCTGACCGCGTCGCCTTTTTCAAAACCGATCTCGATGTACTCGGGCTCGTTCGGCGCATCCTCGGGGTGGACGGTGCGCTGATAGACATAGTCGGGCGCCATGTCGGCGGGGTCTTCCAGAACCTTACCTTCCGACGAGGTGTGCAACAGGTTGGCATCGACCGAGAAGGGTGCCTCGCCGCGTTTGTCCTTGGCAATCGGGATCTGGTTTGCTTCGGCAAACTCCAGCAGCTTGGTACGGCTGGTCAGATCCCATTCACGCCATGGGGCAATAACCTTGATCTCGGGGTTCAGCGCATAAGCTGCCAGCTCAAAGCGAACCTGATCGTTGCCCTTGCCGGTCGCGCCATGTGCTACGGCGTCAGCACCGGTTTCTTCAGCGATCTCAACCAGACGTTTCGAGATCAGCGGGCGCGCGATCGAGGTGCCCAGCAGATACAGGCCTTCGTACTGTGCGTTGGCGCGGAACATGGGGAAGACGAAATCCCGGACGAACTCTTCGCGGATATCCTCTATATAGATGTTCTCGGGCTTGATCCCCAGCATCTCGGCCTTCTTGCGGGCGGGTTCCAGTTCCTCACCCTGACCCAGATCGGCGGTGAAGGTGACGACCTCACAGCCATACTCGGTCTGCAACCATTTCAGGATGATCGAGGTATCAAGGCCACCGGAATAGGCCAGAACAACTTTCTTGGGCGCGGACATCTGACTTCCCTTTATGCGTAGAACGCTTGGCCCCTAACGGGTTTTGAAAGCGGGGGCAAGTTATCTGCGTTGACGCTGGGCGGGAATTGGGGTGAAACGGGTGCAAAGAGAACAAGGATTGGTTGAGAGGGCGGTTTTCGATGTTGAGTTGGCAGATTTTCAAACATGCGCTTGGGATGATTTTCAATGATTTCGGAACTGCGTTGCGCGTGTCTTCTCCGATCATTGCAGTTTCCTTTCTGGGGGTGGTGCTGTTCATTGTTAAGGGGCAGGCCTATCTCAGCGGAGAACAAGGAGAGTTTGGCGGCGTATTGCTGCTTGGCCTTTTGAACTACGTTGCGGCCCTTTGGGTGGCCGTTTCATGGCATCGTTATTGCCTGCTGGAAGAGTACCCGGAAAAAACATTTCCGGATTTCAACGGGGCACGCATCGTATCGTATTTTGGATGGGGTTTCTTGTTGGGGGCGATCCTCATAGGTTTGGGAGCCCTGCTGTTCGGCGTAGTTTACGCCGCTGGAGGTTTTGCAGGCGGTTCGCTTTCATTGTTTGGCGGAGCTCTTTTGGTCGTCGGGTTGATTTTCATGTTTTGGGTTATTCAGCGGCTTAGCTTGGTGCTTCCAGCAAGCGCTGTAGGTAAGCCAATTAAGCTTGATGACTCGTGGCGTGCTACGCGGCCCATTGCGACGGCGGTCCTGCTCGTTTTTGTAATTTTGGGCGCGTTTGGCTTTGCTCTTGGTCTTGTATCAGGGTTTTTCGGAGCGTTTTCTGAACTTCTTGGGTTTGTGCTTCAGTCTGTTGTGAACTGGGTGATTGCAATGACCAGTTTGAGCGTTCTGACAACGTTTTATGGGGTTTGTGTTGAAAAACGCGAGCTCTCCTGAGCCACGTACACATATGTATTCCTTGCCCTTTCGGCGGTGATGCGGCAGTGAAACGGTCATGACTGATTTCATGACCCGCGCCCGCACCGCCGAACAGGCAATGCGCACCGTGTTTCCGCCCACACCTCTGCAGCGGAATGCCCATCTGTCCGACCGCTATGGCGCGGATATCTGGCTCAAGCGGGAAGACCTGAGCCCGGTGCGGTCCTACAAGATCCGCGGCGCGTTCAATGCCATGCGCAAGCAGCAGGGGCAGGACCTTTTTGTCTGCGCCAGTGCGGGCAACCACGCGCAAGGCGTGGCCTATATGTGCAAGCATCTGGGCGTGAAGGGTGTGATCTTCATGCCGGTGACGACGCCGCAGCAGAAAATCCAAAAGACCCGCATCTTTGGCGGCGACAATATCGAGATTCACCTGATCGGCGACTATTTCGACGACACGCTGGCCGCAGCGCAGGCGTGGTGCGCGCAGCAGGGCGGGCATTTTTTGTCTCCGTTCGACGATGAGGATGTGATCGAAGGGCAGGCCTCATTGGCGGTTGAGATTGAGGCACAGCTGGGCGACTTGCCCGATCACGTGATCCTGCCGGTGGGTGGCGGTGGCATGTCCTCGGGCGTGGCGACGTGGTTCGGGGACCGGACCCATTGCCTGTTTGTCGAGCCTAAGGGTGGGGCTTGCCTGCACGCGGCGATGGCGGCGGGGCATCCGGTGGCGCTGGATCGGGTGGACAACTTTGTCGACGGCGCGGCTGTGGGGAAAATCGGTGCGAAACCTTTTGAGCTGTTGAAGGATCGCCATCTGTCCGACGTGCTGGTCCTGTCCGAAGACCGCATCTGCACTACCATGATCGAGATGCTGAATGTCGAAGGCATCGTGCTGGAGCCCGCCGGCGCACTGGCGATCGAGGCCATTGTTGATGTCCAAAGCTTTATTCGTGGCAAGACTGTGGTCTGCGTCACCTCAGGCGGTAATTTCGATTTCGAGCGTCTGCCCGAAGTCAAGGAGCGGGCGCAGCGTTACTCCGGCGTCAAGAAATACTTCATCCTGCGCCTGCCGCAGCGCCCCGGCGCGCTGAAGGAGTTTCTAAGCATTCTCGGCCCTGAGGATGACATCGCCCGGTTCGAATACATGAAGAAATCGGCACGCAATTTCGGCTCGGTCCTGATCGGAATCGAAACCCGCAAGCCCGAAAACTTCGCCCGCCTGTTCGCGCATCTGGATGAGGCCGGGTTCACCTATACCGACATCACCGAAGACGAGACATTGGCGCAGTTCGTGATCTAGGTCAGGTTCACGGCCTTGGCAGTCAGGAACACAGTGCGGGACTCGTCATAGATCTTCAAAATCGCGGGCAGATCAACCTCAGCCGCCTTGCCAGCGGCGGCGTTGCGTTCGGCATCCTGACAGAGGCTTGAGAAGCGGTCGAACCCAAGGCTCAGCGCGCTGCCCTTGAGGAAATGCATGTTTTGCTCGAACTCGGCCCGGTTTGTGTCCCGGTGCACCCGTTCAATGGTTTCCTGCACTTCGTCCAGAAAGACTTGCACCACCTCGTCAAACTCACCGGCGCCCACCTCATTCCGCAGCTGTCTGACCCTGGACCAGTCGATCATGTTCTGCCTCTCCACACTTATCGCGACATGACCTGCGTAGCCCGAGGCGGGTAAAGAGCGGGTTAAGCAACGCAATCAAGACGCCTTCACGGGATGTTAAATAGCCGCGCGCTAGGGTCGGCGCGTTCAGGTATGGTTGCAGTGCAGAGGGTACAGGTGGCAGAAGGCAGTCAGGCAGAGGCCAGGACAGAGCTGGATTTTGGCGCGATCCAAAAGGTACTTGTCGTTGATGACAGTCGCCTGCAACGGCGGATTCTGGTTGCCTCGCTAAAAAAATGGGGCTTCGAAGTGCTTGAGGCCGACAGCGGTGATGCGGCCATCGAGATGTGCCACGCCTACCCCCCGGATCTGGTGGTCAGCGACTGGGTCATGCCGGGGATGAGCGGGCTGGAATTCTGCCGCGCGTTCCGGGCGCTGGACAGTGAGCAGTACAGCTACTTCATCCTGCTGACCTCAAAAAGCGAAAAGCAGGAGGTGGCAAAAGGACTGGATGCAGGGGCCGACGACTTTCTGATCAAACCGCTTGAGGCCGATGAGCTGCGCGCGCGCATTTCGGCTGGGGCGCGTATTCTGGATATGCAGCGGGAACTGTCCGAGAAAAACCGGTTGATCGAAACCGCTCTGGAAGAACTGCGCGTGGCGCATGATGCCATCGACAAGGATCTGATGCAGGCCCGGAAAATTCAGGACTCGTTGGTGCCGGAACTGACCCGCGAATTCGGCAAGTCGCGGGTCAGCATGTTGCTGAAACCCTGTGGCCATATTGGCGGCGATCTGGTGGGAATGTTCTCGCCCGGGGTCAATCGGCTTGGGTTCTACAGCATCGACGTGTCGGGCCACGGTATCACCTCGGCGATGATGACAGCGCGGCTGGGGGGCTATCTGTCCAGCAAGCATTTTGACCAGAACGTGGCGATGGAAAAGCGGATGGACAAGTTCTATGCGCTGCTACCGCCCGAGCAGGTGGCCGAAATGCTCAATTGCCGCCTGATGGCCGATGCGGGTGTCGAAGAGTATTTTACCATGGTTTATGCGATCGTTGACTTGCGCAATGGGCATCTGAAAATGGTGCAAGCCGGGCACCCACACCCGCTGGTGTTGCGCCACGATGGCAGGACCGAGTTTCTGGGCGAAGGCGGGCTGCCCATCGGATTGCTGTCGGACGTCTCGTTTCAGCAGACCGAAACCTATCTGCATCCCGGCGACAAGCTGTTGCTGTATTCAGATGGCTTTACCGAATGCGGGCTCGCCAGTGGCGGGCTGTTGGAAGAGGAAGGGCTGCGCCGGATGGCTTTGGAATGCGCCCCCGGCCGCAGCGGGACCGAGTTTCTGGACGACATGTTCTGGCGCCTGACACAGGCCATGGCCCCCGGCAGCGGCACGGATGACGACGTCTCGGCCGTTTTCTTTGAATATAACGGGCCCTAGAGCCGGTTCAGGTGTTGAGCGGCAAAGTGGCGGTCACCGGCATTGCCCAGCATTTGCGTTGCATCTGCGGTATCCATCCACAAGGCCTCATGAAACGGCTCGGTCGGCGGGCCGATACGGCGTACGGGGCGGGCGCGGTAGATCAGGCAGACCTTTTCCGCCCACAGGTCGTATTCGGGCATGTAGGTGAACCGCCGGAACGCGCCAACGCGACGTGGCGCGGCCACAAGCCAGCCGGTTTCCTCGAACACTTCGCGGTGCAGGGCGGTGACAGGTGATTCGCCGGGGTCGATCCCGCCGCCGGGCAGTTGCAGGTCGGGGCCGGGCTCCATCTGACAAGTCAGCAAAAGGTGCCGACCACGAGGCAACAATGCATAAACACCCACACGTCTGATGTATTTCTGCCCCGCTTGCGGGGTTTCACCGAACCGTCTGATCATGTATGGCCCCTTACAACCCGAAGTGTTCGACCTATATGGTGGCGGTATGCCAACCTGTGGCGTTTAAGGAAACCCCATGTCTCTTGGAACGAAAATAGCGTGGGACGATACCGTCCTGCCCTTTCAACTTGATGTATCGGATATGCGCGGCCGTGTGGCCCGTCTGGATGGCGTACTCGACGGCATCCTGAAGCAGCATGATTATCCGGAAAAGGTCGAGGCGCTGGTGGCCGAGATGGCCCTGCTGACCGCATTGATCGGCCAGACCATTTCGCTGCGCTGGAAACTGTCGTTGCAGGTTCAGTCCAAGGGCCCGGTGCGCATGATTGCCACCGATTATTACGCACCCAAGCAAGAGGGTGAACCGGCCCGGATCCGCGCCTATGCCAGTTTCGACCGCGACCGCCTGACCAATGGCGCGCCATTTGATCAGGTGGGTGAAGGTTATTTCGCCATCATGATCGATCAGGGCAAGGGTTCGCAGCCCTACCAGGGGATCACACCTCTGGCCGGTGGTTCGATCAGCGCCTGTGCCGAGGCATATTTTGCTCAGTCCGAACAGCTGCCGACCCGGTTCTCGCTAAGCTTCGGCAAATCGACCGAGCCGGGTGTTGGTGAACACTGGCGCGCCGGCGGGGTCATGTTACAGCACATGCCCAAAGCCTCGCCGTTTGTGGCAACCAGCGAGGGTGAAGGCCAGATCCTGACCGCCGAAGATCTGGTGGATGGTGAAGAGGGTGAAAACTGGGGCCGCGTCAATATCCTGCTGGATACAGTCGAAGATCTGGAATTGATCGGGCCTTCGATCGCACCGACCGACCTGCTGGTCCGCCTGTTTCACGAGGAACAGCCGCGGGTTTACGACGCGCAAGCGGTGCAGTTCGGCTGCACCTGTTCCGAGGACCGCGTGCGGCAAAGCCTGTCGATCTACTCGGCCAAGGACATCGAAAAGATGACAACGCCCGAGGGCAAAGTGACCGCCGATTGCCAGTTCTGCGGTGCCCATTATGTGCTGGAACCGGGCACGGTCGGATTTGATGCGGACGACACCTGATCCAACCGAGCAATTACGGGTGGCGCTCAGCCGCCCTGGTCCCGGGTCGAGCGATTTCGACCTTAACCCGGAAACCGTTTTACCCGAGGGCCGCAAGTTGCGCCCGGCAGGCGTTCTGGTGCCGATCTCGGTTTCAACCGGAATACCACGGCTGATCCTGACCAAACGGTCCTCGGCCTTGAAACATCACCCCGGCCAGATCGCCTTTCCTGGCGGCAAGCAGGATGAGGGCGATGTGGATGTCACCGCCACTGCCCTGCGTGAGGCGCAGGAGGAAATCGGTCTGCCGCCTGACTTGCCCGAGATTCTGGGACACCTGCCGACCCATGAGACCGTCACATCTTTTACCGTGACGCCGGTTGTCGCGATCTTACGGGCACCGTTCCAACTGACCCCGGAACCCGGTGAAGTTGATGAGGTATTCTCGGTTCCGCTTGCACATGTACTCAACCCTGCGAATTATTTCGTTGAATCGCGCCGTTGGCGGGGTCACAAAAGGAATTATTACACTGTGCCGTTCGGTCCTTATTACATCTGGGGCGCGACGGCCCGGATGTTGCGGGGATTGGCCGCGCGGGTGAGTGAATGACGCAAATATCGGAAGACTGGGTTACTGACCCGGCAACACAAAAGGTCTGCGCGGCGTTGACCGGGGCTGGGGCACAGGCGCTGTTTGTGGGTGGCTGCGTTCGAAACGCGCTGCTGGGTGCACCAGTCTCGGATATCGACATTGCCACTGATGCGCACCCTGAGCGGGTGATGGAACTGGCACAGGCGGCAGGTCTCAAGGCTATTCCCACCGGCATTGATCATGGCACCATTACCGTGGTCAGTGGTGGTGCCCCGCACGAGATCACCACCTTTCGCCGCGATGTAAAAACCGATGGCCGCCGTGCTGTGGTGGCCTTTTCTGACAAGGTGGAAGAGGACGCCGCGCGCCGCGATTTCACCATGAACGCGATCTATGCCCGGCCCGAAGGCACAGTGCTGGACCCGTTGAATGGTCTGCCCGACCTGCAGGCGCGGCGCGTGCGGTTCATCGGCACGGCCGAAAACCGAATTCGCGAGGATTACCTGCGCTCGCTACGCTATTTCCGGTTCCACGCCTGGTATGGCGATGCCGAGGCCGGGTTCGACCCGGACGCACTGGCGGCGATTGCGGCCAATCTGGACGGGCTGGCTGGCCTGTCGCGCGAACGGGTCGGGGCCGAGCTGCTGAAGCTTATGGGCGCACCCGATCCCGCGCCTTCGGTTGCTGCCATGCGTCAGGCGGGTGTCCTGGCACAGCTGACCCCGGGGGCCGAAGACCGGTCGCTGGCGCCTCTGGTCGTTTTGGAACACCAGGCCGGGGTCACCCCCGAGCCGATCCGACGTCTGGCCGCCATTGCCACCCCTGAGATCGCCAAAACCTTGCGCCTGAGCAAGGCGCAGTTGCAACGGCTGACCCGGATGCGGGATGAGGCCGCAGGCACCGCCAGTATTGCCGAACTGGGCTTCCGCTATGGGGAAGAAGGCGGGATGCACGAAACCCTGTTGCGCTGCGCTTTTCTGGAACAGCCCTGGTCCGAAGACATGCGGCAGGATTTGCGCAAAGGTGCCGCCGCCGATTTTCCGGTTCAGGCGACCGACCTGATCCCTGACTTCACCGGCCCCGCGCTGGGTAAAAAACTGGCCGAGCTTGAAACCCGCTGGATCGCTTCTGGCTTTTCCTTGAATCGCAAGGACCTGCTGGGCGGTTGAGACGAAGTCTCAAAAAGGGATGACAAAATAATCATATTGTGGTTACGTGCCCCTGTTACCTGATTTGGAGGGAGGCATGCGAATGTATTACGGGATCTGGTTCGGCTAAAGCCGGAACACTTTGACCCGTAAGGGTGGTGTTCTGGCGCCATCTGTTTTCGCACGTCCTGAATTTCCTGCTCAATCGGAGCACCCTCCATGTTTCGCTATTTCGAAAACCTAGTTGACCCTTTTGTTGCGTATGAAGAGACCGACACGCCGCCCACGCGGTTGTGGCCGTTCATGCTGGACTATTCCCGGCCGTTCGTGCGGGTTTTCTTCTGGGCCGCGCTGATCTCGGTCATTGTTGCGGCAGTCGAGGTCGGTCTGATCTATTACATGGGTCGGGTTGTTGACCTGTTGTCCGGGTCACCTGCCGAGGTCTGGCAGGCCCACGGCACTGAACTGATCCTGATGGCTGTGTTCGTGCTGCTGCTGCGCCCGATGCTGCATGTGGTCGACGTGCTGTTGCTGAACAACACGATCCTGCCGAACTTCGGCACCCTGATCCGCTGGCGGGCACATAAGCACGTGCTGCGGCAATCGGTGGGGTGGTTCGAGAATGACTTTGCCGGTCGCATCGCCAACCGGATCATGCAAACACCGCCCGCGGCGGGTGAGGCGGTGTTTCAGGTGTTTGACGCCATTTCTTTCTCGCTGGCCTATCTGATCGGGGCGGCGATCTTGTTGATGGCGGCAGATCCACGGCTGCTTCTGCCGCTGCTGATCTGGCTCGTGCTCTATGGCCTGCTGGTGCGCTGGACAGTGGCGCGGGTTGGCCCGGCATCGCAGGCGGCGTCCGATGCGCGCTCAGCGGTAACGGGTCGCGTCGTAGACAGCTATACCAACATCCACTCGGTCAAGATGTTTGCCCATGACGATCAAGAACTGGACTATGCCCGCGAAGCCATCGAGGAAACCCGCCGGACCTTTCAGGTCGAGATGCGAATTTTCACCATCATGGATGCGGTTCTGGTCACGCTGAACGGTCTGCTGATCGTCGGCGTTGTCGGCTGGGCGATTGCCCTGTGGATGCAGGGCAGCGCCTCTGTCGGTGTGGTCGCTGCAGCCACCGCGCTCACGCTGCGGCTGAACGCGATGACCGGATGGATCATGTGGGCACTGACCAGTTTCTTCCGCCAACTGGGTGTTGTGGCCGAGGGGATGGAGACAATTGCCCAACCCATCGATCTGTTGGATGCGCCAGCGGCTAAACCGTTGCAACTCACCAAAGGACAGATCGACATTCGCGACCTGTCGCACCATTACGGGCGCAAGACAGGTGGCCTGGATCATATCAACCTGACAATTCATCCCGGCGAAAAGATCGGGTTGATCGGGCGGTCTGGTGCCGGGAAATCGACCCTAGTAAAGCTGCTTTTACGGTTTTACGACGTGGAAAAGGGGGCGATCCTGATCGACGGGCAGAACATTGCAAGCGTCACGCAGGACAGTTTGCGCAGTCATATCGGTATGGTGCAGCAGGACAGCGCTTTGCTGCACCGCTCGGTGCGGGACAATATTCTCTATGGCCGTCCCGAGGCCACCGAAGAGCAGATGATCGGCGCTGCAAAACAGGCTGAGGCGCATGAGTTTATCCTCGATCTGCAGGACCCGCAGGGGCGCACCGGCTACGACGCGCATGTAGGGGAACGCGGCGTGAAACTCTCTGGTGGTCAGCGGCAGCGGGTGACGTTGGCGCGGGTGATCCTGAAAGACGCGCCGATCTTGTTGTTGGATGAGGCGACATCCGCCCTGGATTCCGAGGTCGAAGCATCGATTCAGGAAACTCTCTACGGCATGATGCAAGGTAAAACCGTGATCGCTATTGCCCACCGACTGAGTACGATTGCCCAGATGGACCGCATTCTGGTCATGGATGGCGGCCGGATCGTGGAACAGGGCGGACATTCCGAGCTGTTGGCGCATGGCGGGCTTTACGCCCGGTTCTGGGCGCGGCAATCTGGAGGCTTCCTGAACCCGGAGGCCGCGGAATGAAGGTTGCCGACCTGATCGATCCGTTCAAAAACACTGAAACGCCCCCGCCGCAAACGCTGGGGGCGTTTATTCGCTGGTGCCTGTCGGGTGCGTGGCCGATGATTTTTGTTGCGGCCTTTTTCTCGGCCTCGGCGGGCGCGATGGAGGCCGGGACGGCCTGGATGCTGGGACTCGTGATCGATCTTGCAACCGAGAGCGGGCCACAGAACATCCTGACAGGCAGCAATTTGTGGACGATTCTGGGTGTTGCCGCTTTTTTCATGCTGTTGCGCCCGGTGTTTTTCGGGTTTTCGGCGTTTTCGAACAACTATGTCGTCATGCCCAACATCCCACCTCTGGTTCTGGCGAAGCTGAACCGCTGGACGCTGGGCCAGTCGGTCATTTATTTCGATGACGATTTCGCGGGCCGAATTGCTCAGAAACAAATGCAGACGTCGAACGCGATGGCCTCGGTGGTGTCCGAGACGATCAGCGCAATTGTGTTCGCCTTGGCCTCACTTGTAGGCTCTTTGCTTTTGTTAGGGTCTATTCACCCGCTGGTAATCCTGCCCTTTGCTGCCTGGCTGTCGGTCTATTTCCTGCTGATCCGCTGGTATCTGCCGCGCATTCGCGTGCGGTCCTCGGCGCGGGCGGGAGCGCGGGCGATGGTGTCGGGGCAGGTGGTCGACACGATCACCAATATCAAGACCGTCAAGCTGTTCGCTCATTCCGCGTTCGAGGATCAGGCCGCGCGAAGCTCGATGGTCGATCTGCGCGAGAAAATGCTGGCCTTCGGCAAACTGTCTGCCAGCTTCCGCTTTATTCTGATGGTATTGGCAGGTGTTCTGCCAGTTCTGCTGATCGGTGCAACGCTGTTGCTGTGGCGCAACGGAGTTGCGACGGCGGGGGATATTGTGGCTGCGGGTGCGATCTCGATCCGTGTTTCGCAGATGACCGGCTGGGTCAGTTTCACGCTGATGGGGCTCTATGCCAATGTGGGCGAGATCGAAAATGGAATGAAAACGCTGGCCAAGCGCGAGCGGGTCGAGGATGTGCCCGACGCGACCGGCCTGACCGTAACGGCAGGACAGATTGATTTCGACCATGTCAGCTTTGCCTATGGCCGCGATGTGGGCGGTGTATCTGAAGTGACCATGACCGTTCACCCGGGAGAGAAGCTGGGCATTGTTGGCGCCTCGGGGGCGGGGAAATCGACTTTGGTGTCGCTGCTACTCAGGCTCTATGACGGGGAAAATGGCGCAATTCGCATTGACGGGCAGGATGTGCGCCATGTGACGCAGGACAGTCTGCGCGGGCAGATCGGCATGGTTACGCAGGAAACCGCGATGTTCAATCGATCAGCACGTGAGAACATCCTGTATGGCCGCCCGGATGCCAACGAGGATGAGATGATCGCGGCCGCCAAAAAGGCCGAGGCGCATGAGTTTATTCTCAGCCTGCAGGATGCCCATGGTCGCATCGGCTATGACGCGCATCTGGGCGAGCGCGGTGTGAAGCTCAGCGGTGGACAGCGGCAGCGGATCGCCCTGGCCCGTGCCATTCTCAAGGACGCGCCGATACTGGTGTTGGACGAGGCGACGTCCGCGCTGGATTCTGAGGTCGAAGCCTCAATCCAGACAGCGCTTCACCGGGTGATGCAGGGCAAAACCGTGCTGGCGATTGCACATCGCTTGTCCACGCTCAGCGAGATGGACCGGATCATTGTCTTGGATGAAGGGCGGATTGTGGAGACAGGCACTCATGACGCGCTGTTGGATCAAGGCGGGCTCTATGCCCGGTTCTGGCACCGTCAATCCGGCGGGTTCATTCAGGCTGAAGCCGCCGAATAACGCGTATTGCGTTCAAAGGGGTTTTGTTGCGCGCAAAGCCCCGGTATCAGGCCTTCCATGACGCAGCAGTTCACCATAACCCGCTTGGGCCATCAGGGCGATGGCATCGCCGACGGCCCCGTTTACGCACCCCGGACCCTGCCGGGTGAGGTGGTCAGCGGCACGTTGGTTGGCCAGTTGCTGACCGATATCCGGGTTGAAACGCCCTCGGATCAGCGGGTGAAGGCTCGGTGCCGCCACTACAAGGCCTGCGGTGGCTGTCAGTTGCAGCACACCGCGGATGAATTCGTGGCCGATTGGAAGGTCGAGGTAGTGCGTAGCGCCCTGACGGCGCAGGGGTTGGAGGCGCCGATGCGTCCGATCCACACCTCTGCGGAACGCTCGCGCCGCCGGGCGACAATCGCGGTACGACGGACGAAAAAGGGCACGCTGGCCGGGTTTCATGGCCGCGCCTCGGACACGATTACCGAGATTCCTGACTGTCATTTGCTGGACCCGGCCCTGATCGCGGCCATTCCGGTGGCCGAAGCGCTTGCTGTTCTGGGTGGCAGCCGCAAGGGTGTATTGGCGGTGACTTTGACCCTGTCCGAAGGCGGTCTGGATGTGGCGGTCAAGGGCGGCAAGCCTCTGGATGGTCCTCTGGAACTGGCGCTGGCGCAGGCAACCGAGAAACACGGGCTGGCGCGGCTGAGCTGGGATAGTGAGGTGATCGCGATGCGCCATCCTCCGGTGCAGCGGTTTGGCGTGGCCGGGGTTGTGCCGCCGTCGGGTGCGTTCCTGCAGGCGACAAAAGACGGTGAACAGGCTCTAATGCAGGCGGTTTTGCTGGCCACGCAGAGTGCAAAGCGGGTTGTTGATCTGTTTGCAGGCAGCGGTACCTTCTCACTGCCCCTGGCCGAAACTGCCGAGGTCCACGCGGTCGAAGGTGAGGCCGCGATGACCGACGCCCTGGATCAGGGCTGGCGTCGTGCGCAAGGCTTGAAACGCGTCACCACCGAGGCCCGCGATCTGTTCCGCCGCCCGCTGATGCCGGATGAATTGAAGAGCTTTGACGCTGTCGTCATCGACCCGCCCCGCGCAGGGGCCGAGGCACAGATATCCGAACTGGCGCAGGCGCAGCGCCCGGTGATCGCTTATGTGTCGTGCAATCCGGTCACTTTCGCCCGGGATGCAAAAACGCTGGTTAACGCGGGCTACACCCTTGAATGGGTACAGGTGGTGGACCAATTTCGATGGTCATCACACACCGAACTGGCCGCGCGGTTTGTCTTGGGGCCCACATCATGAGCACACAGGAGAAAGTCACAATGGGATTCAATCAACGCCTGCTTGGCATCATTGAAAATCCCATCTTCGGCCGGTTCATCACCGGGGTCATCATTTTCAATGCAATTTTGCTGGGGATGGAGACATCACCCACCCTGATGGAGGCCGCCGGCCCCTTGATCGTGACGCTTGACAGCATCTGTCTGACCATCTTTGTGGCCGAGATCGCCATGAAATTGCTGGCCACTGGGCGGCGGTTCTTTCTAAACGGCTGGAATGTCTTTGATTTCATCGTCGTCGGCATTGCCCTGATTCCCAGTGCCGGGGGGCTGTCGGTGCTGCGGGCGCTACGAATATTGCGGGTTTTACGTGTTATCTCGGTGGCACCCCGCCTGCGGCGGGTTGTCGAAGGCTTCATTTCGGCTCTGCCGGGCATGGCCAGCGTGTTCCTATTGATGGCGATCCTGTTCTATATCGGTGCGGTAATCTCGACCAAGCTGTTCTCGACGTCTTTCCCTGAATGGTTCGGTGACTTGGGTCAGTCGGCCTATACGCTGTTCCAGATCATGACGCTGGAAAGCTGGTCGATGGGCATCGTGCGCCCGGTCATGGAGGTGTACCCGTATGCCTGGGTGTTCTTTGTGCCCTTCATCATGGTCACCACCTTTGCGGTGGTGAACCTGCTGGTGGGTCTGATCGTGAACTCGATGCAGGATGCACACCATGCCGAGGATGAGGTGAAAACCGACGCCTATCGTGATGAGGTTTTGGAACGGTTGGAAAGCATCGAACGTCGTCTGACCGAACAATCACACAGCAAAAAGTGATTTCAGTTTTTCCATTTTCTGGCATAATGCTGAAAAAAATGAGCAGGCAGTGAAACATGGATCGTCGAGCATTTGGATTGGGCGCAATGGCAACGCTGAGTCTTTCAGCTTGTGCCTCGGCAAGCCCCAGATTTCTAACTTATGATGGACCCGAAGTGACCTCACTGGTCATCAACAAGGGTGCGCGGAAGATGTACCTTCTGCACAATGAGAAAATCCTCAAATCATACGATGTCAGACTTGGGTTTGCTCCGACGGGGACAAAGACCCAGCGTGGCGATGGCCGCACGCCCGAGGGCAGCTATCTGATTGATCGGCGCAACCCCAATAGCAGCTATCACCTTTCGCTGGGCATTTCTTATCCAAATTCGAATGACATTGCGCAGGCCAAGGCGGCGGGTGTGGATCCGGGCGGTGATATTTTCATTCACGGTGAGCCCAAGAAACGGTCCGAGCGTAAGCGCGCCAAAAAGACGCCGGATTGGACCGCGGGGTGCATCGCAGTCAAGAATGAAGAGATCGAAGAGATCTATGCGATGGTAAACCGGGGTACGCTGATCACGCTGCGCCCGTAAGCGGCTTCCAAGCCTCGAACCCGAATTGCATGTAATCGCGCTGGTAAGCATCCGCCGCCAGCGCCTCAAGCGTGTCGTCATAAATTTCGGCAAGCGTAAACGGGACATCCGGTGCGCTAAGGCCGGGTGTCGGCGGACGGTCGTGCCCCATCCGGCGCGCCAGATCGGGCAGGGCGGCGGTGATCTCGTCCTCTCGCAGGATCAGGTCGGGGATAGCAAAAGTAGCCATGCCCTCAAGGGCCTGAGATTGGCTGCACCACACACCGTCCACCCGCACCGGCGTCTGTCCGGCCAGGTTTTGCCGCAGAAAGGTGAGGAAGGCAGAAAACGCCTCATGGTGCTGATCGCGCGAATAGTTACCTTTACGCAGCTGGCCGGGGATCGGCATCTTGAACCGGTTGCGCAGCATGTTGCGGATTTTCAGGTAGGCACCGGGTTCGGTGCTGAGGATATAGGAGCAAAAGACCGAATGCGCCCGCGCCAGCGGGTGCCGCAGCACGGTGAATTTCCGGTGTCCGGGGTGGGCCTGCAGCCAGCGCCGCGTCTGTTTGCGGTTCTGATTTGTGATCAGCTTGTCGGTCTTGGTCGCATCAAGATCGGCCAGCCACTGGGTCACGGGTCCCTCGATCCCGCCGCGTATTGGCAGGTACATCAGCGGCGTTTCAGGTGTGGCGACATAAGTGCCGATCGCGGGCCCGCGACGGGGCTCAAAATTCGGAGTGCGGTGCAGATTGAAACTGTCGATCCGGGCCAGCGCCTGCTCGGCCTTTTCCGGATTAGTCACCTTTGACAGGGCCGTTTCAGGGTTCTGCGGCTTGATCGTGTCGTCGATCGAGGACAGCCGCGACGGAACCCCCAGCCATGCGGCCAACCCATTCAGAACGTCCAGATTGGTCAGGTCGTCATAGGCGATGTAAAACGCGGTCTGCCCGGAGATTTGAAGCGCGTTGAGCAGCAGAAGTTGAAACTCCTGCTGCTGGTCCAGGTACTTCTCGAATTCCTGCGGCTCGAATTCAACCTGTGCCTCGCGGCGACGTTTGATGTTCTTCAATTGCCACTGCTTGGTTTCGCGCGCGATTTTCAGCGAAACGTAACTGTCCAGCGGGTTGCGCGTCAGGATGATCTTGGCACAACGCGGGTCGGACAACGCAGGCTCTAATACACGGGGATCGTGCCCCTGAAAGAACCGAAACCCGTTGATCTCACCCGGTGCGGACCTGATCGCCTGGACCAGTTTCATCGGGTCGTCGTCCCGTTCCTCAAGCGTTACGTCCAGCAGGCTTTCGGATTTGAGGCGGCCGATGAAATGCGGGTTGAACGCTTCGCCATGGCAGGTAACCCCGTCCAGTGCGTTCAGGTTGAGTTCCAACAGGTTGGACCCGGTGCGCATCGCGGCAAGAACGATGAAATAGTCAAATTCCGACGTCATCACAGGCTATTGCACCAGATAGGGTTTTTTGAACGGCCGGGCGCGGGCGCCAAACACATCATCGGTGGGGAAGTCGCCCATCAGATAGGGGTGCATCCCCTGATTCTTGAGATTTTGAAGGAATTTCCCGAACCCCGAAAGATCCACCATCAACGGTGCTTTTGTCAGGTGGCTGGCGCGTGAGGTACCGATTTCCTCGATCACCGTCTGCAAGGGCTCCATCGGAGATTCCACAAACTCGGCCAGCGACCAGATACGCACCCGCGCCTTGGTCCAGACCGAGTTCAGAACCTCAAGCTGTTTGGTCTCGATTTGCTGCAGGCGGGCGGCTTCATTGCGGATGTCGGCAAAGTTCCTGTTTGACCGAAACAGCGGGATCGCCCAGGCCCCGGTGATGACCGAGATTTGCGCGTTCCTGTCCCGGGTCAGAAACCAGTTGATTTGCTGGGTATCCGCGGGACCGAACTGAAAGCACTGCCGCTCGCCTCGGGTGTTCCAGATCAGGTTTGAGACAAAGGCCGTGGGGTTATAGTCCCTCAGAACGGCGCAATCGCTGAGCGACCCGTTGATAATCGATTGACCTCCGGAAAACTCGGCACGTTCGGGGCCGAACAGATGCCCGTGCACGCGCGCACCCGTGGTTTCGGTCAGCCAGGGCTCGAACCCTTCGAACAGCTCTGTAAAGCCTTGGAACACCGAATAGGGGAAAGAGGTAAGTCCATTCTCGCTGCCGTGGCGCGGGAAGCGACTTTGCATATACAGCCCGTCGCGCCCACAGGTCCGACGCTCGACCGCTTTGGAAAACACACGGTCGATCTTGCCCGGGTTGGGCTCGGCCGGTCGCATGGCGCTGTTCTGATCGGTCAGGAAGGATTGATACAACCGATCTGCGTGCGGCCAGATTTTCCGCGCCACGAAGCAGTCTGAGCGGCGCAGCAGCTGCAGATGGTCGTCATAAAAGATATGCGGCCGACCCTGATAGTCGAATTTGGACAGGGTCAGCGACCGGCTTTCGATATGGGTGGAATAGAGCCGCGCCAGCGTCTGAAAATAGCTTTCATCCGGAATCCAGACACGCCGGAAATAGCGGTCATAAGTCTGTCGCCTGGGGTCCTGCAGAATGGCCGAGAGGGTCTGGCGAGTCAGGCACCACCACTGGCTGCCCATATGCGGCACCAACCCGTCGGGGATTTTTCGGCGTATGCCGAGCGCGCGCTGCAACTTCACATAGGCGTCGAACAGTTTGCGGTTCCTGCGCCAGGAAAACGGGAACCGCAGGGTGAATCGTTCCTGATCCAACCCGCCAATGGTCCAGCTGACATCGGCGGTGGTGGCGCTTTCGACGAAATCAACGCGGGGCCGGTCCGCGAGATAGTCGATCAGTTCTTCTACCGGCCGCAACGGCAGGCAGGCGCCTGATGACAGGTAGACATGATGCACGTCCGGAAAGGTGCTAAGCATCAGTTCCGCAGCGGATTGCGAGGCCGCAACGATGCCCCAACTACCCCATTCGCAGACATGACGGTCGGAAAACCGGATCAGCGGGTCGTTGGCGCATGAAGCGGTGAATTCGGCGTAGACCCGGGCGGGCACTTTGCGGTCCACGTGGATCACCACCGGGCAGCCTGAGGCTGTCCAATGGCGCGCCACCTGCTCGGCCCGGTGCAGCGCCGTGTGGACCAGCATGATGACGCCCAGACGGCTCATGCCCAGTTTCCTTTCGACATCAGGCCAAGGATCTCAAGCTGCCGCCAGTTGATGAGTTTCTCGGATTGCTCGCACCAGAAAACCGGCTTGTCCCCCAATCCCTCGGCATAAGCGCGGTACTCGCCCGACCGGCGGAAGTGCTGGCGGCGCTGCATCTCTTCCTGCGCCTTTTCACCCAAAGTGTTGATGAGCTTGGCATGCAGCAAGGCGCCGCTGGCCTTTTCGCCGCCCCATTCGTCATAGACCTGGTTCAGCCCGCGCGGCAGCAGCGAGTGTGTCGAACTGACATAGACATAGCGCCGGTCCCATTTGACCAAAGGGATCTTGTTCAGCGCCGGCGCCTTCAAGGGGGTGTCACGGAAAAACACCCGCGCGCGCGGGCCACCCTGAATCCACAGATTCCCGTAATCCGGGTTTTTGGTGATCATGTAATTGCCGGAATCGAACCAGCGGGCGATCTCAAACGGATCCTGCCCCTCACGATAGGGTTCCGCATCCACCGGCCCCCGCGGGTACATGTCGATCAGCATGGTGCCGAAACTGCGCACAGCGCAGCCATCCAGCCAATCGGTCAGGGCACCGATCGGGCGGGTGTCGCAGAACGGGTAGATGAAGAACTCATCCGGATCGACGGTCAGGACCCAGCGCCCATGCGCGTATTTGCGCAGCAGGTAATTAGACCAGTCCAGCCCGAACGAGGCTCGTTTGTAGCTGGCTTGCGCGTGCCAGACTGAGGTATCGGGCTGACTGACCAGATATTCGCGCGATCCGTCATCGCTGTCATTGTCGACGAACAGAAAATGGTCGATGCCCAGCTTGCGGTAATAATCCAAGAAATAGGGCAGGCGGATTTTTTCGTTTCGCAACACGCTCATCAACAACACGTCGTTGCTTCGGATGTTGGCGGTTTTGTCGGACACCGGCTTCAGCTGTCGCTGTTTCAGAACGCAGCGCGCAAGGCGGCGCTTGCGCCGCAATCTCATTCGGTATGAATCCAACAGGCTCACGCGTGCGCTCTGCCTTTTTTGTTCCGCGAGCTTGCCCGGGGGCTGGACGATCCAGAGTGGTGCCGGGCAATTGCCGATTTATGCCACCTTTGCATCTTTCATAGCAACGCATTTAAAATTGGTTAGTCACATATGCGGCATTTCAGCAAATATTCCCCATAAGGCCCAGTTTCTGCAGTTGGGCCCAGTCTTGAAAGCGGACCGATTGGGGCGTCCACATGTCGGGACGGTCGGCGATTGCATCATAATAGGCAGCAAACTGGTCGGGATCGTGGAAATGCTGACGCCGCGCTTTCTCGGATTTTGACTTGCCGACCACTTCAGGCAGGAATTTGGTGTGCAGCAACACCCCTGCAGGGGTGTTGCCCCCGGGTCCGTCATAGATCGCGTTCAGATACCGGGGCAGGGCCGAGTGGCACGAGTTCACAAAGGCATAGCGTCGCGACCACCGGACCAGAGGGATTTTGTTCAGCGTCGGCGAATGGCGGGGCCGGTCGGCAAAGAACATGCGTTCCCGCGCGCCGCCCTGTACCCACAGGTTGCCCAAAGGGCTTTGCCGCTGCGCCCGGTAGGGGCCGGGATCGAACCAGTTCAGAACCTCGGTCGGGTCGGTTTCAGGGTCAAAGCTTTGCGTACCCAGCGGACCCTTGGGATAAAGATCCAGCATCAGCGCGCCAATGGCGGCACGGCCTTGCCGGTCAAGCTCTGCGGTCAGGTCCTGCAGGGGTTTGCTGTCGTGCTGGGGATAGATCAGCAGCTCATCAGCATCCACCATCAAGGTCCAGTGACCATGCCCATAGCGCATTTGCAGCCATGTCAGCCAATCCAGCCCGTATCGCGCCTCGCGATAGCTGGTCGGGGTTTGCCACAGCGACGCATCCGGCTGATCACGCAGGAAATCGACCGAGCCGTCATCGCTGCCGTTATCCACGATCAGAAAATGATCTACCCCCAGCGCGCGATAGTGGCGGAAGAACCACGGCAGGCGGTTGAGTTCATTGCGCAGCGTGGTGAATGCCAGAACGGCACCGGGCCTGATCTGTGCAGTCTGATCGTTCAGGCTGGTCAGTTGATGGCGGCTGCGGAAGGATCGCCACAGCAGCCGCCGCCGTTTCAGACGCAACCGGTATATCTGCACCCATCCTATGGGCGGAAGAGTATCGGTTGCACGGTCGGTCATGGGCGGCTCATTTCGCGTAATTGCCGTTCTGATGCCAGCGCCAGGCATCGCCGATCATTGTCTCTAACGTTGATTTTTTCGGCGTCCAGCCCAGCTCTTGCCCGGCGCGGACCGAGCCCGAGACCAGTTTGGTGCAATCCCCGGCGCGGCGGGGGCCGATAGAATACGGCACCTCGCGATTGGTGACGGTTTTGGAATGGCCGATTACCTCCATCACCGAAAAGCCCGAGCCGGTTCCCAGGTTAAACACTCGGCTGCCTTTGCCCTGCTCCAGCCAATTGAGACCCAGCACATGCGCGTCGACCAGATCGCAGACGTGCACATAGTCGCGGATGCAGGTGCCGTCCGGCGTGTCGTAATCAGTGCCGAACACGGTCAGCCCGTCGCGCTTGCCGTCAATCGCGTCCAGCATCAGCGGCACCAGATGGGTTTCCGGGCGGTGGAATTCGCCCACCTCGCCGTCCGGATCGGCGCCGGCGACGTTGAAATAGCGGAAGATGACGTGATTCAGACCGTGTGCGGCCTGGAAATCGCGCAGGATATCCTCGATGGCGCGTTTCGATGCGCCATAGGCGTTCAGCGGTTCCTGCGGCGTGTCTTCGTCCAGCACCACATTGTCATGTTCGCCATAGGTGGCGCAGGTCGACGAGAAGACAAAGTTCAGGCAACCTGCGGCGACCGCAGCTTCTATCAGGGACAGCGAGCCGGTGACGTTGTTGGTCCAGTATTTGCCGGGTTCGGACATGGCTTCACCCACCTGGCTGAGGGCGGCAAAGTGCATCACGGCGGCAGGTTTGTACTTGGCAAAGACCTCATCCAGTCGGGCGCGATCCAGCAGGTCACCCTGTTCAAACGGGCCGAATTTTACTGCGTCCTGCCAGCCAGTGATCAGGTTGTCATAGGTCACTGGTGTATAGCCTGCCTGCGCCAGCGCCTTGCAGGCGTGCGATCCGATATATCCGGCACCGCCGGTTACAAGAATGTTGGTCATCTATTCTTCCAGGTTTATTAACTGTGCACAGCTACGCCGTCAGGCCTATGTCGATTGGGGGAATAACCTCACTCCAACCCCATGGCGGCCATCATTTCTTCCAGCTTGGGGACGTCCTGAGGGTTGTTCAGCTCCCAGAACTGGCGGCCTTTGGCCTCGACCTCGACGCACAGAACCTTGCGGCCGTTTTCCATGAAACGCAGCTGTTCCAGCCCTTCCAGTTGCTCCAGCGGACCAACGGGCCATGCGGGGTAGGCGGCCAGCGCATCGGGGCGATAGGCATAGACGCCGACATGGTGGAAAACCGGGGTTGCGTCGTCTCCGGCAAAGGTTTCGGCGGTATAGGGGACGACCTCTTTCGAGAAATACATCGCGCTGTTGTCGGCGGCGAACACCGCGGTGGTGCCGCCGACGCGCCCGTTCTTGCGGTCGTTCAGCAGGCTGTTCAGCGCGTTGCCGTCACAACGCAGAACCGGTGTCGCTACCCCGGCTTCGGGCGCGGCGCGCAATCCGGCGATCAGGTCTTCAACAAACCAGTGTGGGGTCAGCGGCGCATCGCCCTGCAGATTCACCACGATGTCGTAACCGGCACCAAGCTCAGTATGCGCTTCGGCGCAGCGTTCGGTGCCATTGCCGCAGGTTTCCGAAGTCATCACAACCTCGGCCCCGAAGCCTTCGGCCACCTCGCGGATGCGGTCGTCATCGGTGGCGACAACCACCTTGTCGACGCCCGAGACCGAACATGCCGCGCGCCAGGACCGTTCGATCAGGGTCATTGCATTGCCACTGGCGCCGGTCAGCGGGACCAGCGGTTTGCCCGGATACCGGGTCGAGGCGTAACGGGCGGGAATGGCGATCAGAACGGACATCAGGCCTCCTTCAGCTCAACGCCCGGAGCGTAAGCGATAAAGAACGGGTTTGCATATTCGTCTTTGCCATAGGTCAGCGGTGTGTGGTCATCAAAGCGCACAACCTTACCGCCGGCGCCCGCCAGAACGGCGTGACCTGCGGCGGTATCCCACTCCATCGTGCGACCTACACGGGGATACAGATCGGCCTCACCCGTTGCCACCAGACAGAATTTCAGCGACGAGCCCGCGCTCTTGCTGTCCTGTACCTGGTATTTGTTGATGTAATCCTCGGTCGCCTGATCCCGGTGCGATTTCGACGCCACGATCAACAGCGCCGAATTGTCTGGTTTAGAGACTGATATCGGCAAAGCATCCCCGGCTTGCGCTTTGTCCAGCGCGCCGGTTTCTTCGACCGATTGACCATTGGCCTGCGTATAGAACATGCGCTCTTTCGCAGGCGCATAAACCACGCCGCGGGTTGGAACGCCGTTTTCCACCAGCGCGATGTTCACCGTGAAATCGCCGCGGCGGTTGATGAATTCCTTGGTGCCGTCCAGCGGATCGACGATCAGGAACGTGTCACCCTTTTTCGAATGTGAAGCGGCCTGTTCCTCGGTCACCAGCAGGATGTCGGGGAAGGCGTCGCGCAGACCGGCCGAGATCAACGCATCGGCGGCCTCGTCCGCTTCGGTCACAGGGCTGGCGTCGGATTTGACTTTGACGTCGAAATCATCCGAATTGTAAATCTCCATGATCTTGTCGCCCGCTTCCAGGGCCAGACGTCGAATGACGGGGATGAGGGCGTCGTAGGTCACAAAAATGCTCCGTTCCTGCGATTTGTTGATCGAATATCCTGACGGCCTTATGATGTGCCGGTTACGGATCGGCAAGAAATTCGTGGCAGATTACAGGCGAAAAAACGGGAAAGACGCTTCGGGTGTATTATTTCAAGCGAAACCAGACATTACTGGGCGGCGCGTTCACAACCGCCGAGCTTATTTTCCATGCCGTTGTGCGCAGTGTGCGATCACAACACAGCAACGCGGTGCTGGCCATCCTGGTCAATATTCTGCAAGTCCTGGCCCTGGTCGCGGTGATTTACGTGATCATGTCCTTCATGGGCCCGCGTATTGCCAGAATCCGGGGCGAGTTCGTTTTGTATCTGCTGTCCGGCGTTTTCTTGTTTGTGACGCATATCAGATCTGTCAGTTCGGTGGCGGGGGTCAGCACCGGGGGTAACCCGATGATGCTGCACTCGCCGATGAACATGATGGTCATGTTGCTGGCGACCGCGTTCGGCACGCTCTATACGCAGATGGTCACAATCATCATCATACTGTTCCTTTACAGTGTCACTGTGTCGCCAATTGAGATTCAGGACCCAGGCGGTGCTTTTGGGATGTTGATACTGGCCTGGTTCACCGGATGTTCCGTCGGTGTGGTATTCATGGCCCTGAAACCATGGTTGCCAACCGTTTCCACGATTCTAAGCAACATCTACCGCCGTCTGAACATGATCTTTTCGGGGAAAATGTTTCTGGCAAATGCGTTGGGTGGCGCCACGCTGGCCATGTTTGCGTGGAACCCACTGTTTCACATCATCGACCAGTGCCGAGGGTTCGTGTTCCGCAACTACTTTCCCCGCAACACCAGTTGGGAATATGCGCTTTGGGTTGGGCTGGCCTTGCTGCTGATCGGGCTTTTGGGGATCTTTTTCTCGCGTCAGCATGTATCCCAGAGCTGGAGCGCGCGCCGCTAGCCTGCCACGCGCAGGGTCAGATTGATCCGACCACCCTTGGGCAGCAGTTTCGAAGACCCGAACCGGATACGGTCAATCCCGTGATATGTCAGCCGGGCCGGGCCGCCCATGATCACCACGTCGCCGGAGTTCAGCCAGATCGACTCGGTCTTGCCGCCGCGCGTCTGGTTGCCGATGCGAAACAGCGCGTCATCCCCCAATGAGATCGACAGCACCGGCCAGGAAAAATCGACCTCGTCCTTGTCCTGATGCAGCCCCATCCGGGCACCTTCACCGTAATAGTTGATAAGACAGCAATCGGGGTCGCGGTCAGGGCTGGCCAATTGGTGCCAGATATCAAGGATGGGATCGGGGATCGCGGGCCAGTCCGCCCCTTTGGGGTGCTGTTCTTGGTATCTGTATCCGGCCCTGTCGGTCACCCAGCCCAGCGACCCGGCCGAAGTCATGCGCACCGACATCTCTTTGCCCGAAGGCGTCACTGGCCGAAACAGGGGGGCCGATTTCAGAATCGGGCGCAGTACCTCGATCAACTGCACTTGGGCTGCGCTGTCCAGATAGCCTTTCCTGATTTCAAAACCGCGCAAAAGTAGTCGCGCCATTCAAGATTCCCCAATCCTAACCAAAACCTTGCCAAAAAGGCTGCAGATTCCCGAAAACCTGCCTTTTACACCGCTTGCAGGGCTCGTTTCACGCCCTTATATACGCCGGGACGCGCGATGGTGTAGGACCGTTCGTGCAAATCAGATCGGGGCCGGGTGCCATAACGGGTTCGGACCTCGGACATCGCCTTGAAGAGAAAGGGATTGAACATATGGGAAAAGTAATCGGAATTGACCTCGGGACCACCAACTCGTGTGTGGCCATCATGGACGGCTCGCAGCCCAAGGTCATCGAAAACGCAGAAGGGGCGCGGACCACGCCCTCGATCGTCGCCTTCACCGAAGATGAGCGACTGGTCGGTCAGCCTGCAAAGCGTCAGGCGGTCACCAACCCCGACAACACGATCTTTGGCGTCAAGCGTCTGATCGGTCGTCGTGTGGATGATGCAGAAGTCGAAAAAGACAAGAAAATGGTGCCGTATGCCATCGTCGATGGCGGCAATGGCGACGCGTGGGTGGAAGCTCGCGGTGAAAAGTACTCCCCAAGCCAGATCTCGGCCTTCACTCTGGGTAAGATGAAGGAAACTGCCGAGAGCTATCTGGGTGAGGAAGTCACGCAGGCGGTCATCACCGTTCCGGCCTATTTCAACGACGCACAGCGTCAGGCCACCAAGGACGCCGGTAAAATCGCCGGTCTGGAAGTGCTGCGGATCATCAACGAGCCGACTGCTGCCGCGCTGGCCTATGGTCTGGACAAGCAGGAAACCCAAACCATCGCGGTCTATGACCTTGGTGGCGGTACCTTCGACGTGACTATTCTGGAAATCGACGATGGCCTGTTCGAGGTCAAGTCGACCAACGGTGACACCTTCCTGGGTGGTGAAGACTTTGACATGCGCATCGTCAACTACCTGGCGGACGAGTTCAAAAAGGAACACGGTGTCGATCTGTCTGCCGACAAGATGGCCCTGCAGCGTCTGAAAGAGGCCGCTGAAAAAGCCAAGATCGAGCTGTCCTCGACCTCGCAGACCGAAATCAACCAGCCGTTCATCTCGATGGGCTCGAACGGTCAGCCGCTGCACATGGTCATGAAACTGACCCGTGCCAAGCTGGAATCGCTGGTCTCGGACCTGATCAAGAAGTCGATGAAGCCTTGTGCCGCTGCTCTGAAAGACGCCGGTCTGTCGGCTGCCGACGTGGACGAAGTTGTTCTGGTCGGTGGCATGACCCGGATGCCGAAAGTGATCGAAGAGGTCACCAAGTTCTTCGGGAAAGAGCCGCACAAAGGTGTGAACCCGGACGAAGTGGTTGCCATGGGTGCCGCCATTCAGGCCGGTGTTCTGCAGGGTGACGTCAAAGACGTGGTTCTGCTGGACGTGACCCCGCTGTCGTTGGGTATCGAGACGCTGGGTGGCGTGTTCACCCGTTTGATCGACCGCAACACCACGATCCCGACGAAAAAGTCTCAGGTCTTCTCGACCGCCGAGGACAACCAGAACGCCGTAACCATCCGCGTGTTCCAGGGTGAGCGTGAAATGGCTGCGGACAACAAGATCCTCGGTCAGTTCAACCTCGAAGACATCCCGCCCGCACCGCGTGGCATGCCTCAGATCGAGGTGACTTTTGACATCGACGCCAACGGTATTGTCTCGGTTTCGGCCAAGGACAAAGGCACCGGCAAAGAGCAGAAGATCACCATCCAGGCATCGGGCGGTCTGTCCGACGAGGACATCGAAAAGATGGTCAAGGACGCCGAAGAGAACGCGGAAGCTGACAAGGAACGCCGCGAGCTGGTCGATGCCAAGAACCAGGCGGAAAGCCTCATCCATTCGACCGAGAAGTCGATGGAAGAGCATGCCGACAAGGTCGACCCGACCACCATCGAAGCCATCGAGCTGGCGATTGCCGCACTGAAGGACGAGCTGGAAACCGAAAATGCTGACAAGATCAAGTCCGGTATCCAGAACGTGACCGAAGCTGCGATGAAGCTTGGCGAGGCCATCTACAAGGCGCAGTCCGAAGAGGCCGACGACGAACCTGCAGCGGCAGATGCTGCTCCGGCTGGTGATGACGACATCGTCGACGCCGAGTTCGAAGATCTGGACGGCGATAAGCGTAACTAACGGGTAACCGGGCCAATTCGGGCCGGTCCGGTTGCCGGGCCGGCCCGATTACGTTGAGGCAGAAGGAAACACTGATGTCAAAACGCGACTACTACGATGTGCTCGGCGTGTCCAAGGGCGCATCGGCGGACGAGATCAAGAAGGGCTTTCGCAAGAAGGCCAAAGAATTGCATCCCGATCGCAACAAGGACAACCCGGATGCTGAATCGCAGTTCAAAGAAGCCAACGAGGCCTATGACGTTCTGCGCGATGCCGACAAAAAGGCCGCCTATGACCGATTTGGTCATGCCGCCTTTGAAAACGGCATGGGCGGTGGCGGCGGTCGTCCCGGCGGCGGCTTCGGTCAAGGCGATTTCTCCAGCGCGTTCTCTGATGTGTTCGACGATCTGTTCGGCGATTTCATGGGTGGCCAACGCGGTGGCGCTGGTGGCGGACGTCGGGCCGCACGCGGGTCCGACCTGCGCTATAACCTGCGGGTGTCACTGGAAGAGGCGTTCTCGGGCCTGCAGAAAACCATCAGCGTGCCCGCAGCCGTTGCCTGTTCGGCCTGTGACGGTTCGGGTGCTGAAGGTGGTGTGGAACCAGTCACTTGTCCAACTTGCTCGGGCATGGGCAAGGTTCGTGCGCAACAGGGTTTCTTTACTGTTGAACGCACATGTCCGACATGTTCCGGATTGGGCCAGATCATCAAGAATCCCTGCAAGTCCTGTAGCGGAGCAGGTCGCGTCGAAAAAGAACGCGCGCTGTCCGTCAATATCCCCGCCGGTGTCGAAACCGGTACCCGAATCCGCCTGGCAGGCGAGGGTGAGGCCGGGATGCGCGGTGGTCCTCCGGGTGATCTGTATATCTTTGTCGAAGTGTCCGATCACAAACTGTTCGAACGCGACAGCGTGAACCTGTATTGCCGCGTGCCGGTCAGCATGGCCAAGGCCGCGCTGGGCGGATCGATCGAAGTGCCGACCATTGACGGTGGCCGTGGTCGCGTGCAGATTCCGGCCGGTAGCCAATCGGGCCGTCAGATGCGCTTGCGCGGCAAGGGTATGCCTGCCCTGCGCGGCGGCGGTGTTGGTGACATGTTCATCGAACTGGCTGTGGAAACTCCGGTCAACCTGACCGCTCGCCAGAAAGAACTTCTGCGCGAGTTCGACGATCTGGGTGAGGATAACCACCCGGAATCGAATAGCTTTTTCTCTTCCGTCAAGTCCTTTTGGGACGGGATGAAAGGCTGAGTCTGCATCCAGTAATTGTAATAAATGAGCCGGTCCAATGGGCCGGCTTTTTTTCACCCCATAAGTCCAGTTTGCCTGTCAACTGCGCCAAAATTGGCCCTTGATTCCCCTGCCAACCCCTGAGATTGTCCGCCCAACCGTTGGGGTGCCCTGATCAAAGGGCTGAGAGGCGTGAATGCGCTAACCCATCGAACCTGATCCGGGCAATACCGGCGTAGGGAACGGTCTCACAGTGCTAAGACGTTTTCCATGCCCCGTTGCCCATTTTGAATTGGAGCAACGATATGGCGCATATTGCCCTGACAATTGCGGGCTCGGACAGTGGTGGCGGGGCCGGGATACAGGCAGACCTCAAGGCGATGTCCGCCTTGGGCGTGTACGGCGCCAGCGTGATTACGGCAGTGACGGCGCAGAATACCCAAGCGGTGACGGCAGTGCATGGGATACCGCTGGATGTGGTGTCCGCCCAGATCGAGGCGGTTCTGACCGATCTGGACGTCGGCGCGATCAAGATCGGGATGCTGGCGACGCCAGAGATTATACAAACGGTTGCGGAATCCATTGCCGGGTTTGATGGCCCCGTCGTGCTGGACCCGGTGATGATTGCGAAATCCGGCGATGCGTTGTTGGCGCGGGACGCGGTGCAGACTTTGCGCGATCTTCTTCTGCCGTGCGCTACCGTACTGACCCCGAACCTGCCCGAAGCCGCCTGTTTACTGGGTGGTGCCGAGGCCGACTCTCCCGATCAGATGATCGCGCAAGGGCTTGCCTTGTGTGGGTTGGGCGCGGGTTCGGTGCTGATGAAAGGGGGACATGGCCACGGGAAAATCTGCTATGACTTGCTGGTTGATACCTCCGGTCGGGTGGCCGAGTTCACCGCCCCTCGGAGGGAAACGCGCAATACACATGGCACCGGGTGCACTTTGTCGTCGTCGATTGCGGCTGGGTTGGCTCGGGGCTTCGGCCTGACCGAGGCCGTCGCGCAGGCGCACGAGTACCTGCAAGGGGCCATTGCCCGGGCGGACGGTCTGATGATCGGACAGGGGCACGGGCCGGTGCATCACTTCCACCGGGTATGGTCCGCGTGACGGTCTGGTCGGTCATAGGATCCGGCGTGGCTGGTTTGGCCGTGGCCAGCGAGCTTGTTTCGCGCGGCGTCAAGGTTCAGGTCTTCGATCCCGCTGGCCCGCCGGGTCCGCATGGGTGTTCCTGGTGGGCGGGTGGCATGCTGGCCCCGTGGTGTGAGTATGAAAACGCCGAGGAGCCGGTGTTGCGGTTGGGTCAGGCTGCGCTGGGCTGGTGGGCGAAGCGAACGCCGGTGGACCGGCGGGGCACGTTGGTCGTGGCCCGCCCGCGCGACCTGCCCGATCTGCGCCGGTTTGCCCGCCGGACCGAAGGCTACAGGGACGTCGAGCAGCCCAAAATCGCCAAGTTAGAGCCTGATCTGAACGGATTCAGCAAGGGTCTCCATTTCACGAATGAAGCGCATCTAAACCCACGCCAGGCCTTGCGGGACCTTCATAAGCATTTGCTGGAACACGGGGTTGAATTCCACCGCAAACTCGCTCCATCGCGGCTTGAAAACGCAATCGACTGTCGGGGTTTGCACGCCCGCGAAGTGCTGCATGATCTGCGGGGCGTGAAGGGTGAGATGCTGGTGATCCGCTGCCCGGACGTGACCCTGACGCGGCCCGTGCGTCTGCTGCATCCAAGGATGCCGCTTTACATCGTACCCCGTGGCGACGGTATTTACATGCTGGGCGCGACGATGATCGAAAGCGAGGACAGCAGCCGCATCACCGCGCGCTCGATGCTGGAACTGCTCAGCGCGGCTTATGCGCTGAACCCCGCCTTTGGTGAGGCCGAAGTGCTCGAGATCGGGGTCGATCTGCGCCCGGCCTTTCCTGACAACTTGCCGCGTATCCGGCGGCTGGGGCGCACGATTTATGCCAACGGACTATACCGCCACGGCTATTTGTTGGCCCCGGCGCTGGCGCAGGGCGTGGCGGATCTGGCGCTGGATAACAAACATTCGGAGATGGTCGATGAAGATCGAGCTTAATGGTGAATCGCGCGAGGTGCGCGCCGAAACCCTCTCGGACCTGCTGGTCGAATGCGGGTTCTCGGGCCGGGTGGCGACGGCCGTCAACGAGGATTTTGTGCCCTCGGGTCTGCGCATTTCCTACAAACTGGCTGATGGCGACCGGGTCGAGGTTGTTGCGCCGATGCAGGGGGGGTGAAAATGAAGAGCTTCTACGGCACCCAACTGCCCAACCCTCTGATGCTGGGTACGGCGCAATATCCCAGCCCCGCGATCCTGGAACAGGCGTTTCGGGACAGTGGTGCCGGGGTTGCCACTGTGTCGCTGCGGCGCGAAGCCGGGGCCGGGCAAACCTTTTGGCAGATGATCCGCGATCTGGGCGTGCTGGTCCTGCCGAACACCGCCGGATGCCACACCGTCAAAGAGGCCGTGACCACCGCCCATATGGCGCGGGAAGTGTTTGACACCAGGTGGATCAAGCTGGAACTGATCGGTCACACCGACAGCCTCCAGCCGGATGTATTTCAACTGGTCGAGGCCGCACGCGTCCTGACCGGGGACGGGTTTCAGGTTTTCCCCTACACCACTGACGACCTGATTGTGGGAGAACGTCTGCTGGCGGCGGGTTGCGAGGTTCTGATGCCCTGGGGCGCGCCCATTGGGTCAGGCCGGGGCTTGAACAACGTATACGCTCTGCGCGCGATGCGGGCTGAATTCCCGGAGGTACCGCTGGTGATCGACGCCGGGATCGGACTGCCCAGCCATGCGGCGCAGGCGATGGAGCTGGGATATGACGCGGTTCTGCTGAACACCGCGGTGGCCCGGGCCGGAGATCCTACCGCCATGGCCCGCGCGATGATGCTGGCGATTGAAGCCGGACAATTGGCCTATCAGGCTGACCCGATCGAAGCGCGCGATATGGCGGAACCCTCCACCCCGGTGATCGGAAAGGCCTTTCTGTCATGACCCTCGACCGGTTTTACCCGATTTTCGACCACTCGGATTGGCTGCGCCAGATGCTGCCCTTGGGTGTGAAACTGGTACAGTTGCGGATCAAGGACCAGCCCGACACGGTGGTGCGCGACCAGATTGCCTTGTCGCGCGACCTTTGCCGCCAACATGGCACGGTTCTGGTGATCAACGATTACTGGCAGCAGGCGATTGAGGCCGGGTGTGACTGGATTCACCTCGGGCAGGAGGATCTGGACGAGGCCGATCTGACTGCCATCCGCAAGGCGGGGCTGAAACTGGGTGTCTCGACCCACGATGACGATGAGTTGGAGCGGGTTCTGGCGATAGACCCGGACTATGTGGCGTTGGGTCCGGTCTATCCGACGATCCTGAAAAAGATGAAGTGGCATCAGCAGGGCTTGCCCCGGGTCACCGAATGGAAGGCGCGGGTGGGTAAAATCCTTCTGGTCGGTATCGGCGGGATGAGCGTTGAACGCGCGCCGGGTGTGTTGCAGGCGGGGGCCGATATCGTATCAGCCGTCACTGATATCACGTTGAACGCTGATCCAGAGGCCCGCGTGCGCCAATGGATCGAGGCCACGCGATGAACCGCTACTCTCGTCAGACAATCCTGCCCGAGGTCGGGTCAGAGGGACAGGCCCGCCTGTCCGTCGCGCGCGTTCTGGTGGTGGGCGCGGGCGGGCTGGCTGCCCCGGCGCTGCCACTACTGGCGGGGGCTGGGGTAGGTCAATTGACCATCATGGACCGTGATGAGGTCGCGCTGTCGAACCTGCACCGGCAGACGTTGTTTGCCGAGGCAGACAGCGGCCGTTCGAAGGTTGAGGTCGCGGCGGATCGCTGTCGATCCCTGAACGCGGAAGTCATTGTGATTGCCAAAAAACAGACTCTGACAAATAAAAATGTGACTGAATCCGTGGAACAGGTTGATTTGGTTCTTGATTGCGCTGACAGCTATGCGGCCAGCTATGTCCTGTCTGACACCTGTTTCGCGCTCGGTAAGCCTTTGATTTCAGCATCGGTGCTGGGGTTCACGGGATATGTTGGCGGCTTTTGCGGTGGAGCGCCGTCCCTGCGGGCGGTCTTTCCCGATGCACCTGACAGCGGTGCAAGCTGTGCGACGGCTGGTGTGCTCGGCCCCGTCGTGGGAATTATCGGCGCGTTGCAGGCGCAGATGGCACTGAACCTGATCCTTGGCCTTCAGCCTTCGCCGCTGGGACAGATGTTGCAGATCGATGGGCAAACGTTCCGCAGCACCACATTTCGCTTTGACGGAGCTCCCGAGCCAGAACGGCGCTTTGCTTTCATTTCGGCCAATCAACTGACCTCAGAAGACCTGATCATCGAATTGCGCGGTCCGGATGAGGTCCCAGATCCGATCCATCCCAATGTCCGGCGCGAATCCGTGGAGTCACTCAAATCAGAGCCAAATAAAGGGAAAAGACTGGCGCTTTGCTGCGCTACCGGCCTTCGCGCGTGGCGGGCCGCTGAAGAACTGCAACCGGATTGGCCGGGCGAGATTGTCCTCGTCGCGGCCTCGACCTCATGAGCGAAAAGGAAACGCGAGACATGAAGAAACTGATCACAATGATCGCCCTGCTGGCCGCCGCGCCCGCCTGGGCCGAAGACAAGATGACCGTTCTGCTGGACTGGTTCATCAATCCCGACCACGGTCCCATTATCGTGGCACAGGAAAACGGTTACTTCGCCGATGAGGGGCTTGAGGTCGAAATCATTCCGCCCGCCGATCCCTCGGCGCCACCGCGTCTGGTGGCCGCTGGTCAGGCGGATCTGGCGGTGTCTTATCAGCCCCAGTTGCACCTGCAGATTCACGAGGGCCTGCCGCTGAAACGCGTCGGCACACTGGTTGCTACTCCGCTGAACTGCCTGCTGGTGCTTGAGGATGGTCCGATTGAAACGCTGGCCGACCTCAAGGACAAGAAAGTCGGGTTCTCTGTCGCCGGTGTGGAAGAGGCGGTTCTGTCGGCGATGCTGCACACCCATGACGTCGCGCTGGACGATATCGAGATGATCAACGTGAACTTCTCGCTATCGCCGTCACTGATGAGCGGTCAGGTGGACGCGGTGATCGGGGCTTTCCGCAACTTTGAACTGAACCAGATGGATATCGAAGGCGTAGCGGGCCGGTGCTTTTATATCGAAGAAGAAGGTGTACCGCCCTACGATGAGCTGATCTATGTAGCCAACCCCGAAACAATGGACGCCGAAAAGGTCGCGCGTTTTCTGGCTGCCACCGAAAAGGCGACCCAGTTCATCGTCAACAACCCGGAGAAAAGCTGGGAGATTTTCGCCGCCACCTCGCCCGAGTTGCAGGATGAGCTGAACGCCCGCGCCTGGGTCGACACGCTGCCCCGCTTTGCCCTGCGTCCCGCGGGCTTTGACGCTGGCCGATATGCCCGGTTCGAGGCATTCCTGAAAGACAGCGGCATGATCGACAGCCTCAATCCGGTCAGCGACATCACCATCGACGTGACCGTGCAATGAGCGGATACGGCAAAGCGTTCACGCTGATGCGTGATGCGGCGCAAGGGTCGTGGCGGGACTATACCCGCCACGCCTTTGTCGAAGGGATGAAGGACGGCACCCTGCCGCGCGCGGCGTTTCTGCATTACCTTCGGCAGGACTACGTGTTCCTGATCCACTTTTCCCGCGCCTGGGCACTGGCGGTGGTGAAATCCGAGACCCATTCCGAGATGCTGACATCTGTTGCGACGGTAAACGCGCTGGTGGCCGAAGAGATGCAGCTGCATATCGGTATTTGCGCGGCAGAAGGCATCTCGGGCGAAGAATTGTTCGCGACCGAGGAACGGGCGGAAAACATGGCCTATACCCGCTTCGTGCTCGAGGCCGGGTATAGTGGCGATCTGCTGGACCTGCTGGCCGCGCTGACGCCCTGTGTGATGGGATATGGTGAGATCGGTGCCCGGTTGGCCACCGAGGCCACATCCGTCACCTATCAGGACTGGATCAACACCTATGCCAGTCCAGACTTTCAAGAGGCGTGTCAGGCGGTCGGAGAATTGCTGGATACGGCTCTAACACGCCGCATTGGGGTGGATTTTGAGGCCTCACTGCGGTGGCAACGTCTGTGTCGGACCTTCCGCACCGCGACAGAGCTTGAGGTGAATTTCTGGCAAATGGGCCTGACCCCGTGACCCCGGCACCCGACCTGACCATCAGCGGTTCGGCCACAATCGGTGGCGCGACTCTGTTCGCACCGTTGACGCTGACCCTTGGGGCGGGGCAATGGACGTGCCTGTTGGGCGGGTCGGGTGTTGGAAAAACCACGGTTCTGCGCTTGATTGCAGGGCTGGACACCGGGGCTGAGTTCACCGGCAAGATTGCGGCCAGCGATATCCAACTGGTGACCGAGCGCGTAGCCTATATGGCGCAGGACGATCTGCTGTTGCCCTGGGCGACGGTGGCGCAGAATGTTTCACTGGGCGCGCGGCTGCGGGGTGAGAAGCCGGATCTTGCCCGCCGCGACCGGCTGATCGAAAGGATGCGCCTGCAGGATCACGTGACCAAGAGACCCCGCGAACTCTCGGGAGGGCAGCGGCAGCGCGTGGCCTTGGCGCGCACGTTGATGGAAGATCGGCCGATTGTGCTGCTTGATGAGCCGTTTTCAGCGCTCGACGCCCGCACCCGCGCGGACATGCAGGATCTGGCGGCTGAGGCTTTGCAGGGGCGGACCGTCCTGCTGGTCACCCATGACCCGGCCGAGGCCGCCCGGCTGGGCCAGTCCATCTTGGTGATGACTCAGCACGGCCTGACCCCCTGCCAGCCGCCAGCCGCGCCCGTTCCGCGCAAGGTCGATGACCTTGGGTCGCTGGAGACACAAGGTGCGCTGCTGCGTCTTTTGCGAGAGGAGGCGGCGTGAAGTACCTTTCGGCCCTTGCCGCGACCCTGTTTGCACTGACGGTCTGGCAGGCCATTGTCTCGTTGACCGGTCTGCCCAAATTCATCCTGCCCGGACCCGCCTTGGTCGCAGAAACATGGTGGCAGAACCGTTGGCTGATTGCCGAACACACGTGGATCACTGCGATTGAGGTGGTGGTCGGGCTTGCTTGTGGCACGGTTCTGGGGGTGGTCACTGCGTTGCAACTGGCCAATTCCCGCGCCGCGCGGGTTCTGGTGCAACCGATGCTGGTGTTCACGCAGGCGCTGCCGGTTTTTGCGCTGGCTCCTCTGTTGACCCTCTGGCTGGGCTACGGGTTGTGGTCCAAGGTGGCGATGGCAGTGCTGATCATCTATTTCCCGATTACCTCGTCCTTTTTCGACGGGCTGATGCGGACGCCAGCCGGGTATCTCGATCTGGCGCGCACCATGCAGGCCAACCCGCGCGCTGTGTTGTGGCATATCCGGATACCGGCCGCCTTGCCCTCGCTGGCGTCGGGGATGCGACTGGCGGCGGTTTATGCGCCCATCGGGGCGGTGATCGGTGAATGGGTCGGTTCCTCGCAAGGTTTGGGGTATCTGATGCTGTTGGCCAATGGCCGGGCCAAGACCGATCTGATGTTTGCGGCGATGCTGACGCTGGGGGTGTTCTCGATCCTGCTGCATATGCTGGTCCGCCGCGCCACGGCCCGCATGGCGGGTGAGGCGCGTTAACCTTTCGGAAACCGATTCTGCGCCAGTCTTGGCGTATGACCCAGGACGCCTTTGCCGAAGCCCCGATGCTGTTTGAAACTGACGAAGCCCCGGTGCAGCCGCTGCCTTCGGGGCGGTTGCCATCCTATATCAAAGATCACCGCAAACGGCTGCGCGAAAGGTTCATGTCCGGTGGATCAGCGGCGATGCCGGATTATGAGCTTTTGGAACTGGCCCTGTTCCGATCCATCCCCCGGCAGGACGTCAAACCACTGGCACGGGCGCTGATGGATACATTTGGCGATTTCAACCGGGTGCTGACCGCGCCCGAAGAACGGCTGCGCCAGATCAAGGGCGTTGGGGATACGGTCATCACCGACCTGAAAATCCTCGAGGCCTGCGCCCACCGCATGGCGCGTGCGCGGGTGATGCAGCGACATGTGATCTCGGGCTGGGACGCGTTGCTGGATTACTGCCACACAACCATGGCCCATCGCGAAACCGAGCAGTTCCGGGTGTTCTATCTGGACCGCAAGAACGTACTGATCGCAGATGAGGAACAGGCCAAGGGCACCGTCGATCACGTGCCGGTCTACCCGCGTGAGGTGGCGAAACGGGCGCTGGAACTGAATGCATCGGCCCTGATTCTTGTGCACAACCACCCATCAGGCGATCCGACCCCGTCGCAGTCAGATATCGACATGACCAACCGGATTCAGGATGCCTGTCTGGCTTTGGGCCTGACACTGCATGACCACCTGATCATCGGAAAATCAAATGAACTGAGCTTTCGATCGGAAGGGTATCTTTAGCGGGTTACCGAACCCAGACCTCGACTCGACGATTGACCTTGCGGCCCCATTCAGTGTCGTCGCAGGCCATCGGCATGGCCTCGCCGAACCCGTCGACCTCAAGTTCGATACTGTCGGGGATCGCGGTTTCCACCGCAGCCAGCACCGCATTGCGCACCGTTTTTGCCCTCAGCAGGGCAATCTGCGCATTGGCCGCTGCTTCACCTTCGCCGTCGCTAAAGCCGACAAAGACCAGTTTGCGTGCATTCAGCGTACCAGCCTCAAGCTGCTGGGCCAGGTGCTGGATGTTTGACCGCGATTGCGCGTCGGGCCGCGAGGACCCTGTTTCGAACCGGAAAGACAACGACAAACGGGACAAAGGCCGCAACGTCGTGACCATACGCTGCAGCTCTTCCAGACCAACCTCGGCGCCGCCCGAGGCAACGGCATTTGCAAACCGGTTTCCCTGCAGTTCGATGGGCATCCTCTCGGGTGCCTGATCGACAAAACCCGCATCGCGGATCACCATCTGTGCCTCAGAGCTTTGGGTATAGGCAAGAAACTGACGGGCGATACGGGGCAGGCGGCGCTGGGGCAGATACAGGAACATGGGCGAGGTCAGCGGGTAATCCTCGGTCTTGATCGTTTGCCGGGTGGCCATCAGAGCATGACCACACCCTCCAGCCAGCGGCAAGGCACGGGCCATATCGGCCTCGGCCTGACTGGCGATACCGATGGCAAAGGGATCATCGGCCACAGTACGCACCAGGTCGCTGCTACGCGTATGTCGGAGGACGGTGTTCGACAGGGAAGCGTCGGCGGGGGTTAGAAAACGATCCTCGACCCCTTGCGCCAATCCCGACCCGGCATCGGGCAGATGCAAGGCAATCGGTGCGTCCGGCCCACCCAGGGCGGACCAGTTGGCAATCTCACCGGACAGCACCAGCGCGAGATCGGATAGGGAAATATGCGGGACCGGGTTGCCGGGTGCCACAATGGGAACAAGCGCGTCCAGTGCCACAACCCGCGACCGGCGCGCACGGGTCAGGTCTCCCAGACCGGCGGCCTCGGCGGCCTTGTGCTCAGCCGGGCGGATTTCGCGTAAGGCCATCACGATATCGGTTTGCCCTGCGATCAGGTCGGTAAAACCGCGACCTGTATTGCCGATGTCGAAAAAGAACCGTCCAAGCGGGGCTTCGCGCCCGGTCTGGTGCAGTTCATACATCAGTTTGTCGCTTTGCTTCGTAAGGGGCTTTGCGGACAACCCCTCCTGTTCAGCAAAGCCCATCAGAAGCGCGGGCAGCACCTTCTCGGCCATGACGGACGATCCCGAAAACCGCAGTTCAGCCACGAAGTCGATCAGGTTGGGACAGGCGGGACCGTCGCAGCTGACCCCTGAGCCGTCGACGGTCAGCTCGCCGAACTGGGTGTCGACGCGGTAAAACTCGCCATCGAAGCCTAGAAGGGTTCCGGTCACCTCGACCTTGCCGTCATGAGAGGTGAGCGTAATGTCTTGCGCCTGAACAGCTGAGGCAAATGTTGCCGAAAACAGTGCGGCCGCCGCCACACGAAGAAATGTCATTGGAAAATCGAGCCTGCCTGCGGGTTTAGTTTGCCGCGATTGTCAGGTTTTGAAACAGATTATTCAACACCAGAAACTCACCGGTTCTGGAACAATCCGGAAAGTTCAGCGTCAGGTCACGCGAACGCAAGCTCCGGTCATACTGAAGTTCCAGGGACTGAACGCTCAGGTCCTGACCGCAATTGGCCTCGGTCACCTCGGCCTCGACCGTCACAACGATCGACCCAGATTGGGGCGACTGCGCCGCTGGAAAAGAGTAGACCTCCACGTTGCGGGCATCATTAAATGCAGGCTGTGCCAGATGCACGACGTTGCCCGTACCCTGCGTGTCGGACCCGGCCGAGACATGACCCGCGTCGCCATAGCTGGCGCCAAATTCCAGCGCATGCAGCTGTAGCTCGGTTTCACCCTGCCACTGCAGGGCGACGCGGGAATACTGGCCAATGTCGGGAATGTGAGTGGTGGCTACGGTCCCTTTCTGATCGTCAAGCGAGATCAGAAAGATCGCGTATTCCGACAGGGCCGGTATAGTCAGATCCAATGTGCCGTTTGCGTCTGTTTCCTGCGTGACGGTCAGACCGCTATGATGCACCTCGATCCGCTCATTGCCGTGGCAGGGGGCTTTGACGATCAGGCGGGCGGCGGCACCGGGCACGGCACGAGCCCGGGCGCTGAGGCCACAATCGGCGCGGTCGGAGGGGGTTGACCGGCGGGGCTTTAACGTCCGTTGCGTTGATGATGTGATCTGGTCCGTTCCCGGGGCGGGTGGCGAGGAAGTCAGGACAATGTCCTCGAGCCCGGACACAGCTGCGTTCGGGGCGGTGGCCACAATTTCAGGATCCTGCGAACCGTTTGGTCCGGCAGGAAACCCGTTTTGCATCAGGTAACCAATCGCCAACGCGCATACGACAGTGCCGCCGGTGGTCACGTAGTTCTTAATTACAAACAAGACACCCTCCCCAGTTGAAGGAGCGAGTCGGACATTGATGGTCAATCACGGCCAATATGTGGCCGTGGCGGGGACTCAATGTGTCTGCGATTAGCTGACGTTAGGTCAGGCGTCCGTGGCAATGTTTGAACTTTTTGCCCGACCCACAGGGGCACCGGTCGTTGCGCGACGGGTTGCCCCATGTGCTGGGATCGTTCTCGTCAAAACCGGGCAGCGGATCGCCCGAGGCTTGGGCCTCGGCCGTGGCTTCGGCACGGTCCGCAGCCTGATCAACGGACTTTTGCGCCTGTGCCTGCTGAGCCGCCATCTGCGCAAGCATTTCCTTTTGCTCTTCCTCGGTCAACGGACGCACGCGCGACAATTGCTGGGTCACGGTTTCGCGCAGGCTGTCAAGCATCCCTTCGAACAGCTGGAAGCTTTCGTTTTTGTATTCGTTCAGCGGATCGCGCTGGGCGTAACCGCGGAAGCCTACGACCGAGCGCAGATGTTCCAGCGTCAGCAAGTGCTCGCGCCATTTGCTGTCGATGGTCTGCAGCAGAACCTGCTTTTCGATGTTGCGCATGTTTTCGGGACCGAAGGCAGCTGCCTTCTGCGCCATCATCTCGTCGGCGGCATTGACCAGACGTTCGCGCACCTGTTCATCATCGACGCCTTCCTCGGCGGCCCAGTCCTGTACGGGTGCATCGATGGTCAGCTTTTCCTTGATCGCCTCGTGCAGGCCGTCGGTGTCCCACTGATCGGCATAGGATTTCGGCGGCATGTATTCGTCGATCAGGTCGTCGATCACCTGTTCGCGCATGTCCGAGACGATCTCGGACAGATCATCCGAGGACATGATCTCGCGCCTTTGGCTGAACACCACTTTCCGCTGATCGTTCATCACGTCGTCGAATTTCAGAACATTCTTGCGCATGTCGAAGTTGCGGCCTTCGACCTTGGATTGCGCGCGTTCCAGCGACTTGTTGACCCAAGGGTGAACGATGGCCTCGCCCTCTTTCATGCCCAGTGTGGTCAGGACCTTGTCCAGCCTCTCTGACCCGAAAATGCGCATCAGGTCGTCTTCGAGGCTCAGGTAGAACACCGTGCGGCCCGGGTCGCCCTGACGGCCCGAACGGCCACGCAGCTGGTTGTCAATGCGGCGGCTTTCGTGGCGTTCGGACGCCATCACGTAAAGACCACCTGCGGCGAGAACCTTTTCTTTTTCTTCCGCGTGACGCGCCTCTTCGGCGGCGCGCAGCTGGGCCGGGTCGGCTTCGGGGTTTTCTGCCAGCGCCTGCAGAACCTTCATTTCCACATTGCCGCCCAACTGAATGTCGGTACCGCGGCCGGCCATGTTGGTGGCGATGGTCACCGCGCCCAGACGGCCGGCATCGGCGACGATCTGCGCCTCTTGCTCGTGCTGGCGGGCGTTCAGAACGTTATGCGCGATTCCTTCTTTTTGCAGCAGTTGGCTCAGCAGTTCGGATTTCTCGATGGACGTGGTGCCCAGCAGGACCGGTTGGCCCTTTTCCTGCGCCTCTTTGGTCTGTTCGATCATCGCGTTGTATTTCTCGGCACCGGTGCGATAGACCTGATCGTCTTCGTCCACACGGGCGATCGGCTTGTTGGTTGGAACCTCGACCACGCCCAGACCGTAGATTTCGGCAAATTCCTCTGCCTCCGTCAGCGCGGTGCCGGTCATGCCGCTCAGCTTGTCGTACAGGCGGAAATAGTTCTGGAAGGTCACGCTGGCCAGCGTCACGTTCTCGGGCTGGATCTGTACGCCTTCCTTGGCTTCGATGGCCTGATGCAGACCTTCCGACAGGCGGCGGCCCGGCATCATGCGGCCGGTGAATTCGTCGATCAGCACGACATTGCCGTCACGCACGATGTAATCCTTGTCGCGCGTGAACAGCTTGTGTGCGCGCAGGCCCTGGTTCACGTGATGCACGACCGTGGTGCTTTCGGGATCATAAAGCGAATGGCCTTCGGGGATCAGGCCTGCGGCAATCAGCTGCTGTTCCAGAAACTCGTTGCCCTCGTCGGTGAAAGTCACGTTGCGAGATTTCTCGTCCAGCGAGAAGTGATCATCGCTCAGCGACGGAATCAGTGCGTCGATGGCGGTATACAGGTCCGAGCGGTCCTGCGACGGACCCGAGATGATCAGCGGCGTCCGCGCCTCGTCGATCAGGATCGAGTCGACCTCGTCCACGATCGCGAAATTGTGGTACTTCTGGTAAATCTCGGCCAGATCGGCCTTCATGTTGTCGCGCAGGTAATCGAAGCCCAGCTCGTTGTTGGTGGCATAGGTGATGTCACAGGCGTAGGCGGCTTTCTTTTCGGCATCGGGCTGGCCCGACCAGATCACGCCGGTGGTCATGCCGACGGCAGCAAACACCTTGCCCATCCATTCCGAGTCCCGCTTGGCCAGGTATTCGTTCACCGTGACCACATGCACGCCCTTGCCGGTCAGCGCATTCAGATAGGCAGGGAAGGTGGCGACCAGCGTCTTGCCCTCACCCGTTTTCATTTCCGAGATGTTGCCCTGATGCAGGAAGGTTCCGCCCATCAGCTGCACGTCAAAGGCACGCAGACCCAACGCGCGCTTGGCGCCTTCGCGCACGTTGGCAAAGGCTTCTGGCAGAAGATCATTCAGACTTTCGCCATCCAGCGCGCGCTTGCGCAACTCGGCGGTCTTTTCGATCAGGCCTTCGTCGGACAGCTTCTCGAACTCGGGTTCCAGCGCGTTAATCTTTTCGATCAGCGGGCGGGTCGCCTTGATCTTGCGGTCGTTCGGTGTTCCGAACACCTTTTTGGCGAGCGTTCCGAGTCCCAGCATGTTCACTCCAGCGGATCTGTTCTTATCGTGGTTGCGACAGGCTTGCCCACCTTGCGCGCAACCCATAGATACGGGGGGTGAAAGGCGGCCCTGTCCAAGGCTTCAAAGCGATGTAAGCGGCAGGTCCCAGAGTGTCAACGCTGCGCCCTGTCGCGGCAAAGAAATAGGATGATTCCATGCCCAAAGGCCTCACTTTTCTGCCATCGCTGGCGCTTGCCGCAACGATGGCCCTGCCATTGGCCGCCGAAACCAAACCCGACGCCAGCACTGTCATCGCGCGCGTGAACGGGGATGAGATCACATTGGGTCACGTCATCGCCACCGGAGCGGTTCTGCCGGAACAATACCAGCAGATCGAAGACGACGTCCTGTACGAACTGATTGTCGACCAGTTGATCCAGCAGACCCTGCTGGGCCAGCAGCAGGATGCTTTGTCCAAGCTGAATACGCTGGCGATCGAAAACGAGACGCGGTCCCTGCGGGCGGTGCAGACAGTGAATGCGCTGATCGAAGAAGAGCTGACGGATGAGACGATCCAGGCGGCCTATGACGCGAAATACGCCGATTTCAAAGGTGCGGATGAATTCAACGCCAGCCACATCCTCGTGGAAACCGAAGAAGAAGCCAAAGAGATCAAGGCGCAACTGGACGACGGCGCCGATTTTGCCGAGCTGGCCAAGGAAAAATCGACCGGCCCCTCCGGTCCGAATGGGGGTGAGTTGGGCTGGTTCGGCTCGGGCCAGATGGTTCCAGCCTTCGAGGCGGCCGTGATCAGCCTGGAAAAGGGTCAGGTATCTGAGCCGGTGAAAACCCAGTTCGGCTGGCACGTGGTCACCCTGAACGACAAGCGCAAATCCGAAGCGCCCGAACTGGAGCAGGTCCGTGCCGAGTTGAGCCAGACCCTGCAGCAAGAAGTCATTCAGGCCCGGATCGACGAACTGACACAGCAGGCCGAGATCGAACGCCCCGCGCTGGAAGGCGCCGGTCCCGAGGTTCTGCGTCAGACCGATCTGATTCAGGAGTAAACACTCGTGGCCACGATCACCAAGGTCTCTCCGCTGGCTCCGGCGGCTTTTCCCGAATTGCCCGCAATTGACGGTGCGCGTTTCGCCACCGTCGAGGCAGGCGTGCGTTATCAGGGACGCACCGACGTCATGCTGGCGGTTCTGGATCCGGGCACTTCGGTGGCCGGGGTTTTTACCCGGTCTGCCACCCGCGCGGCGCCGGTGCTGGATTGTCAGGACAAGATCGGTGGGGCCAGTGACGGCCCGGCGGCGATTCTTGTGAACTCGGGCAATGCCAACGCTTTCACCGGGCATTACGGTCAGACTTCGGTGGCCGAGGTGACGCAGGCTGTGTCCAAAGCCACTGGGGTTCCGGTCGAGCGTGTCTTTACCTCGTCGACCGGCGTGATCGGTGAACCGCTGCCCCACGACCGCATCGTGACCCAGCTTGAGGCGTTGAAATCCGGCCTCAGCCGCCATGCCATCGAGGATGCCGCACGCGCCATCATGACCACCGACACTTTCCCGAAAGGAGCCTCAGCACAGGTCGAGATTGACGGCAAAACAGTCTCTATTGCAGGGATTGCTAAGGGTTCCGGCATGATCGCGCCGGATATGGCGACGATGCTGGTTTACATCTTCACCGACGCGCTGGTTGAGCAATCGGCGCTGCAGGGGATGCTGGGCACGCAGACAGATCGGACGTTCAACTGCATCACCGTGGACAGCGATACTTCGACCTCGGACAGCCTGCTTCTCTGCGCCACCGGGTCCTCGGGCGTCGATGCCACCGGCAACGCCGCCTTTGCAGACGCGTTGGAATCCGTGATGCTCGATCTTGCGCAGCAGGTGGTGCGTGACGGTGAAGGGGCCACGAAGTTCGTGGAAATCCGCGTGACCGGGGCCGCCTCGGACGCGGATGCCAAGGTGCACGGGCTGGCCATCGCCAACTCTCCGCTGGTGAAAACCGCCATCGCGGGTGAGGACCCGAATTGGGGCCGCGTCGTCATGGCTATCGGTAAATCCGGTGCGGCAGCGGATCGCGACCTGTTGAGCATCTCTTTCGGCGACATTTTGGTCGCCGAAAAAGGCTGGGTCAGCCCGGACTACCGCGAGGAAGACGCGGCCACCTATATGAAAGGTCAGGATCTGGTGATCGCCGTCGATCTGGGGCTGGGTGAGGGGCAATCCACCGTTTGGACCTGCGACCTGACCCATGGATATATCGAGATCAACGCGGATTACCGCTCGTGAAAACTGTTCTGGTATCTGCTGTCGCCCTGATCGATATTGAGGGCCGGGTGCTGCTGGCGCAGCGCCCGGAGGGCAAATCCATGGCCGGCCTGTGGGAGTTCCCCGGCGGCAAGATAGAACCCGGCGAAACCCCCGAGGCTGCTTTGATCCGCGAATTGCACGAGGAACTGGGCATCGACACCTGGGCCTCGTGCCTCGCGCCACTGACCTTTGCCAGCCACAGCTATGACGATTTCCACCTGCTGATGCCTCTGTTTGCCTGCCGGAAGTGGGAAGGCATTCCTCAGTCCAAAGAAGGTCAGGCGCTGAAATGGGCGCATGCGAAAGAGCTGCGCAATTTCCCGATGCCTGCGGCGGACGTGCCGCTGATCCCGATATTGCGGGATTGGTTGTAGCAGCACTGCGCCGCCGGTGCCGAACTCTGTTGAATTAGGCAAACCGCATCGATCAATGCCTTGGGATGCTTAGCGGGCAAAGCCTGCAATTTTTTCCAGGTAGACCGCTGGTGCGTCTGCAAAGACTTCTTTGAGATCATCTTCGGCCGGGCCATAGACGGCTATGCTTTCGACAGTGAAGGTGGCAAAAAAATCGTCAGCGAAATTTGATCCAAAATTCCCCATATGGACCATTGCTGCCGCATTGTTGGCATAACGTTCATAGATATGTACCGTGTCGCCGGACCGCATGTATTCATAGATCAATGCGTCAGGTTCGTTGGTCATCGTTGCGTCCGACATCCGGGTCAACAGTGGCACAACGTTGTCCCCCATGCCTTCGTTGATGGACATAACAATGCTCCAGTGGACGTCGTCAGAACTCTGATCATCCGCCAAAGCGCCGGTTGACGCAAAGGCCAGTATCATGGCGGCTACAATATGTTTCATAATTACTCTCCCAAAGAAAATAAGGTTCAGGATCGCATTCGAGTGTCCCCACGTCAACTTTCGGGCATCGTGGAGGGAGAGATGCGATTGTTGCCACCTCACCCTTTCCCAATGAAACTACGTTGGTTTGGCGCAGCACCTTTCCGGTCGCCTGTTACAATTCGTAATAATTGAGAAAACATCAGGCAAAACTTGACGATGATCTTTCTCGCGTCCCTTATCGGGGCATTGGCGTTCGGGCACCATCCCGGACCCGCCATTTCCGACCCGGAGGAGGGGTCGGGTGGGGAGGAGAAAGAGATTGGCTCAGACGCAGTCGGGCGCGGACGGGATGGCCTCCCTTCCGGCGCTGCTACATCGAAATGCGACACAGTTCGGGGATGCCCCGGCCTATCGGGAAAAGGAATTCGGCATCTGGCAATGCTGGACCTGGGCGGAAACCGCTGCCGAGGTCCGCGCGCTGGCGCTTGGATTTCTGGAGATTGGCGTTGGAAAGGGTGACCATATTGCCGTGATCGGCCGCAACCGTCCGGCACATTACTGGTCGATGGTTGCCGCACAGATGGTCGGTGCGGTTCCGGTGCCTCTGTATCAGGACTCGGTGGCCGAAGAGATGGCCTATGTGCTGGAGCATTGCGGCGCGAAATACGTGGTCTGCGGTGATCAGGAGCAGGTCGACAAGGTCATCGAGATTCAGGAAAACCTGCATCAGGTCAAACACATCCTCTATACCGACAAGCGCGGGATGCGGAAATACGACCACTCCCAGATGAATGCGCTGGAAGACCTGAAGGCCGAGGGCAGCGCGGGCCATCAGCGCTTTGATGCGGAACTGGACCAGCGAACTGCTGCGATCACCTATGACGACACCTGCGTGATGCTCTATACCTCGGGCACCACGGGTAAGCCCAAGGGCGTGGTGCTGTCGAACCGCAACGTGATCGAAAGCGCCAAGAATTCGGCGGAATTTGACCACCTGACCCGGAGCGAGGACATCCTGTCTTACCTGCCGATGGCCTGGGTGGGCGATTTCATCTTCTCCATCGGTCAGGCCTATTGGTGCGGGTTCTGCGTGAACTGCCCCGAAAGCGCCGACACGATGATGACCGACCTGCGCGAGATCGGGCCGACCTATTTCTTCGCCCCGCCGCGCGTGTTCGAGACTCAGCTGACCAATGTGATGATCCGGATGGAGGATGCGGGCAAGCTGAAGCAGCGCATGTTCCATCACTTCATGGCCCATGCAAAGAAGGTCGGAGGCCTGTTGTTGGACGGTAAACCCGTGGGTTTTGGCGACCGTATGAAATATGCGCTGGGCAATTTGCTGGTTTATGGCCCGCTCAAGGATACGCTGGGCTATGGCCGCTTTCGTGTGGGGTATACTGCTGGTGAGGCGATCGGGCCGGAGATTTTCGATTTCTATCGGTCGCTGGGCATCAACCTGAAGCAGCTCTACGGTCAGACCGAAGCCACCGTTTTCATCACGGTACAGCCGGACGGTGAGGTGCGTGCCGATACGGTTGGTGTGCCCGCGCCGGCGGTTGAGTTGAAGATCGGCGATAATGGCGAGATCTATTATCGCTCACCCGGTGTGTTCGTCGAGTACTACAACAACCCCGATTCCACCGCTTCGACCAAGGATGCCGAAGGCTGGGTGGCCACCGGAGACGCTGGATTCATCGAGGAAAGCTCGGGTCATCTGCGGATCATCGACCGCGCAAAGGATGTGGGCAAGATGGCCGACGGCTCGATGTTCGCGCCGAAATATGTCGAGAACAAGCTGAAGTTCTATCCAGATATTCTGGAGGTCGTGCTGTTCGGCAATGGCAAGGATCGCTGCGTCGCCTTCATCAATATCGACCTTACCGCAGTGGGGAACTGGGCGGAACGCAACAATGTGGCCTATGCGTCCTACCAGGAACTGGCGGGTCATCCCCGTGTGTTAGAGACGATAAAGTCCCACGTGGAAGAGGTGAACAAATCCGTGGCGGCTGATGAGATGCTGTCGGGCTGCCAGGTGCATCGCTTTGTAGTTCTACACAAGGAACTGGATGCGGATGACGGTGAGATGACCCGCACGCGGAAGGTGCGGCGCGGGTTCGTCGAAGAGAAGTTCCAGGACATCATCAATGCGCTTTACGACGGGTCCAAGAGTGTCTCAACTACGACCGAGGTGACCTATGAGGACGGCCGCAAGGGGTCGATCTCGGCGACGCTGGAGATTGTGGACGCGCCGGTGGTACCGGTGGCGCAGCACAAGGTGGCTGCGGAATGAGTGCCGGTCGTGCGCCGCTCGACCTCTGGTCATCGCCCCGCCCGCCGTCCCGTTTTTGCAAAAGTCAGGGAGTGACTGATGCTGGATAGTACCGAAGGATATGTCACCGAGGACGGTCGCAAGATCGGCGGCGTGGTGATGGAGATGAAAAACATCACCCTGCGCTTTGGCGGTGTGATTGCGATCAAGGATATCTCGTTCGACATTCGTGAGGGCGAGATTCGCGCCATCATCGGGCCGAACGGGGCGGGCAAGTCCTCGATGCTGAACGTGATCTCGGGGTTCTATGTCCCGCAGGAGGGCGAGGTTTGGTTTCACGGCGCCAAGCGCCCGCCGATGCGGCCTTATGAGGTGGCACGTCAGGGCATTGCCCGCACGTTTCAGAATATTGCCCTGTTCGAAGGCATGAGCGTTTTGGACAACGTCATGACCGGGCGGCTGAACTACATGAAGACCAACATGTTCCAGCAGGCCTGGTGGAAGGGCAAGGCCGAGGCGGAAGAGGTGCAAAACCGCGAAGCCGTTGAGAAGATCATCGACTTTCTGGAAATCCAGCACATCCGCAAGACACCCGTTTCCCGCCTGCCCTACGGTTTGAAAAAACGGGTCGAGTTGGCGCGCGCGCTGGCGGCCGAACCCAAGCTGCTGCTGCTGGATGAACCGATGGCCGGCATGAATGTCGAAGAGAAAGAGGACATGAGCCGCTTTATCCTCGATGTGAATGACGAGTTCGGCACCACAATCGCCCTGATCGAGCACGACATGGGCGTGGTGATGGACCTGAGCGACCGGGTGGTCGTGATGGATTACGGCAAGAAGATCGGCGACGGCACACCAGACGAGGTGCGCAGCAATCAGGACGTCATCGATGCCTATCTGGGGGTCAGCCATGACTAAGCATCCGACAGACATGAGGAGCGGCGCAGATGCCTGAACAACTCGTATTCGCGATGGAGGTCATCCTCAACGGTCTGATGGCCGGGGTGCTGTATGCGCTGGTCGCGCTGGGTTTTGTACTGATCTACAAGGCCTCCGGAATTTTCAATTACGCCCAAGGGGTTATGGCTCTTTTCGCGGCAATGACGCTGGTCGGAATCATGAGCGGCCAAGTTCCATTTGCGCACATGATCAACGCGACCTTCGGAACGCATGTGCACAAGTTCGGCTGGAATGTGCCGGCACTGCTGGCGATCATCCTGACCATGGGTGTCATGGTGCTGCTGGCCTGGGCGGTGCAGCGGTTCGTCATGCGCCATCTGGTGGGGCAGGAACCGATCATCCTGTTCATGGCCACGATCGGCCTGGCGTATTTCCTTGAGGGCGTGGCCGACCTGATGTGGGGCTCTGAGATCAAGACGCTGGATGTAGGCCTGCCGCAGGGCATCAACCTGTGGATCGATGAAAGCACCTATAACATCTTTGGCTACGGTTTCTTCATCGACAATCTGGACATCGTGGCGACGGTGATTGCAGCTCTGCTGGTAGCGGCTCTGGTGGCGTTCAGCCAATATACCAAACAGGGCCGGGCAATGCGCGCTGTGGCCGATGACCACCAGGCGGCGCTGTCGGTGGGCATCTCGCTGAACTTCATCTGGATCATGGTGTGGTCGGTGGCCGGATTTGTGGCTCTGGTCGCAGGCATCATGTGGGGCACCAAGTCGGGCGTTCAGTTCTCGCTGTCGCTGATCGCGCTCAAGGCGCTGCCGGTGCTGATGCTGGGCGGGTTCACCTCGATCCCCGGCGCCATCGTCGGCGGGCTGATCATCGGTGTGGGTGAGAAACTGTTCGAGTTCGCCATCGGCCCACTGGTCGGCGGCGCAACCGAGAACTGGTTTGCTTATGTGCTAGCCTTGATCTTCCTTGTGTTCCGACCCCAAGGTCTCTTCGGTGAGAAAATTATCGAGAGAGTATAGATGGATAACCTGAGCCCCCTTTTCAAAGCCCTACCAATTGCCTTGTTGGTCTATGGACTGGCTCGTTCGCTGGCTGAGTGCTTTGAGATTAATTTGACTGGTTCAAACATGGCAATGACAGGCGATACTGAGTGGGAGATGAGGATGCTTCTCTACGCTGGTTACTTGCGGGCACTAGATTCGCTGTTCTTCTACGCCGCCTTTGCTGGGGTGGTTCACTGGCTGAACATCAGAAACATAGGTGCTCCAGCATGACCAAACTCATCGCCATCATCAACGTGATCGCATGGGCCGGGTTCTGGGCCTTTGGATACATCGCCATCACCTCGGAAGATCTGACGGACGGTCAGCTGACCATCGCTGCGATCTTGGCCTTCGCCGGGCTGATCATGGGCGTGCTGGCTTATCTGAAACTGGTCCGCGCTTCCGAGGCGAGCGGATACGCCAAAGGGTCCAATCAACTTGACACCGAAGCCCGCAATCGGGCGCAGGAAGAATGGGAAAAGTAAGACATGTTCTATCGTGAGGCCGGGGACTTCAAAACCTCGTACATTGATGACAGCCAGACCTTTCCGATTAAGTTCGACCGATATCGGTACTATGTCGTGCTGGCGGTGGCGTTCGGGATCATTCCGTTCCTGATCAACGACTATCTGGCCAACGCGCTGTTGCTGCCGTTCCTGATCTACGCGATCGCGGCGATCGGCCTGAACATTCTGGTAGGGTATTGCGGTCAGGTGTCGTTGGGCACCGGGGGATTCATGGCCGTGGGCGCCTATGCCTGCTACAAGCTGATGACCGCTTTCCCGGATGTCAGCATGTTCATCCATGTGATCCTGGCCGGGGGGATCACGGCCTTTGTCGGCGTGTTGTTCGGTCTGCCATCACTTCGGATCAAGGGCTTCTATCTGGCGGTGGCCACGCTGGCAGCGCAGTTCTTTCTGGTGTGGTTGTTCAACCGGGTGCCGTGGTTCTACAACTACTCGGCTTCGGGTCAGATCAACGCGCCGGAACGTGACGTGTTTGGCATCATCATCACCGGGCCGAACGCGCCCGCATGGGCGACCTATCTGTTCTGCCTGATCTTTCTGACCGTCTGTGCCCTGATCGCACGCAACCTGACGCGCGGCACCACCGGGCGCAGCTGGATGGCAATCCGCGACATGGATATCGCGGCCGAGATCATCGGGGTGAATCCGCTGAAGGCGAAACTGACCGCCTTTGCCGTCAGCTCGTTTTTTGTGGGTATCGCAGGAGCACTGTTCTTTGCGGTCTATCTGGGCGCGGTCGAGGTCGGCGAGGCTTTTGGAATCCAGAAATCGTTCCTGGTGCTGTTCATGATCATTATCGGCGGGTTGGGCTCGATTTTCGGCTCGTTCGCGGGGGCGGCGTTTCTGGTGCTGCTGCCGGTGGTACTGAAAGTGGTCGGCGCTGACTGGCTGGGCTGGCCCACGGATATCGTGGCGCATCTGCAGCTGGTAATCGTTGGCGGGCTGATCATCCTGTTCCTGATCCTTGAACCGCATGGTCTGGCGCAGCTGTGGCGCGTGGCGAAAGAAAAACTCAGACTCTGGCCGTTCCCGCACTAAGGGGCAGGCCCAATCAGATAACGGGTGCAAAAGCCCGACCCCAACATCGGATAAACCAAGGGAGGAAACACCCGATGAAATTGAAACTGGCAACCGCGGCGCTTGGCGCCCTGATGGCCGCAGGGCCGGCTCTGGCGGATCTTGTGATCCCCGATCTGAGCTATCGTACTGGTCCATTTGCCGCTGGCGGCATTCCGTTCTCGGATGGCTACAACGACTATTTCACGATGCTCAATGAACGCGATGGTGGCATCGGCGGCGTTCCAATCCGCATGGTTGAATGCGAAACCGGATACACGACCGAAAAGGGCGTCGAGTGTTACGAAGCCACAAAGAACGAAGGTTCACTGGTGTATCAGCCACTGTCCACCGGCATCACGTATCAGTTGATTCCAAAGGTTTCGGCGGATGGCATTCCGTTGCACACAATGGGCTACGGCCGGACATCGGCCGCCAATGGCAAGGTCTTTGAGTGGGTCTTTAACTACCCCGCCAATTACTGGAACGGAGCATCCGGCGCGATCAATCATCTGCTGGAGGAAAACGGCGGCGATCTTAGCGGCAAGAAAGTCGCGCTGGTTTATCACAACTCGGCTTACGGCAAGGAACCGATCCGCACGCTGGAAGAACTGTCCAAAAAGCACGGCTACGAGCTTGCCCTGCTGCCCGTCGATTCCCCCGGTCAGGAACAGAAGTCGCAATGGCTGCAAATTCGTCGTGATCGACCTGATTACGTCATTCTCTGGGGTTGGGGCGTTATGAACCAGGTTGCCATTCAGGAAGCTGCGAATATCCGCTTCCCGATGGAGAACATGATCGGTATCTGGTGGTCTGGCGCGGAACCGGACGTTATCCCTTCGGGTGAGGCGTCCAACGGGTATAAAGCGCTGGCCTTTACCGCAACGGGCGATGATTTTCCTGTTTTCGACGACATCAAGAAATACGTCCACGAAACAGGTAAGGCGGCTGGCGCCGGTGACAAGGTAGGTACTGTTCAGTACAACCGCGCGGTCTACGCCGCGATGTTGGCGGCCGAAGCCATCCGGACAGCGCAGGAAATTCACGGCGTCGCCGATATCACGCCTGTCATGATGCGCGATGGAATGGAAGCACTCAGCATCACCGAGGATAGAATGGCCGAGCTTGGAATGAGCGGCTTTGGCCCGACATTCGATGTCAGTTGTGAAAACCACGGTGGCCCCGGTCTGGTTGGTGTCACGCAATGGGATGCATCTGCACAAACGTGGAATGTTGTTTCTGACTTCAAGCCGACCGACGGTGAAGTGATCGGCGCGCTGATAGACGAAGATTCTGCGGCTTACGCAGCGGAAAACAACATCGACTCGCGCTGCAACTAAGGCGCTTTTAAACACCGGGGCGGCGGTGAACTGCCGCCCCGAACCCCACACTCGCACAAGGACACGCGCAGATGCTGGATGCGGCTCAAAACACCGAAGTTCAGGCAGAAACCCTGCTTGAGGTGAACAACATCGAGGTGATCTACAACCACGTCATCCTGGTTCTGAAGGGTGTCAGCCTGACCGTGCCCAAAGGGGGCATTACCGCCCTGCTCGGCGGCAACGGGGCGGGCAAGACCACGACGCTCAAGGCGGTGTCGAACCTGCTGCAATCGGAACGCGGCGAGGTCACCAAGGGCTCGATCAAATATCGCGGAACCAGCGTGCATGAAAGTGACCCGGCTGATCTGGTGGAAAAGGGCGTCATCCAGGTGATGGAGGGTCGCCATTGTTTCGAGCATCTGACGGTCGAAGAAAACCTGCTGACTGGTGCCTATACCCGTAAGGACGGGAAAGCGGCGATCCAGCAGGACCTTGATCTGGTTTATACCTATTTCCCCCGCCTCAAGGAACGCCGCCGAAGCCAGGCAGGTTATACCTCGGGCGGTGAACAGCAGATGGTGGCGATGGGCCGGGCCCTGATGTCGCGCCCCGAAACGATCCTGCTGGACGAGCCCTCGATGGGTCTGGCGCCGCAGCTGGTCGAAGAGATTTTCGGTATCGTGAAGGATCTGAACGAGAAAGAAGGCGTGTCCTTCCTGCTGGCTGAACAGAACACAAACGTGGCGCTGCGGTTTGCCCATTACGGGTACATTCTGGAATCAGGCCGCGTGGTGATGGATGGACCGGCGGCCGATCTGCGTGAAAACCCGGACGTAAAGGAATTCTATCTGGGCATGTCGGATGAGGGGCGCAAAAGCTTCCGCGACGTACGCTCATATCGCCGCCGCAAGAGGTGGTTGTAAGCGGATGGAGGATATGGTCATGACCAATTACTACGACGCGCTCGAGACCCGTTCAGCCGACCAACGTGCCTCCGATCAGGCGCAGGCCCTGCGCGTACAGCTTCAGCGGGCCTTGTCCGCGCCGGGGTTCGAGGCGCATCTGGCCGAGGCCGACACCGATGCCGTCGCCTCGGTTGCGGATCTGGTAAAGTTGCCGGTTTTGCGTAAATCCGATCTGGCGCAAGCGCAGGCGTCGCGGCCTCCGTTTGGCGGGTTTACCGTCAAACCGGCGCGGCATTTCCACCATGTGTTTCAATCCCCCGGCCCGATTTACGAACCCGGCAGCACCGACCCCGATTGGTGGCGCATGGGGCGGTTCCTGCATGCGGCGGGCGTAGGTCCGGGCGATATCCTGCAGAACTGCTTTGGTTACCACCTGACCCCTGCGGGCATGATCTTTGAAAGCGGCGCGCGGGCTGTGGGGGCAGCAGTGCTGCCCGCCGGCACCGGCCAGACCGAGCTGCAGGTGACTGCCGCGCGCGACGTAGGCTGCACTGCTTATGCGGGAACCCCGGATTATCTGAAGGTCATTCTGGACAAGGCGGATGAAATGGGCGTGACGTTGGGCTTCAACGCAGCCGTTGTAGGCGGCGGCGCGCTGTTCCCGTCCTTGCGTCAGGAATATGCCGACCGCGGCATTTCCTGCCTGCAGTGCTATGCCACCGCCGATCTTGGCAATATCGCCTATGAAAGCCCCGCGATGGAGGGGATGATTATCGACGAGCATGTCATAGTCGAGATCGTAACACCGGGTACCGGAACCCCCGTTGCCGAGGGTGAGGTGGGTGAGGTCGTGGTGACCTCGCTGAACCCCGACTATCCGCTGATCCGGTTTGCCACCGGTGATCTGTCAGCGATTATGCCGGGGGTATCCCCCTGTGGCCGCACTAATCTGCGGATCAAGGGCTGGATGGGTCGGGCCGATCAGACCACCAAGATCAAAGGCATGTTCGTGCGCCCCGAGCAGGTGGCCGCGCTGGTCGACAAGCATGAAGAGATCGTCAAGGCCCGCGTTATCGCCGCCCGTCAGGGCGAGATGGACACCATGACCGTTCAGATCGAAAGCCCCCGCGACGACGATGCGGCCTATGCCAAATCGGTGGTCGAAGTGTTGAAGCTGAAAGGCGCGATCGAGGTGGTGGCCCCCGGATCGCTGCCCAAGGACGGTTTGGTGATCGAGGATCAGCGGGTTTACGAATGAAAAATCCGAGGGCGGTGTATTTTGTGCCGCTCGCCAACATCAAAAGATACGTTGTTGGCGCGGTTTATCATTTGCGATTCAAGACACTGTTCACACGCACTGGAATGCCATCATTTTGCAGCACGATACCTGAATACAGGCTGTAAGCCAAAAACGAGTGGATGGGGTGCATACTCCATTGAAGCTCGTCCTTCGGGATCAATCCGCCAATAATAACCCCTTTTCCGTCGTAATCGTATAACCTCATTACAACATTGGTTTGAGCAATCGGATCTAGTACGCGGAACCCGTTTGCAGCCATCCAGCCCATCAGTTTGTCGGGGTTTGACAATTTTTCGGCCACTGAAAGCAGACAATAATCCAGCTCTTCCAGAAATCTGATTTCCTTCCAGTTCAGCTTTGAGTTTTCCAATTCGGTTTTGCCCGTTTCCAGACATTTCGCAGCAAACTCTACGTCATCACTCGTATCCGCACGTGCCGACGAGCATTGGAAGGCAACAAGTGACAAAAAGAGAAGCACTTTGATTTTCATCGAATTCCCAACTTTGAGCCTTTGAATGAGTTGGAGCTGATCCCAATGATCGCGGCAAGTCTGGAATTCCTACGAATGTCCAAGCCACGGTTTGATCTTATTGAGGCTCGGTGTCTGTATATTGGTGCTGGAAATTTATTGGTGCTGGAAATTCCGACAAATTTAGTCGAAAAGGCAATCCAACACCAAGCAAAGAACCCGCATGGCCGAAATCGAATTTTCAGAACACGGAACACGCCATAGGGGCGTGTTTGGCACCCGGCTGGTTGGCACGGTGGCCTGTCTGGTGGCGGCCGCCTGTCTGTTGCCGATGGTGGCGGTTGTTCTGGCGGCGGTGACGGGTGGGACGGACACGATCTCGCATCTGCTGGACACGGTTCTGCCCCGCTATGCGCTGACGACGGTGATCCTGGTGGTTCTGGTTGCCGCGGGCACCTTTTCCATCGGCGTGGGCGCGGCGTGGTTGGTGACGATGTGTCGTTTTCCCGGTGTGCGCTTCCTTGAGATCGCGCTGGTCCTGCCTCTGGCGTTTCCGGCCTATGTTCTGGCCTATGCCTATACCTTCATTCTGGATCATCCCGGCATCGTCCAGACCACCTTGCGCGACCTGACGGGTTGGGGGCCGCGCGACTATTGGTTCCCCGAGATCCGCTCGACCGAGGGCGCGGCGGTGATGCTGATCCTCGTGCTGTACCCCTATGTCTATTTGCTGGCCCGTGCCGCGTTTCTGCAGCAAAGCGCCACTGCCTTTCTGGCTGCCCGCGCACTGGGCAAAAGCCCGTGGCTGGCTTTCTGGCACGTCTCACTGCCGATGGCGCGCCCGGCGATTGCAGGGGGTGTCCTGCTGGCCATCATGGAGACCATCGCCGACTTCGGTACGGTGGCCTATTTCGGCGTCCAAACCTTTGCCACGGGTATTTACACTAGTTGGTTCTCGATCGGAGACCGCGCCGCCGCTGCGCAGCTTGCCCTGTGCCTGTTAGGGTTCGCGCTGGTCATGGCGATGGCCGAGCGGATACAGCGGGGCCGGGCGAAATACTATCAGGCGGGTAAAAGCCATGCGTCGCTGCCTTCGGCGCAACTGAAAGGCTGGCAATCTGCGGCGGCCTTCACGCTCTGCGCCGTTCCGGTTTTTCTGGGCTTTTTGCTGCCGGTCTTCATCCTGATCCAGATGGGTCTTCAGTCGGAACAGAACCTGCTGTCGCGCCGTTATATCGGTTTCATCCAGAACTCACTTACGCTTGCGGGTACAGCGGCGGTGGTCACTGTGTTTGCCGCGATCTGCGTAGGCTTCTTTCAACGCCTGCGTCCGGGTCGGGGATCGGCCACCGCGGGTTATCTGGCAAGGCTGGGATATGCGGTGCCGGGCGGGGTGATCGCCGTGGGCCTGATGGTGCCATTTGCCAGCTTCGACAACGCGCTGGATGCGTGGATGCGGCAGACTTTCGATATCTCGACCGGGTTGCTGGTGACCGGTTCGATCTGGCTGCTGATCTCTGCCTATATGGTGCGTTTTCTGGCCGCAGCGCTCAGCGCCTATGAGGGCGGGCAAAGCACCGTTCACGCAAATATGGACGCGGCCGCGCGGTCCTTGGGGCAGACACCGCTGGGCACGTTGCGCCGGGTGCATTTGCCGATCCTGACGCCATCGTTGCTGACGGCGCTGCTGATCGTCTTTGTCGACGTGATGAAAGAACTTCCAGCGACCCTGATCATGCGCCCTTTCAACTTTGACACGCTGGCGGTGCAGGCCTATCGGCTGGCCTCGGACGAACGACTCGAGGGGGCGGCCGTGCCTTCTCTGGTCATCCTTGCGGTGGGGTTGTTGCCGGTGATTCTGATTTGTCGTCAGGTCGGGCGGCGCTAGGTCACGATTGACCAAAAAACCACACCTTGTTGTGCTCGGGCTTGATTCAAACGCATTTTCCGGCAAGGCTGAGGGTATGAACATGCAGCCTCCCAGCCGGTTTTCTGCTAACTCGGCACAGATGCCCGTCGCGTTTAACCGGCACGAGATGTCCCATATCCTGTCCGTCTATGGCCGGATGGTCGCCGCCGGAGAAATGCGCGATTACGGAATTTCCAACCTTCGAGACATGGCGGTGTTTTCCATTTTTAGACGCACGACCGAGCATCCGATTTACCGGGTCGAGAAACACCCGCGCCTGCGGCAAAGGCAGGGGATGTATTCAGTGATTGGCATGGATGGCCGCATCCTGAAGCGCGGCCACGACCTGCGCACCGTGTTGCGAGTGCTGGAACGCAAGCTGATCCGCTCGGTTGACCTTGATTAGAGCCTTTTGTGGGATGTAACAGGCCCGTCGCCCTGGTCTAGAATGCGGGTGATTGCCTGATCCATCGGCTCGAATGTCACATCCATGTGATAGGCATTGGCGTGCAGCAGCATGTTTTCACCATAGACCCAGGCGACATGGCCCTTCCAGAACAGCAGATCGCCGTGTTTCGGTTCCGTCCCTGCGGACAGGGACTCGCCCAGTTCCCGTTCCTGATCACCGCTGTCGCCGGGGCAGGGGATGCCGCAAGCCAATAGCCCGGCCTGCACCAGACCCGAACAATCCAGCCCGAACCGGCTGTTGCCACCCCACAGATAGGGTGTGCCGAGAAACAGCTCGGCCACTGCGACCGGATCAGTCAGGTGAGTAGCATTGAGCTTGGCGTGCACGGCAGGGATGAAACCCAGCTCGGTTTCCAGAAACCGGTTCTGTTCCGACAGAACCTGAACCCTGCTACCGAAACTCAGCGAAACCTGGTCGGGGCTTTTCATATCCGGCTCTGCATAGGCATGGGTTGCGGGGGCGGTGATCCAGTGGGTATCGGCAACCGGTGCCCCCAACTGGTCCGAGGCCACCCAGCCGGAGTAACTGTCCTTTTCCGCGATGACCCGGCTCCAGCCGCCTTGGGTTTCGGTCACGGTTACGGCGTCGCCAAACAACACCTGCCGGTCGCGGGGGCCATCGGGGTGGCGCAGCAGGTCGACCACGGGGTTTATGATGCGCTGCTTGGTCATAGGTCCAGAATCTCGGGCAGGGCGGCCAGCAGCGCCCGTGGGCCTTGGCCGAGGCCGCCCTTGCTGCGGCCCGGCGCTTTGCTGGATTGCCAGGAATAGATGTCGAAATGCATATAGCGGCAGTCGCCGACAAAGCGTCGCAGGAACAGCGCGGCGGTGATCGATCCTGCAAACCCGCCCGAGGGCGCATTGTCCAGATCGGCGATACCCGGTTCGATCATCGCCTCATAGGGCTCGTGGAAGGGCATCCGCCAGACCGGATCGGCGGCCTGTTGCCCGACCCGCACCAGTGTTTCGGCGGCATTGTCGTCATCGGTGTAAAACGGTGCCAGATCAGCGCCGACGGCCACCCGCGCCGCGCCGGTCAGCGTGGCCATCGAGATCACCAGATCCGGATTGCCCTCATTCGCCAGCGCCAGTGCATCGGCCAGCACCAGCCGCCCCTCGGCATCGGTGTTGTTGATCTCGACCGTCAGACCCTTGCGCGAGGTCAGGATGTCGCCCGGGCGAAACGCGTTTCCAGCCACCGAGTTTTCAACCGCCGGTATCAGCACGCGCATTTGGACCGGCAGTTTCAGAGCCATGATCATTCGCGCCAAACCCAGAACATTTGCCGATCCGCCCATGTCTTTCTTCATCAGCGCCATCGAGTTGCCGGGCTTGAGGTTCAGCCCTCCGGTGTCAAAACACACGCCTTTGCCGACCAGCGTTAGTTTGGGGCCGGAACTGCCCCAATTCATCTCGATCAGGCGGGGCTCTTGCGCGGCGGCGCGACCGACGGCGTGGATCATCGGAAAGTTCTGCTCCAGCAAAGCCTGCCCCTTGATCACCTCGCACGAGGCACCGAACTCCTGCGCCAGTGCCTCGGCAGTGGCTTGCAACTGGTCCGGTCCCATATCTGAGGTGGGCGTGTTGACCAGATCGCGGGTCAGGGCCTCGGACTGCGCCAGAACCTCAATCCGCACGGCATCAATTCCTTCGGGCGCAACCAGACGGGCCTTGGCCGGAGATTGCGCGGCGTAGCGATCAAACGCATAGCCGGACAACAGCCAGCCCAGACATTCGGTGCCCAACGCACCCACGGGCACGCCCGAGGCGATGTGATAGGTGCCTTTGGGCAGGGATTCGGCTGCGGCGGCCAAGGGAAACCGTTTACGCGCGCGGCCTGCGGCATTGCCATAGCCCGCCAAAGCGAATTCAGGCGCGCCGTCCGAACCGGGGATCAGCGCGGCCTGTCCCAGTGCGCCGGTAAAGCCGCCGGCCTGCACCCAGTTCGACACGCGATCCGGCTGGTCGAGCAGCCAATCGTCCAGATCGGGTTGCGCGACGACATGCAGCGGCAGCGAGGGGTCAGAGGGCGAAGCAAAGGACAGGGTCATGGAAATCTCGACTGGTTCGGTTTGCGCCCAGCCTATCCGCCTGCGGCTTGTCCGCAAGCCCCGTCAGACGGAAAGATCCTGCTGATCCCAGATCACGGTCAGCGATTTTTCTCCGACCCGGATCAGCCGCGACAGGGTGGCTCCGGTAGCCACCGCATCGCCCTTGTCGACGGTCTGCGCCACATCCCCGGCGACGCGGGCCAGCGCGACCATGCCGATCTGGTCCGCAATCGCGACCAGTGACCGCGCGCATTTGCGAAGCCCCGCCCAGTCGCGCTGCCGCCAGAACCGTTCGCAGTTCGACAGGCGTACGGCTAGTTCCTCCACAGTGCGGCACAGCACGTCCAGCGCGTTCTTGTCCCCCAGTTGCCGGTACAATCCGTTCAGTTGGTCCGGATCCAGCCGGACGGTTTCCTTGTGTTCAAGCGTGAGTATCTTATCCACCACATTCACCCCAATTCTTTTCGCCCCCACGGCATAGACCGACTTTGAGGGTGACTTCCTTTGCAAAACCTTGCATCCGCGCAGGATAATGGCTCGAATTTTCTGCGAATTCCGGGTAGAGCAGCCTTCAGGAACTCGAAAATGGACAGAAGAATGGATTTAGCGAAACCCCTGCCGGGCTATTTGGTCAAACGGTACCACGGTTGGAAAGCCACTACCTATTCCGAAAACCAGGTCTGGTACCGCCGCCTGGCGACCGAAGGGCAGCGTCCGCGCGCGATGGTGATTTCTTGCTGCGACAGCCGTGTTCATGTGACGTCAATGTTTGGGGCGGATCAGGGCGATTTCTTCATCCACCGCAATATCGCCAATCTGGTGCCGCCTTACGCACCGGATGGTGATCACCACGGTACCAGTGCCGCGATCGAATACGCCGTCACTGCGTTGAAGGTGGCACACTTGATAGTGTTGGGCCATTCGCAATGCGGTGGCGTTCAGGGTTGCATCGACATGTGCAAGGGCCAGGCCCCGCAACTGGAAGCCAAAGACAGCTTTGTCGGTCGCTGGATGGATATTCTGAAGCCGAAATACGAGCTGGTGGCCGATATCGAAGACAGCGTCGATCAGGCGCGGCAGTTCGAACGGCAGGCGGTTGTCGCCTCGCTCGAGAACCTGATGTCATTCCCGTTTGTGTCCTCGGCGGTGCAGGACGGCTCGCTCAGCCTGCATGGGCTGTGGACCGATATCGGTGAGGGCGGGCTGCAATGCTATGACCCTAAGGAAAAGAAATTCGCGGTCGTCTGATCCGTAGGAATAGTCCGCAGTTTTGACAGGCGCGGGATCAGGCCTCTGATTCCGCGCGATTTTTTGCTATAGTCGCCTTATCCGGGTTTGGATCGGGGACGTATCATGCGATTCATCAAACGCATTCTTCTGGCTCTGGTTGTGCTTGTTTTGCTGCTGATAGGGGTTTCCTACCTGTTGCCCGGAAAAGCCGAAGTATCACGCAGCATCACTATCGACGCCCCACCCGCTGCCATCTTTCCTTACGTGAATTCAATGCAGGAGACCGAGAAATGGTCGCCCTGGCTGGAGCGCGATCCTGAAACGCAACTGACATACAGCGGCCCCGAGGCCGGGGTGGGCAATACCCTTAACTGGAGCTCGGAGCATCCGCAGGTCGGGACCGGATCGCAGGAGATCATCGAAAGCGTCCCCGATCAAACGGTCAGAACGGCGCTGGATTTCGGGTCGATGGGTACCGCTTTGGCGTCGTTCGCCCTGGTGCCCGAGGGTGATCAGACGCAGGTGACCTGGGGTTTTGTCACCGATTTGGGCCTGAATCCGATGGCGCGGTGGATGGGGCTGATGATGGATGAATGGGTGGGCGGTGACTACGAACGGGGACTGTCCAATTTGAAAATGCTGGTCGAAACACAGAGTTAAAGAACTCGGCCCCTCGGTAAGTCGCAGCAACGGAATAAGAAATCCGCATAGGCGCTAAAAATTGACCAGTTTGCACTTTTTTTAACTTTTTTGTTGCCGAAACCGGTTTCGGAGCAAACAAATGTAAGAAATGGCTCCGAATCTATCATATCAATCGCTCGAATCCGCGAATCGCACCTCGGTCTCTGGCCGGGTCAAGCTGGACGAATTGGCGGCACATCTGGGCCTGTCGAAAAGCACGGTGTCGCGGGCGCTGAACGGCTATTCCGATATCTCCGAAGTTACGCGCACGCGGGTCGAGACCGCCGCCCGCAAGCTGGGCTACCGGCCGCTGAGCCATGCGCAGGCGATCCGAACCGGACAGGTGCGCGCCATTGCGATGGTGCTGAACAGCGAAGAGCCCGACCAGCACAACCCGTTCCTGCAGGATTTTCTGGCCGGAGCCTGTGAGGCCGCCAGCAACCTTGATTGGACGATGACCATATCCACGGCGACCTCGGAGCGCGACGCGTTGAAAGTGCTCAGCCGCCTGTTCGAGGAACGAAAAGCGGACGGCTTCATCCTGCCGCGAACGATGGTCAAGGATGCGCGCGTTGGGCTTTTGCGCAACCTCGAAGTGCCGCATATTCTTTATGGCCGAACCGGGTACGGGCAGTCGAACACGTGGGAGGAAACCTCGTGGTTTGACATCGCGGGCGAAACCGCCATGCGCAAGGCGGTGCTGCGGCTGGCAGGGTTCGGGCATACGCGCATCGGCTATGTCGGCAGCGACCCCAAGTTCAATTACAGCCATCTGCGCCGCGACGGCTATGCCGAGGGTCTGCACGAGGCAAGTCTGCCGCTTGCCCCCGATTTGATCCGCGAAGGCGCCCGGACGCGGGAAGACGGTGCCGCGCAGGCGATGGCGCTGATGCAACTGGATCAGCCGCCGACCGCGATTGTGTTTGCCACCGACCTGGCCGCTTTGGGGTTCTGTTCGGCCGCGCAGGATCGAGGATTCAAGATTGGCCGTGACATTGCGGTGATCGGCTATGACGGGATTCCGGAATGCCGCTACGCCCGCCCCGCGCTGACCACTTTCGCCGTTGATTCCCGCATGGCCGGGCAGCGGCTGGCAACCTTGCTGATCCGGCAGATCCGGGGTGAGGCGCCCGGCACCCTGCGCGAGTTGACCGAGGCGACTCTGGTCGAAGGGGAATCGGACGGGCCGCCGCATCTGACATCAGCGGAACTGGCGGTAAAACGCACACAGCTCAATAAAGACTAACCGGGAGGAGACCACACATGAAACTGACACCCAAAGTCGCCAGGCTGATGCTTGGATCGTCGTTGGCGCTGGCGCTGACTGCGCTGTCCGTGCAGGCTGACACAATCCGGTTCTGGACCACCGAGGAACAGCCCGAGCGTCTGGCCAAACAGCAGGAGATGGCCGATCAGTTCAAGGCTGAAACCGGCACCACGGTCGAGGTGATCCCCGTCACCGAAAGCGACCTGGGCACCCGCGCCACAGCGGCGTTTGCTGCTGGTGATCTGCCGGATGTAGTTTATCACACGCTGCAATACGCTCTGCCCTGGGCAGAAGCCGGCATTCTCGACACCGAAGCTGCCACCGAAGTGATCGAGGAACTGGGCACCGACACTTTTGCCCCTGGCGCGTTGGCCATGGCTGCTTTCAACGGTGAAACCGCGTCGGTACCAGTGGATGGCTGGACCCAGATGGTCGTCTACCGCAAGGACCTGTTCGATGAGGCCGGTCTGGACGCACCCGACAGCTTTGCCGACATTCAGATCGCGCTTGAAGCCCTGCATAACCCGCCGGAGATGTACGGCTTTGTCTCGGCTACCAAGGTCGACGAAAACTTCATGAGCCAGGTGCTGGAACATGTCTTCCTCGCCAACGGCGTCAGCCCGGTTGGCCCCGATGGGTTCAAACCGCTGGATGAGGCCAAGACCATCGAGGTTCTGGATTTCTACAAGGCGATTTCCAAGGCCTCGCCTCCGGGAGAGCTCTATTGGAAGCAATCGCGCGAATTGTATTTTGACGGCAAGGCCGCGATGATTATCTGGTCGCCCTTCATTCTGGATGAGCTCGCAGGTCTGCGCGACAGCGCCCCGCCAACCATCACCGACGACCCGACCTCGCGCGATCTGGCGGGCAAGACCGGTATTGTCACCAAACTGTCCGGCCCGTCGAATCCTGATGGCGCGGCCTGGGGGGACGTGCGTTACTTTGGTATCACCAACGACGCGGATACCGACGCGGCAATGGATTTCGTGAAATACGCCATGGATCAGGGTTATACCCAGACGCTGGCCATTGCGCCCGAGGGCAAATTCCCGGTCCGTCGCGGCAATGCAGATAACCCGACCGCCTTTGCCGATGCATGGGCTGAGCTGCCCGTGGGCGTGGATCGCAAGGCCCCGCTGGGCGAGCTTTACGAGCAGGCGATGATCGACGAGATCGTTGGCGGTCTGGACGTGGCACAGCGTTGGGGCGTGGCCGAGGGGCAGCTGTCGCTGGCCTCGAAGATGATCAACTCTCAGGCCATCAACCGGATCGTGCGTCAGTATATCGATGACGAAATCGACGCCGCCGCCGCCGTTGCGGCCATGAACGACGAACTGGCCAAGGTTCAGTAATCAACCAGCACCTGCAGCGGCGTCTGCGCCGCTGCGCACAACCCTTCGAGGTACCCCATGTCTTCGGCCACCCCACCGACCGGAACCGGGGCTCTTGCCAAACGCGAGGCGCGTCTGGCCTGGGCGCTGCTGGCTCCGACCGTGATCAGCGTGTCTCTTGTGGTGATCCTGCCCTTGCTGGCGATCATCTGGATCAGCTTCAAACCGTTTACCCTGTCCGACTTGCGCCCGCCCGCACCGGTCGTGCGTGAAAGCCTGCGCGGATCAGGCGACGATCTGCGGATCGAATACCGCCTGCGCAACTCCAGTCAGGAGTTCGCCATCGACGGCGTGACCCTGAGTGATGTGCTGCCCGACGGTGTGACCGCCGGGAAGGTCGCCGCGCCCTGTGTTCTGAATGGTCAGGAATTGTTCTGCGATTTCGGCACTTTGGAAGGCGGTCAGCGTGAGCGTATCCGCATTCCGGTTGAATTCGATGGCGATCCGGACGCGTTCGAAGAACAGGTCGAAGCGTCTGAACCCCGCGTGACCGGCAGCGGGCCGAGTGTGCTGACCAATCTGGAATTCAGCCTTGAGAACTTTGCCCGCGTGTTTGACGGTTCCGAATTCTGGGGCGTGTTGTGGGTGACGCTGTTCTACACCGTCTTTGGCACCATCGGCGCACTGGTGATGGGCCTGTTTGCCGCGCTGCTGTTGAACAAGAGCTTCAAGGGGCAAGGCTTTATCCGTGGTCTCTACCTTTTCCCTTATGTGGCCCCGGTGATCGCCGTGGCCTTCACCTGGGTCACGCTGTTTGACCCGTTCTCGGGTTCGGCCAATGCGCTGCTGGTACAGATGGGGCTGAGCAGTGAGCCGATCAATTTCTTCGGGGAACGGCCCTTAGCCCTGATCATGGTCACCGTATTCGAAATCTGGCGCTATTTTCCGCTGTCCTTCCTGTTCATCCTTGCGCGGATGCAGTCCATCGACTCCAGTATGTATGAGGCGGCGGATATGGACGGAGCCTCTCCGTTCCAGAAATTCTGGCTGCTGAGTATCCCGCAATTGTTGGGTATCCTGTCGGTGCTGTTCCTGCTGCGCTTTATCTGGACGTTCAACAAGTTCGACGACATCTTCCTGTTGACCGGCGGCAATGCAGGCACGCGCACGCTGACCGTGAATGTTTATGAACAGGCTTTTGCGGTCTCGAACATCGGGGCAGGCGCTGCGGTGGCCGTCGTAATCCTGATGTGCCTGATCGCCTTCAGTTTCGTCTTCTTCAAGTTTATCAGCCGTGAGGAGGGTCTGTGATGCGCAAAGGATACATCACCGGCCCGGTTTTGGGCGCGCTTTGGATGCTGGTAATCGCCACCACCATCGCGGTCACCATGTCCTTCGCCACCGGTGCGGCGTTTCGACCGCAAGTTCTGCTAAGCCTGATCTGGGGCGCGGTTGCCGGGCTGGTCTATGTCCGTTTTGCGGCCCGCCGCGCGCCTTCGCGTTTGGGAGTGGCAGCCCTGCTGGGCTTGTCTTGCCTGACCGGCTTTGGCCCCGTTCTGATCGGATCGGAAACGACCTTGCAATCGGTGCTGGTCACTGTGGTCGCGGTGGCCGTGGTAATGCATATGTCACTGGCCGCGATCCTCAAGGACCTGCCGTTTGCAGAGCTGACCCGCCACGAATACGAGGACGCGGTGATCCGCTTCTGCACCGGCTTCGGCTATATCTTCTTCACCGCCATCGTGGTCATCCCGTTCTACGTCATGGTGATGACCAGCCTGAAGTCGCAGCAGGCACTGCTGCAGAACCCGCTGGATTTCTCGGTCGATCTGAGCCAGGGCATGGCTTTGTTCCGCAGCTATACCGAGCTGTTCCGCGATTTCAATTTCGGCAGCTACCTGTTGACATCCTTCTACGTCTCGGTCCTGACGGTGTTCATCACGTTGCTGTTCAGCGTGCCGGGTGCCTATGCAGTGGCACGATTCCGGTTTCAGGGGCAAAAAGCGTTCTCGCGCTCGATCCTTTTGATCTACATGGTGCCGATGATCGTGCTGGCACTGCCGATCTATATCGCGTTCTCGCTGACGGGTCTGCGCAATTCGATCCTTGGCATCGTCATGATCTACCCGGTCACCACGATCCCGGTCGCGCTGTACATGCTGCAAGGCTATTTCCGCGGCCTGCCGACCGAGGTGGAAGAGGCCGGTCTGATGGATGGCCTGTCGCGGCTGGCGGTGATCTGGAAAATCACCCTGCCGCTCAGCCTGCCAGCGCTGGCGTCGGTCTCGCTCTATGTCTTCATGATCGCCTGGAATGAATTCCTGCTGGCTTTCATGCTGCTGGACGATCCGTCGAAATTTACCCTGACCCGAGGCGTCACGATGCTGAACTCCTCGGAAATTCCCCGCCAACACCTGATGGCCGGTGCGGTGATTGCCACCGTTCCGATCATGGCCCTGTTCCTGGGGCTTGAACGTTTCATGACCAAAGGCCTGACCGCAGGCTCGGTCAAAGGATGACTGAGATGAACTATTATACAACACCGGGTGAATCGGCCCGCAATATTCTGATTGCCAATGATCGGGGTGGTTACACGATCCCGACCAGCGGCCTCTATCCCTATCAGTGGAACTGGGACAGTGCCGTGGCAGCGCTGGGCTTTGCAGAATTCGATATTGACCGCGCCTGGGTCGAGCTTGAAACGCTGTTCTCGGGCCAGTGGGACAACGGCATGGTGCCCCACATTCTGTTTCATCAGCCCGATCCAGGCTATTTCCCCGGGCCGGATGTCTGGGGCGGCACCGGGCCGATTGCGTCATCGGGCGTCACCCAGCCACCGCTGGCCGCCACTATGGCGCGGCGGGTTTGGGACAAGGACCGTGCGGCCGGTGAGGTGCGCCTTCGTGCTCTGTTCCCGGCCATGCTGGCCTGGCATCGCTGGTTCATGGCGTGGCGTCTGGATGAGCACGGCGCTGTCTGCACCACCCATCCTTGGGAAGCCGGGCGCGACAATGCGCCGGACTGGGATGGTGCGATGGCGGGGATCGATGCCTCGGATGTGGGCGAGTATCAGCGCCGCGACACCAGCCATGTGAACAGCGCCGACCGGCCCACCAAATACGACTATGATCGCTATATCAAACTGGTGAAGATCGGGCGCGAGGTTGGTTGGGATCAGCAGAAACTGCTGGAGGTCAACCCGTTCCGCGTCGCCGACCCGACCATGAGTTTCGCCACACTGCGCGCCGCCCGTGATCTGTTGGCGATAAGCGAGGAACTGGGGATCGAAGCCGAGGGTCTTGACGCGGATGTGGTCCGGCTTGAGGCCGGTGCACGGTCGCTGTGGAATGAGCCGCTGGCTGCCTTTGATGCCCGCAATGCGCATACTGGCGAATGGGCCGAAAGTGTCTCTAACGCAAGCTATTTGTGCTGGTTTGGAGGGATTGAAGCCCCTCAGATGCTGGACCGTGTGAAGACTGTGCTGACCACCGTCCCGCACCCGATCCCCAGCTATGACCCGAACATGCCCAAGTTTGATGAGCGCCGGTATTGGCGCGGGCCAACCTGGGCTTTCATGAACATGCTGATAGGGTTCGGACTGGCGGAAATGGGCCACGGTGTCGAAGCCGAAACCTTGCGCCTGAAAACCGCGCGTCTGATCGCGGGCCACGGCTTTGCGGAATATTACGACCCGATCACCGGCAGCCCGGCCGGGGGCAATTCGTTCACTTGGACAGCCGCCGTCTGGCTGCATTGGGCAGGGAGGAACTGATGGGCAGCATCGAGCTCAAATCCGTCGAAAAATGGTTCGGCGAAGTGCAGGTGATCAAAGGCATCGACCTGCAGATCGAAGAGGGTGAGTTTGTCGTCTTCGTCGGCCCCTCGGGCTGTGGCAAGTCCACCCTGTTGCGGATGATCGGCGGGCTCGAGGATATCTCGCGCGGGTCGCTTCTGATCAACGGGAATGACGTCACTGATCACCCTCCCTCAAAGCGCGGGCTGACGATGGTGTTCCAGTCCTATGCGCTCTATCCCCACCTGACCGTGGCCGAGAATATGGGCTTTTCGCTGAAGGTGGCAGGTGTTCCGAAGGCCGAGATAACCGAGCGTGTGGGCAAGGCCGCCGAAGTGCTCAAGCTGGAACCTTATCTGGAACGTCGCCCCAAGGACCTGTCCGGTGGGCAGCGCCAGCGCGTGGCGATCGGGCGTTCGATCGTGCGCGACCCCACCGCATTCCTGTTCGACGAGCCTCTGTCCAACCTCGACGCCGCTTTGCGGGTCGAGATGCGGTATGAGATTGCCAAGCTGCACCAGAGCCTCAATCGCACCATGATCTATGTGACCCATGATCAGGTCGAAGCGATGACCCTGGCCGACCGCATCGTCGTGCTGGAATTCGGCAAAATCGCGCAGGTCGGTACGCCGCGTGAGCTATACGAGCGCCCCGCCAACCTGTTCGTGGCACAGTTCATCGGCAGCCCGAAAATGAACGTCCTGCCCTGCACCGTGTCAGGTGACCAGTTCCAACTGGAAAACGGCGGCAGCGGACCTTTCGACCGCACCGGTACGGCCACGATGCTGGGCATTCGCCCGGAGCATATCAGTGTGGTCGAACCCGGCGCGGGCCACAGCGACGGGCTGGTCGAGGTGGTCGAATACCTCGGTGCCGATATGTTCGTCATTGTCGATTGCGGCACCGAGGAGAAAGTCACCGTCCGCCTTGGTGGCGATACCGAGATCAAGGCCGGAGCAAAGATCGGCCTGCACTTTGCGCCTGAAAAGCTTCAGTTTTTTGATGAGGAGGGGCAGGCGCTGTAGGTGACATGGGATGGAGCGTATCAGTGCAGCTCCATTCCTTCGGGCCAACTGAGTTTGGTATCCAATTGAATCGTCTCCGATTGACCCGGCGCCAGCTCCAGCTCCCATGCCAGAATGCCGCGCCGGTTGTCTACGTTTTCTTCGTTTGGTTTCGGCTGGGCAGTCCAGGTGATCTCAAGATCGTCCTGTTCGGAAAAAGGCACGCGGTCCAAAATGCGGAGCGGCCAGGTTTCGCCTGTCAGATTTTCAATCTTAATCTGGACGCGTTCCTGACTTTGATTGGAGCGTGAAATAAGACCAACATCGCCTTGGCTACGCCCCAGGATGTTGCGGTTGACGGTCAGGGCGTAAAGCGGGCCAAACCCCATCTCAACCTCTTCCCGTGGACCAATGCTTGCGGTGCTGTCCGCTGCCACCAACACTCCGTTGACCCGCCATCTGGCATAGTTCGCCGACAGCAACATCTGGTCGTAAGGATTGGTGAAACGTGCTGTGCGATACGCCGTTTCATCGCGACGTGGGTTTGCCAGCGCAAACAGTTCAACCGACTGGGTCATGCTGTCCAGGGCGAATTCGGCAATCTCAGACCCGCTCGCGATCGAGATCGGCTCGGACAAGGTATAGGTAATGCCGGTGCCCTGAACGGATGCGGGATCGGGTGCAAAGCCCGCAGTTTCCTCCACCACCACCGGGGCTTCGACAACTGGTTCTTCAAGATTTGCAACGTATTCGCTGATTGACCTGCGTTGGGAAAAGATACGCGATGCGCTGTTTTGCCCAACGGGTTGAAGTGTCGACACGCTAAGCCTGACGTCCTGCCAGTTCTCGCCAGTCTCCTGCGTCACCAGAACGCGTCGGTCGATCCGGACTTCGGGCGTGTCTGTGGTCTTCAGATCAAATTCGTACCCGGGTTGCCATCCTGCGTTGTAGAATTCGATGTAAGACAGGGAAATAGCGCCCTCGGACGCCGCTTTGGCAGTGACGTCCACAGCGATGAACAGTCGCTCGTCCGTTTCTGGCAGCAAGGCAGCCAGATCGGCTTGTGCTGCGTCCAGTTGCTCTTCCAGATCGACCAGTTTCTCTTCGATTTTGCGTGCTTCGATTTCGGCGGTTTGGGCAGTGTTCTCGGCGTTCAGAGATTCTTCTCCAACCATTTGAGCAATTCTGCGCAGGTTTTCAGCATCTGAACCTGCCAGACCCTCGTTCCGGCCCAGATTGGACAGGAATGCGATCTTATGACGGGCCGCCTCGGCCCTGAGCCGCGCAGTTTCGGCCCTGTCCTCTACCGCCGCGATCTGGTTTTCGATATCAGTGACGCGATCCTCGGCCTGTTTGACCTCATCGCTGACGTAGTCATGCCAGGGCACATCATCTCCGCGAACAATGAGCGCGGATCGGCTGAGCCCATCGGCCTGAACCTGCATCGTTGACAACTGGGTATCCGGATCACTGGCCGGGACGCCCAACAGTACCAGCCGATGTGTGCCGGCAGGGATCGAATAGCTTCCGGTTCGAAGAACTTCGACTCCTTGTGGGTATACTGTCACTTCGCTGACTTTGGTGTCGATTGTGAAAGTTTCGGCAGACAGCAACGTCGGCGCAAGCGCCAACAGATAAAACAGGTTTTTCATAAGTGCTCGCAGAGAAAAGGTTCCGGCTACCCGCAAAGGTTGCAGGCGCTTTATTTCACTACAAGAAAAAGAAAAAGGGCCACCCGGATTTGGTGGCCCTTGTGGCATTTCTGTTGGAACGGGTTCAGCCCTTTTTCAGAACTTCACGACCCAGCAATTCGGCGATCTGCACTGCGTTCAGTGCAGCACCCTTGCGCAGGTTGTCCGAGACGCACCACAGGTTGATGCCGTTTTCAATGGTCGAGTCCTGACGGATGCGGCTGATGAAGGTGGCGAAATCGCCCGCACATTCGACCGGCGAGACGTAGCCGCCGGCCTCGCGCTTGTCGATCACCATGATGCCCGGTGCTTCGCGCAGGATGTCACGGGCTTCGTCTTCGTCCAGGAATTCCTCGAACTCGATGTTCACAGCCTCAGAGTGGCCAACGAAGACCGGAACGCGGACGCAGGTTGCCGTGACCTTGATCGACGGATCGACGATCTTCTTGGTTTCCACAACCATCTTCCACTCTTCCTTGGTCGAGCCGTCTTCCATGAAGACGTCAATCTGCGGAATGACGTTGAAGGCGATCTGCTTCTGGAACTTCTTCGGTTCAACCTCGGTGGTGGGGTTGTAGACCGCTTTGGTCTGATCCCACAGCTCGTCCATACCCTCTTTACCGGCGCCCGAGACCGACTGATAGGTCGACACCACAACGCGCTTGATCTTGGCGCGGTCGTGCAGGGGCTTCAACGCGACAACCATCTGCGCAGTCGAACAGTTCGGGTTGGCGATGATGTTCTTGTTCTTGTAGTCGTGGATCGCCTCAGGGTTACATTCCGGCACGATCAGCGGAATCTTCGGGTCATAGCGATAGAGCGACGAGTTATCGATCACCACGCAGCCAGCCGCTGCCGCCTTGGGGGCATACGTCTTGGTTGCGTCTGAGCCGATGGCAAACAGAGCCATGTCCCAGCCGGTGAAATCGAAGGTGTCGATGTCCTGGGTCGTCAGTGTCTTGTCGCCAAAGCTTACTTCGGTACCCAGCGAACGACGGCTTGCCAGGGCGGCAAGTTCATCGACCGGGAACTGGCGTTCCGCCAGGATGTTCAGCATTTCGCGGCCCACGTTACCCGTGGCGCCGGCGACAACGACGCGATAGCCCATTTCATGTCTCCAAAGTTAAGGACGCGCGTTCATAGCCGCGCGGCGAGAAAGAAAAAAGGGTTTTCGGGGCGATATTCCCCCAATGACGCCGATTTTACGCGGCAAGGAGCGTCAGGCGTCGTTCAGAAGCCGTTCGTAAAGCGCCACTAGGGTCTTGGCCTCGCCATATATATCGAAATTCTGCTCGACATGGGCGCGGGCGGCGATGCCGGATTGCGTCAGGGAATCGCGGTCGGTCAGCATTTCGGCGGCGGCATCAGCCAAGGCGGGGATGTCACCGGGCTCCACCACGCGGCCTAGCGACGGGTTGGTGACAATCTCGGAAAACGCGCCCACATCGGTGGCGACAACCGGCACGCCGCAAGCCATCGCCTCCAATGGGGTGAGGCCGAACCCTTCCCACCGTTGCGGGGCGATGAACAGATCCAGCACCTGATACCACTCGGCGATCTGGTCCACGGTCACCTCGGGTTTGAACAGGATACGGTCGGACAGGCCCGCCTTGGCGACCTTGTCTTTCAGTTCGGCCAGAAAGTCGGTGTGTTTCTCGGTGGCGCGGCCCATGACGATGCCGTGCACGTCTTCAAAGCGGCCACACAGGTCGATCATCGCATCAACGAAGGCGTCGGTGCCTTTCTGGTGGCGAATGCGGCCATAGCAGCCCAGCAACAGGCCTTCGGGCAGGTCCAGTTCTGCCCGAACAGCGGATTTGTCTTCGGGCGGAGTGAAATCCTGCAGGTTGATGCCATGCATGATCACCTGCGCGTCGCGCTCCAGATACCCGGCCGTCTTGCGCGAGGTGGCGACCACCGCGTCCATCTTCTCGATTAGCCATTTGGTGTAACCGGTGTGGGCCCGTTGCGAGGCGCTGGTGAAAAGCAGTTTCAGCTTCAGCCGCAGGATGTTGCGCAGGAACAGGCCCAGCAGCATCTCGGTGTTGCGGCGGGCGTGCCAGACACGCTGGGTTTTGCGCGACAGAAAGGGTAGGCGGCCCAGAGGGATATGCGGGATGTCCGATGGCAGGCCCGGCCCCGTCGCGGCGATGTCGATCCATTGAACCTGCAGCGGCACCAGCCGGGCAATCGTCGCCGTCACGCCCGAAAGCCTGCGTTTTAGATTGGGGGCAATGACGCGCGGGTCGGACATGGGTGCTCCTGACGGTTTCAGCGTCAGTCGACGCTGTCGCGGCTGAATAGGTAGATCACGCAGCCAATGGCAAGCGTGATCGCGAAAAAGCCGAATATCGCTGTGTAGGGCGCGGTCGGGCTGATGTCCACTGTGGCCGCATGGATGCGTCCCGTGACGAATTGCGCAATGCCAACGCCGCCAATGCCAAAGAGGTTCAGCAGGGTCATGCCCCGCCCCACCAGATGCGGAGCCACAAAGGCGCGGCCATGCGCCATGATGACCGGAAAGCTGGCCCCGAGGAAGCCAATCACCGCCATCAGCAGTACTGACAGCCAGACCGCGCTGTCGATCCACAGGCACAGCAGCACCAGCGCCGCCGTGCCCAGCGCATTGCCGCCGAAGATCACCCATTTCCGCGTACCCAGCATCCGGTCAAGCGGACCATAGGCAAAGGTGCCCGCAATCATCGCCGCCCCCATGATCAGCGTCGCCGTACCGATCTGGGTGGTGCTGAGTTTGAAGATATCGCTCAGATATGGCCCGGCCCACAACCCACGCGTGGCCGCCGCGGGCGCATAGGCCACCAGCATCAGCGGCAGGATCGCCCAAAGCGCGGGTTCCTTCAGCAGGTCCAGCACAGACCCCCGGTGCTCGGTCTCAACCCGTTTTGGATCGTGCACGGTGATCCAGATGCCCAGCGCAATGGCACCCGAGAACAGCGCCAGCACCCACATCGTCGCGCGCCACCCCATCAGCTCGACCGCCAGCGCGGTGGGGTAGGAGGCCACCAGATTGCCCACCGAGCCCACGCCCAGCATCACCGCCGCCAACGTCGCAAAGCGCGCGGGCGGGTATTCCCGCGCAAAGATGTAGTAAGATGCCATCAGCACCGGAGAACACCCGACACCGATCAACCCCATGGCGACAGCGACATGAAACGGTGTACTGGCCAGGGCAAACAGTGCCGCGCCGCCCGCGCCGCCGACCAGCAACAGAACTGCTGCTGTCAGGCGCGGCCCGATCTGATCCAGTGCCCAACCCACTGGCAACTGCATGGCGGCAAAAACCAGAAACCAAAGCCCCGAGGCAAAGGCCAGATCCTCGGGCGTGGCGCCGATATCGCGGCCCAGATCAACGCTCAGCACCGCCAGAAAGGCGCGAAAGAACTGGCTGAGCACATAGCCCAGGCACAAGACTACCAGACCTGCCTTCATGAACCGCCCCTTCTCCCCCAAGCTGCGCAGAAACGCTTGGCACGTCCCGGTGCGCCACACAAGCTTGTGTGTTATACTGTTTTCACCGGACAGCGTTCACATTCGGGCTATTTGTTCCGATACCCATGATCCCGAGGTGCCGATGAAAGACGCACAGGCCGCCTTTTATGACAGCCTTCCCCGACAGCGGGACTTCACCAGTTTGGCGCAACCAGCGAGGTTTACGCCCGTGCCGGGTGACTGGGCGCTGGGCGTGGCCGATATCGTCGATTCCACCGGTGAGATTGCAAGGGGTCGTTACAAAACCGTCAACATGGTGGGCGCGGCGGTGATCTCGGCAATGATAAACGCGCTGAAGGGGCAGGAGTTTCCCTATGTTTTCGGTGGCGATGGCGCCGGATTTGCGATCCCCGCAAGCGCCGTCGATACCGCCCGCACGGTGCTGGCCGAGCTGCGGCGCTGGGCCGATGAAGAGTTCTCGATCGCATTGCGCGGGGCATTGGTGCCGGTATCCGAAATCCGCTTGACGGGCCGGGACTTGCGAGTGGCGCGCTATGCGCCCTCGGACGGGGTGGATTACGCCATGTTCTCGGGCGGCGGGCTGGTCTGGGCCGAAACGCAGATGAAATCCGGTGCGTTCGAAGTGCCGCCCGCCGAACCGGGCGCACTGCCTGATCTGACCGGCCTGTCCTGCCGCTGGTCCAACAGCAAGGCGCGTCATGGGCAGATCGTTTCGCTGGTGGTGCAGCCGACGCAGAAAGCGACCGAGAGCGATTTTGCCGATCTGGCCCGGTCGGTTCTGACCGCCTCGGAACGGTTGGAGCGTGCCGGCCACCCAGTGCCGGAAAACGGCCCTCCGATCAGTTGGCCACCCCCGGATGTCGAGCTTGACGCGCGTGTTTCCCGCGCTGGGCGTAACCTGCTTGGGCAAAGGATAAAGCTGCTGGGGCAGAACTTGCTGATCGCGCTGTTGTTCAAAACCGGTAAGCGGTTGGGTGAGTTCGATCCCGGCCACTATAAACATATGGTCAGTCGGAACGCAGACTTCCGCAAGTTTGATGACGGGCTGAAGATGACACTGGATTGCGATCCGGCGACGCTCAAGCAAATCAGGATTATGCTGGAACAGGCGCGCGAACAGGGCAAGGTCCGCTATGGGTTGCACGCACAGGACGAGGCGATGATGACCTGTTTTGTGCCCTCGGCGATGCGGGACGACCATGTGCATTTCGTTGACGGGGCTTCGGGCGGTTACGCGCAGGCTGCTGCTGCAATGCAGGGTTAGCGCGCTATTTTGCCTTCCACTTAGCAGCCAGTGCCCTTGCGGCTTGCGCCAGCAGCATCACATCAATCCCAACCGCCAGAAACTGTGCACCCATCTCCAGATAAGCCTGATTGGTTTCGTCATTGGTGCCCAGAATGCCGGGCGCTTTGCCCGCGGCTTTGATCCGCACGATTGCATCGGCGATGGTGGCGCGCACCTCGGGCGCGGCGCTGTTGCCCTGAAATCCCATATCGGTGGACAGGTCCGCCGGGCCGATGAACACGCCATCGACGCCATCAACCTGCAGAATGTCGTCCAGTGCCGCCATCCCGGCGCGGTTTTCCACCTGCACCAGCAGGCAAATCTGCTCATCCGCGGTCTGAATATAGTCCGAGACCGAGCCATAACCCGTAGCCCGTGCCGCCCCGGCACCGACCCCGCGCAGGCCTACGGGCGGATATCGGCAGGCCCGCACCAACTCGCGTGCCTGTTCGACGCTGTTGACCATTGGCACCAGAATGGTCTGCGCGCCGATATCCAGCACCATCTTGATCAGTGCGGTATCGCCCACCGGCACCCGCACCACCGGGTGCGAGGGGCTGGCGGCAAGCGCCATCAGCTGATCCCGCAGCGAGCGGATGTCATTCGGCGCGTGCTCTCCGTCGATCACCAGCCAGTCGAAACCTGCGGTGCCCATGATCTCAGCCGCGACGGGTTCGGCAAAACTGCTCCAGCAGCCGATCAACTGATCTCCCTTTATTAGAGCCTGTTTAAACGAGTTATCAGGTGCAGCCATATGGGAACCTCTAGGTAAGTGAGCGGGCGATTTCGGTGATAACATCATAGGCCATGCGGACGTCATCCTCGGTGGTTTCGAACTGACCGACCTGAAAGCGGATCACCAGATCACCATCGACGCGGGTCTGGGTTAGATAGATGCGGCCATCATCGTTGATCGCGTTGATCAAACGCAAGTTCAGATCGTCCAGGTCCGTATGCCCATCGGGTATGTAGCGGAAGGTCCAGAGCGACCACATTGGCGGAGTGACGATTTGAAAACCCGGCGCAGCCGCCAGCCGGTCATGCAGGTCAATGGACCAGTTGACATGGTTGCGCAGCCTTTCGCGCAGCCCCTCCAACCCATAGGCGCGCAGCACGAACCACAGTTTTAACGCTCTGAACCGACGGCCCAGAGGCACTGACCATTCCGAATAGTTGATGATCCCGTCCTTGCCGTGCGTCTTGAGGTATTCCGGACTGATCGCCAGCGTCTGCACCAGATCGTCGGGGTTCTTCAGGAAATGCGCACAGCAATCGAACTGCACGCCCAGCCATTTATGCGGATTGAACACGATGCTGTCGGCCTGCGCGATCCCGGGCCAATAGTGGCGGTATTCCGGACAGATCATAGCTGACCCCGCCCAAGCCGCGTCAATATGGGAATACAGCCCGTATTTCTGCGCGATCTTCAGGCATTCATCCACCGGATCGGTCGCCCCGGTGCCGGTTCCCCCGACACACAGAATGACACCCGCGGGCTGTTGACCAGAGTCTAAGTCGGCTTGAATCGCCGTTTCCAGCGCCTCGGGGTCCATGCCGCGCCAGTCTCCCTTGATCGGGATGCGCACCAGATTGTCCTGTCCGACCCCGGCCACCCAGATGGCGCGATCCACCGAGGTATGTACTTCGGCCGAGCAATAGACGCGCAGTGGCTTCTGCCCGAACAAACCCTGCTGGTTTCCCTGCCAGTTCAACGCCTTTTCCCGCATGGTCAGCACCGCCGCCAGCGTCGCCGAGGAGGCTGAGTCCTGAATGACGCCGGCAAACCCTTTGGGCAGGTCCAGCGCCTGACGCAGCCAGTCCATCATCCGCGTTTCCATCTCGGTCGCGGCGGGTGAGGTCTGCCACAACATGCATTGCGGCGCGATGGCGCTGGTCAGAAACTCGGCCAAAACCGACGGAGGCGATGTGTTGGCATTGAAATAAGCAAAGAACCGGGGGTGTTGCCAATGGGTGATCCCCGGCATCACGATATCCTCGAAATCGCGGAAGATATCCTCCATCGCCTGCGCCTGTTCCGGTGGATGGGCAGGCAGGGCGTCCAGAACCTCGCCCGGTTCGGTTCGGGCGCGAACGGGCCTGTCACCCACGGTCAGGTGGTAATCCTGCGCCCATTCGGTAATTTTCTTACCCCAGTCAGTGAACTCATCCCACTTCATCGCAGACCTCATTATTGACCCGGCGCACGTCTTACATGGCCGGATTTTACTCCGCCGACAGTGATGGTCATCCGTGGCCTAAGGTCAACGATCTTTCGATCATGTAACCTTTCAATAGCCCTGAACACAGTAAATTGCGCATGACAATTCAGTGTCTATTTTGGGCTAAATCCGCATAAACACCCAGAAAAACGGATTGGCCCGTTGCAGTGCAGCCGGAATTCGGCGAGAATTTCCTATGACCAATGAAGTACCATTGACGTCACGTTCATTGCCCATTGCATTACTTCGGGCCAGAGAACGGGTCATGGGGCCCATTCGCAAGATGCTGGCGGATGTCGGTGTAACCGAACAGCAATGGCGCGTATTGCGCGTTCTGGAAGAGGAAGGCCCGCAAGAGCCGACCCATCTTGCGGACCGGGCGTGCCTGCTGTTGCCCAGCCTTACCCGCATTCTGCAAAAGCTCGAGGTCAAGGGCCTGATCCTAAGGGAAGTCCACCCCGGTGACAGGCGCAGGCAGATCGTCGACATTTCGGCAAAGGGAAAGCAGATTATCCGCGACAACATACAGGTGACCATTCATCTGGCCGAGGATTTGCGCACCAAGCTGGGCCCGGAACGGCATGAGACGCTGCTAGATCTGTTGAATGAACTGCGTGATCTGGAAACGTGACGCCTCACCTTCGAACCCCGCCGGAGAAAGGTATTATCTCCGGCGGGGCGGCCAGACGTGTACTGGATTATGTGCCTGGCCCGAGGCCGGTTGCGTCGGATAGATACCGACGGTCCGGCCTGCGCTTCAGAAAACGTGCCGGACCGAAATAACCCGGCTCTCTGACGCAAAGTCTTTGGGGGTAAAGTCTTTGGCCGTAGTTCTCTGAAGTATTCGCACCCGGTAACGCCGCGTGGTTCGCGGGATTATAGGATGTCTTCACGTCCAGACGGGTGCATGTTTACCCGCCGTACTTGTGAGCGGCGGCCAGAGCTCGCCGTACCCCGATTAGTCGGCGAAATCGCTCTGCCACTCATCAATTTAGAACTGTTCCGGTGGTTTCCAAGGCAGAACGCCTGGATTGTGACAGATATTGCTCAAGTTTTCTTGGACTGACAGTTTGTTCTGCTGCACTTGGGCATGCGCAATACCGAGAGTCTTGTCCTACCCGATAGCGGCACCAAGAAGCGGGCTGCCTGAAATAAATGGAAGCCATGATGCCAGTCACTGTGTTTTCTCTTCCCGAACCGATTGCAATTCCGGTTCAAGGGCAGCAGGCGGCGTATCCGGTGGGGCGGATCTTCTGTGTCGGACGCAACTACGCGATACACGCGGCCGAAATGGGGCACGAGGTCGATCGTGAGGCTCCGTTCTATTTCACCAAATCCGCCCCAAATGCGGTGCTGACCGGGGCGACCTTGCCGTATCCGCCGGGCACCGGGGATTTTCATCACGAGATGAAACTGACGGTGGCCCTTGGCAAACCCGTCTTCCGCGCCACCAATACGCAGGCTTGGGATGCGGTTTACGCCTATGGCTGTGCGCTGGACATGACCCGCCGCGACCTGCAAATCTGCGAGCGAAACAAGCAGCGTCGCTGGGATCTGGTCAAGGACCTTGAGGCCGGAACTGTGTTTGCGCCGCTGACTCGTGCGGCGGACTGGTCGCCGCAAGATGCCACCCGCATTCATCTGAGCGTGAATGGCGAAATCCGTCAGGATGCAAAGCTGAGCGAGCTGATCTGGAAGATTGACGAGATTATCAGCCATCTGCCCGGCTACTACCACCTGCGGCCCGGAGACCTGATCCTGACCGGCACACCTGCCGGTGTCGGCCCGGTGCAGGCTGGCGATGTGATAGACGGTGGTATTGATGGGTTGCAGCCGATCCAATTGACGCTGACGGATGCAGAATAGAACTTATTTAGGGTCTTTCAGCCAGTCTGTTTCAAATTCTACGTCATCCAGCCCGGCAAACCGGCGGACCCGGTCCAGTTCCGATTGCAGCCGCCGAGTACGGGCATCCGACCAGCGCACGGATCGTTCCGGCCACAGTGCGCTGACTTGCAGAATACCCCGGTCACGCTGCGCCTTCATATCGATGCGGCCGATCATCCGGTCGCCCTCCAGCAGAGGGAAGACATAATACCCGTAGGTCCGCTTGGCGGCAGGGACGAAGACCTCGATCCGATAGTGGAAGCCGAACAGCCGTTCGGCCCGGTTGCGGTCGCGCAGCATGGGGTCGAACGGGCTGAGAACCCGGATACGGCCCGGTGATGCGGGCAGGTCAGTCTCGGTCAGCCCTGGTCGGGCCAGCAGTTTCCGCACCTGCCCGTTGGCGCAGGTCACTTCGATTTCCTCCAAATCCCCGCTTGTTAGAGCCTGTTGGCACCAAGTTTTCGCCTCGGACACGCTGACCGTGTCCCAAAACGCCGCCAGCTCTCCGGACGTGGCAAAGCCCAGCCGGTCCAGCGCGGCATTGCACAGCCAGTCCGCGGTCGCCTCGGCATCGCAGTGCATGTTGCCCGGGCACAGATGCGTGTCGATCACCCGTTCCGTCAGGTCATAGCGTTTCTGAAACCCGTTGCGGCCAATCACCGTCAGGGCCCCCGACCGCCACAGAAACTCCAGCGCAGTTTTCGAGGGGTGCCAGTCCCACCAACCGCCCGATCCTTTCTTTTCGTCTTTGCCCACATCGGAGGACGATACCGGCCCGTGGTCGCGGATATGTTGCAGGACAGTGGCAAATTGCTGTTCAAAACCGTCGCGACGCCAGTTCTTCCAGCGAGATTTCAGCAGATCGGCATCCCGTTGAAACCGCAGGTGCCAGTGCGGATAGAACTCCATCGGAATGACCGCTGCGTCATGGGTCCAGTGTTCGAACAATGCCTTGTCGCGCTCATATAGACGTTTGAGGTTCTTCGCGCGGTAAGAAGGCCGCCGCGAAAACAGGATCATGTCATGGGCGCGGGCGACGGTGTTGATGCTGTCCAGCTGCACAAAACCCAGCCGGTGGATCAGGTCCAGCAGGTCCGCACCCTTGGCCCCACCCGAAGGCTGTTCGGCCAGCGCGTGACGGTCCATGAACAGAGCACGAGCCGCCTTGTTGTCCAGCCGTGGCAACGCCATGGCATTAGCGCCGTTTCAGAGTGTCACCAAAGCTGATCTTGGGGGTCAGGGTCACGCGGGTGTCGATCTCGGCTTCCGGATCGGCCAGTTGCCGGGCGATGATCTCAGCCGCCTTCCGTCCAATCTCCAACCGGCAGGCATCCATCGTGGCCAGCTTGCGCGGCAGGCCTTGCAGCAGCTCGACATTGTTGAACCCGGCCAGGCCGATCTGCCCCGGTATGTCGATGCCCTGTTCCAGCAGGTACAACAGTCCGCCCGCGCCAATCATGTCGTTGGAATAATAAAGGAAATCCAGATCCGGAGAGCGATCAAGCATGGCCTGTGTCATCTCACGCCCTTTGGCAAGGGCCGAACCTCCGGAATAGAACTCGCGATCCTCGATCTCGACACCGTTCTTGCCGAGAACTTCGGTGAAGCCTTCAAAACGTTTCCGCGCGCGGTGGTCCAGCGGCATCTTGGTGCCCATGAAACCGATATGTTCGTAACCCGCTTTCAGAATCGCCTCAGCCATTTCACGCCCGGCCCGGCGGTGCGAGATGCCAACCATTGCGTCCACAGGTTTGCCATCGGTATCCATGATCTCAACCACCGGAATACCTGCCGAATCCAGCATGGCACGGGCGGCCTCGGTATGCTCCAGCCCTGCGATTATCACCCCCGAAGGCCGCCACGAGAGCATCTCGTACAGGACCTTTTCTTCCTTTTCGGGCAAATAGTCGGTGACGCCGACCACGGGCTGCAATTCGGTATCTTCCAGCACCTGATTGATACCGGTCAAAACCTCGGGGAAGACCATGTTTGACAGTGACGGGATGATCACCGCGACCAGATTCACCCGGCTTGAGGCCAGCGCGCCTGCGATCTTGTTGGGTACGTATCCAAGCTCTTTCGCGGCGGCCAGAACGCGTGTGCGGGTGGCGTCGGACACGTCGCCCCGGTTTCTCAGAACCCGGCTGACCGTCATCTCTGACACTCCGGACGCTTCCGAGACATCACGAAGGGTAAGCGGGCGTTTTGTTTCTGTGGTCACGGAGGGCACCTGCACTGTTGTTTTGCCTGATGGTAGCGTGAACAGGACGCGTTTTACAACTGTTGTGCAAAACTCATGACAACCGAAAAAAACCGCGTTACAGAGGGCCTTGCGCGGCCCCGTGGCTCAACTGGATAGAGCAGCCCCCTCCTAAGGGGCAGGTTGCAGGTTCGAATCCTGCCGGGGTCGCCAGTTTCAGGCTGTTTCGTTCTGCAGGCGAATGGTGCTCCAGACGCAATCGTGGTCCGACAAGGGGGTGCCTGAGGCGGAAATAGAGGTCAGAAGCCCGCTTTCGACAGGTGCGAATCCGCGACCTGCCAGCCAGTCCAGTTTCATTTTTCGGTTCGGGTGCGGGGTGATCAGGCTTGGCCGCGTCGTGTGCCCCGGCGGGGTGAAAGCCCAGGAATAGCCGTGACCCTCGGCCAGATCGAACAGGGTTTCCTGCCGCCAGTCGAAATCGGGCGGAAGGTGGTTGCCGGTGTTCAGGTCTCCGCCGATGAGAACCGGGAGACCGGGTGCAAAAGCATCCACGGTTTGCAGCAACCGTTCAAACTGAGCATGCCGGTGCGCCGTGTCCGCGTTGCTTTCCAGATGTGTCGAGACCACGCAGACAGGGCCGCTGGCACCGGGGATCACTGCGGCGATGGCCATTCGACCGCCGACACGGGGTTGATCGGGGTCGACCGCGCCGGCCTCGGGCGTGAACCAGTGGCCGTGATCGTCCAGACGGATCAGGGCAGTGCGTTCAAACGGGACCGAAGACAGGATCGCGTTGCCGTGCCAGCCCCATTCGTTGAACGCATCGGTGCAGAAGGATCGTTCGGTCGGGCCGCCCAGGTCGAGCTCGTGAAATTCGACCCCGAAGGCGTAGACCATGCCCAGTGCGCGCGCCATCTCTTCGGTAGTGTGGCGCTGCGCGGTGCGGGCCATGCCGTAATCAACCTCAGACAACAGAACAACGTCCGGAATGATCGGTTTCAGGTGGGCGGCGGTGTCTTCGGGGAACAGACAGCGTTCCACATTCCAGGCGGCCACGGTGAATTGCGCGGGTAACTGAGTAGCCGAAGCGTCACCCCCTACCTGCAGAGCGTTCATGGCGGGCAGGCCGGACAACAGGCCCCGGTGAGCCTCAGACGTGCGTGGCGCGTCCAGAATTTCCTGACGCTGATCCGGAGTCACAGCGGGAAGAACCTTCAATATTTCAGTAATCAAAGGACTTTTCCCGTTTCCACATCGAACAGCCTAAGAGCGTCTGGCTTGAGGGTGACGCGGATCTCACCGGTTTGAACTTCGTGGTCCTTGCCGACCATCACAGTAAAGGGCTGATCCGCGATCGCGCCGTGCAAAAGGCGGTGGGCGCCCAGTTCTTCAAGAATGTCGACACGGAACGTGACGGAACCCTGATCGTCCAGTTCTACATCCTCGGGTCGGATGCCCATTGTGACGGGGCCGACATAGGCGGCGGGGGCGGGCATCAGCCCGTCATACCCGTTGATCCGGACCTGCTGTTCAGCCACCTCAGCCTCGATCAGATTCATCGGTGGTGCGCCCATGAAGGATGCAACAAAGGTCGAGGCCGGGTTGTGATAGATTTCATACGGGGTGCCGATCTGTTCGATCTGACCTGCATTCAGAACGATGATGCGATCCGCCATCGTCATCGCCTCGACCTGATCGTGGGTCACGTAGACCGCAGTGGTGCCAAGGCGGCGCTGCAGGGCCTTGATCTCGATCCGCATTTGGTTGCGCAGCTTGGCGTCGAGGTTCGACAGCGGTTCATCAAACAGGAACAATGCCGGATCGCGGACCACCGCGCGGCCCATGGCAACGCGCTGACGCTGACCGCCGGACAGTTGTGCTGGCTTGCGGTCCAGGTACTCGGTCAGGTTCAGCATCTTGGCGGCGTCTTCCACCTTGGCCGCGATTTCCGCGGCCGGTGTGCCGCGGTTCTTCAGCCCATAGCCGATATTCTTGCGCACCGTCATATGCGGGTACAGAGCATAGTTCTGGAACACCATTGCAATGTCCCGATCCGCCGGGTCCACATCGTTGACCACCCGATCGCCGATTTTCAGAGTACCTTCGGTGATATCCTCGAGCCCTGCGATCATCCGCAACAGGGTGGATTTACCGCAGCCCGAGGGGCCGACCAGAACGACGAACTCGCCATCGTGAATGGTGAAGCTGGTGCTTTCTACCGCCTTAAAGCCGTTGGGATAAACCTTGCGGATGCCCTCTAAAGAAACCTGAGCCATGCGCGTATTCCTTATTTGTCGGATTCTGTGAGGCCCTTGACGAACCAGTTCTGGAAAAAGATGACGATGGCCACAGGCGGGATCATCGCCACGATGGCCAGCGCCAAAGCCTGTCCATGTTCGGGGATCTGGCTGTCAGTATAGGACAGTACGATCTGCTTGATGCCCCGGACCAGGGTGAAGAAGCTTTCATCGGTGGTGATCAGGGTCGGCCACAGATACTGGTTCCAGCCAAAGACGAACATGATGATGAAGATCGCCGCGATCATCGTCCGGCTGAGGGGCACGAGGATGTCGATGAAGAACTTCCACGGGCCTGCACCGTCGATGCGGGCGGCCTCGGCCAGTTCCTCAGGCACGGACATGAAGAATTGACGGAAGAAGAAGGTGCCGGTCGCCGAGGCGATCAGTGGCACGATCAGGCCGGTATAGGTGTTTGTCAGGCCCAGCTTCTGAATCGCTTCGTAGGACGGCAGGATACGCACCTCGAGCGGCAGCAGCAGAGTGGTAAAGATCATCCAGAAGGCCAGCGTGGCAAAGCGGAGGCGGAAATAGACGATTGCATAGGCGGCCATCATCGAGATGATGATCTTGCCCACCGCAAAACCGATGCCCAGAATGAACGAATTCATCAGCATCAATGTGCCGTCGACCGTCTGGGTGAAGCCGCCCTTTTCAAGCATGGCAGCGTGGAAATTCTTGCCCAGATCGTCGCCCAGCGTCAGTTGCAGCCCTTCGCGGTGGATCGTCACCGCATCGTGGCTGGCTGTGGTCAGCGCCAGCAACGGCGGCAGGATCATCAGCAGGGAGCCGAGGATCAGGACGACGTGATCTCCGACTGTTTCCCAGCGAATGCGGCGGGGGCGGGTCTCGGCGGTTGTTTCAAGCGTTGTGTCAGCCATGACAAGCCCCTCAGGTATAGTGAATCCGGCGTTCAACAAGCCGGAATTGAAAGACGGTCAGGATCAGTACCAGAACCATCAGGACAACGGATTGCGCCGAGGAACCGCCAAGGTCATTACCCCGGAACCCGTCCAGATAGACCTTGTAGACCAACGTCATCGGGTTGTTGCCGGGTTCGCCCTTCATCAGCGCGTCGATGATGCCGAATGTGTCAAACAGCGCATAGGTGATGTTGATGATCAGCAGGAAGAACGCGGTCGGCGCTAGCAGGGGGAAGGTGACTTGCCAGAACCGTCCAGTGGCCGAGCGGTTGTCGATCATCGCCGCCTCGCGCACGGAACGCGGGATGGATTGCAGGCCCGACAGGAAAAAGATGAAGTTTACCGGAATCTGCTTCCAGACCGACACGATGATCATTGCGGTCGCGGTGGCGTTGTAATCGACGCCCAGTTTGAAATCCCAGCCGAACATCTGGAAGAACTTGGTCATCGGGCCGGTGCTCTGGTCGAAAAACAGGATGCCAAGGAAGCCCGCGACCGGCGGCGCAATGGCGTAGACCCACATCAGCAGCGTCCGATAGGTCTTGGCCCCGCGCAGCACTTTGTCGGCCTTCACCGCCAGCAACAGCGCGATGGCCAGCGAGAAAAAGGTGACCAAGACAGAAAAGACAACGGTGAACCATGCGATGCGCTTGTACTGATCATTGCCCATAAGCGAGGTGTAGTTGTCTGCCCCGACAAAGGTCGATCCGAACCCGAACGGGTCCTGCAGAAAGAACGATGATTGCAGCGCCCAGCCCGCGGGCCAGTAGAAGAAGATGCCGATGATCATCAATTGTGGCAGCAGCAGCGCCACAGGTAGCCAGATATTGTCGAAGCCCGCGCGTTTCATGACCCGTCCGTTCAGAATAGAAGTGATGGCCGCGCCGAGAAGACGCGACCACCCTGGGGGTGATCCCGGGGCTTAACCCTGGGTCTTGGCGAAGCGGGCCAGCAGTTCGTTGGCTTCCTCTTCGATGGTTTTGAAAGCGGTTTCCACGTCGGTTTCACCAGTCAGGATACGGCCATATTCGCGGTTCATGATGTCGCGGATCTGGACGTAGAAGCCCATGCGGTATCCCTTGGTGTTCTCGCCGGCTTTGTCCTGCAGCTGGTTCACACCAACTTCGGCGGCCGGGAAACGGTCATAGTGGCCTTCTGTTTTGGCAAGCTCATAGGCGGCCTCGGTGATCGGTACGTAACCGGTTTCCTGATGCCAGAAGTATTGGGTTTCGGGCGCGGTGAGGAAGCGGAAGAATTCGGCCGTCGCCTTGTTTTCCTCGTCCGACTTGCCCGACATCGCGAACAGGGCAGCACCACCAATGAAGGTTTGGGTCGGCTCAGCTGTCACGGCTTCCCAATAGGGCAGTTCAACTGCGCTGAATTCGAAGCCAAGGTCTTTCTGCAGCAGACCGCCAAACGAACCCGACGAGCCCAGCCACATGGCAACTTTGCCTTCTTCGAACGGCTTGGCGTTGTCACCCCAACCGGTGCCGTACCATTCGAACAGGCCGTTGTCTTTCCACTCGTTCACGGCAGTGAAATGTGCCTTGATCGCATCGTTATTGACCAGAATCTGTGTGTCGGTACCGTCATAGCCGTTGTTGTTGGTTGCAAACGGCAGGTCATGACGCGACATGAAGTTCTCGGTAAAGATCCACGGCAGGTGTGACTGGCTGAGCGCAATGTAGCCCGCTTCTTTCAGTGCCGGAGCGGTGGTCGATTGGAACTCTTCCCAGGTTTTCGGCGGCGTCACGCCTGCAGCTTCCAGCGCGTCGACGTTGTAATACAAAATCGGCGTCGAAGAGTTGAAAGGCATGCCGATCATTTTACCATCGCTGTCGGCGTAGAAGTAGCGAACACCAGCGATGTAGTCGTTGATATCAAAATCAACGCCGTTATCGGCCAGCAGGTCCTGAACCGGAACGGTCGCGCCTTTGGCGGCGATCACGGTGGCAGCACCGGCGTCGAAAACCTGCATGATGTTTGGCTGTTCTCCGGCGCGGAAGGCCGCAATACCTGCGGTCAGCGTCTCTTCGTAGCTGCCTTTGTAGATCGGAGTGATTTTGTATTCGTCCTGTGAAGCATTGAACTTCTCGGCAACCTTGTTGACGGTTTCCCCCAACTGTCCGCCATGGGCGTGCCACCAGGTGATTTCGGTTTCTGCAAAGGCCGCAGTCGCGGTGAACGCGAGTGCTGCGGCTGTTGCGCAAAACTTCAGGTTGGTCATTTCGATCCTCCGGTTCGATTTCGGCCCCTTGCAGCAAAGAGACCGGTGGCAACAGATGCCAGGTTGTTGCGCAGGCTCTCCTGCAGCGTTGTTCAACGTGCAGCCCTCCGACCTGCATGGCGAGCCGTGTCTGGATTCTGCACACGTGCTCACATAATGTTAACGTATGACAGTTCGATGAAAGATTTCTAGCAATATTGACAAATTAATCCAAAAAAGAGGACAGATTTGGCGTGACAGACGACAGCAGCAAATCCGCCGAAAGGCCCCGCCGCGTGACGGCGCAAGCCGTCGCCGACGCGGCTGGAGTGTCGCGTTCCGCCGTCTCACGCGCCTTTACGCCGGGCGCTTATCTTGATGTAAACAAAAGAAAAAAAATCCATAAGATAGCCGCGCGCATGGGTTATCAGCCCAACGCTTTGGCGGCAGGGTTAAAGGGGGGGCGGTCGCATCTGGTGGCAGTTTTTGTCGGCAACATGCGCAGTACGTACGATTCCGAATTCGTGAACCGTTTGGTGGGTCGGCTGAACGCATTGAACAAGTGGCCGATTCTGATTGATGGCGGTGATGACCGCGCCGAAGCAGCAATTGACCAGGTGATGCGATACCCGCTGGACGCCCTGATTCTGCGCGGCGGTAGTATGCCCGGACCGCTGGTCGAGCAGTGCAGCAAGTTCGGCGTCCCCATGATCTCATCCGGCCGTATCGTGGATGCGCCGGGGGTCGATAACGTGTGCTGTCGAAACGCCGAGGGTACGCGGATCGCGACGCAAACACTTATTGATCGCGGACGCACACGCTTCGGGTACATCGCAGGCGCGACTTGCTTTGCTTCGTCCGCTGACCGCCGGGCGGGTATTTTGGCTGTCCTTGAAAAGGTTGGGTTATCCCTGATCGCGGAAGAGACCGGGGAATTTACCGTCGAGGCCGGGTATAAAGCGTCGATGAAACTGCTGCGGGATCACCGCCTGGATGCGCTGGTCTGTGCCAATGATGCCAGCGCAATCGGCGCGCTGACCGCGGCGCGGGAAATCGGGCTGGATGTACCCGGTGCGCTGTCGATTGTAGGCTTCGACGATATCGAAATGGCCCGATGGCCCACCTTCAATCTGAGCACCGTGAACAATCCCATCGACCAGTCGGTCGAGCACGTGATCCACTTGCTTGAACGCCGGCTATCCGAGCCCGGCAAGGCGAGCGAAACCCTTCTGATCGATCCCTATTTCGTGCCGCGCGGGACCCACTGATCACTTGCGGTGCTCGCGTTAAGGTTTGAGTTTCTTGGTGCTCAGCCTGTTGAAATCGGAAGGTTCGGGGAACCGGGCACGCGTGCGGTTGGCGAACGCCACCAGTGACAGCATCACCGGCACTTCGACCAGAACGCCCACCACGGTGGCCAAGGCGGCGCCCGAGTTCAGTCCGAACAGGCTGATGGCGACCGCGACCGCCAGCTCAAAGAAGTTGGACGTGCCGATCATGGCGCAAGGGGCGGCAATACGATGGGGGATTTTCAACGCATGGGCCGCTGCATAGGCCAGGGCAAAAATCCCGTAGCTCTGAATCAGGATCGGTACGGCGATCAGGACAATCACCAGCGGTTTCGCCAGAATGGTCTGCCCCTGCAGGCCGAACAGGATAACAACGGTGGCAATCAGGCCCAGCACCGACCACGGTTTCACCTTGGCCGAAAACGCGTCAATGGCGTCTTGCGAGCCCAGTTTCCACCGCGTGATCAACCCCGCGATCAGGGGCAGCACGACATAAAGCACGGTCGCCAGCACCAAAGTCTTCCACGGGACCGCGATATCGGTGACACCCAGCAGAAATGCGACGATGGGTGCAAAGGCCACGACCATGATCAGATCGTTGACCGAGACCTGCACCAGCGTGTAGGTCGCATCCCCCTTGGTCAGTTGCGACCAGACAAACACCATCGCGGTGCAGGGGGCCGCGCCCAGCAGGATCAGACCGGCGGTGTATTGCGCTGCGTCTTCGGGGCGAATCCACGGTGCGAAGACATAGTCGAAGAACAACACCGCCAGCAGTGCCATGGTGAAGGGCTTGATCAGCCAGTTGACCACCAGTGTCACGATCAACCCTTTCGGCTGGCGTGCCACGCCCGCAACCGCGCCGAAATCGACGCTGACCATCATCGGATAGACCATGGCCCAGATCAGCAGGGCCACCACCAGATTAACACTGGACACCTCGGCCGAGGCGATCAACCCGACTAAACCCGGTGCGGCCAGACCGATTAGTACGCCTCCAACCATAGCAAGGGCGACCCAGACGGTCAGGTAGCGTTCGAAAATGCTCATGAGTAGGCCTCGGTGGTCTGATCGGTCAGTTTGCCCGACGTCAGCGCCGCCAGCGCGACCATCACGGTGGCGGTGCCCAGAACCAATGCCAGCCCGCCGATCTGATAGGTCAGCCCGGACAGCACGGTGCCCACAAGGCGACCCGTCGCGTTGGCCATGTAATAGAAGCCCACATCCATTGTCACCCGTTCGGATTTAGTAAACGCCAGGATCAGGTAAGAATGCAGCGAAGAGTTGACCGCAAAGATAGCCCCGAACACCAGCAGGCCCATAACCAGCGTGACGGTCAGCCATGTCTGCGGACCCGAGGACACCAGCACTGCAACCGTCAGCGCTGCCGGAACACAAAATAGGGCAGTGGCCCAGCTGCGGGCGGCGTAGATCAGGTCGCCTTCGCTGCGCTCCGACGCGCGCAGAATTTTGGGTGCGCTAGCCTGAACGGCTCCGTAGAGGATAACCCAGACGGCCATGAAAGTGCCGATCATAAAAAACGCAGCGCGGTTGCCTTCTTCGGTGCCGTCGGACAGGACCGCATAGAAATAGATCGGGATGCCGACCACAAACCACACGTCCCGCGCGCCGAACAGAAACACCCGCGCTGCCGACAGCCAGTTCACATTTGACGATTTCGAGAAAACCTCGGAGAATTTCGCTCCCTTGCGCCCCTTGGGCAGGCCGGGTGGCATCAACAGGATGACGGCCACCAAAATAACCGCCAGCACAATCGCCATGGCCAGCGTGGCCCAGACAAAGCCCAGAGTGGCCAGTAACGCAGTGCCCAACAAAAAGCCCAGTCCTTTGACGGCGTTTTTCGAGCCGGTGAGAACAGCAACCCAGCGAAACAGCCCGCTGCCCTCGGTCGGCGCCAGCAGCTTCACAGCGGATTTCGAGGACATCTTGGCCAGATCCTTGGCCACGCCACTGGCCCCCTGCACGATCATCACAAAGGCAACTTTGGCCGGAATCGCCCAGTTAGGGTCTAGTTGGGTTAGAACAAGCAGCGCCCCCACCTGCAAAGCCAACCCAGCATACAGCGTCGAAGTCAGGCCGAACCGCGCCGCGATCCAGCCCGCCGCAAGGTTCGTCCCCATCCCGGCGATTTCATAGAGAACAAACAGATATGCCAACTGAACCGGCGAGAAACCCATCGTATGAAAGTGCAGCAGCACCAGCATCCGCAGCGCCCCGTCGGTCAGCATAAAGGCCCAATAGGCCGCCGTGACCGCAAAATAGGCCGACAGTCCTTCGGGCCGGGATGTCACAGCAAGGCTCCAACCTTGAGCGCGACATCGACCAGACGGTGCGCATATCCCATCTCGTTGTCATACCACGCATAGATTTTCACCTGCGTCCCGTTCACCACCATGGTTGAGGGCGCATCGACGATCGAAGACCGCTCGTCATTGGTGTAATCGGTCGAGACCAGCGGGCGCGTTTCATAACCCAGAATGCCTTTCAACTCGCCCTCGGCTGCGGCTTTGAAGAAGGCGTTGACCTCTTTGACGGTGGTTTCGCGCTCCACCTCGAAAACGCAGTCGGTCAACGAGGCGTTCAGCAGAGGCACTCGTACCGCGTGGCCGTTCAACCGTCCCTTCAGTTCCGGATAGATCAGCGTGATCGCGGTGGCCGAGCCGGTGGTGGTCGGGATCAGCGAATTCAGCGCCGAACGCGCGCGGCGCAGGTCCTTGGCCGGGCGGTCCACGATGGTTTGCGTGTTGGTCACGTCATGGATCGTGGTCATCGAGCCGTGGCGGATGCCTAGGTTTTCGTGGATCACCTTGACCACAGGGGCCAGACAGTTGGTGGTGCAGGACGCCGCCGTCACGATGTGATGCGTGGCCGGGTCATAGGTGTCTTCGTTGACGCCCATGACGATATTGGCGGTGGGACCGTCCTTGACCGGAGCCGAGACGACAACCTTTTTCACACCTGCTGCGAAATAGGGGGCTAGCTTGGCCTCGGTCTTGAAGACACCGGTGCAGTCGATCACCACGTCCACACCATCCAGAGGCAGATCGTTCAGACTCTTGGTGCCGATAAAAGGCAGGCGGGTGCCGTTGATGGTGACGCCGTCCGCGTCGTGCGAGAACTCCGCGTCCCAGCGCCCGTGTACCGTGTCGAACTCCAGCAGGTGCGCGTGCATCTCGGGGTCGCCGACCCCGTCATTGATCCAGGCGATCTTTGCGCCCTTTTCCAGCAACGGCTTCAGGACCAGTTTTCCCATCCGGCCCAGGCCGTTTACAGCGTAAGTCGTCATTTCGTGTCCTCAAGTGACGTTCTGCCGATGTCATCGACAGCAGTTTGCAATGCGATTCGGTCCAGGCTTTCGACCGGGAGAGAGGTAAAGGCCTCGATCCGGCGCTTCAGCGCGCCATAGGCATTCTGGAAAGCCAGGCTTTTTTCCGCATCGGTACCGGTGGCTTTGACCGGGTCCACCATGCCCCAATGGCCGCTGATCGGCTGGCCTTCCCAGGCCGGACATTCTTCGTTGGCGGCCTGGTTGCAGACGGTAAAGACAAAATCCATTTCGGGCGCGCCCGGTGCGGCGAACTCGGACATATGCTTGGAACGCAGGACCGAGGTATCGTGCCCCTTGTCGCTCAGCACCTGAACAGCAATTGGATTAAGCTCGGTCGCTGGCTGGGTTCCAGCGGAATATACATTGAACCGATCGCCGCCCAGTTCGCGCAGCAGCGATTCGGCAAAGATCGAGCGGGCAGAGTTACCCACGCACAGAAACAGTACATTGAACTTGCGGTCCGTCATGGTGTCACTTCCTTGGCTGAAAGGCATGCAGATATCAGGGCGGCCACGGCAGCAATCGAGGACCAGAAAATCCAGCATATGCTGCACGTTCTTCATATCGACCGAATAGAGCAGAGAGGTTCCCGACCGTTCCTGCGTCACCAACCCCGAGCGTTGCAACGCGTTCAGGTAGTTCGACAGGGTGCTGGCCTTGATATCCAGCTCTGCCGCCAGCTCTCCGGCGGGCACAGTGTCAGGAAAACGTCGCATCAACATGCGAAACACCGAGATGCGCTGCGGGTGCCCGAGGATGGCAAGTTGGTCAGTTACTTGTTCTATCATATTTCATGAAATATAGAAATAATAATGGCACGACAATCCGGGAAATGCGCCGTTACAGAAATTTCACAGTCAGAACTTGCAGGCGTCGTGGCTCGGGTCAAAAGATCTGGTTGCGTTGGCGGTGTGATACTGTGAATCGCCGCAATCGCTGCGGGAAAAATCACAAAGATCAAGACTTGCGCGCGCTACCCCGACCGTTTAAACGGGCCATCGCTTGCCTCAATAGCTCAGCTGGTAGAGCAGGTCCTTCGTAAGGACAAGGTCGGGGGTTCGAGTCCCTCTTGAGGCACCACGACAAAGAAATTAAAAGTCACTTTTCTCACACTTAGCATTTTTCATAGTGAAGCAATCCACCTTTCAAACCACCTTTCTACAGTCGATGTAGTTAGTTTTTAGGGTTTCTAAGATTGAAGGTAGCGATAGCCATTCTGGGTTTAGAAACTCTTCGTTAAACTAATGACACTTCAGTCTAGTGAAATTGGAAAATGGCTCGAATAGCGCCAAGCACGAGCTTCTGATTGTTTACCCATAATTGTCATGTCTTTTACATGTTCTGGCCAAAGTGACAGTAGAAATCCTCTACTTTTACTCCCGGAAGGCATTGGTATTTCAACGATGTTTCCCGTGTCATCCTTCCACATTGCGATTGAGTGGTTTGCGGGTAAGTGTCCTTGCTTGTTTGATTTCTCGATCAGTCCATACGACGTAAATGTCAAAACAGAGTTACCCGGATCGTCGGCAAGGTTGGATGCGTACTGTGCTGGCCAACGGTTCCGAATCTGAGGACCATCAGGTGTGGCTTTGGCTGGAACAGTTGACTAATAAGTGCCGTTCTACTTTCCTCCACGTCTCATGCAGGCAAAAGCCGCCGCACACTACCTTGGCGTTTCAGCATCCAAGCTTAGAACTTTGGGAATTCCGGCTAAGGTGTGTGTGGGAAACAAGTTGTATGACATTAGAGATCTTGATGCTTACGCGGATCAATTGTCATACGAGGATGAATACACCGAGGCCACAACAGAGGCTGACAAAGAATGGGGTGGCACAAAGAATAGTTCGAATGCATGGTAGTCGGATTTGCAATCCGCTGCTGAGCAGGCTCATCTTTTCGCATGTTGGAGATAAACTGATTGCTCGTATTCATCGATGAAACCGGCGATCCTGGCTTTAAGCTGGAAAAGGGTTCATCCCCAAAAGAATTTCAATCTGATTCGTTAATCGCCCGGGATAAGCAATCGTGATCGACTGGGTTACGCCCACCTGACAGCATGGCAATTTCAGCGTCCCTCTGGGACGTCACGAATGTCATAGTTTTTCGGCCAATGACTGAAAGCTTCTCAATCATACAATCGGCCAATACGATGTTTTGTTGTTCTGACAATTCCTCCCGAAAGAGATACCGAAAATAGTTGTCCTTGGCTTTTTGCTTAGTGGAATCGGCTGCTGCCGGTGCCGTTGAAAGGAGTATGATGCAAACTGATTGCAGAACTCGCACTGTCTGATTTCCTAAGTTGAGGTGAAGGAGTTATCACTAAAAGCAGCCCAGCAGTTTCAAACAAGAAAAACCGAAGTGTGTAATCCTCATCACTGACCAACCCCGCAGAATCGGCCAGACTGATTGCAGTTAACGAGTTGGCGCTCATGGTGTTTTGAGAGCGCAGTTTTTCATTATCTTCCCTGCATCTGGGGCGCGCTTGTGGTGAGCGCGCCCTAATTCTTGTTTCCAGCCCCTTGTCGTACCCCTGATGGAGTCTCTGGCTTCCTAAAAAAGAAGAGGCCCGGATAGTGTATGATTAACACAGCGTGAATGACGTGTTCTCGCTGAGTTCAGCCATGCTGGGGCATTGTTTCCAAATGTGTGAAAACAAAAGGCACGAGTTTAGGGGTGGCCGTTATGTCAACTGGTGTGAACTTTGATCTGAGCGATAGCCAAAACAAGTGGTCTGAATGGACTATGCGCCCAAAGAAGCGTGAGCGAAAACTAACGGACTACGCCTCTGGGTTTGTCGTCATACTTTCGGCAATTGTCGTAAGTGGTTTACCTCAAGACTTGCCGTTCTGATAATACGAAACAAACCTCCCGGATTAGGTCGCGGGCCTCTTGGCACACCAGCTCGGCGCGGGAAACTGCGCGGTTGTCCCCGCCAACTGCGTTGCCGAGCGCCGTTGTTAGCTCCGAAGCGTTTGAAACGTTGAATGTGGTCATGATTGCCCCAATTCGCGACCGTGCAAGCTTCGTCGCCACCCTGTTGTTTACGTGCAATTAGGTAACCAGCCATCCCACACAAAGCAAGAACAAGAACGGAACAAGGGCGGAACAAATAGGGTCGAATACAACTAAGGTGCCGGTGGGTTTCTTGGCTGCGACGATCAATTCGGTTAGGCTTTCTGTATTCGCTTCAAGCCAAATTGTAATTGGAGCCACCCCAATGAAATTCGATTCAGTACTTGCATTTTTGCTTGGGTTTGTTTTCAGCCTGTCCGCCTGCAGCGATGTCTTCCATGCAAATTTCGAAAATGGAACGCCCGGCCAGTCGCCGCTTTCAAACCCGCCCGGCCCACCTCCAGGCGACAGCATCAGCGTGGGATCAGACGAGTTCTTCTTTGTCGGGACAGCCGACGCAATTGAAGGCGACCTCTCCCTCAATTTCCGCGAGCGACCCCCTGCTACAGACACTTCCGGGGACCACATCATTTTCAGAACGTCGCCCATAAACGACGACGCTGCGCCAATCTACATAAGGTGGCAGGGGCAGTTCCTCGATGCCGGAGGAATGATAATAGATAGCGGCGTAGTGGGGGAATACTTTGGCAGAGTGATGTTCGATAACGGCCAAGTGTTGATGTTCGACACCCCAGTCGGCAGCTACAACATTGGTGACAGTCACACTGTCTTAATTTCCCTGTTTCCAGAAAACATGGTGTACCGCCTCGCTATGTTTGGCGAGACATCGTTGGATTCAGGATTTGCAGAAGCAGACCTGAGAGAACTAGACGGGGCACCGCAGAACGAGGGGTTCGTAGATATCTCTGTGACCGCCTCTTCGGACCAAAACCGTTTCTACGTAATGGACGATTTGACGGTTTCGCTTCGCGACCTCGGCAAGTGAAAAGAGTTGAACGGTGCACTTTGCTGGACGGATGGCCTCCCCAAAAATAGCGAGTGTACCTGGATTGGTTAACAGGATGCACTTAGACCAAGCTGCCGCCGAGAACCGAATCCGCCTGTCACGTCAATTTAAAGGTGATGGGTGGAGTGAGGGGCTGGACGAGGGGGTAAAGCCAGCCCCTCAAACTCTGGGGGTCCCGGAGTTGTGTGTGTGGTTGCTCCGTTAACTCAGAATTAACGAACTATGCGTGTCCGCGATATTGGGGGTTCCCCGTATTTGGCAAAATTAATCTTTCGAACACATTTCGGACAGAGCCAGCAGATACCAAGAGGACGCGGCGCGCCTGATGGGGATTAGCGATTTCAACGAGGGGGTACGAGTTCGGCGTGTCGCATCTTCAGTTTTTGCAAGCGAAGCGCCATCACTTTCAAATTACCATTTGTAGTGCGGAGCCCGCTCGCCATTCCAAAACCGCGCAACGTCCATCGTATCAATGATCAGCGAAGTCGTATTGAAGCCGATAAGAAGGATGACCCACCAGTAAAGCGCGGGTTCGGTGACAGCGTTTGGCAGATTCGTCAGGAAATAGGGTATCATTGGAATCCACAGAATGTGGCCTATACCAAGCAGCCTCACAAACCCTAGCCTCAGGTAAATTGCTATCATTATGGAAATGCCGACCCCGACCGACAACAGGTTGAACCAGGCATAGAAGGTATTGAGGAACAGCAGGGAGGCCAAATTTACGAGAATTAGGCAGACTACCCAAACTCTCGCAACCGGGTTGAACCTGAAAAGGACGATCCAAAGAATTTCAAACGCGCGCATTTGGCCGATCCTATCAATTCAACATCACAGTTGTCATTAATCAGCGGTCCAGCTTTAGAGCCGGGGTCGGATTTGCCAGGATCGTGCCCACTGCCGGAGCAATGCCTTCAACAGACGCACCATCACAAAACCGAACTTGGCCGGGAACGGTTGCCCAAGTTTGTGCTTAATCCCATTCAAATCCACTTGGCACTCCAAAGCAAAGTCACTGATGCTCCGGCTCTACTTCCTATCTGCGCGCCCGTTCGATCAAAACGGCGCATGAATTCAGCGCCTGACTCGCCTTCTTTTCGCTCCAAAGTGACAGTTTCCTCTGAATCCGAAACGCTCACGATGGCACGATGGACATCTTCCTCCAGATTTTGAGGATATTCACCCTCTGTTGAGATTGGGTTTCCTTGTTTGTCAAAGAACTCACCCTTAGTGATGACGACTTTGAATTCGTCGCCAGACTTCTCTTCCAGCTTGTTGATACGGTTCCTGATGTTCGCTTTGCTGCCTCCAATGCTGTGATCCGGCGTTTAAGTTCTGTGGTTTCAAGCACCCGCCTGTACTGCTCGACCAGCCCCATGACAGTTGCCCCCTCCAGCGGCGTGATTTCCCCCTCAGAAACCGCCTTCAGCACCGCCTGCGAGGCTTTTGAGGCCTCGCCAGCAGTACTGATTGGCGGAAGCTCAAAGCTGATAGGAGCGTCCTTTCGGGTGGGCGCTATTCGCTCAATGCTGAGACGCAGGGCCGTGCTGTCTCCCTCCAGCGCCATCTCAACGGCCTTCTGGGTGATTGCTTCAGATTGACCTTCAAGCAGTTCCTCCACAGCACGAGTGACCCGGTGAAGGCCCAAGGCAGTGCCCACGGGTGACTACAATGAAGCCCCGCTCAATCAGGGTTTCGAAATAACCGGCGGCTGTTTTCCGGCTAGGGGCAAGTGTGTCTCTGATGTCTTTCTGGTCCAGTTCGACAACAGGCACTTTACCAAGCTTGGGAAGCACGTGCAGTTCCAGAGGCGAATACCACCATCCGGCTTTGCCATCACCCTTATGCTCTGCCTTACAGCTTTCGAACGCGTCCTCAGCTATGTCTTTCAAAAGGTGCAGCTTGCTGGCTTCCTCGCGCTTGAGGCGTTCCCGTTCCTTGATTGGGTCAATGCCCTTGCGAGCAACAGCCCGCCAGTTCTCGGTTTCCTGGCGGACATCACGTCAAGATATGAGTCCAGACCCATTTCACGCCGGCGCCTGTGGACAGTGACGCGGAGGAACCACTGCACCCCGCCGTCCTCACGTCGATGAAATCACAGCCCACGGCGTCAGAGCACTTCCCCGGCGAAGCCGACCTTAGAGTTGCAGCGCTGAGCTTGTTTAAAGTCGTGGCACTCATCCACCTCTCTATCCACCCTCTACAAATAGTATAGGCGGGACACAGTGGCACACAGTGACATTGAAAAATCACTGAAAATCAATTTTTTCGCGATTTCTTGAGATGCGGTGAAACGCCGTGAAACAAAGATTGGATGCCCTCTTGAGGCAACACGTTTATCCCGATTGGTGAGATTGCTAACGCTTAAGCGCGTTTTTCGCCGATGGTTGTCACGCCCAGAACCGACAGCACCTTGGCTTCGATCTGTGCGGCGTTCATACCCGCGACAGCGTACATATCCGCTGGGCTGGCTTGGTCGATGAAGATATCCGGCAACACCATCGAGCGGTATTTCAGCCCGTGATCAAACACGCCCTCATCCGCCAGCAGTTGCGCCACGTGGCTGCCGAAGCCGCCGATCGCGCCTTCTTCGATGGTGATCAGGGCTTCGTGGTTCGCCGCCAGATCAAGGATCAGCTCGCGGTCCAGCGGTTTGGCAAAGCGGGCATCTGCGATGGTAGGGGTTATCCCGCGGGCTGACAGCGCCTCGGCCGCCTTTTGCACTTCGGCCAGACGGGTGCCAAAGGACAGCAAAGCCACCCGTGCGCCTTTCTGGATCATGCGGCCTTTGCCGATTTCAAGCACCTCACCGCGTTCGGGCAAATCGACGCCCACGCCCTCACCGCGCGGATAGCGGAAAGCAATGGGGCCTTCATTATGGGCAGCGGCAGTGGCCACCATGTGCACCAGCTCCGCCTCATCCGCTGCGGCCATCACGACCATGCCGGGCAGGTTGGCCAGATAGGCGATGTCAAAAGACCCCGCATGGGTTGCCCCATCGGCACCCACAAGCCCCGCGCGGTCGATGGCAAAACGTACTGGCAGGCGCTGGATCGCCACGTCATGAACCACCTGATCGTAACCGCGCTGCAAAAAGGTCGAATACATCGCGCAGAACGGCTTCATCCCCCCGGCGGCCAGCGCCGCCGCGAAGGTCACGCCGTGTTGTTCGGCAATTGCCACATCAAAACAGCGCGAGGGGTAGCGCTCCGCAAACAGGCTGAGCCCGGTGCCATCGGGCATCGCGGCGGTCACTGCCACGATCTTGTCATCGCGCCCGGCTTCTTCGACCAGCGTTTTGCCGAAGACCGAGGTATAAGATGGCGCGTTGGATGGCGCTTTGTGCTGCTGGCCCGTCACCACGTCGAATTTGGCCGTCGCATGGCCTTTGTCCCGGGCCTGTTCGGCAGGGGCGTAGCCTTTGCCCTTCTTGGTCAGCACATGGATCAGGATCGGACCGGTCGCCCGCGCCTTGACCGTGCGCAGTACCGGTAGCAACTGGTCCATGTCGTGGCCGTCGAGGGGCCCGATATAGGAAAAGCCCAGTTCTTCGAACAGCGTGCCGCCCACGGCCATGCCTTTCAGCATTTCCTTGGCACGTTTCGCCCCTTCGCGGAAAGGTTCGGGCAGTAGCGACACGGCCCCCTTGGCGGCGGCTTTCAGGTCGTGGAACGGGGCTTCGGCATAAATCCGCGACAGGTAGCTGGACAGCGCGCCGACCGGGGGGGCGATGCTCATCTCATTGTCGTTCAGGATGACGATCAGGCGTTTCCTCAGGTGGCCCGCGTTGTTCATCGCCTCGAACGCCATACCCGCTGACATCGAACCATCGCCGATCACCGCAATCGCATCGCCCAGACCTTCGGGCGTGACGCCGCCCAAATCGCGAGCGACGGAGAATCCCAGCGCCGCGCTGATCGAGGTTGAACTATGCGCCGCGCCAAACGGGTCATAGGGGCTCTCGCTGCGTTTGGTGAAGCCGCTCAGGCCGTCTTTCATACGCAGGGTGCGAATACGATCGCGCCGCTCAGTCAGGATTTTATGCGGATAGCACTGGTGGCCGACGTCCCAGATGATCTTGTCGCGTGGTGTGTCAAACACGGCATGCAGCGCAGTAGTCAGTTCGACCACACCCAGACCTGCCCCCAGATGCCCACCGGTGACCGACACGGCCGAGATCGTCTCGGCCCGCAATTCCTGCGCCAGCTGATGCAGCTGTTTGTCCGAGAACTGTTTGAGATCCGCAGGGCGGTTCACAAGGTCCAGCAGGGGCGTGTTCGGGCGGTCAGACATGTGGCGCATTCCTGGCTTAGCTGTCCCGGGCAATAACGAAGCGGGCGGCGTCCTTCAAGGTTTCAGCCGAAGGTCCGTACCCATCCAGTGCAGTGCAGGCCTGATCAATCAGCTCCGCAGCACGGACTTTTGCCGCGTCCAGACCCAGCAATGAGACAAACGTGGCCTTGCCGGCCCGAGCATCCTTTTGCAGGCGTTTCCCGGCCTTTTCGGCATCACCTTCCACATCAAGGATGTCATCCGCGATCTGAAAAGCAAGGCCAAGAGCTTGGGCATATTGGCGCAACGGGGCCGGATCGGACTGCGCCAGCCGAGCCCCCGCACAGGCGGACCATTCGATCAGGGCGCCGGTTTTACCGGCCTGCAGACGGGTGATTTCGGCAAGTGTCAGCGGAGCAGCAGCCGACTCCGCCGCAATATCCAACGCCTGCCCCAGCACCATGCCTTGCGCCCCGCTGGCCTTGGCCAGTGTCAGGGCCAGGTCCGCGCGGACCTCGGCATTGCCGACCTCGGGGCGGGTACATAGTTCGAAGGCCAAAGTCTGCAATGCATCCCCGGCCAGAACGGCGGTGCCTTCGTCCCATTTCACATGCAAGGTCGGGCGCCCGCGACGCAGGTCATCGTCATCCATACAGGGCAGATCGTCATGCACCAGCGAGTAGGCGTGCAGCGCTTCGATCCCCGCCGCGGGCCAGATAGAGCGGTGCGCGTCCACGCCAAGCAGACGCGCGCTTTCCAGCACAAGAAACCCGCGCAGCCGCTTGCCGCCTTCGGTGGCATAGGCCATCGCCCGGGTCACATCCAGATCGTCCAGCGCGCTCAGAACCAGATCGAACTGATCCTGAATGCGCGCCGCGTCCTGCGCTAGCCTTTCGCGAAACATTTACTGACCTTCGACAGGGGTCGTCCCGGTCGGCTGACCATTGGCGTCCAGCGTGATCGCGGCCACCTTTTCCTCGGCCCGCTTCAGCTCATCTTCACAGCGCTTCTTCAATGCCGCCCCGCGTTCATACAGCGCAATGGATTGGTCCAGCGCCACGTCACCGCGCTCCAGCTGGCCGACCACGGCCTCCAGCTCTTTCATCGCCTGTTCGAATGTCATTTGATCAACGGGGGTATCGGTCATCGGGCTGCCTTCATCAATTCTTCCACATGGGCGCGTGTGGCCTCGGCCAGTGCGTTCAGATCATACCCGCCTTCCAGAGTCGAGACGATACGTCCCTCACACAGCTCATCAGCAATCCTGCACAGCTCAGCGGTGACCCAGGCGAAATCGCCGGTGGACCAGTTCAGATTGGCCAGCGGGTCGTCCTGATGGGCGTCAAACCCGGCCGAGAGGATGATCAGTTCAGGCCTGAAAGCGCGTAGGCGAGGGAAAGCCAGCGTTTCATAAGCCGCGCGCATCTCGGCCCCACCCGTACCTGGGGCCAGGGGAATGTTCAGAATTGTCTCATACGCGCCGGTCTCGTCCGGGCGCCCCGATCCGGGCCACAAAGGCATCTGCTGGCTGGTGATCACCAGCGCACGTTTTTCATCCCACAGCAAGTCCTGCGTGCCGTTGCCGTGATGCACGTCGAAATCCACAACGGCGACCCGGTTCAACCCGTGATGATCCAGCGCATGCTTCGCCCCCAGAGCGGCATTACCAAACAGGCAGAACCCCATTGCCTTGTCGGTTTCAGCATGATGCCCTGGGGGCCGGATCGCACAAAACGCATTCGGAGCGTCTCCGCCCAGCACCATGTCCACCGCCCGTACCACGGCCCCGGCAGCGCGATAGGCCGCATCCACCGAGCCCGGAGACATGAACGTATCCCCGTCAATCTGGGCGAACCCCTCGTCCGGGCGCGCGGCGCGAATGTCCCGGATGTAGCTTTCCGAATGAACCCGCAACAGATCTTCATCTGCCGCCAGAGGCGCCGTCACCCGGTTCAGGTCCAACCCCTCAAGCGAATGCAGGATATGCTCCAGCCGTGCGACTCGCTCTGGGTGCCCATTGGGCGTCACATGACCCAAACAATCCGCATGAGTCAGAAGGGCAGTTTTCATCACGATCCCCTGTTCATCTGCCTAAGATCAGTCCGGCGCCAACATATATCCGGCGCCGCGCACCGTCTGCAGATACCGAGGCTGCTTGGGATCCTGTTCGATCTTGCGACGCAGGCGGGTAATCTGCACATCCACCGCCCGCTCCTGCGCCTGACCCTTGTCGCGGCCCAGATCTTCGACCAGCTTGGCGCGGCTGATCGGCTCTCCCGGCTGGGCCGAGAAGATCTTCATCAGTTGGCTCTCGGTGGCGGTCAGCCGCACGGGATCTTCGCCCTGCCACATCTCGCCGCGTTCCACGTCATAGCGGATCGGGCCAAGGTTCAATATCTTGGTCGCGGTGTCCTGCGCCGGTGTTTCCGGCATCCGCCGCAGTATCGCATTAATCCGCAGCAGCAGCTCTTTCGGCTCGAACGGCTTGGCCAGATAGTCGTCCGCCCCGGCCTCAAGCCCAGCGATGCGGTGCTCGGTCTCGCCCCGTGCGGTCAGCAGCAGGATCGGTGTAGTATGGGTTTCGCGCAGCGTCCTGGTCAGGCTCACGCCATCTTCACCGGGCATCATCACATCCAGCACGATCATGTCAAAATCCAGCCCCGACAACACCCGCCGCGCATGGGCTGCGTCGCGGGCGGCGGTCACCAGAAACCCGCTCCGCATCAGGAATTTCTTGAGCAGATCACGAATACGCTCATCGTCGTCGACGATCAGCAGATGGGCATCCAAATCGCTCATGAGGTCGTATCCCGTAGTTTCGTGTAAGCATGACGCATATCAGCATCCATCATCGCTTCAAGCACTTTACGAAATCCCGACACGGCCTCGGGACCTGCATCTTTATACGCCGCGCGCATCCGCACGCGCTGGGCCTCGGACAGTTTGGCCTCAAGCGTTTTGCCCTTTTCGGTCAGAAACAGATGACGCTCGCGCTTGTCCACCGTGCCTACGCGACTTTCGACCAGGCCATCCTCGATCAAGGTCCGCAGCACCCGGTTCAGCGATTGCTTGGTGACCCCAAGTATAGCCAGCAGGTTGTTGACCGTTGTCCCCGGCGCCCGGTTGATGAAGTGCACGGCCCGGTGATGCGCACGGCCATAAGCCATCTGCGCCAGAATGCGATCGGGGTCTGCGGTGAAACCGCGATAGGCAAAGAACATCGCCTCGATGCCTTGCCGCAGTTGTTCGTCGGTCAGAAACAAAAGGCTTTCACCGCCAAAGACTTGTGCGGGGCGCGTATCCGACATGGTTTGCCTCATTCGTTACTCCGGACCGACTTTATGTCAGCGTTGTTGACATTCCAAGAGTGGACAGGTATCGAACCGCAGTTTCTGCGCAACTTTATGTCCGCATCGGACTTAATTGGCGCAATAATCGGAAAATTCAACCCGAGGCTGGAGGTTTCGCATGGCGGGGTATGATGATCTTGATGGCACCATCTGGTTGGATGGCAAACTGGTCCCTTGGCGCGACGCCAATGTGCACATCCTGACGCATGCGATGCACTACGCCTCATCCGTGTTCGAGGGTGAGCGCGCCTATAACGGTAAGATCTTCAAAAGCCGCGAGCATTCTGAACGTCTGATTGCCTCGGCCGAGGCGCTGGACATGCCGATGCCCTATTCTGTCGATGAGATCGAAGCGGCCAAGGAAGAGGCGTTGAAAGCCAGCGGTCTGCAGGATGCCTATGTTCGCGCGCTGGTATGGCGCGGCTCGGGTGAGGATATGGGCGTGGCTTCGGCCAGGAATCCGGTGCGGATGGCTGTCGCGGTCTGGCCCTGGGGGGCCTATTACGGCGACGCCAAGATGCAGGGCGCCAAGCTGGACATCGCGGAATGGAAGCGCCCCAGCCCGGAAACCATTCCGGTTCACGCCAAGGCGGCGGGTCTTTATATGATCTGCACCATCTCCAAGCACAAAGCCGAGGCCAAAGGCTGTTCGGACGCATTGTTCATGGATTGGCGCGGCTACGTGGCCGAGGCGACTGGGGCCAACGTGTTTTTCGTCAAGGATGGAGAGGTTCACACGCCGCTGGCCGATTGCTTCCTGAACGGCATCACCCGCCAGACTGTAATCCAGATGCTGAAGGACAAGGGCATCACCGTTCACGAACGCCGTATCAAACCTGAGGAAATGGCTGAATTTGAGCAGTGTTGGCTGACCGGTACAGCCGCCGAGGTTACCCCGGTCGGCCAGATCGGTGACTATACGTTTGAGGTCGGAGACCTGACCCGCGAGATCGCCGCCGAGTATGAGGCGCTCGTGCGCGCCTGATCCGCGCAAGCTAATGCTTTTTTTGAACCTCCGCCAAAGGCGGGGGTTTTTCTTTGCCTGACGTTCAAACTTTTGTGCAGATCGTTCAGCTGGCTGGACGAACGCACAACTGAGGATAGGTTAACCTCATGTTAGACCTGCTCAGCGATATCCTCACCCGCCTGTCCCTGCGCGGTACATTCTACTTCCGCACCTCTTTCACGCCGCCATTTGGGATCCAGGTTCCTGCTTTTGAAAATGTGGCCCGATTTCATTTCGTACAGCGCGGAGAGCTGAAGGTTTTCGTCTCTAACACGGGGGAAACACTTCGCCTAAGGCAAGGTGACCTGATCCTGATCCCACATGGCTCGGCCCATGCGCTGCTGTGCAACGAAGTCAGACCGATGGACGCGTTGCCGCTTGAGCAGGTGTTGGATGACGCCGGGTATCAGGGCGATGGCGTGCTGATTTATGGTGGAGAGGACAAAAGCCGAGATACGCAACTGATCTGCGGTCATTTCTCGTTCACCGGCCCGCCGGGGCGGCAGGGCACGGGTCATATGCTGATTGACCGGCTGCCGCCCTACATCCTGATCGAGAACTACGGCGAAGAGGCCGGAGCCTGGATCGAGGCTACACTGCGCATGATCGGGTCCGAGATCAGCGGTGCCCGGATCGGTGGCGACCTGATCGCCCTGAAACTGTCCGAGGTGTTGTTCGCCCAGGCCATCCGAGCTCACCTTGAACATCAAAGCCCCAGCGAGTCCGCTTTGGCAGGGTTCGCTGATCCGCGGATATCCCGCGCGCTGACCGCATTCCATCGGGCCCCGGCTGAGGATTGGAGTGTCGAATCGCTGGCCCGGGAAGCTGGTATGTCGCGCACTGCCTTTGCTCAGCTTTTTGCCGAGAAGATGGGCACCACGCCCATGCAATACTCGACCGACTGGCGGATGCAGATCGCCTGCCACGGCTTGACCGAGAACCGCTGGAATGTGGCCGACGCTGCGGCCGAGGTCGGCTATGCGTCAGAGGCTGCGTTTTCCCGTGTGTTCAAAAAGCAGATCGGCCTGTCCCCCGCAGCGTATCGATCCATGCACTGATCCGACCCAATTCTGAACGATCTGCACGATTTCACGGACGATCCGGAATTAAGCGTCCGAGTGTTCCTTCCTAGTTTGGGATCATGCCAAACAAGGAAAGGAAATTTCGATGTCTGTTCGTTTCGTTACCCGCACCATACACGCTTACCTGGATTACCCTGTCGCCCTTGCCCTGATGGGGCTGCCCTTTGTGCTGGGGTTGGGGCAATCCAATCCGATGGCCTTGTGGCTTTCCGTAGTCACCGGCGTCGCGGCTTTTGTGCTGACCGTACTGACCGATCACCATCTCGGCGTCTGGCGGGTGCTGCCCTACAAGTTCCATCTGGCCGTTGATCTGCTGGTCGGTGTCGTGTTCCTGGCTGCACCGGGTCTGTTTGGGTTCTCGGGCCTGGATGCGATATACTACTGGTTGAACGGCGCGGCGGTGGTCGCTGTCATATCGCTCAGCACACCGGAACAAGGTGTGGTTGCCTGAGCAGGTTGTCCACAGGTGTCACAAAATCATCGTGATACTTTCAAGAATCTGAGCCGCTTGTTTTACAAACAGGCGGCTCACTGCCGCTCACCAATCGCGTGGCCAACAACGGTTACCAGACAGGAGAGCCCCAATGACTCCAATCCTTCGCCCCAACCGCCGTGCCTTTCTGGCAGGCAGCACCGCCTTTGCCGCGTCGCTGTCCATGCCTGCGATCAGCCGTGCATCATCCCGACCCGCGTTCACGCACGGCGTTCAGTCGGGCGATGTCGACATGAGTTCGGGCATGATCTGGACCCGCACGGACCGTCCGGCCCGGGTGATGATGGAGGTGTCGACCACCGAGAGCTTTGCCGACGCCCGCAAGCTGACGCCGATGGATGCCATCCCGAACAACGATCTTGCGGTGAAGCGGCTGGTCGAAGGGCTGCCTTCGGATCAGGATATCTTCTACCGTTTCGTGGCCGCTGATCTGGGCGATATCAACATCGTATCAGAGCCTATTATTGGCCAATTCCGCACTGCACCCTCTAAGCGTCGCAATATCCGCTTTGCGTGGTCGGGTGACACCGCCGGGCAGGGCTGGGGCATCGATGACGACGGGATGCGCACCTATGCCACCATGGCGCAGCATCGACCGGACTTCTTTATCCACTCGGGCGACACGGTCTATGCCGACGGCCCGATGCGGGACCAGGTCGAGAAAGATGGCCAGCTGATCTGGAAGAACACCACCTTGATTGACGAGAAACGCAAGGTGGCCGAAACGCTGGACGAATTCCGCGCCCAGTGGAAATACAACATGATGGACACGCATGTGCGGGCGATGAATGCCGTCTGCCCAACTTTCTTCCAGTGGGATGACCACGAGGTTGTCAACAACTGGTCGGACGCCAAGGACCTGATCTCGGACGACCGCTATACCGAAAAATCGGTGCATGTCCTGCAATCGCGCGCGGGCCGTGCGTTCCACGAGATGACGCCGCTGCGGATCACGCCGGCCGAGCCGGGGCGCGTGTATCGCAAGATCTCGTACGGGCCGATGCTGGACGTGTTCTTTCTGGATTTACGCAGCTATCGCGGGCCAAACGGGCCGTCGATGGAGGGCGAAATCACCGATCAGTCCCGCATTCTGGGGGCCGAGCAACTGGCCTGGCTCAAGCGCGCGCTATCTGCGTCTCCGGCCACGTGGAAGGTGATCGCTTCCGACATGCCGATCGGTCTGATCGTTTGGGACCAGTGGAAGGATCAGAAGGGGGCCGAGGCGATCTCGAACGGGGATAATGGCCCGGCAAAGGGCCGCGAGCTGGAGATTGCTGATCTGCTGCGCTTCATCAAGACCGAAGACATCACCAACACGGTCTGGTTCACGGCGGACGTGCACTATACTGCGGCGCACTATTATGATCCTAACAAGGCGCAATTTCAGGAATTTAACCCGTTCTGGGAGTTCGTCTCCGGCCCGCTGCACGCAGGAACATTCGGCCCGAACGCGCTGGACGGCACTTTCGGGCCGCAGGTGAAATTCGTCAAAGCGCCAACCGAAGAGCAAGGCGCCAACCTGCCGCCCAGTGCGGGCCTGCAGTTCTTTGGTCTGGTCGATATTGATGGTGCGACCCAGCAGATGACCGTGCGCCTGATGGATCGCGCCGATACCGAGCTGTGGTCGGTGACACTGGACCCGCAGCGGCAAGGAATCTGAGCGCCCGCCACGTCGCGCCCCAGAGAGATCTTTGGGGCGCATTTTTACCCTTGAAATTCCCGACTAAAATAGTCAGATAGTGTACAACGCCAGATGCGCGGGTATCCGGCACGGGGTTTCGAGGCGGTTTGCGGGCTTAGCGCATGAAATGGTGAGAGCCCGCCGCCGCCTCGAAAACGAATGATCAGGGTAAAACATGGGTGATCCGCTGGACGAAATCATGGCACGGCACGAGGCAGCCACCGCTTGTGGTTGCTGCTGCGACGATGATTTTTGCGCCTATGTCGACAAGACCCCAGAATCAGAAAACCAGCTGCCGGAAATCCTGCCGACCAGCGTCACAAGCCGTCGCGGATCGGTTCGGTTTCTCAATGAAACCTCGGCGGGGTAACAGCCCTGGGCCGGGGCTGTTCAATCTCTAAACTTCAGAAATCCACGCCGCGCTGGGCTTTGATGCCGGCTTGGAACGGGTGCTTTTCCTCGGTCATTTCCGTGACCAGATCAGCATAGTCACGCAGCGCTTGCGGGGCATCGCGGCCGGTCAGGAACACGCTGGTCTTGTCGGACCGCTCATTCAGCCCGTCGATCACCTGATCCACCGACAGGTATTCGTAGCGCAAGGCGATGTTGATCTCGTCCAGAACCACCAGATCATACTCACCGCTGGCCATCAGCGCGCGGGCCTTGTCAAAGGCGGCGTTGGCGGCGGCGATGTCACGTTCCTTGTCCTGCGTGTCCCAGGTGAAGCCTTCACCCATTGTGTGCCAGGTCACCAGATCGCGCTCTTCGAAAAAGCGCCGCTCGCCGGTTTTCCACTTGCCCTTGATGAACTGCACCACGGCAACTTTCTGGCCCCAGCCCAACGCCCGGATCACCACGCCAAACGCGGCCGAGGATTTGCCCTTGCCCTTGCCGGTGTTGATCAGAACCAGCCCGCGCTCCGGGTCGACGGCTTCGGACACTTTCTTGCGGTGCTGGGCCTGCACCTTCTGCATCTTTTCCTTGTGATCTTGTGCGTCGCTCATCGGCGGAACCTCTCTTGATTTGCGCCCAAACTAAGCGAAGTTTGACAAAGGTAAAGATCAGGCCTTTGGGTCCGGGGCCGATTTGTCCTTGCCCCGATCCACGCCCAACTGCCGTTCGCGCAGAATGACCAGCACGTTGCCAGCAATGACCAGCGCCGCACCACCCAGCATGACAAGGGTCGGCAACTCATCGAACCATATATAGCCGATGACAATGGCAAACAGCATGGTCGTGTAATCATATGGCGCCAGCATTGACGCCTGCCCGAAACGATAGGACGAGGTCACAAGGATCTGCGCCACGCCACCGATCAACCCGATACAAGCCAGTATCAGAGCCTGTTCCAACGTCGGCATTGTCCATCCCCAAAAGGCTGTCAGGGATGATAACAGCGTGGCGGTCAGCGAGAAATAAAAGACCACAGCAGCGGGATGGTCGACCTGCACCAGTTGCCGGATGTGGATTTGCACGAACGCCCGCGCGATGGTGGCCGCCAGCACGCAGAGCGCGCCGATGGTGGCCGCGGTGTCCATGTTGTTGCCGCCCAGCCGTGGCCAGATCATGATCAGCACCCCCAGCAGACCGATGGCGACCGCGCCAATGCGGATCATGCGGATCCGTTCGCCCAGCATGACCGCGGCCAGAATCAGCGTGAAGATCGGCGTGGCATAGCCAATCGCCGTGACCTCGGGCAGGGGCAGCAGGCTGAGGCCGGTAAAGGTCAGGCCCATGGCACTGGTGCCCAGAACGCCGCGCCAGAAATGCCCCACGGGTTTCTTGACCACCAACCCCTGCACCAGCTCACCCCGATAGACCAGCCAGCCGATGATCACCGGAACCGCAAAGAGCGAACGGAAGAACACCATCTCTCCGGGCGGGAAATCGACCGACAACGCTTTGACCAGCGCCTGCATTGCCGTGAACAGCACCAGCGCGCAAAGTTTCAGCGATACGGCCAGAACCGGTCGATGCGATGTTAAGGGTTTTGCCATCGGCGCGACCCTGCGCTTTTACCTTGCAAAGATCAACGGTCCGAACGGTGGGTCGCCCAGGATTGAGGCAGGGGGCTGCCGATCTCTTCTGCAAATTCCTCAAGGAAACGGATCATACGCTGAACGCGCTTCTTGGCGATCCGCTTTCCCGCGTCTGTCAGCATGTCATCCGGAAGGTTCAACAACTTCACCTTCCAGTGGTCGATCGAATAATGGAGATCTTCAAGAGGACGGTTTGCGGCGAACGGGTCCGCCGCATCGTATAGTGTCCGCCCCAGTGCGCCCGATACGGAAAAGTTTCGTGCCACCCCGATTGCCCCAAGCGCATCCAGCCGATCGGCATCGCGCAGAATACAGGCCTCGGGCGTTTCCGGGGTGATATTTGCCGAGAAACTATGCGCTTCGATGGCGTGTTGAATCGCGCTGATCTGGGTCTCGTTGTAGCCCAGTTCCCTCAGGATAGGCTCTGAATCTTGTGCCGACTTGCGCGAGGCCAGATGGCGTTCGGGGTCGTCTTTCGGCAGATTGACCAGATCATGCAGATAACTGGCGGCCAGCAACACGGATCGGTCCGTTACCTCATCGGCAATGTTCTGAGCATTCACCCAGACACGGTCCAAATGAGCCAGGTCATGCGCGGGATCGGTCTCCATCCGCTGCGCGACCACTGCGCGCAGGCGCGAGCGCAGATCAGCCGATCCGTCCACGGTTCTCTCCGATCTGGCCACGGTGCAGCAGCAGGTGGTCGAGGATCACGCAGGCCATCATTGCCTCACCCACTGGCACCGCGCGGATGCCGACGCAGGGGTCGTGGCGGCCTTTGGTGATGATCTCGGTTTCCTCGCCGGACTTGGTGATGGTCTTGCGGGTGGTCAGGATCGACGAGGTCGGTTTCACCGCAAACCGCACGACGACGTCCTGCCCGGTCGAGATGCCGCCCAGAATGCCGCCCGCGTGGTTGCTGCTGTATTGCGGGCCATCCTGACCCATGAAAATCTCGTCAGCATTGGCCTCGCCGGTCAGTTCGGCGGCGGCCATGCCTTCGCCGATCTCGACACCTTTGACGGCGTTGATCGACATCATCGCTGCGGCCAGATCAGTGTCTAACTTGGCATAAACCGGTGCGCCCAGCCCGGCGGGAACGCCGCGGGCCACGACTTCGACCACAGCTCCGACCGAGTTGCCGGATTTGCGCAGGTCGTCCAGATACACGGCCCAGTTTTCGGCGGCCTGCGCGTCGGGCGTCCAGAACGGGTTCTGTTCGATCTGCGACCAGTCGAAATTGGCACGGTCGATCTTGTGCGGGCCGATCTGGGTCATGTATCCGGTGATCTGCACGTTCGGCGCGATCTGCTTGATCGCCTCACGCGCCAGCCCGCCCGCCGCCACGCGCGATGCGGTCTCACGGGCCGAACTGCGCCCACCGCCGCGATAGTCGCGAATCCCGTATTTCTGCCAATAGGTGATATCGGCGTGACCCGGACGGAACTTGTCCATGATATCGCCGTAGTCTTTCGAGCGCTGATCGGTGTTCTCGATCATCAGCTGCACGGGGGTGCCCGTTGTCTGACCTTCGAACACGCCCGACAGGATTTTCACCTGATCGGGCTCGCGCCGTTGGGTGGTGAACTTGTTCTGCCCCGGTTTGCGCTTGTCCAGCCAGTGCTGGATCATCGCCGCGTCAATCGCGACGCCCGGCGGGCAGCCGTCAACTGTGGCACCCAAGGCGGGCCCGTGGCTTTCACCCCAGGTGGTGACGCGGAAGAGGTGTCCAAAGCTGTTCATCGACATGGGGCGTGCTCCTTTGCGCGACGTGATTAGCGGGCAAGGCTCGCGGCCTCAAGCGGATTTGCGGTTGGGGCGGGGTCGCCCCAACCAGGTGTGCCTATGCCGCACGGGTCAGAGTGGCGCGGGTTTTAGTGATATTCAGTGCTGCCTGTGCAGCCTCACGCCCCTTTTCCACGAAATGCGCGCGGTAAATGGCGTTGTGGTGATCGGTTTCCTGATATTGGTGCGGGGTGAGCGAGACCGAGAGGACGGGAACGCCTGTATCCATTCCGGCACGCATCAGGCCGTCGACTACGGCTTGTGCCACGAAATCGTGCCGATAGATGCCCCCATCCACCACAAAAGCGGCACAGGCGACGGCAGCGTATTGGCCGGTTTGTGCCAGATCGCGTGCGATCAGCGGCATTTCGAACGCACCGGGGACGTCGAAAACATCAACCTGTTCGGCAGGGATGAGTTCAAGGAACCCGTCCAGCGCGCGGTCGACGATATCGGAATGCCAGTTGGCTTTGACAAAAGCATAGCGGGTGTGTGTCATCATGATCTCCTTTCGTAACAGACACGTCACCCAAGGCGATCACGAGCAGACGCGCCGCATCACCGGCACGCTGCACGTTCTCTTTCATCCGGACTGTAACCGTCGGCTCTGGCCTCTCACCAGATCTGCTTGTCACCCCGGCACCGGGGCCGCTCGCGGGCTTACGGGTCGTGGCCCGCATACCGCCGGTGGGGAATTCCACCCCGCCCTGAGAACGAGGTGGAATTTGCCAAGACGCGTTCACTTCTGCAAGGGGGTTCGCGTCCGGGCAATTGACGGGTTTTGTTTCCATGGTCGTCCTGTAAGGTCGCTGCAACCAAGGAGAGCGCGAATGAAACTTTATCACAGTCCAACCTCGCCCTATGTCCGCAAGGTGATGGTTTTGCTGCACGAAACCGGCCAGCTTGCGGATGTCGAGGTGATGACCATTGCCACCACCCCGCTGACTCCGGCCGATGAGTTGCAGGGTAAAGTGCCGCTGCAGCGCATTCCCGCGCTGGAGCGCCCCGATGGCCCGACACTGTTCGACAGCCGGGTGATCTGTGCCTTTTTGGACACGCGCGCCAAGGTGGGGATGTATCCTGACGGGACCGGGCGCTGGGATGTGCTGACGCTGGAAGCGATGGCTGACGGCATTCTGGATTCGGCGGTGGGGATGGCCTACGAAGCGCGCTTGCGTCCCGAGGACAAGCAGTGGGATACGTGGTTGGATGCGCAATGGGGTAAGATCGAACGGGCCTGTGCCGCGCTGAACCAACGCTGGATGGCGCATCTGTCAGGCCCGCTGGATATGGGGCAGGTGGCCGTGGCTTGCGCGCTGGGCTATCTGGATTTGCGCCACGATGCCCGGAATTGGCGCAAAGGCAATGATGCGCTTAGCGAATGGTTTGCCGCCTTCAACGAACGGCCCAGCATGGTAGCGACCCGTCCGGAGGGTTGACCCGGTTTCAGCTGCGCTGGCCATGACAGGCAGGGCCAGCGCATGGTCGATCAGGGCGCGCTGAACGTGGCAAGATAGGCGGCGATGTCGTCGGCGCCTTTTTTCAGTTTCACACTCATGTTCGGGCGCGCGGTCTTGTCATCCAGATATTCCTGAATGAACCCGATCGGGTCCTGCGAATAGGCAGAGATAGTTTCTTCAGTCCAGACCAGACCCTCTTCGCCGGCGCGGATCATATCATCGGTGAACATTCCGACAGGCAGGCGCTCGCTGCCATAGCGGTAGTCATTTTCGGCTCCGGCGACGCGGCCGACCACACCGTAGAGATTCGGTCCGGTGATGCCGCCTTTGACCAGAACCTCACCATCTTTGATGATCGCATGGCAGGAAGAGCAGCGGTTATAGAGTTTTTCGCCCTTGGACGGATCACCAGCCGCCAAGGCTTGTGACGTAAGGGCAATCATAAGGGTCAACACTGTTGGAATGAGTTTTTGCATTGAAGGCGTCCTGCTGAGGTTGGGAATTAATCGGGCCTTCCTAGATTCCCGTTAAAAGTGCAATCGAAATCAAACCAGCGTAAGGCTCTATAAAATATCTATTTTCAACTCAGTTTTTTCCCGGTCACGAATTTCCCGAAAGTGGAAAATTGCATGGCGAAAATAGGTCAGAATCTTGCAAGTCATGCGGCTTGTGACGGGAGGATAGCTGATCCTGATGGTCTGTTCCTGTCGGGATGTACCTGAACCGAATCACATAGACAGAAAATTCTCATTATTGGCGGATTCCCCCGCTTAAGCCTGCCTAGAACTTGAAAATTCACCCCTTCGTTGTGACATGAATGCCCAGATGCGGCGTAGTGCGCGCCTATGACCGCTGGACGAACCGATTTCTCCCGGCTAGATAGCCGCGATGAGACGCCGCTTTGATGCGGTGTTGATGCATGTTTGCCCGCAACCGCGGGCGCCGGAATCGGAGAAAACCTCGTGTCCCACGCAGAAGACAACGAAGGCACCCGCAGAGATTTCCTCTACTACGTCGCTGGCGGCGCAGGTGTCGTTGCGACGGGTGCAGCCGTATGGCCCCTGATCAACCAAATGAACCCATCGGCAGACGTTCAGGCGCTGTCCTCGATTCGCCAGGATGTCAGCGGTGTCGAGCCGGGCACGCAGCTGACTGTGAAATGGCTGGGCAAGCCTGTATTCATCCGTCACCGTACCGGCGCTGAGATTCAAGAGGCTCAGGAGCAGGACGCTGAAGGCGTAGACGCACTGCCTGATCCGTTGGCGCGCAACTTCAACCTGCCCGCCGATGCCCCTGCAACCGATGCCAACCGCGTGATGCCGTCGCCAGAAGGCGAAGCGCCCGGCGCATGGATTGTTCAGATGGGCGTTTGCACGCACCTGGGCTGTGTACCTCTGGGCGATGCTGGTGATTTCGGTGGCTGGTTCTGCCCCTGCCACGGTTCGCACTATGACCTTGCCGGTCGTATCCGCAAAGGCCCCGCGCCTGAAAACCTGCCCGTTCCGCCCGTTGAATGGGTGGACGCGACAACCATCAAGCTCGGCTAAGGGAGACCCAGATGTCCGGAATTCCCCACGATCATTACGAGCCGAAGACAAACGGTGAGAAGTGGCTGAACAGCCGACTGCCTATCGTCGGCCTGATCTACGACACCATCATGATCCCCACCCCCAAGAACCTGAACTGGTGGTGGATCTGGGGCATCGTCCTGGCGTTCTGCCTGGCGCTGCAGATCGTCACCGGTATCGTTCTGGTGATGCACTACACCCCGCATGTTGATCTGGCCTTCGCCAGCATCGAGCACATCATGCGCAACGTGAATGGCGGCTATATGCTGCGCTACCTGCACATGAATGGCGCGTCGCTGTTCTTTGTTGCGGTCTACATCCACATCTTCCGCGGCCTGTTCTACGGCTCGTACAAAGCCCCGCGTGAAATCACGTGGATCATCGGGATGCTGATCTACCTGATGATGATGGGCACTGCCTTCATGGGCTACGTTCTGCCCTGGGGTCAGATGTCCTTCTGGGGTGCGACCGTGATCACCGGCCTGTTTGGTGCGATCCCGTTTGTGGGCGACGCGATCCAGACCTGGCTGCTGGGCGGACCCGCGGTGGACAACGCCACGCTGAACCGCTTCTTCTCGCTGCACTACCTGCTGCCGTTCGTAATCGCGGCGCTGGTGATCGTGCACATCTGGGCTTTCCACACCACCGGCAACAACAACCCGACGGGTGTTGAAGTGCGCCGTGGCTCGAAAGCCGAGGCCGAGAAAGACACGCTGCCGTTCTGGCCCTACTTCGTGATCAAGGACCTGTTCGCGCTGGCCGTGATCCTGGTCGTGTTCTGGGCGATTGTCGGCTTCATGCCGAACTACCTGGGCCACCCGGACAACTACATCGAAGCCAACCCGCTGGTCACACCTGCGCACATCGTGCCTGAGTGGTACTTCCTGCCGTTCTACGCGATCCTGCGTGCCTTCACCGGTGAGGTCTGGGTTGTACAGTTCGCCAGCTTCATCACCGGCGGCATTGTTGACGCCAAGTTCTTTGGCGTGATCGCGATGTTCGGTGCGATCCTGGCCATGGCCCTGGCGCCCTGGCTGGACACCTCGAGCGTGCGTTCGGGCAAGTACCGTCCGATGTTCAAATGGTGGTTCTACCTGCTGATCATCGACTTCTTTGCCCTGATGTGGCTGGGTGCGATGCCCGCGGAAGAGCCCTATGCGACCTTCTCGCTGATCGCGTCCGCCTACTGGTTCGCCTATTTCTTCGTGATCCTGCCGATCCTCGGTGTGATCGAGAAGCCTCTGGCACAGCCCGAGACCATCGAAGAAGACTTCAACGCGCATTATGGCAAGGCTGACGCCGACGCCACGCCGGCCGAGTAAGAAGAGGGACCGGAAACATGTTCAAGAAACTTGCAATCGGTGCCGCGTTTGCTCTGGCCCTTGCTCCTGCTGCGTCCTACGCAGCAGGCGGTGGCGAGCAGCATATCGAGGACTTCCACTTCTCGTTCGAGGGGCCATTCGGAACTTGGGATCAGAACCAACTGCAGCGCGGTCTTCAGATTTATACCGAGGTCTGCGCAGCCTGCCACGGCCTGAGATACGTGCCCCTGCGCGACCTTGAGGCGCTGGGCTATTCGGAAGAAGAAGTTATTGCGTATTCGGCGGCCAACTTCGAAGTGTTCGATCCTGAGCTGGACGATTTCCGCCCGGCCATCCCGACCGACCACTTCCCGGCCAATGACGGCGTTGGGGCACCGGACCTGAGCCTGATGGCCAAGGCCCGCGCCGGTTTTCATGGCCCCTACGGTCTGGGTATCAACCAGCTGATCAAAGGCATGGGTGGTGCGGAATACATCGCCTCGCTGCTGGACGGGTACACCGGTCACGAAAAGGAAGAGGCCGGCACGGTCCTGTACGAAAACACTGCCTTCCCAGGTGGTTGGATTTCGATGGCACCCCCGCTGGCGGATGATCAGGTCGAGTTCACCGATGGTCACCCGGCCACGGTTGAAGCCATGTCCGAGGACATCGCCGCCTTCCTGATGTGGACGGCCGAACCGAAGATGATGGAGCGCAAATATTCCGGCTTCGTCGGCGTGATCTTCCTGTCGCTGCTGTCGGTCCTGCTGTACCTGGTCAACAAGCGCCTGTGGGCCGCTGTAAAGGGCAAGAAGAAGCACTAAGCGCTGATCTTCCTTAGAATTAAGAACCCCCGCGCCACTGGCTGCGGGGGTTTTTTATTTGGGGGGGGAGGGGCCAGCCCCTTCTTGGCCTGCGGCCAATTCAACTCCGAGGTATTTTGGGCCAGATGAAGAGCGAATCAGGCAGTGAGTTGGGTTTTGGTGGCGCCAGTGATTGTGGCGGTCACGATCTGCCCTTCTGTCTGAGGGGTTCCGAATGACACCTCGGTGAATTGTTCGGTGCGGCCCATATTGGGGTTTTCCATCAGGATATGATGGGTCCTGCCGATCTGCTCGGTCAGGTGCTTGGCCACCTGAGCGCCACCCGCCGTGCGGAGCCGGGCGGCCCGGTTCTTGATGATGGTGCCGTTAATCTGCTGCGGTATGCGGGCAGCTGGAGTGCCGTCGCGCTTGGAATAGGGGAAGACGTGCAGCCAGGTCAGATCGCAGTCGGTGACAAGCTTCAGTGAGTTTTCGAAATGCGCCTCGGATTCGGTCGGAAAGCCCGCGATGATGTCAGCGCCAAAGGTCATCTCGGGGCGCAGCTTGCGGGCTTCTTCGGTGAAACGGATGGCGTCGTCGCGCAGATGACGGCGTTTCATTCGTTTCAGGATCAGATCATCCCCGTGCTGCAGCGACAGGTGCAGATGCGGCATCAGGCGCGGCTCGGTGGCGATGGCCTGCATCAGGTTCTCATCCACCTCGATTGAGTCGATCGAGCTGATCCGCAGGCGCGGCAGGTCCGGCACCAGTTTCAGGATGCGCATCACCAGATCGCCCAGCTTGGGCTGTGCAGGCAGGTCGGCGCCCCATGAGGTCAGGTCGACCCCGGTCAGAACAACTTCGTTATAACCGCGATCCACCAGCCGCTTGATCTGGTCCACCACCACGCCCGCAGGAACGCTGCGCGAGTTGCCGCGACCGTAGGGGATGATGCAGAAGGTGCAGCGGTGGTCACAGCCATTCTGGACCTGCACATAAGCGCGCGAGCGGGTGCCAAACCCGTCGATCAGGTGGCCCGCCGTTTCGGTGACCGACATGATGTCGTCGACCTGCACGGCCTCGGTTTGGCCGATGAAATCCGCGGCCATACCTTTCCAGGTGCCGGGCTGCATCTTTTCGGTGTTGCCGATGACGGCGTCGACCTCTTCCATTCCGGCAAAGGTTTCGGGTTCGGTTTGCGCGGCACAGCCGGTCACGATCAGCCGCGCGTTGGGATTTTCGCGGCGCAGCTTGCGAATTTCCTGCCGAGCCTTGCGCACCGCCTCGGCGGTCACGGCGCAGGTGTTCACCACCACCGCATCGGTCAGGCCGGCCTGTTGCGACAGTTCCCGCATCGCCTCGGTCTCATAGGCGTTCAGGCGGCAGCCCAGTGTAGCGAATTTGGGCGCGCTCATCCCAGTGACCTCAGAAAGTCCGGAGTCAGAGTGCCCGAGAACACGTGGCAGGTGGGTCCGGTCATCCAGACGCCATCCTCGCGCCAGTCGATCCAGATGGTACCACCGTCCAGGTCGATCTGCACCTTACGCCCGGTGAGGCCGCGCCGTGCGGCGGCAACGGCAGTTGCGCAAGAAGACGAGCCCGAGGCCAGCGTGATGCCCACGCCTCGTTCCCACACGCGCATGCGGATATGATCTGGGCCGATGACCTGCGCCACCTGCACGTTCGTGCGCTCGGGGTACAGGGGGTGGTATTCGTACCGCGCCCCGAACTCGGTCAGAGGGATGGCCTCGGCGTCCTCGACAAAGAAGGTACAGTGCGGATTGCCCATTCCGGTGGCGGTTGGCCCACCCTCGATCGGCAGCTCCAGCGTTTCGACTTCTTCGGCCAGCGGAATCTCGTGCCAGTCCAACTGCGGCGGCCCCATGTTGACCGAGGTCAGCCCTTCGCCTGCATCGCGTGCGTACAGGGTGCCGCGTTCGGTTGTCAGTGTCAGTTCGGGTTTGCCGGTTTCCTCCATCAGGAAACGCGCAATACAGCGCGTGGCATTCCCACAGGCGGCCGAGGTCGATCCGTCGGCGTTGTAGAACACCAGGTGCGCATCCGATTCGCCGTTTTCAATCACCGCCAGCTGGTCGAATCCGACACCAAACTGCCGATGCCCGATTCCCCGCGCCAGAGCCGGCATAATCTCAACACTTTGCGCGCGCGCATCGACAATAACAAAGTCATTGCCTAGTCCGTGCATCTTCATGAAGGGCAAACCGGAGGTCAGTATTCGTTGCATGGCGCGCATATAACCCTGCGCTTGAAAGGAATCCACCCTGCGGTGAAGATTCCTGAAAAAAGGGGTTGACCCCCCCGCGCCACCTGCCTAATTAGGCCGCCTATCGGGTCGCCGGAAACAAGTTAAGTGAAGGCGAAACGAGGCGCAAAATAAAGGCTTGAACCCGGTCGGGAAAATGCCTTAGAGAGCGCCACGGATCAACAAGATCCAGACAAAAGAGTGGGCCGTTAGCTCAGTTGGTAGAGCAACTGACTTTTAATCAGTGGGTCGCAGGTTCGAATCCTGCACGGCTCACCACTTTTTATCAATATATATCAAAACCTTATGCAATGCCTTGCGTCACTTAGTTGAGCGACGGAGGCGTATACTTGTTGTTCTGGGGGACATATAGGGGACAAAAACTGCGAATTTCGTCTTTCGTGTGTTTTCATTGAAAAGAGGACCGACCGCATTGTTAGTCAGCCCCTAGTGGTTGCCAACGCAGTATAAAAAAACAGAAACTGCGACACTAGTTTCCTTGACAGCGAGTCTCTCCTGACTCATATAGGGATTATTGCATCCCGGCAGATTTATCTGTCGCAAGCCGTGGGCGTGAAAATGCTCACGGCATTCGCATTTCTGGAGGTCTAGTTGACGAAGGTCATTGCCTATATTGACGGGTTCAATGTTTACCATGCAATCGAGGATGCAAATCGTGCGGTACGAGGTGCGCGCTCACACTTAAAGTGGCTAAATCTCTGGTCATTGATGGAAGAGTTCATCGATCCATCGGTTCACAAAGTGGGCGCAGTTAAGTTCTTTACCGCATACCCGACATGGAATCCTCAGAAGCATAAAAGGCACAAGAACTATGCCGATGCTTTGGAATACGTCGGGGTTACCATAATTGAGGGGCAATTTAAGCCTAAGACAAGTTTCTGTAAAAACTGCAAAACGGAATACAAAGGACGCGAAGAGAAAGAATCTGATGTTAACATCGCGATGCATCTGATTAATGACGCGCACCTGAACTTGTTTGATCAAGCTTTCTTGGTAACAAATGATTCTGACTTACTTGGGCCAGTGAGGCTTTTGCGGAATACTTTCGACAATAAAAAGATCAAAGTAATCGCGCCGCCATTCAGACCACATAGTAAAGAGTTGTGGGCTGCGGCTGACAAAAGAGGCAAGATTCAAGAAGAGCACATGCTCCGAAATCTCTTGCCTGAGACCGCGACAGACGAGCATGGTAACGAGATTTTTCGACGCCCAGTTGAGTACGATCTGTGACGATCCTGCTCTACGTTTGTTTTTCGTATTGTATCAGGAATTGCTGTCTTACAGAGACACCTTGGCCAGTTCAGAGCTCGCGACCACCAACGGCGGTTCCTTAGGGAACGACCGAATATCAAACCACTTGAAACACGTTCCATCTGCGTTGCGCTTGTCACCCATGTGCAGGAATGAACCTGCCGTCCTGTGTCGTATCAGCGCCGCCCTGAACGCCCGCAGGTCAATCAGCCACCATCTTACAATCGATTGTCCGTCTGGCCCCGCATGGCCGTAGAACATCCAGTCGCCATAGCCGTTCACTATCTTGGATAGCTCCGTCTCAGCACCAGTAGGTAACTTTGCCCTGATGGTGAACTGGTGCGGGTATCTTGATGCGTAGCCGTGACGTCTGACCCTGGCTGCAATCCGCATGTCTTTGGCGTCTAGCATCAACAAATCCGTGGCCTGAGAATGGTCCAGCGGATCTGGTGCAGCTTGTATAATGTGATTGCCGATGATGCTCTTTATCTCGGGCAAGAACTGGTCCGACCAGTGCCGGTTGACGCTGTAATAACTCATATCAATTCTCACTAAGGAAAAGGGCGCAGATAATGCTGCGCCCCGTGTTTAATGTTGATGATTTGTCCAGTTGGGGCCTCAATGTGATTTCTAAACCTCCAATTTTCTAATCAAACGATGGGCCAAATCAGCGTTAGCTTTTGATTTAGAAACCTGTTCTTCGCACACCCGAACAATGGTCAGGATAGCTTGCATTTCATAGAAGCTGTCGTCCATTGCATCGCGGGCAATGCCCCTGATCCCCATTAACAGCGCCTCGGTCTGATCCAACATTTCGTCAGTGTCGGTAATCTCAGCAAGCAGATTCAGAGCCTTCTTTCTCGCCTCTCTGGGATCACTTGGCAGGGATGCGAAATACTCCGCGTCCTGCTGCCGTAGCGAGTCAATTTTCTTTATCTTGTCCCGGTAAACGGAATCCCCGCAGCGGGGCAAACCGCCGTTTATATGGTTTTCATACTCACTGACGCGGCTGGGTGGTTGCTTTAATCCGGGCATATCTCCCCCATTCGCGCAGGCGCGTTGTTCTTGCATTGCTGTTTCCTCCGATTGTGTTATGATCCTTAGGGATCAATATAAACACTGATCCGAAGGGATCAAGAGGTAAAATGACAGGCAACCAACTGCAAGCGGCGAGAGCGCTTATCGGATGGTCTCAGGTTCAGGTGGCAGAAGCAGCGAACGTTTCGGTTCCGACCGTCAAACGAGCTGAAGGTGCGGGCAGAATATCTGCGTCAACAAACGCGATAGACGCCATCCGTGCCGCACTAGAAGCCCAAGGCGTTCAGTTCCTGGATGAGGGAGATACGGCTTATGGGCCGGGCGTGGTTTTGGTGAGAAAGGGTGGCCAGTGAAAAAAGTTCAAAAATTGGTCCGCAATCTCGCGCTGTTAACGGCTCTCGTAACCGGCGACGGTTTAGTGTCGGCTGGGGCACAAGCTCAGCAAATCAGTGGTAACTCACTCTATGAGGCTTGTAGAAGCGAAAACTCTGTAATGGCAGGGTTTTGCATTGGCTATCTAATCGGCGTTATTGAGGGGCGCAGTATCGGTGCTTTTCAGGTCTTGGCTCAATTGGATTCCAGCGAAAATACGGAAGATGCAAACGGCCTTATCAATCACTTCCTCGGCCACTGCATCCCAGATACAGCCTCAAACGAGCAGCTTCGAGACGTAGCAGTTGAGTACCTCAGCAAGAACCCATCCATTAGGCACGAAACTGCCCGTTTACTGGTTTGGCAGGCCTATGTTGAGGCGTTCCCATGCCAAGGATGAGTAACTTTAAGAAGCTGTGCAGTTGTTCGTATCATAGATGAAACCGGCGACCTTGGCTTTAAGCTGGAAAAGGGTTCCTCCCCAAAAGAAATTCAATCTGTTTCGTTGATCGCCCGGGATAAGCAATCGTCATCGACTAGGTTACGGCCACCTGCAAGCATGGCAACTTTTGCGTCCCTCTCGGACGTTGCCAATGTCATAGGTCTCCGTCCAAAGGGAGTAAGTTTCTCAATCATGCAATCCGCCAAAACTTCGTTTTGTTGTTCCTTCAAGCCCTCAAGGGAGAGGTGTTTGACGTAGTTTTCCTTAGCGAGCTGCGTAATCTGGGCAGCTTCGTTTGCCTCGCGTGTCGCTTCATCTGCCTTAAATTCACTGCGTACAAGAATGGCGGTGAGTACGGCCACAACGAACAAGGCAGCGACTATCAAGGCTTTCTTCAATGCTGAAACTTCCCAAACTATAAAGTGAGGGTTACCTATCCCGCGCGGCGCTGTAAACCATGAAGCCCACAAACCTTCTATGCGCATAGAAAAACGAAATCAGCGCCTAGGGCCTGCTACATCCGCTACATTCGCTACATGGCCTAGCCCCCTTATGACTGAGAAAAAGCCCGCTACGGGGATTCCCGAATTGGTCTTGAGAGGGGTTGCTCATAAAATGGCCACTATGAGCTAGGCTAAGAAGTAGGCCCCCAGCATTCCTATCTTCGTTGAGGTTTTGCTATGACCATTGTCCGCACCCCGACCGAATACCGCGCCGCACTCCGGGAAATAGAGTATCTGTGGGGATCTGAGCCTGATACCGAGGAAGGCCGCAAACTGGACGAGTACCTAGCTGCGGTGGATCGGTACGAAGAAACCAAGAAACCCGTACCGGAATTGCAGGGGTAGCGTTTCGTTCCCCGCCAGACCTGATATGCGGACCACAGAGCCGTGCATGTGCCTGACGGGCAATTTGGGGCCTCTGAGGCGAAACGTGGGGTGAACCCAATTGCGTTACCTTCGGACCTCTAACTCTAAACTCAGAGCGCCGACAAAACTGCAATCAGGAATACCTTTGCAGAGACTTGAACTACCTATAATCGGCGAGGGAAGTCGGACCCGAAGTATGCCCTTTCTGCCCAATGAGGTTGCTTCCATAGTTCTCGATTTTTTCCATCTCGCATCATCGGCGAAAAATGTTGGTTCCTCCGACAGGGCCTTAAATAGTTGGTCGGAAAGTGGAGCGAGTGCATCGCTGACATTCGCCGCAAAGCTACAGTGAAAAACATCAAAGCTGCCAGCATCATTAGAAGAGTGCCAAAGTATGGTGCTATCTCCAAAATTCAGTTTGACACGCCCTCCGTCATCAGTGTTGCGCGAAGCAAAATAAAAGTCAGGTGATGGCCGCTCGTATCTTTTTAGTCCAAGTTCTCTCCCTTTCTTCCGAACAAAACTTGGATCGTCTACATGTTCCACGCAGACATCCAGGAATAGTTTCGTAACCTGCTGGGAAGTAAACTCCGCCTTTGGAACAACAACATTCGGTTCGCTAATTCTGGCGATACGTCTTTCTTCTTTCGATGCACACGCGCTTACGCCGAATAGAATGGCCCCTAGGGCTAGAAAAGAACAGAAACGATGAAGCATTTTTACCCTAAATTACTTAGCACAACCATCGTTAGAAACCTTCGAAGCGCAATGCAATTATCCCCACCGTCGCATGGTGCGCTTTTCCGGCACCCCTCGGTCAAATCTAGGGTACGTCCCCCATTGGGGGGTGAACAATCACGCCGTGCTGATGCCTGCTTTCAGGCATGAATTGCGCCCGATGGGGCGAACCCTCCGTGCGCTCTGGCTTTCCTGCTTAACGGAAAGGGGAGGGCGTATCCTTTCCCGCATAGACCGCCTCGGAAAAAGCGGTGACGGTTGCCTAAATCAGCCTATTTTAAGCTATCTATTTCGCTCTACTGTAGACGCTGTTGGCCTGCGCCAATTTGCACCACTAGCAGAATCGTGACTGAGACGCGTAGCTTCAACTCCATTCAACTTGGAGATTTATTATGGCTTACTTCCTGGTGACCTACGATGTTGTTGAGGGCAACAGCTACGATGAGATAATCAAGGAATTGGAAAGGCTAGAAGCAGTTCGCACCCAAGCGTCAGTTTGGTTGCTTGATATCCGGAACACGGCGCATCAGGTAAAAACACACCTAGCTCAGCACCTTGAAGACGATGATAAGTTGATGGTTGTCGAATTCGACAAGGAGCCAGCATGGACCAGGGGTTTTAAAGGGACAAAAACATGGATTGATGAGCGGTTCTAGTCTGGGCTGGCTTCGGTCTCGGAGTTGTTTCCGGACAACTTCTTAGGAATGTTGAATTCGAGCTTTCCGCTGCGACCATGAAGGATCATATACTTGATCCTCGCTTCCTCATCGCTGCTTTCGGGAAGTACAATCCATTTCCCGCCTATTGCGTCTATCTTCACTGGTGATATTCCTTTCGTTTTCGTGCTGCCATCTTGCGACAGCCTTCCTTGCAATACTTGGCGTCGATCCGCTTCCACTCGGGCATGAGGCCCCCGCAGTAGGCGCAGTGCCAGCCTCGGGAATAGTTTTGTGCCAGCTTGTTTGCCCGCCGTGCAATCCGGTGCGCGTTCTGCCAAGGATAGGACGTGAAGTTCACCCGCACGTAAGGCGGGTTCAGTTCTTCGATCCAGATTGATGCATACTCTCGGTCTGTCATTCTGTACCTTTTCCGGGAACTGCCATTGAAATTGCTGGGTAATTTGGAGCTAACTCCCCCTGCGGGCTTTACAGGCCATCTGCCAAGGACCATCTTGAGTGCATGACAGTTGCTGACCTTTCCATTTTCGAACTGTATTGCGTTGCAATGGCATCCGCGTCCATTCTTGTGCTGGGTTGCTGGGCGTTCTTGACCGTTCTGCGTGACACCGAAAATCAACTGTCTTGGCTGGGGTATGGATTCATTGCGCTTGGTGCGATGGGAGGGATTGTAGGCCCCGCGCTATACGGGGCCTGGATACTTTACTCTGGACTTAGCTGAGGCCCGACTCCGTTCAGCATCAGGGCGCGGACAATCATGTCCCTGACCTTGCTGGGGGCCTGAGCCGCTACCTTTTGCAGGTTGGCAGGCAAACCCGACCCCATAAGCGCTTTGACAATCTCAGGGGCAACACGCGCCTCTCGGCCCGCTGTGGCCTTCCTGAGAAATGCCCCGCCACCGTGACGTGCAGCCAGCATAGCCGCAGCACCGGCACCAGCACCTTGAATGTCACCAGTTGTGGCAAGTCCCGCACCACCGCCGACGCCACTCAACAGACCTTGCTCAATGAGTTGGCGGGCCGTGGTGGAATTACCCGTCAAAGCCCGGTGCGTGTTGCCAAAGGTGCGTTCATTGGCAATCTGCTTCTGAACCTTAGCGGCCCCCTCCGGCCCCAAAGCGGCTTGCATGGCGTCCTGCTGGCGACGTGGGCCAAACAGGCTGTCTACAACGCCGGGGGTGTCCCTGCGGTTCTGTAGCTGGTCTATCTTGCCCGATGCGTAGCCCTGTGCAACTTCGTCAGGGTGTGCAACTGCTGCCTTTTCTGCACGGCGGGCATAGTCTGCCGACACACGCGGCTTTGCACCCTCTGCGCCGATATTAACGGCATTCTCTCGGGTTCTGGCACTGGCTGCTAATTGCCTTGCGCCCCCGTACTCTGGCATCAGGTCATCAATCCGTTCGCGAACCTGCCTTGACAGCATCCCAGCAATCGCCTGTTCGTTTGTCGGACCTTGCCCAAGAGAGGGGCGGGCCATGTCATCCAAGGCTTTCTTAGCTCCATCCAGTATCGCCAAGTTGGACGGATCGCCGGGAATGCCTTCAGCCACCATGCGGTCACGGGCAAGGCTCTGCCCCCGCTCAAAGGCAGTACGGCCCATACCGGATCTGGCTAAGCTATCAAAGGCGTTCAGGTCGATATCGTGGCCCAAAGAGCGGGCCTCGTTATAGGCTGCGTCAATTCCTGGTTTGGTCTTTTGGCGGATGCCGTGAGCCAAATCATCAACCGACTGCGGCGCATCCATCCGCGATGCCTTCAGAAGGCTATCAGTCAAGCGGTCGCTCTGACCCGCCATACGGGCCGCTGAGGCGCTTTCCAGCATTTCGCGGGCTTCGGGGTTAGCATTGGCCGCTGCACGTCCCAGAGCGCGCCCACGTTCGCCCATGGCGTCGATCAACATCCCCTCGGGGCCGAGGTCATCCAGTATTGCCGCCGTCTCCGGTGTCAGAGCTTGTGCGATACGGGCCTGTGCCTGAGAAACTGGCTTACCAGCTCTGCGAGCGATGTATCCACTGACGGCAGGGGCGGCAGAAAGGGCACCTGCAGCAGCACCGCCGGTGGCCGCGCCGATGCCTGCGCTTAAGGCGGCACCTTCTGCGCGTTCCGTCAGGTCGCCATCGGTGTGACCAGCGCCAGCCAACAAACCATATCCGAATCCATCAGCCATAGAACCCGCAACCGCCTTACCCGGCGTCGAAGCCTTAGCCGCCAGACTCAGCCCAGCTTTGCCGATTCCGGCAGCGCCGGTTGCAATGCCCGCCACGTCGCCAACGGTTGAAGCGGTCGGATGGTGAGCCCGTGCCGCCTGTGAACGAGCCTGTTCTTCGGCAAGGTTTTCACTAAAGCTGTCGGTCGCGTGTGGGATGACACCGGGCGGCATCCCATATGCCACCGGACCCAGAGTTTCCCCCAAGGCCCTTACCTCATCACCGAACCCGAACAGGGCTGTATCTGCCGCGCTGCGGACACCTGCGCCGATGCTTTCGAAGTCGCGGATATTGGCACGGGGCACCATCCCGCTTTGCCGCAGGGCGGTCATGGCCCGTTCAAACAAAGACGGGTCATAAGGGGCGACAGTAGAGCCGTCCCCTGACGGAATATCCGGGTTTTGCGCCGCCTGTCGGGCTGCTGCCTGCCGCGCTTTCAACTGACGCAGCTTGAGGGCTGCGATTGGGTCGTTACTCAAAATCCTAACTCCTGATAGCGAAGGGACAGGGCTTGTTGCTGGGCAGGCGTCAAACTGTCTATGTCGATATTGTTCAGGTCCCCAACTTCCATGGTGGTAAAGTTGAAATCCCCCGCCGCTTGCTTCGAAGGAAGGCGCTGCGTGTTTCCAGTCGGCAAGTCCGCAGACCGGCCCATAAGGTACGCCTCTGCCTCCGTGGACAGCTTGCCGAATACACTCTCAACGGTATCTAGCGTGCTGAGAAGGCGCTCCTCGGACATGTCCTGTTTCAGTGCACCGAGTTGGGCTCCTAAGAGGTCGATTTCCTTTTCGGTCACCTGTCCAAGTCCGCTTGCGCCGGTTGCACTGGCTTGCTTGAGCTTTTCCAGCCGGTCGAACACCACCATGCCCTTAAGGGTTTCGAGCATCCCGGCCATGTCTGCCGATTCCTGGTTGATATGCCTCAACTTGCTGCCAATGACCCCGACTTCGGGAAGGTCGAAAAAGCCGCCACTCCTTAGCATCTTTCGGATTTCCTGCGAGGTTTCCACCACTACACTGCTTCGATTGGCTTCTGCCTGCGCCGCTGCCTGCGCGGCTTTGGCATCTGCTGCGCTTGTATCCTCTGGTCCGCCAACAATCGGGGCCATTGTCGCGATACCCTGCTCATTCAGGACAACTTGCCCCGTGGCCGGGTCGCGTACGTACATGAACCCGTTCGGGGCTTTTGGATATGCAGGAATCGGCGCGTTTCCACCACCAACGGTGATATTGCTCTGAGCTGCACCAGCCTTTTTGATATCCGTCTGATACTGAACGATATCGCCCTCATAGCCACCAGCAACAGCAGCGTCATAGTTCTGCATTAGCGTAGTCTTGTCTGGCTGCGGGTTCTGCATCTGCTCAAGCTCAATCTGAGCGCGTTTTAGCTGCATCTGACGCAGCGGGTCATTTGCCTGCGCCCACTGGTCATAGGCTTTGCTATCCGCTGCCCTGCGGTCCTCTAGTTCCGCCATCAACATGGCCCGCTGACCCTGATTGATCCATGGGCTTGAAAGCGCCTCATAGAAGGCGCTGTAGTCTTGCTGATGAGGTTGTGCGGGTTGCGGAGAACCGCCGCCAAACTTGTTGACCCACTGATTTGCGAAGTCGCCAGCGGTAACACCTGCACCACCGGCATTTAGGGCGACGGCCTGATCCCCCACAATGCTTGCAGCGCTTGCGTTGGGATTGGATAGCAACTTAGCCGCACCACCCGCGCCTTGCTGGTGGGCAAGGTATAGCTCACCCGCGCTGGGGTCGCGCCCCAAGACTTCGCGCAGATGGGCCGCATTGTCTGCTGCCAGTTGCGCCGCAGCCCGTGCCGATGCGTGTGGGTCTGTCTTATCCGCCAATCCGTACTGTTGTGCCGTGCTGTCGATGAACTGGAACATTCCGCCAGCGCTCGATTTCGGGTTCTGAGCATGTGGGTTCCCGCCGCTTTCAATTTGCGCCGTACGGGTTAGATACCCGGCAGGCAGGCCGTGCTGCTGTTCCAAACTTTCGAACACACCCTGCATCGACATGGCGTCGGGCTTGCCAAGGGCGGCCATAGTCGCGTCACCGATTTCCTGCGCTTCGGAACGTGGCCGTGCGAAAGAAGCGCCCGCGCCGGGGTTCGATGAATCGAAGACGCCGAAAGTGGGGTTAGATGGCTGTCGCCCAGAAAGGGCTGCAGCAATGAGACCTGTAGCTTTCTCACGGCCCTGTGCCTGGCTGCGCTCAATCTGCTTGCTCAGTCCGCGCACCATTAGGGCGTTGCCGATAGCGTGTAACCCTTCGCCAAGGTTTTGCGGCATCCGGTTTGAGTTCGCCATAAGGGCGTTCACAACCTGACGGTTCCGCTGCAAATCATCATACGATACGCCAGTATCGCCCCCGAAGACGAAACCCGGCTGCTTGTTGGTGCCCGTCATTGCCTTACCTCATTCGATTCCTGGCCCATGGTTTCCATCAGGGCCAGTGCTTTGTTGATTTCTGCCCAGCGAGCTTTTGCACCCTCTGATTGCCGTTTGCGGCCCGCCGCAGTCCTTGCTCCTGTTGATGCGCCTCCGTGCAGGCGACAACGGGTCTTCCCTGGCATGGGTTCATTCATGCAACGGGTGTCGTCGCGCAGTTTTGCGCCGCAGATCCGTGATTCCGTCAATGACATTTGCGCCACCCCCACATGATTGCAGGGCCATCCGAAAGGGGCAGCACACCTGTTTGCTGAAAACCCACTTGCTGATGTAGCCAGATATTGGGCCAGTCAGTGGGGCTAACCGCCGTGATGTACTCGGGTTTTTCTTCGTCCCAGAAGGCGTTGACGATGGCTTTCAGGTCTTCATCGGGGCATTCGCAGGTATCGCCCGAAAAGTGTGCCTCCACATGCCAAACGTTCTGGATATGGCTCAGAGTGAAAATGCCAATAGTGCCGTCCAGACGCCAGTACTGGACCAACCCGCTGCAGATCAGTTCTGCGGCGTCACCGGCCAGTTCTTCGAACTTGTCCTGGCCGAATTCACGCGCGAGCGATATGCGTTCGGCCTTTGCCCGAATATCCTGCTTTTCTTCCTGCGCCGCCTGCATCGCAAGCCCCCGTTATTACCTGATTTAACGGTATCATATTACCCCATACAAAGCAAGAACAAGTCGTGAACGTATGGTAACTGTGCGGTGCCAAAACATCACTGTAAAACTAGGAGATTTCCTTAGATTTTAGGGCCGACTTTCCATTGCTTCAGTAGGGTTGCCCGCTGATTAAACAGGTTTTTTCCATCACTGTGGACAGAACAACCTATTGTTTGACCCACGCAGTAAACTAGACCACGATATTCGGAGTTATTTTGATTTGATCTACTATAGAGCTGTTTAGGGGTGATAAATGACTATTCCGCAAAGTGGTTTCGTAATACTGATTGAAAGAAAACGAACTCAATCTAAAGGTTCAGGTCCAGGGCGTAGGTATCGAACCGTCGGAGAGTACAAGTGCTTTCTGGATGGTATTCCAATTACATCGCCAAATATGACAGGGGCGTCCGTGGAGCCGCGAGGCCCTGGGGACAACAGTAGCTCAGGCGTTTCGAATTCCAGAAGAATACAAGAAGGCACATACCAGCTAGGTACTCATGGGTTTTCAACTTCGAAATATCACACAATTGACTACAAGAGTGATGGTCGACCTAGACCAGGAGTCTATGTCCACGATACAGGAAAACGCACTGCAATCCTAATCCACAGAGGGGTTGGCTTCAAAGCAACTATTGGCTGCATAAATTTGACCAAGAGCATTGCTGGCCCTGACGACGACATAAGCGGGACGAACAGTTACATTCATCTTGATGAATTGATTAGGTATATGAAAACCAATCTGCCCGGTTTCCCAACTGATGCAGGCGAAAGAATTGACGATGCCTGGCTAGTCATCGAGGGGGAGCCTTGAACACACAATTCAGTCTTGTGCTTTGTGTGCAGCTATTCCTTGGGATCGTTGGCGGAGCTAAGTTTTTGGTGAGTCACGCAACCTTTCAATTTGCCTAGGTATTCAAGCAAATCTTCTGGCGTTGCTGTGGAATCTCTTACCGAGAACCTCTGACGCGTGCCCGCTACTCCTTGTTCACCCGGCAAGGATGCTTTGAATGCATTGATAAACGTGGAATAGTCCGCCAGTTCACGTGTCAAGCCACGGTATACTGTTATGCGAACTTCGCGGATGACGGCAAGTGTAACTTCTGCGGCAACTTTGGAATCAGCATATTTTGAGTTTTTTGAGTAGATTGTTGCTACACCACCAACACAGTTTAATGTTTGCGCGCCGTCATAAATGCTCTCGATAGAGGTTTTGTTCAAACCTCTGGCGGCAGTTTGCTGCAATCCAACTGCCGCCAGTCCACGATTGGCAAGGGCAGTGTCAGACGCACCTTTTACCCCTCCCGCTACGACTGACGCAGCCGTGAGTATTACAGCACCGCTGACAACATCCTGAGCCTTTTGCGAACTTCTTCCAGCGCGAAAATAGGCTTCTGCAAGCATGTTTGCTTCTCGAGCCGCTTCGACCAAACTCCCTGCGTTTTCTGGTTTAAGTGTGTTGTGACTAGAGGGATCGCCATACAACTCTCGCTCCTTGCTGCTAAAAAATAATCCGAGCAACCAGCCAGAAAGACAAATGCGAAAAATAAAAACTTGCGGAACATTAACTTCTTACCTTGGAAAACTTTAGTTGAGTATCACTCCAAAATGCGTGCTTTAGTTCAAGACAATTTCAACCTATTGGTTGCGTATCATTCTACTTCACAACCAAAGTCTGTCAAATTTTTGGCTCCTACCATTCGAAGGCAGTGAGGATTACTCCGCAACTCAGGATCACCTTGCACTCTGTTTTGTCGGTGCAGTCCTCACTAGTATTTACCGCTCGTTAACCACCTTACGGCCAATCTCAACGGAAGGATTGGAGTGGTGGAAGCGGCAATGAAAAGTCAGATATTAGACCAACTGAAAGAGGTTATTGGCCGGGACAAAAAGAGGTTCGGCAAGTTGGTCAAATTCGATGGGCAGAACGGCTTTTCAGAGGACGCTTTAAAGGGTCTTGAGGATCTGGAAGCACGTACGCCACCACCGGATGCAATCGTCGAACCTGCATATTCTCCAGGCTATGTGAACCGTGACCGCCTTTCACCCAAGAATACTGCTGGTGGTGGTTTGGTAAAAGGAGACGACGGCGCAAAGCGGCCACACTATTGGGGTCACCGTGAGCGATTGCGGCAACGGTTTCTGAAGGGTGGCCATGACCCGATGCCCGAATACGAGTTGCTGGAACTTTTGCTGTTCAACGCAATTCCGAGGATTGACGTCAAACCGCTGGCCAAACGCCTGCTTGCGGAGTTCGGTGACCTGAATGGAGTAATTGCGGCCTCAAAGCACCGGATTCTGAAAGTGGAGGGGGCTAACGATTGGGTCTACTACCATTTGCGGGTTGTCGAAGCCTTTGGGCACAGAATGGCGCAGGCTCAAGTGATTAAGCGGGATGTGGTGTCATCGTGGGAAGCCCTCGTGACCTTTTGCCGTACCGCAATGGCGCATCGTGAAATCGAGCAATTCCGTGTTCTGTATCTCGACCGCAAGAATGTCCTGATTGCCGATGAGGAACAATCCAAGGGAACGGTTGACCACGTGCCAGTTTACCCCCGTGAGGTTGTGAAACGCGCCCTGGAACTGAACGCAAGCTCGTTGATCCTGGTTCACAATCACCCGTCAGGTGATCCGACCCCCAGTAACTCCGACATTCTCATGACCGAACGTATACAGGATGCCTGCAACACTATGGGCATTCAGATCCATGACCACGTTATTATTGGGAAGAAAGAAGAATACTCTTTCAGTGCACATGGGTTGCTAACGGGTGTTTAGCCGAATACCTCGATAGCAAGCCTTTCTTTTTTGAGTGATCCCCTGATTGATGAAGTACTGTCTTGCTGCCGCTGTCCTTTCACTTGCCACGTCTGCCGCAGCAGGTTCCCTCCATGTCCGTGACGCTGACACCATTGTTGTTGATGGGACGCCGGTTAGATTGAACGGGGTTGATGCACCCGAACTCGATTCAATATCCGGGCAGGACGCTAAGCGCTGGGTGGTCAATTTCCTTCGCGGTAAGTCGATATCCTGCGACCTGAGCGGCGAGCGAACCTATGACCGCTGGGTAGGGGTGTGTTACGCTGACGGACAGGACATTGGCGCGGCTGTAATCGCTGCAGGCCACGCACTGGACTGCGCCCGATACTCGGGTGGGCGATATCGGCACCTAGAGGTAGCTTCTGCTCGGTCCAGATTGAGAAGGGCGAGTTATTGCAAATAAGGGAGAAGGTTAGATGCTTTTTGATATTCAAATTGAAGGCACACCAGACACTATTAAATCTCGGAATTACCTGATCGATTTTAGCAATCAGTTAGAAACGTTCATGAGTGGTTTGGTGAACGGCGAACTGATGCCCAACTTCTTTGGCGGCATCCTTGACGATGACGCCGAATTATTGCGACCGGCATTCAACGAACTGGTAGAACGAAACGCCTTTGGGGACATAAAGGTAGGAATAAGTGAAATCAGCGAAGACCTTTTAGTCAATCACGGACTGAGCGGTCAAAACCTCACCTACAAAATCAATACACTTTCATCATCGTCACAGCAGATTGTCAGAGCGTCAGAGCGCGAAGAACTCACTGGCCTTCTCATGCGTCCAGTGCGGAAAGTTCTCAAGTACCTTTTAAAACTGATTAACTCAATTCTGGGTTCGTTGCAGTCCGCAATAGCGGCTGCAAATCCAGTGCTGGGTGGCGCGGTCCACGCAGTAAAAGAGTTGAAAGACTATATAGAAGCCAAGGTTGACCTCGTCGGTGACCTGAGCCAGTAGGCGCACCGATGTCTGCTGTGCGGACGTAGCTGACCTTGAGCCTTTGTCTGCTTCGGGGCGCGCGGTCACCTCAAGGTTGATCCTGGCGCCCATGGGCCTGCTGCCTGGCTGAACAGATCCCTAGAAAAATGAAAACCAAAATTCGCGCACCTCAAACGCGGGTGAGGTCAAAAAAGCTACCGGAGTAGCAATTGTCTACCCAACGTTGTATGGGCGAATGTTAGAAATTGCACCTATTGAAATACGCAAAGAGCCGGTCTGCCATCTGAGCGGGCTGGGGCAGCCAATGCGGTACTGGCCATTTTACGCAGCCTGTTACCGACTTCTACGGGATCACCCGGTTGATCCATATCTGGCAACCAAGTTATATCCCACTTCCCATGTTGGATGATACCTAGCGTGGGTTCTACTTCGGCATGGCTAAGCACAGTTTCAGGCGTGATCGGGATATCGTACCGCAGCGAATAATCCACTACAGCGTTGCATAGCCCTTCTACTTGTGCGCTCGTTATTGGAAATTCACCACGGTCAAATGGCCGATTCCGGGCACCAGCCATACCCACCATCGTTACTCCGATTGCAGCAAGGTTACCTCCGCGCACATGCGCCACGAATTCGCCGTCTGCAACCGATAGGTTAGCTTCGGGAGGAAATAGGCCGGGTACTCTCGTCCCATCACTTAAGATGACTTCGTGAGCACCGCGACGATCGATCTGGCTGAGAGAGTACGATCCCGATGTCCAGTGCAAGACGATTCTTTTGAAGTTACCGCTTACTGGAGCTGCTGCTATCGCTGATGCTGGTTGTACCGGAGGAGTCGATAGCGTCTTTCCCTCAAGTATAGCTGAAGCCAAGCCGCTCTCGTATGCTGGAACTAGTTTGGAAGCCACCAGGAACTCGATGTTGGCGTCCGCGCGATCCTCTTCAGCGGAAACAGCTAATTTGATAAGCTCCTGCTGAGCAATTAGGTTTTGCAGTCTTAGCGCATTTTCAGCTTCAACGGCCGCTAGTTTATCCCGCTGTATCTGGGAATACGCCGTTGCGAACACGGATGCTGTTGCACCAATCACGGCAACAAATACTGGTACGAAAAGGCTCCAGTTAAATCTCTGGCGGTCTCGCAGAGATGACAGTTCAGTTTCAAGATCGGCACGAGCTTCTTCGGCTAAGCGGAGCCTTAATAATGCGTTCCTTTCACGATCTAGAAGAGATTTTTCGGAGTATTTCCGCATTATTCAACAGTCCTAAATAGGTTTTTAAATTTACGTAGATTGTGGCAATACTGCGTCTAGCACCCCAACCTTTCCCTCTTATTGATCGTAAAACCAACGTGCCCGGCGCCCACCCAAACCGGGCAATCCGGCCACCTAGTTTGTTCGAAAATTGAACAGATTACCCGGGATGTGTAAAGCCTGCGACTTGCCCGCTTTGGTTGAGGCCCAAGGCGGCAGGAATAGTGACCCGTCATTCGCTGCACCGCATCGGACGATCAAGTTGGGCTCAGAGCAGCCATCCGCCGACTTCTGTCTGTCTTGCGGCCTGTCCCAACGGGACCAACGGCAGTTGTGCGGGACAAACCGGAACTTCGCTGCGGTTGCTCCAATGTCGGCTTTTATACGGGTCCGAAGAAAACCTCTCTGGCGCTTTGATTTAATCAACGAAACCCTCGCTCAGGCGGTGTACGCCGAACCAAGAGCAAACGCACACAAATCAAAAGGCCATAGCAACAAATGTGCCAAATAAAAAAGCGGGTATCGTCGATAAGTACCCTATGAAAAAAAAGGGCCGCTTTTTGTAGTTTTGAAACTTAAAGAACCGCTTGGCTAACTGTAAGATCAATAGCCCAAGCGCGATAGAAAGAAACCAGAATGTTGTGCTAAACGTTGATAGCAGTAGCTCCGGACCAGCATCCGAGTCCCTCAACAAGATGACTCCAAGCACCTCTTCGAACCCCCATACAGTTCTTGCTCCAAATGCCGTCATGACGCTGTTGAAGCTTACGAGGTATATTAGGAGGCTGGAGGCGACATCGACCACTAACAATCCAAGCAGACTTATGAGGCCTTGGACACGGGAAACAAGTATTCGCGTTACAATGATCGAAAGAAAGTCTCCGATGTAGTTCACCACCAAAATCGGCACTAACACCCAGTATTGTGCATCTGAATTGAAGCTCAAAATGTCCTTGATTATGTAAAGTAGAGTCTCGCTTTCACTTAGGTTATCGGTCGTGTGCCAGTAAGCAGCGACAAAAAGGCTAATCAACACCAGCCAAGCTGTCGTAAAGAGCGTTGATGAAACGATGAAGCGAATTGTAAAGGGGTGCCGCCCAAAGATCACATCGAAGCCTGAGGTGACAATATCCCGTATGTCTGAGATGGTCGAATATGAAACGAATCTTTCAATTCGTTCGATTAGGTGTGCTTTTATCTCGTCGTTAGCTTCCTTTTCAGCCCAGGCTGCAATGGATAGTAAGAAACCACCGCACATCAACCCCACGGTAATCGGAGACGCGCCTGAAACGGTTTCGACAATGTGCTCAATCATAGTAGGTCAAGCGAGCATTAAGAACGCTGGCTCGTCAATCCCCTTCGTAAGCCGAAGTTCACTGCAGTGCGTAGGTGGAGAACTTTGGGCTCCACAGCAGACATCCGGCAGCTTCCGTCAAACATCGGGAATGTCAGCAGACTGTCGTGGGCCGACCAACGTCAAACCTTCCCCTGATATAGTGGAAAGTCACGACACTGGATGTGTGCTATACTAGTAGGGCTTCTCACCCAAGGTGGTTGGGGGAGAAACCACCGTCTCACAAATGGTTGAATGTGTAAGGTGGAGCGAGGGGCTGGACGAGGGGGTAAAGCCAGCCCCTCAAGCTCTGGGGGTCTCGGAGCTGTGTGTGATTGCTCCGTTAACTCAAAACTAACGAACTATGCGTGTCCGCGATATTGGGGGTTCCCCGTATGTGGTGGAATTATTCTTTCAGACACAATTCAGACAGAGCCAGCGGGTACCAAAAGAGCGCGGCGCGCCTGATGGGGGTTAGCGATTTCAACGAGGGGGTACGAGTTCGGCGCGTCGTGCCATCACTCCAAACTCGTGCATTTGGCTTTGAAGCATCATCAAAAACTTTGATCCCTGAAATTTCAAGGAGACCATCATGAGCTAGCTGGTCTTAGCTCAACTCGTAACTAGAAAATTGAACACGAAACGCACTAGGAGTTCGACTTTAGAATCTTCGAAGCGATGGCAATGACATCCTCAGCGGGCGCTGTGCTACTAACCACGGTTCGTGCATCGGGTGGAAGGAGCGAACGCAAAGCATCTATCAACGACATGTCAGGGTCATCCTTCGACAGGATAGCGGCGTCACCAAGAGCGGTGTAGAATTGCGATGCATTTTCGTTTCTTTGACGGCTGGAATTGAAAATCCTAACCAACCAGAGAAGCAGCAAAAGCGAACCGATTTTTGTTGTCATTGAAATGACTGTTTGGAAAAGCGCCTCCTTTTGTCTGGTTTGCTCAACTTTGGCATTTAGCTCGGCTTGTATCGTTTCCAAACCAAGATTGTAGTCGTTTTCCGCAACAAACCAATTGAGGCTGAATTTGTCGTAATTTGATAGGAACTGGTTTTCAACTTCCTCTCGTTCAATCTCAGAGCGAAGTTGGTTTTCTAACTTAGCAATTTCAAATGCTTTTATTGCATCAATCTTTGCAACGTAAAGTTGGTCGGGTATCTCGGCATTGTAGTCGGGGAGAGGGTCGAAAAGTCCCATAGTTTCTCGAAGCGGCTGCTGCGGTTTTCCAAGCGGCGAATTCTCATCTACCCCAATCAATGGCTCAACTAACGGCGGAGCAACTTTTTCCTCCTGACCTAGGTTTGGTAAAAATCTATCCCTAACTATTCGGACGGCATCTGTCGCAACTTCTTCCGATAGTTGTTCTAGGTCCGATTTGTTCAGGTCATCGATGCTTTCGGCTATAAAATCCGAGCTAACAAAGACCAAGATGCAAGCAAATATTGCTCCAATTGTCAGCAAAGTATCTTGCTTTGCGCGTCTGGCATAAGCTTTCGCTCTGCCCCTAATTTCCAAAATGTAGGCGTCAAAATCCATAAACTTCGATCCAAATGCAAAGATGCTGTCTCGCAACAGATTATAGACACCCGTAGACCTGTAAAGATTTCGTCGTCTCGCGTTGGGTGAACAAAGGTCTGAGTGCCTATGCCGATAGGTCATTCATTCGCCCGCTATGACCCCTTGTCGCACGCGTACAAACCGACCGGAAATGCACCTACAAAACAGACATAGACCGTCTGTAAAAAACCTGCAGAGGTGTATGACCTCATGCGCCATCTGTAACCCATGCCCGCTTGTTCCCGTCCCACACTCTACCGTTCGGGCCGTGCCGTTCCCATTCAGGCAGGTTTCGCCATTCATCCAGGCTGACTACTTTGCCGGTCCACGTGACAGGCCTGCCGCCCACACCGACCTTGTCAGGCACCGACCTCCGATCCTGATTTTCGCGCAAACTTTTCGCGTTATTCGGCTGCGTCTCAGGTGGGAACAGTTGGCCCACCTGATTTTTTGAGTTTTGACCGATGGGGGTCGCTACATCCGCTACATCCGCTACATGAGACCCCGATTTACCTCCCTGTGTAGCGGATGTAGCGGATGTAGCAGGGGTAGCCTGCTGATTTTTGATTTTTGCCAATGCGGCGCGGGTATCGAAAAAAGCAGCCATGACTCACCCCCTGACGATACGAAAGGCAAGGTTGCGACTAGCCCCGTCAATCACGGTTCCGGCGTCTAATTGGTGAAGCCAGCCGTGAGACGATAGAACCGACAGCAGCGATTTAACCTGCGCCGTTTCTCGCATTGAATTGGGGCCGTACAGTACAACGTCGCGGGGCAGGATTGTGTTCGCGTCTCTACCCAGCTTCAGCGCCTGCTCCGGCCAGCCGTCAACAATCCACTTGCGTAGGCGCTCGGCCTGTTCGACCCGTTCCGTTATCATCGCAGCTTCGGCCAGTCGCTTGGCTTCGCCTAGGTAGAACTGTGCTAGGTTGATAGCATCGGCCATTGCTTCAACTGATACCTCACCGGCGTTCACATCATGCCAGAGCGTAAGAACCCCGGCGATCCGAGCAGCCTGTTCAGCGGATTTAGACGCAAAGGATTTGACGTGTTCGAAATCGCCGCCATTTCCCTGTGACAGTTCTGTTGCCCGGTAGTAATCAAACAGCAGGTCTTTGGCCGCGCTGGACAGGTGCAGCGTCCTTGGCTTGAGTTCTTGAGGCTTATCTTCATCCACCGGCTTGGGGTGGCTCAAAAGTGCGTTCAGGCGTCCGGCCATCGCTACTTTCGCTACATCCGCTACTTCGGCACTTGGCCGATTCAAGCGCGCACCGATATTGCTGACAGGTTCAGTTATCAGGAACCGGGCCAAGAAGCCCTGGCCGGACGCAATCGGATCTGAAAGCAGGGGCCGTGCCGCGACCGGCTGCACCATCAAGTGCATTGCAAGTCTGCGTCCGTAGAGGGTCACTGCTCCGTCACCCGCGCGCACTCGGTCTGGCGGTTCGCCGTCCCAAAGTTTGGACAGACCCGCGACGGTTTTCATGCGGTTATCTGAGTTCATGGCGTGACCACCGAGAAACCCGCCGCCCTCATCCGAGAACAGACCCAAGCTGGGCTGACCGACAAGGTAGAGTTTTACCAACCCCTCAATCGTCGGCTCTGATGCCGTCAGTTTAGGCGACAAGGGTTGCGCAGGTTCTGAACCCATGGCCTTCAAATCAGCCTCGGCTGCTAATGCCTTGTCTGGCTTGCTGCTGGATGCCTCTTTCAAAAGGCGGTCACGCTTGGCGGTCCACAGCTTTTGGGAAAGCTGCCAGTCCGCCATGTCCTCTTTGTATTGGGCTGTTTGTTCACGTTCGAATTCTCGCAGACCATTCATGACCAGCTTGTCGCAACCGCTTTTCCGTTCGCCGGATTGTGCGACGGTCAGGCAGAATAGCGACGTAGGTGAATACCCAGCCAGGGTTTCAACATCGGCATGCGCCTGCACGGCCAGAGACGCCACAGATAGCGCCGACTGCGCCGCAATCGCTATCGGGGCCTGTGTGGCCTGCTGGATTGCCATTACGGCCCCCTTGAGCGGCCCCAGCGCATCCACCGGGTATTCATCGCCGCGCGGGATTTCCCGCAGTAGAGGTTGCGGGCCTTCTTCAATAAATGGTTTGGGCTGGATCACTGTCATATCGCGCCCCCTTCTTTCAGAATGTCGTTGAAGTCTTTGCCGACTGGCGCGTTCAGCATGGAAACCTGCCACCCTTGAGCGCTGGCTCGCTTTGCAAGTGAATGGCCAGCCTCTCGCCCGGCGTCGTCACCATCAGTGGCAACAACCAAATCCCTTGGTCGATCCGGCAGGCGCAGGGCCTTCATCCCCGATGTGCTGAGCGTGGCCCAAACCGTCGCAGGGCCGTCCAGCAGCCCCGATAACAGAGACAGGCCGGTCTCGATGCCCTCACACACCACCAACGGCCCCACGGCCTCAGACAGCACCACAGCGCCGCCAGCACACGGCCCTAGCATCATCTTGGCATTCTTCGGCAGGCGGTTGCCCCGCTTATCGAAAAACGTCCGGTGAATGCCTCCGGTGGTCACATCCGCGACCATTGCCATGCACCACGACGTGGAAGGGCCGTGGAACAGGTCTGGTGCAAACCGCAAGGACGGCGGCAGGGGGCAGGTGATACCCCGCCCCCGTAGATACGCCTCAGCCTTGGTTCGTTCGATGGGCCGGGATGCTTCCCAGATCCCGCGTGCCTGCCGAAGTTTGTTTTCTTCGTATTCCCGGCGCTTCTGATCCGCCTCCCGCTGGGCCTGCGGATCAACCTGCGCAGAACTGGCCGGAATGTTGGCCGCGTCCGCAATGGTTCGAAAATCGCAATTGGCCTTGAAGCAATGCAACAACAACTTGCCGCCCGATTCCGATACGGAAAGTGCGTTCTGATCCTTGCGGCGCTCCGTCTGGCAGACAGGGCAGGGCGCTTGCCCCTTCCCATTGCGCCAGACACCACCGAGTTTGTAAGTCAGGTCTTGCCCGTTCATGACGCACCATTTTCCTGCCCGTCGATCCGGGTCACCTTGTCCAACAACTTGTAGATGCCGTAGCGTTCGCGTCCGGTTTTGGGATCGTTGTCGAACCACTCGGTTTCGATGTTCAGGCCCTGCTCATCACGCAGGCCCATTATGAAATGGGACAGCCTGCAAGGGCTGGCGCAAAACATCGGACGTCGCATCAAGGTTTCCAAAATGCGCCGCTTGTTCTTGCGGACGTAGAACGTGCGCGTTTCACCCGATTGATCCGTGACAGCAAATTTTGCCATGCCGATCCGGGCGGGGAGGTCACGCCAAGACGTGACCCATAGAGTGTTTTGGGGAGGCTTCAGACTACTCATTGCGCTGCCTCCACGTTCAGGCCGTACCAGTGCAGGGCCACAATTGGGCAGTCACGCAGCAGGTCACGCGGCGGGTTGTTGTCGTTGTCGGGGGTGAACACCGGCGCGGCACCAAACAGGTTTTCTGGGTCGCTGTGTTTGTCGTTTGAGAGATATTTTAAGCTCATGCTCATGTCCTCAAGCTTGCGCTTTAGGTCAGAACACGTTACATTTCAGAAAGTCCTGCCACAGACTGTTAAACGAAATGCCCCGTGCCCATGTTGACCCATGGAGCGCGGGTTTCGTTTATGCGGGGGCGGGTTTGCCGACCTCATCAGCGTAGCGGTCGCACTCATCATATTCGACGCGAGTAGCGTTACCGAATTTGGTGAACTTGATCCGTCCGGCTTTCTTCTCCGCGTATAGTTGGGCGCGAGAAAGGCGCAAGTAGTCAGCCGCTTCGGGTACGGTCCCGTAACGCGGCCTTACGGCGTTAACTCCTTTGGTGTCCATGGTTTGCTCTCCTAGTCTGTGTCGATACACAGGAGGCTACCCGAATGGATCAGGTTGCAGCAAACCAAACGGCATAAAAACGTATTAAAAACAGCATATTAGCTAATACCAATGGAAATTTGGGCCGTCGGGTGAATTGGTATTAGCTCGATGCCTTCGCCCGCTTACGGCGGGCCGCAGAGACGGCACGATGCGGGGCAATCCAGTTACTATCAATGCTGTGATACTTAAAAGCCCGCTGAACGACTTTGCCAAACTTTGTACTCGGTCGTGCCTTGCCATTCCTTACCGGCGCAGTTCCAGAGAGTATCGGTTCGCCCAATTCCTCGAACACATCGGCAATCGCTTCCGCCAAACCGTATGCGTGATTGTCTTTCCCGCCCGGTCTAGGGTTGTGCGCGTCCCAGACTCGCGACATGGATAAGCGCTCCGCAAAAGAATCAATTGCGGCCCTCACCTTCTCCGGTGAAAGCCGGTCAGATGCCGGAGAGTATCCGCCCTCATCAATACTGGCGTATTCTCTATACTGGCATGGGATGTCCTTGCATGCCCTGCGGAACTCAAACCCGCTGATTTCTTCTCCACCAGATTTCGATACCAGCACTTGAAGCGCCGCTATTGCCACCTCAACTGACTCATTCTGATTCTCGCGGGCTTGAATGCTCTGGTCATTTCCGACAGGTTTGCCGCCGAATATATCACTGAACCTGCCTCGAACTTCTTCAATGTCCGTGTCAGGAAAGAGGCTGACGAGAAAATCAAGTTCAGCCTCAGCTATCGACGTGGCGGGTTTTTCGCTCATGACCGCCCGCCAATCTCAACCACATCCGCGCTTTCCTGCGTCACCAGTTCAGCCCATTTGTCCAGCGCCACGGCGCGCTCTGCCAGCAGTTCGGCCTGATTGTAAACTCTGGCAACCGCGCTAGCCTTTGATGCAGTGGCCGCGTGGTTCAATACCCGGTCAACCACAGATTCAGATATCCCGCGTTCCGCCATGTGAGTTGCAAACGCTGTTCGGAAATCATGTAGCCGCCACGGCTCAAACTCATCGCCAAGCAACTTATCAAGCCGGGTTTTCATTTTGCTCCACCCAGATATCGGGGTGCGGCCCGTCGTGGTGAATAGGAAGTCTGATGTAGCAGGGACCTTGCCGGTTTTTTTACTTTTGCTGGCCTCTGCCTTGGCTTGCTCTTGGCGAGCTAGAACCTGTTCAATCTCAGCCAGCGCCGGGGCCGATAGGTGGGTGATGTGCCCCCGGTCGTTCTTTTCCTGCGATATGGCTTTTTTGAACCGGAACTTTGAAAGCTCTAGTTCGCTCTTACACAAGTTATTGATTGAAGTGCGGCGCTGGACAGTTAACAGCAGGACACGCACAGGCGGTCCCCATAGGTCGCCAAGCTCATAGGTCTGTTTCCAGATTGCGCGAATCTCATCCAGGCTAAGAACACGATCCCTGATTTGCTCTTTGGTGGCGCGTTCGAGCCGGTCGCCCACGTCCTCAGCCAAATATTCACGCCGCCACGCCCAGCGCGTGAAGTGCTTCAAAGCCGCCCTTGTCCGGTTAGCCATGAACATCTTGCCTTCTTTGGCCTTGTCATCAATCGGCTTTTGAAGGCTGGCACGAGTCAGGTCACCAATAGGCTGGGCAAGGTGTTTACGTAGAGCATCCTCAAGTTGCCGCTTTCTCTCTTCCTGCCTTTTCAGTGTGGAGAGGTGCAGTTCGTCATATACGTTCAAAACGTCCTGAAGGGTTTGGGCTGTCGCAGCGGCGCGCTCCTGATCCCTGCGGGTCTGCTTGGCTTCTAGTACACGGTCAAACCCCCGCGCGGCCTCAGCTTCTATCTCAAGAGCCAATGCACGGGCCTCAGCCAGCCCAATCGCACCATCTTCGCGCTTTCCGGTCGGGGACCATGTGCAATAAGTCCCAAAAGTGTGCTTGCGCTTTGCGCCGCCCTTGACGCGCTTTTCGTACATCCAGACCGCACGGGCTGGGTAAACCCTCAACCGCAGGCCGGTGCGTTTCGTGTCGGATATCTCATCCCGCCCAGCAGCCGGGGGTTTGAGCTTCATCAGGAGCGCGTTGGTAAGCTCTTTCTTCACGTGGTGGCCTCTAGGGGACTCATAGGGGACAAAATGGGTTGGATTCTGATAGACGATCATGGACAATTGTAGACACTATTTACTTGGGGGACAATACGAATTGCGCCTGAACTGCAAGCAAAATATAGCATATTCTGCACACCCTCAGACGACGGCGGACAAGTGTAGATAGTGACGCAGAGTATGGGTGCTTCTGACTTTTAATCAGTGGGTCGCAGGTTCGAATCCTGCACGGCTCACCACTGACACACCAGTCAAACACCGGAAGAATAAGGAGTTTCCTCAATAGTTTGAGGTGCTTCCCGAAACTGTGGTTGGGTTTGAGTGCGGTTAGAACATAACATGAACCTTGTAAAAACGATGCCGTTACAAGGACACGATATGCCACAGATCAAGTTCAAGGATTCGACACTCAAAACGCTGTCGGCGGACAAGACCACATGGTTCACCGACCCCGACGTTAAGGGGCTGCGCCTTTGCGTGACGAAGGGAGGCGCAAAAACCTGGTGGGTCAACAAGTGGGACCCGAAGGCCCAAAAGACGCGGGCCGTGAAGCTCGGACAATGGGCAAACAAGGGTATGCACTGCGCATGGGCCAAGAAGCAGATGGGTGCGGCGCTCCTCGACATTCAGGAGGGAAATGTCCACACGAAGGACGAGCGTGAGGCTGACAAAGCGCGGCTTGGCATCCCGACATTCGCGGAGGCACTGGACCAGTACATTGAACACCGGACGAGTGAGAGGGCGTCGGGCAAGGCTCCGATGGTCGAGAAGACAGCCCGAGACTACCGCAATTCCTTCAACCTGCATTTCACGCGGTGGGCAGATACCTATGTCGATGAACTGCCGATCCATGAGATCAACCAATACCTGAACACGTTGCAGCTCACGCGCCCTCATGGGGCCAGAGCAGCGGCGGTCGTTGCTGGTGCGGTCGTGCGGTTCATCAACCGTCTATGCGCCCTTGCATTGCCGATCCCGTCGCTGCTCGACAACACCACAATCAAAAGCCGGGTCGAGACAGGTAAGCTCGACATGTCTGTCCAGTGGTCTGATCGCTGGGCCGAAATCGAACAAGTCGGCAATGAGCACATCCGCCTGTGGTGGATGCTGACATGGTACACCGGGTTTCGTCAGGAGACGTTTCGCGCGCTGACATGGGATCAAGTTGACCTTGAGGCGGGCACGGTCACATTCCGGCGCAGTAAGCATACCTACGACCGAGTGATCGCAATTTCGGACGATGCCGTCAGGCTGTTTCAAAGCCTGTCCAAGATCAAGTATGACGACTGCGATTGGGTGTTTCCATCGCGCCGCGTCGTTGGACATAGCCGTGGGCACCTCGGTCAGATGGATGCCTTGAACCTGACGAAGCCCGGAGACTTGCGCCATTTCTGGATGACCGTTGCGCGGGAAGTCGCGCCACGTCACGTTCACAGGTGGCTGGCGCAGCAGACCATGACCGACAATGACCTGCGGATGCTCGGCCACTATGGCGAACCGACGTATGAGGAACAGAAGGCGGCGGCCAATGCGATTGCGGCGGCGATCAGCAAGCGGATTCAGGCAGCACCTTCTTCCATTGTTGAATTGCGCCGAAACACCGCCTAAATTGAAAACACCAATACCTCCATGCCTATAGGTAGTGACCCGGATAGGTGTGAGGCCGACGCGTGAGAGTAGTGGCATTGCCACTCAGGAAGCGGGAGACGCGTTGGTCATGTGGGTTCCCATCACAGGACCTATAATCATGACCATTGACCAAATCGCGTCACAAATTGACTCTCTCCGCACGGACTTGATCCGTTCAAATCCACCTCTGGTAATGACCAGCGCCGAAGCCGCCGAGTTTCTTGGTGTTTCGGATGAAACGATGCTTCGCTGGCGCAAAGACGGTTTTGGACCGTCATATTCACAGCCCAATTGCCGAATTGTGCGATACCTTCGCGACGACGTGGTCGCATGGCTTGAGGAGAATCGGTGATGGCCCAGAAAATAGACAGTGTCGTTTTTCAAGAAGCCGACGCCATCAAGCAATTCCTCCTTGGGCAGAACAAGCGCGTCGAGGCATGGTTCGCCGAAAACTGGGAACGTCTCGACGACATGACAGGGCCGATCCACAAAAGCACCGTGTCAAAGGCATTGAGCGGTATGCCTGTCGTTGAACCAGTCGCGAACGCCTTGGACGTCATGTTCGACGAAATCCGGGCCGACCCTTGGGCATGGTGTGAACCGCCTGAGTCGATTGACGACCTGACATCTTACGCACCGATGAATTGGTGGTTCAAAACCCTTGAACTCGGCAAGGTTATGAAGTGGTCGCGGTTTGAGGCGATGCGCACGCGACCGTTCTCGGACAACCAACGCGAAGACGTGCAGCAGCGCCTCAGCGAATGGCGTGAACGGCTTCGCCGGGTATGCGATCAGTTCAATCGCGATCAGGCCCTTGTGCGTGCGTTAGAGTCGGATGACGATCCTGAGTATCAATGGTGGGTGCGCGATGGTGACGAAATTCGACTTGGGCGGGGCGATGGGGCATTCCGTCGCCGTGTCGGCAATCCAGGGCTGCACGGTCGGTCGGACGACGAGATCGGCATGGCTTGGGTGCTCGCAGATGCGACTTTGACGCTGCCCGACGTTGCGCGCGCCGAGTTGACCTATTCGCGGCCGCAGGGCGTTCCTGTTGCCGATCACTATTCAGAGCCAGTCGAGCCTTGGAACGGTCAGGAGTTCGCGGGGATCGAAATTGCAGAAGTCGGTGGGCAACAGGTGAAGCATCGCGTTTGCTTCTATTGGTATGGGGATCGCTATCACGTCGAAGACGTCGAACCCTTTGCAGAAATCTGGGACGATGGGTGGCGCGCGCCGTCTCAGGATGAACGCGATCTACTGGAAACCGGAATGCAGGTCACGAGTATGACCAAGGCCCAGTTCGAAGCGCAACGGGATGAATGGATAGACAGGGCTTGGAAGTCTCGAAATGAAAACATGACGTCTATGGAGCGCGTCATGAAACCTGATGGCATTCCAAGGTCTGAGATTGAAGCTGATTTCCAGAGCCGATTGGATGGTATCGACGACGAAAAGGCACGCGACGAGCAGCGGGAGATTGCTCGCCGCAGGAATGCCTTTAGGCGGGGATTGCGTCGGCGAACAATTCACCCATGATCTGACGCCGCTTGTCGCGGTCAACACGATCCCGCAGCCATTGGGAACAGGTTGCGGGGTCGTCGAGCACGCCTGCGCGTGCCATGCGGTTCAGAAGGCGGGGGTGGACTGTGGGCGGGAAGTCAAAAGGCATTCGGGTCATCCTTTTCCGTTGGGGTTGATGCTTGGCATCATACAGGCGGCGTGCAGCGGTATCCGACCACGGAACAAGGTGGGAATAACTCGGTTATAGGTCCAAGGATGATGCGCGTACTGCACAGGCGGTTTGCATTTGAGCGCGCGTGCGCGTGCGCGCGTAAAACGACAACGGCAGTCAACATTGTCGACCGCTGTTGTTGCAACTCACGTTGTTGAGCAAAACTCGTGCAGGGCGTGCAGCACGTGCATCAGTTGTAATGATTACAAAAGGTTAGTGGTGAATTGGCGTGCATCAGAGCGTGCAGGATTGTGGCGCAAGAAAGCAGTAACACGTTGAGAATAAATAGTTTTCGCGTGCATCATGTCCAAGGCTGTATGATCTAATCGGTGTTTTGCTTTGCAATCCTGATCATCGCATACGCGTAAAGCGGTAATCGTCTTGATCAATATCGTCCCTGTCTCCCGTCAGAAAGACGTCCCCTTGAGGCGTCTCTCAAGCCCAACTGATAGGCTATCAGTGGGTCCAGTGCGCCAACTCATTGAACTGTAAGCATCATTCTGCATTCGCGACTTGTAACGCACCGCATGTTACAAGGTTTTCGTCGATTTAGCCTCGACCACCCCCTTTCTCTGCCGCCGATCACCGGACCCGGGCGCATTTAGAAGATCACAAATCCACGATTTTCCCACCGCACCCGCACGGCACATTTCCCCTATGTCCTGCCACCGCATCAAAGCCGCAGCGAAACCGCGTCAGCAACGCGTTCTTGCCCATACGCCCCACCATGATGCCCGCCACCCTACTACCGCCCGTCTCTGATGCGCTCTGCAAGCCAGCGCAAACCGCCCATACGCGCCACCTGCTTTTCGCGGTTCGCTACCTGAAACTCCGGGAACGCCCACTAATCGTTCCTGATATGTTCTCTCCATGCTCGCACGTCGGCGGATAGCCCGCACCTGTCCGCCGACAACCAAACAGAGAAAGAAAATCGAATGCCTCTCCAATCCGTCACAATCCAGCCGACGCCTCACGGCTCCCGCCTCTTGGCCGAAGACATTCACACGGCCTTCCACATGGACGTGCCGCTGCCCCCTGATGACCTCCACCAACTGATCATCGCCGCCGCCAAATCGGACGACCTGCATCCGCGCGCCGAACTCATGGGCGTGATCGCTGATCGAACGCCCAGCGGCGTGCGTATCCGCGTTGTCGCGAATTCGGCCCACTTCGACATTCCTTGGCCCCTGATCGTGCGAGGCATCAAGTGACCAAGATCAAGCACCGCACCTACCAAGAGCAGCGCCAAGCCTATGACAAAATCCGCGATGTGATCGCGGGCGAAGACCGGCTGAAAAATGCAGGCGCACGATACCTCCCCGAACCCGAAGGCATGACCACCTCCCAATACACCCGCTATGTGCAGGGGTCTTCCTTCTATGCGGTCGCCGAGCGCACTCTGCGCGGCATGGTCGGTGCGGTAACTCGAAACGCCCCAGTCCTTGAATTGCCCGAACGGATTGCAGAGATGCGCGACGCGGCAACCTTCGAGGGGCATTCGCTCGACGTGCTTCTGGAAAGTGCGTTGCGCGAAGTCATGTCCCTTGGCAGGTTTGCAATGCTGCTCGACTACCCGACCGACGGCGCGGCCCCCGGCTCTGCGCCGTTCATTTCCACCTTCGACGCAGAGTCGATCTTGGACTGGAAAGAGGAACTTGTCGGCGGGCGTCAAAAACTGACCTACCTGCGTCTGCACGAAACCAACCACGATCTCGAAGACACGGGCGTCGAGCAGCACCTCGTCCTGACACTTGATCCCGCCTACACGGTCAAACGCTACCACGTCAAATCGCAGCGCAACGGCCCTGACATTCAGACCGTCGAAGAGGTTCAAGTCGGTGAAGACATCACGCCGACAATCGACGGGTCGCCAATGTTCGACATTCCGGCGGTGATCGTGTCACCCTACAACCTGAAAGCCGATGTTGAAAAGCCGCCGTTCCTTGACCTTGTGAACGTCAACCTCGCGCACTGGCGCGTGAGTGCGGACTATTACTGGTCGCTCTACCTGACGTCTCAGCCGACGCCTTGGGTCGCCGGGTCGATCAATGAGAAGAACATTCCGAGGCAAATCGGCAGCGGCGCGTTCTGGGTTCTGCCTCAAGGCGCACAAGCAGGAATGCTCGAGTTCACGGGCGCAGGCATCGCTGCGCAAAAAACCGCCCTCGACGATCTCACGGCACAAATGGCAACGCTTGGTGCGAGGATGGTCTATGATGGCAAAGGCCGCAACGAGACCACCGACACGGCCCGTCTGCGCCACCGCTCCGAATTGTCCCTGCTTCACAGCAGCGTCAACATGGTCGAAAGCGGTCTGACGAAACTCCTGCGCCTTGCCGCTGAGTGGACTCGTCCCGGCACCGCCGACGATGTTGTCTTCAAACTGCACCGTGACTTCGTGACCGCCCAGATGGACCCGGCCATTCTCACAGCCCTGCTCAAGGCATACACCGCTGGCGCGATCTCCCACGACACCTTCCTGATGAATCTCAAGAAGGGCGAACTGATGGACGTGAACCGCGCACTCGACGATGAACGCGACCTGATCGAGGAGGACGATAACGTGCTGCCCATGACTGGGGTTGCGTGATGCTCACCGACCCCGATTTTGGCCAGCACAATTCGCGAACGCCGCCCGAAGAACTCCTGATCTTTGCAGTTCTGTCTCGTGCGATCTTGGACCTGTTCGGCCCCACCACTCTGGCGTCCAATCAGGCTGAGGGAAAAAAGTCGCGACACGAAGCCATGCGGTTTCTGACGGACCATTCGGGCGCGTGGGCGAAGCGGCGAACTGAGCTTTGCGACGCCATCGGTTTCAACAGTGACGACGTTCGGGCGCGCGTCGTCCGCGTTCTCGAAGGCGACACGAAGGCTCTCGACCACTACGAGGGGCGCGGCTCTCTGAACCATGTCGAAGTGGCCCGTGAGCTATGGGAGCGTGAAAAAGCCGCGCGGGCGCGACCTCCTGACCGACGACGCAAGGAACCGAAACGGAAAGCAGTTCGATACATGGAGGCACGCCCCAAGGTCATGGCGCTTCTGGATCGACCGCGCACCGTAAAGGAACTGTCTGACGAAACTGGATTCTCCGACGGCGTGATCCGCACCGTACTGAACAAGGCGATTGAGAAAGGCACCGTCGAGAAGAACGGCCATGAATACCGAGGACTACCCGATACTTCGGTTGCGGCTGCGGCGGCGTAGCACCGATATTCGATCTACAGAACGCGAGTTAGGCTCAACTTTCTGGTCTTGTGATGGAAACGGGGCGGGTTGGGCATGACCCGCCCCAATCACGAGGAACCAGAAATGGCCGACGAAAACTACAAGCAAGCAGAAGCCCTGATTGCCGCACTCGCACCGAAAATCGCAGAGGCGATCCTTCCCCAAATCACGGAATCCGTTGAAACCCAAATGAAAGGTCTCAAGGACAAGAACGACGAGCTTCTGGACAAGCTCGCGAAGCAGAAAGCGGACGACAACCACAGCAAGCTGCTCGCTGCCGCTGAAAGCCAGTACAAAGCCCGCCTTGACGGCAACGGCGTGTATCAGGGGCGCAAACCCGGCGACTCGATCAAGATCAAGAAGTCCGATGCGCGAAACGTGAAGGCATACCGCGACGCCAAGGCTCTGGCCGAAAAACAGGGCGTGCCGCTTGAGATCGTGGCCAATGACTAAGAAGGTCACTCTGGTGCCCGGAAAGGGGCCGGTGGAGACCCCACGCAAGAAGCCGGGACCGCCCAAAGGCACGCCGCGAAAGAAAACCCAGCCGCACAAAATGGCGGTGCTCCCGGATGCAAAACGGGAGCATTACACGCGGGAGATCGTTCTCGGGCGCATGTCGATGTTTCAGGCGGGCAAAGAGCTTGGGATTTCCGATACGTCGGTTGCGCGGTATATCACCCAACTCCCCGAAGAGGAAAAACTGGCGATCCTCGCGACCGCAATGCACGACGCCAAAGTCAAAACGGCAATGCAGCACGCAGCAATCGTCAACGAGTTTGGCGAGGACACCGACAAAGACCTCAAATGGGTTCTTCGTGAGCTAAAGGCACTTCTGGAATCCGCGAAGGGTGACGAAGACCGCATGATGCAGTTGGGTGCGCTGAAAGAGCTTCGTCAGAGCCTCATGTCGCTGGCCGACCTGCATGGCAAGCTAAACAAGAAGATGGACATCCACCTGAACCTGAACGAAAGCCCTCAATTCATCCAGTTGCGTTCGATCATCCTGAAAGTGCTCAACAACCACCCAGCGGCCAAGCACGAGTTTCTGAACGAGATGGACGCTATGGGGGTCATTCAGGAACCTGTCCTTGTCGATGATCGGAGGCCGTGATGCCGTCCCAAGTCGCAAAAGCAGCCGTCGGGATCGTGAACCAACTCGAAAAGGTCGATCTCGAAAGCCCGCGTGATATGCGCGAACAGTTCGAGTCTGCGCCGCCCATTGTCGTCAAACTCCTGTCCGAATTGGCCGCGCGCCGGATGCTAAAACCAGCGACACGGTGGCCGGGGCAAAACCGATGATCCACGACCCGCACCTTCTGTCCTTCCTGCAAGGTCTGACGGTCAGCCTCGATCCAGTCGAGCGGTTCCGTCTGGCTATCGGTGAGCCTGATCCTTGGCAACGAACGCTGCTGTCCACCGATCCGCGTTTAGACGAGGCGGATCGAATGGTCCTCGCTTTGTGCGGTCGGCAGTCAGGCAAATCGACCTCTGCGGGCGGTCTCGGGTATGATGATTTCTCGCAGGGCAAGACGGTGATCCTGACAGCCCCCAGCTTGCGGCAATCGACCGAATTGTTCCGCCGGATTCTGGAATTCAAGAACACCGATCCGTTCTGCCCGCCCATCGTGCGCCAGACGCAAACGGAACTTGAGGCGCACCCGTCACACGGCGGGCGGATCATCGTTGTGCCTGCAACCGATCAGGCGCGCGGGATGACGGCAGACACCATTATCGCGGACGAGGCGTGCTTCCTCGACGACGATGCTCTGACGGCCTTCTTCCCGATGAGGCGCGAGACAGGTCGCATCTTCCTGCTGTCCACGCCGAACCTGCGCACCGGCTATTTCTACGAGACATGGACAGGTGACAAACAGGTGCGCCGCATCATGGCGCGCTCCATCGACATCCCCCGGCGCGCGGCCCAAGTCGCCTTCGACAAAGCCACCATGTCCGACACCACCTTCCGGCGCGAACACCTGTGCGAGTTTGTTGGCTCCGGCACGCCCCTCCTGTCTTGGGACACGCTCGAAAACTCAAGCAACCCGAACGTCAACGCATTGGAGCTGTCATGACCCCCGACAACCCGCCCAAGTATGAATTCCTGAAAGACGGGCGTCTTGTCCTGCCATCGAACGCCGACCCTGCGGCCTATGGCACGGTCGTTCACGGCTGGCTGAAACATCACGTTGGCATGGATTTGGGGCGCAACGACCCTTCTGCAATCGTGGTGATCCGCGACGAATGTTACCCGCAATTCACAGGTCGAGGGTTCGAGCAGGAACTTGGCCCGCGCAAATGCACCGTCGTCTTTCAAGAGACGATCCAGCTTTACAGCTACACGGACCTTGCCGACTTCTTGGTAAAGCGTCTGAACCAGATTCCGCACTGGTCCCTCGCCATCGACGCATCAGGCTTGGGCGCGCCATTCTCTTCGACCTTGGACAATGCAGGGATCGAACACCACGCCGTTGTCATGACCGCAGGCGCGAACATGTCCCGCAGCGGCAAGGACGTGAAAATCGCGAAGACGATGCTTCTGGAGAACATGGCCGTCGGCCTTGAGACCGGCGCGCTCACCGTCGCCCATGACCTTGAAGGGAAGCAAGACCTGCTGAATGAGATCGCCAGCTTTGAACTCGCCAGCACATCGTCGGGCAATCTCGTGTTGCAGGGCGGTGGAAAAGGCCACCATGCCGACCGGGCCATCGCAACGGCCCTCGCATACTTGTCCGCAACCCATCTCGAAACGACCCTCAGCGGTTCGTATCGGCTGCACGGCTGGGCCTGAATCCTTGCTGTCGCTTAGGTTGTGTGCGACGCTCGTCGTATGGAACCAGACAGCAAACGCTTTAACAAATGGGGTCTGACAGGCGATCCCGAAGAGGACAGGCGACGCAAAATCGCGATGCTCAATCGCGTCAATAAGCTGCGCGAGGCTTTCGAGGCCAGCCAACATGTCCAGATTGATCTACTCGCGGGCTTGGGCGGCAACGCGGAGCATGACAAATCGAAATCCAAGCGAACGTCGAAGTGGAGGAAGGATCGAGAAACGATCATGAAAGCCCTTGCGCTCGGCCTTCATGAATACATCCCAGAGGAAATGGCGCGGTACTACGGCTACACCTCTAGGCCCGAACCCGACAGCCACCCGACAAACTACGAGGACGACGGCAAAGCGCCGTTTTGACCCGCGCTCGCGTCTTGCTCGCTGCATTGGCTTTGGCCATTTTCACTTGCGGTCGGAGAACGACTGACTTCTCATAGCAGTGGATGAGCGAAGCTGCGTTACCCGTCCAATTGACAGCACGAATGCTCCGGTTGACGCTTCAGGGTTGTCTTCGTGGGTTCCAACGACGCTCAGGCGTGATACGAGTGCGTAGCTGCGATGTAGTTATTGATGGGCGCAATGGATAAAGTTAAAGCACAAGAACTTGAAGAGAAGCTTTCTGGGACAATTCTGCAAGACTGGAAGGTCTCCGCGTTAATTAATCACGGAAAATCTGCTGCTGTTTTTAAAGGCTACCATGTCACCACCGGTGATTTGGTCGCCGTGAAAGTGTTTGATGATGAACTGATCGCCAGATATGGCGATGCTGCCCAAATCGCAAGAATAAAGCGGGAATTGGATCTCGTTGGAAAATCCCACGCCAACATGGTCGAAATCCTTGGGGGAGGTTTTGACTGTAATACAAACAATCACTACCTAGTGATGCAGTATTTGGATGGGCCAAATCTAAAAGAATGCCTGCAAGATGTTCCCATTGAACACGTCCCCACCCTTGTCTCGCAACTTGCCAGTTGTTGTGAGTATCTCGAAACACTCGGTCTAGTACACCGAGACATCAAACCCGAAAATATTGTTCTGGTCGATGACCTTTCGCGTCTGATGCTATTGGATTTCGGAGTGGTAAGGCCGGTTGGGCAAGGAGACGTAACGGATGAAGACGGGGTTCAAGCCTTTGTCGGCACGCTGCAATATAGTTCACCGGAGTTCTTGCTGCGTACGGAAGAAGACAGCATCGAAGGTTGGCGCGCTCTGACTTTCTACCAAATTGGTGCCGTGCTACATGATTTAATTATGCGCAAGCCAATTTTTTCTGAAAGCACCCAGCCATACGCTCGCCTTGTAAATGCGGTTCAGCAAGATACCCCAACAGTTGCCAGTTCATCTTATCCAAGCTATTTGATCGAAACATCGAAGATGTGCCTCAGCAAACAGCCTGATTTGAGGATCAAACTACTAAATTGGTCTTCGTTTCATCCGCCAAAAAATCAAGAGAATTCACTAGAAGAAATACGAAAAAGAGTTTCTCAGAGAACACTGACGATAGCATCTAGCCAAGATCAAGCCACGGACGCAGGTGATCAACAAGCATCGCTTCTGGAGGACGTGATTTCACACCTTAAGGTCAAGGTGCGAAGCGTTCGAAACGCCAATCAAGCTGCTTTTCCGCCGACGACGATTACCCGCGACGGTCACACTCTAATTGTAGACTTTGACGCATCGGCCTCTCACAGCCTCGCTGGCAAGCTTCGCATTTACTTGCGCATTGAGGTGTTGGACGCCGCATCGGGTCTAATCATGGTTGAAGGAGCAGGAGTGTATACCCAAGAGGACGCGAAGGCACCGGACAGTTGGTCGGTATTGCACCAAGGCCTGTCGTCTGGCGGTGATCTAAGTTCCGCAATCGAGACCTGCATGTACTTGGCAATGGATCGAGCACAACAGATAGTTGGGGAGTTCGGATGTATGGTCCTTGATCTTGGCGAGACTGCAGAAGGGCAAGACTGATGGCTGATACTTGGTGGACAAACCCCTCCGAACTCGACGAAAAGCAGAAGGCAGTGATTGCACTCCCCGCAGACGGGCACAATCTTGTCGTTGGGCCACCTGGCTGTGGAAAGACCAATCTACTGCTGCTGAGGGCATCCTACCTACACGCCAGCGGCCTGAAGAATATCGCAGTTTTGACCTTTGCAAGATCGCTGCGGGAGTTTCTCGCTTCTGGTGCGAGCAACTACTCTTTCGCAAGCGACAAGATACAGACATACGTCCGCTGGGGAAGTGGCGTGCTGGCTGAAAACGGGGTCTCACAGACTCAAGGGAAGGGGTTTGAGGAAACACGAGCCGGGCTTCTAGATGGACTGCGCAGTGTGGCCGACCTAGCGCTGCCGCAGAACCAGTTTGACTGCATCCTGTTGGATGAGGCGCAAGACTACACGTCTGCTGAACTTGAAGTGCTGCTAAATTTCACCCCGCGTCTTTTCGCAGTTGGTGACCGCAATCAGAGAATCCAGTCGGAGGACGCCGACGCACTGCAGTTCCTCGAAGAACACGGAATTGGTTTGACAACCTTGAAGTACCACTACCGAAACGGCCTCAAGATATGTCGCGTGGCAGACGGTATTCATGGGCTTGTGGACCACGCCGACGGCATGGAGGCAACTTCGAACTATGACGAAGCGGCCTATCCGTCTACCGTTCAGTGCTTTGGCGAGTTGTCGCTCGATGAGCAAATAGAAAAGGCTCTCGATGCGATACCAGATCAACTGGCTGCGTATTCTGACGAGTATATTGGCGTCTTGTGTCCCCGGAAAGAGGAACTAGATGCGGTGGGCGAGGCTCTTTTGGCTTCTAGCATTGCAGATCAAGTCCATGTTCAGCATGGTGACTACGAGTCTCTTTCAACTGATCGTCGCGTTGTAGTCACCACTATTCACGGGGCCAAAGGCCTTGAGTTTAGGGCTGGGCACATCATTTCAGCCGACTTGGTCAAGAAATTTCGACTGCAGAAGAAAATGGCCTACACCGCCGTCACTCGCTGCAAGACGTCGCTTGCGGTCTACCATCAAAATGACCTGCCGGGTTATTTTGAAAATGGCCTACAGGCGTGTTCAGGTCCAACGAAAGAACCGAATTTGGATGATCTATTTGGTGGAGGTGCAGCATGAAGGTAGCTTCGCTTGATAGAGAAGAACTGGTCGAGTGGCTGGGTAACCAAGATCAACTGCCGACAGAACGGCTCACAGCCAAGCTTCTCAAGAATACGGCGCCTGATCGAGTCCTGATAGTTTGGGACAGCGATGGGCAGCCAAATGCGACCCCTATCATATCGGTTCACCAAAATGGAATGCGAGATTTCTTCGCTTTCGTTAGCACTTACATTTCAGCATTCAAACCGTTCTCCGCTTACTTCACAGTCGTTCCAGTCGAAAAATTGGAGCGCGTGGTTTCCACTAAATCTTTGGATGGAGTATCAAAGGAAAACTTCTCAAAGCTTGTAGCCGTTGCATTTGCTGAGGCCTTTGCACAGTCACGCGGGAAAGTACGTTCGCTGAATGATCTAACTGTTCAAGGTGTTCAAGCCACACTTTCTGCCTCACTTATGTCGGCAATTTGGAAAGGCTTTGAGCCAGACGAACTGGCGCAGCTATCGAAGCGTTGGGTCGAATCCCGCAGACTAACCTCCAGTGGAGAACTGGCCATACCGCCAAACATAGTATCGGAAGTTTGGGAGGACATTGGTGTCGGCGTTTGGGCAAAACCGACTACAACGCGTCGGCATCCCCGCAAAAAGGTCGCAAGTTACGTTGGCGAGTTCTTCAATGGGTCGCAGTCATTTGAAGATTGGTTTCTACCCATTGCAAAGGAAGCGTTGGGTACTGAGGAAGCTGTGGTCACCCTAAAAGGATCGAGAGAAGAACGAGTTAAAGCACTGCCCGGCATTTTAGAAGTGTTGTTCCGCGGTTCAACTGCAGACCAGTCATTGCTGGAGTTCGTTGCCGGTGGGCTGCTTTCAATGGTGGGAAACGGTTCAATGTCACAATTGCAGCAAACCGAGCTATTGGCGCGAGAACTCCCAAAATCGGCGCTGTGGTTTGGGGTGATGTCCGCCTTCCAATCGAGAACTGATGCGCTGACAGCTAGCAATTGTCTAGGTCGTCGAGTGCTTCGAGACCTACTCCGAGACGTAGACGTATTCAGCCCGCCTCACTATGATATTTCACTCGATGAATTGTCAGTGATAGGCGAAAAGGCACTGATAAGCGACGTGCTGAGAACTGACCATAGCGGCACAATAGACGTCGGATTGCTAGGTTCTGTTCACGCCCCGTTCCGGAGAACTCCTGCCAAGCGAGAGAACGAAGAATTGGTCCAGCAGAGCGCCAAAATTCAGTTCCAGAACGAGAGGATCGAAGAGCTTAGTTTTCTCCTTGACCGAGCCAGTCGATTGTTACGCGATTTGCGCAGTCCCACTCAGCGCGACCTGTTCGACAATGATGCAAGTCGACCAAGGAAACCTAGGTAGCTAGGCCAGAATTTGGTGACGTTGGGGGATCGCAACCACTATTGCCAAATCACCTCGCACTCGTGCAAGGTGCGAACAAATCAGAAACTTGGGGAACGGCAGGCATGCGATGAGCGCGTACGATCCACGATCAATAGCGAACCTCATGCTAGATGAGGCAGATCGGCGCGGACTGAGAATTACGAACCTGGCCCTGCAAAAGCTCCTGTACTTCGCCCACGGGATACACCTGACCAAAACCAAGAAACCGCTCGTGTCTGGTTACTTTGAGGCTTGGCAATACGGCCCTGTTCACCCGTCCGTGTATCGCGCATTCAAGTCATCTGGAGCGGCTCCGATTGCGACCCGCGCTGTTGGCAGAGACCCCTTGACCGGGAAAACTCGAGACCTGCCCAATCCCACGGATTTGCACGTTGTCGACTTGGTGTCTGACGTAATGAAGTCATATGGGCACATGTCGCCGGGTCGGCTTGTTGATCTTTCTCACGCCAAAAATTCTCCTTGGTCTGTGGTCGTGGACAAAGCGAGAACGAACGTTGCTTTTGGGATGCGTATACCGGATAATGTGATCATTGACCGATTCCAACACCACAAGGTGTCGGTGGACACAAGTCCTCGAGCAGGAGAACCGCCCAGTGACGATACGCCCTTTGCCTGACATTGACCTTGCGCGCATCGCGCCTCAACGCGATGACATGAAGCGCAGGAGTTTGGAGCAGATGAAGGGTGGGTTTTCGCCTTTTTCTTATAAACCTGTCCGTTCCTGTATCGACGACATTTTCAATGTTCAGCCTGAACTGGATTTGGGTGTTGCTAATCCAACTCCTTGGTCGGTTATCGAAGCTGAGCTGAAAAAGCGGTGCAAGCCAGACAAGCTCGACAAACAAGGTCGGAAGATCAGCGAGTTTGACATGAACCGGCGAGTTGCTCTCGGTCTGCACGACCTCGCCACGTCGGGACGTGTCTTTGGTCGCAAGCACGAGTTCTTTCCGCTTGCAATGGGGATGGGGCGAAAGGTGAATTTCTGGCTCCCGATGATCTTGGCAATCGACGAACGGGCAAGTGCGATTTTCATTGAACCGCGCCGCAGCCGGGGTTTGACAGCCGAGGGCCGACGATTTGCGTTTTCGATGATGCACGAGCGGATTCGAGCGGCTGATGAAGACTTTGCAGACGTTAGGTTGACCATCGCCCAGTTTGGAGACCCTGTGGATGGACGTCGTGCGGCCCGGCTTCACACGGATGAAGGTATCGAATTGTATACCCGTGAAGAACTCGAACTGTTGGTCGCATCTACCTACGAGATGTGGCGGGAAGTCTTGGAAGAGCGTGAGCGCGAGGCGCGTGGGCGTGCGACCGGCACTGGGCCTCTGATTTAGCGCAGCCCTTGTGACATCCTTGTAATGCTAGCCATTCGCCCTAAAAATAGTTTCAATATCAATCCGGTTAGTCGCTAGTCGAAGGAACTTTTAATCAGTGGGTCGCAGGTTCGAATCCTGCACGGCTCACCACTTTTTTAAATTAAATCAAAGACTTACGCGCCATCATGTGTGGTAGCTTTCGTGACGTACGGCTTGCCGGAAGCAATACGGAAGCAGTGTGACAGAGATTGAAGTGTGCCTATTGGATCACAGCAACCTCACTCGTTGGTCGAATTCAGGCAGAATGCAAATGGTTCAGACTTGGGCTTACTTGCCGCTGATCTTCAGGCGCCCTTGCTGCCTTGCTGCAGCGCGCCACAACTTTTTCCTAGCGCCGTCTGGCTCTAAGTTTCGGTACTTGCCGCCTGAAAACTTTGGCCAGTCCAGCGCCAGACCTTGTTTGACGAGTTCTGCGGCGAGATCGGTGCCATCAGGCAGCAGGCACTCTGCGACGATCCGGTCATAGGATACTTCGTCTTTTACAACCGCCGTGACTACATTGCCTTTACATAAGCGGATCAAAGCAAACTTTGACTTCTTGCCCCACGGGTGGTCCAGCTCGGGTGCGTCAATGCCTGCAATTCTTATTTTTGTACCACTTATGACGATGGTGTCCCCGTCAATTACATGACATTTCCCGGATAGCGTACGAACAGTTGGAGTTCGATTCCGTACTGGCGTCGCTCCGGTGTGTTTTGGCGGTACATGAGGCCGACGTTCTATCGGTTTTGGAGCCTCAGCGACTAGAGTAGGCCGTGGAGGTTTCTTCGAAAAAACACGTAGGAGAAATTTGAGCATAGCGCTTTGCCATCGAAACAACTTTGGTGAAGCATAGTTCCGAAACCTATCTGCTCCTAGTGGTTATTGAGAGCGCTATTTTCCCTTTGCTATTGTTGCGTAGACAGATCAGTCAGCACGGAGTAGGCGTTGATCTCCTTGAGTGCGACTAACACGGCCACCAAGCCGCCATTCGCCGCGTTCGCAGAACAAAGCACCACCAACGGCGGCAAGGCGCAAATAGCGGGCTTTGCAATGTGTGGCGATCGGTCAATGGCCGTCATTCGAGCCAGACGCAGCGCACTATCACTCCTTGCCTAACTTCAGCATGCTCGCACAGCACCTGACCACAAACGAAGCTAGTTAAAAACTCAGGCTTACAACACTGTCGCTGCGAGTAGCCAACTCGACGCCGAAGGTGAGCGAAAGTTCTCAAATTCTTCTCCAGATGGTTGTCCTTTCAACTGAAAGCATTCATGCTGATGTGAAGCTAGACGTGCTTGAAATTACAGGACTATTTAATGCCAAAAGACTTTACACCCGAGTTAGCCTTCAAGACCCTTGTTCGACTAAAAGGAAGAGCGGAACGCCTTGAGCCAGACCAGGTGGTCGAATCATTCTCGTCGGTTGGACCTTTGGAGGATTTGATCTCAACTGAAGACCATCAAGTGGTATTTGGCAGACGAGGTACAGGAAAAACGCATGCACTGCGATTTCTCTACTCAACTCAACTGGATCAGGGAGACTGTGCTCTGTTTGTTGATATGCGAAACCTTGGATCAGACGGATCAATGTATGGGGACCAGACTCTTCCTATCACCGACCGTTCAACACGTCTTCTCTTGGACACGCTTGCATTTATTCAAGACGGAATACTGGACTATTCTCTCAACGAACCAAATTCCAACTTGCCACAACTGGAACGGAACCTTGATGAATTCAATAATGCTTGTGCTCAAGTTCGGGTGGTTGGAGAAACAACAAGCTCCTATGAAGAAATTTCAGAGGAGGAGAAAACAAAAAAATCTGGTATTTCTGCGAAACTCGCGTCGCTCAAACCTGAGTTAGGTGCATCAGCGAATAGGGTTAACAACGAACAACTGACTTCGACCGAGAAACATCAGGTTGTGGGAACAGAAATTCTGACCGTACGGTTTCCCAATCTAAGCAGTTCGCTACAAAATCTTTGCAATGCACTTCCGGCGAAGCGAGTTTGGATCATTTTGGATGAGTGGAGTTCGATCCCGCAAGAAGTACAGCCTTTTCTTGCAGACATGCTGCGCAGAGTTTTCTTCACAATACCGCGCGTTACAGTGAAAATTGGCGCAATTGAACATCGAACTAAGTTCATGTTTGAGAACAGCTCTGGTGACGCTATTGGATTGGAGCCTACAGCTGATGTTAGGAATAATATTCGACTAGATGAGTTCCTGCTTTTCGACAACGACAAGGTTAGAAGTATCGCCTTCTTTAAGGAGTTTCTTTTCAAGCACGTCGTTAGCTACTGTCGCGACCAAGGTTGGCCAGAGCCGGATGATGCAGAGCAGCTCTATCGTCTTGCGTTTAACCAAAAGACATCCTTTGAGGAGTTTGTGAAATCGTCGGAAGGAGTTCCCCGAGACGCACTGCATGTTGCTTCTATGTGTGCACAAAAGGCTTACGGGAAGCAAATAGACATTCCGAATGTTCGAGCGGCTGGACATAAGTACTATCAGGAGGACAAGAGCTCTCAGGTGGATTCGAACCCTGCCCTACGAGATCTTCTGCAGTTTATTGTCGATACCTCAATCAGAAAAAAGAATACTAATGCATTCCTGCTAGAGGTTGGAAAAAGAGATAGAAATGTTGACCTCCTATTCGACCGCAGGCTAATCCACCTTCGGCAGAAAAATGTGTCCTCGAGAGACAGACCCGGCGTGCGATATTATCACTATAAAATCGACTACGGATGTTACGTAGACCTCATTGCCACAAAACTAATGCCAAAGGAGGTTAATTTCGATCAACAGAAAAACCTCGAAGACATCGTGGCTGGTGTAGAAGTTCCGGGAGAGGATGATGGGCGCTCTTACCGAAGGTCTATTCTCGAAATTGAAGAGTTTTATGGTAATCATCCGGAGCATCAGGAACCACAAAGTTTCTAGCAGCTCACTGCATCTAGAGTATCCGCTAGCTTTGGAACGCGGAAAGCCTACCGTACGTGAAATTCGTTCTGTGCGTCTCGATCATTTCTGCGATGCACAGCGAACGTCCCTTCTGTACCCAAGGAGTAGTTTACCTATGACCGCTCTGGGCTGTGGCCGACACTCTGCGCCAGCGAGGTCAACCGACCAGGGCAATGGCGGCTGTGGGCGCAAACTGCGCAACTGCACCCGGCACAAAAGAAGGCGGGTGCTCGTCAGCGGTCTACGCTATAAACCGATATCTGTTCTTAGCTTCGTTTAGCTTGTTCGCTGCACGCTCCGGATCGGCCATTATATTTTCTGAAATCCTGTCGCCAATACCTATCATGAAATCTCCCAACTCACTTTCCTGAGTATCTTCCAGCGCAGCCAGAGTGATACCAAGGCCAGCCAGTTGCGCCACTATCAACCTAATTTGCTCAGTGCGATGAACGTGCTTTACGTTTGTAGCGTCAACAAAGCTGCGCATTTCCAGCAAGTCATCTTCTGCCGATCCAGAAACCAAGTCCCAGATTTCATGGTTTGACCACCGGGCGCGATTTCCGTCGTCTGGATCAAGTTCGCAATAGCGTATCTTTTGCAGTGCCTCAGAAATGACGTCGCCAAACAGCGCGTCGAACTGGGGCCACGTCCTGATCTGCCACCGATCCTTGAGCAAATCCTTCCCGGCACGCACCTCAACCCGCCAAACGCGACTCTGTGAAGCCTCAGAATGGTCCAATGGCGGCAAACCATCCCGTTCTAGGTTGGCGTTCCAGATGTCCCACCAGATCGGCTTTTTCTTGTCGATCACTTCTCGGCGTTTGTCATAGATAATGACCTGCCGTCCCGGCATTTTGCCGACCGTGGCTGACGTAAACTGACCAGACTTACCGTTGCTGCGCATATCTTCTTGAGCGGCAAGATAATCGGCGCGGTTCGTGTGGCTGTGAATGACGAAGTTCTCGGGAACAAGTTCGAATTCTGGTGCAAGGATATCGACGCAGAAATCGGCGCGGCTGATACTGACTTGGTGCGCCTCATAGCGGATTCCAAGCCTAGTTAGGGTCTTATCTAAATAGGATCGCGCATACCCGAGGCCCTGTGTGGCGAGAAGCGTTGAACCCACCGAAACCCGAATGCCCCACGGGTCGCGTGCATTTGGCTTCTTGAAGAACCATGTGACGTCCAGAGGCCCGCCTTTGAGGATAAAGCGATATCCATTGCCACCATGAGGCAACAAATCAAAGTCCGCGCCACCATAGCTGAACGGAACGGGATGCCGCTCTTCCTCGGCTCGTTCCCGTTCGGTGTTCAGTAAGTCGAACAGTTCCTGAGAGATATTCGCCTGAATCGAAAGTGCGATAGTGTCGAATCCACGATGTACAACGTGCATTTTAAGGTCTCCTTGGGTTCCGGTATTTCCAGAGGGGGGTGCTACAATCACCCCCCTCTTTCGGCGAACGCCGCGCGATTTGGTTGAGGTTTGGAAAGGGGCGGGCGCTGATGCGCCCTTCGATAGTGCCTCCGGCGGGGCAGCTATTGTTTTGGGGCCGGGCTGGACGCCCGGCAGATGTTATTGGCTGGCTGCGGCCTGCTTCCGTGAAATCCAGTTTTCTGCACGCTCAGCACATTTAGCGACGTTGAGCAGGTCATTGTGAGAGAACGCGCTAGTGGTGCGCCAATCGCCTTCCCCGTTCTTGTACGACCGTGCGATATCGACGGAGAAAAACCCGTCATTGTCCCAGATCGTTGCGGTAATGAGCCCGATTTTGAATTTGAAAGCGGGTTGTTGTGTCATGATGAACTCCTTTTTGAACCGTCTGGCAGACACAGAAAGGGCGCGAGGTGGCGACACCCCGCGCCCCTGAGAGCCATCCGGCCCCAAAAACCCGCTCAGCGCTGCCAACTCTGAGCGGGCAAAACTCGAGTATTAGGAAGGTGCAGTGCTGGTATTGGCGACCCGCTTTTCAGCAATCCATTTTCGAAGATCGCGGCGAGTGTAACGGACGGAGCGGCCGGAGACTTTGATGAAGAGTGGCCCACCGCCGCGCACACGCCAATTTTGCAACGCCCGGACTGAGTAGCACAGGTAATTCGCAGCCGCTTTTTCGTCGATCAATTGATCAAGGTAGTCTGGGTTAGGTTGTGTCTGCATCTTCGCCTCACTGTTCTGAAATGCGTTGAAGGCAGACTGCAGCGTTTTCGATTTAATTGGTAACACCACATAGGTTTTTTTTCACAACCTATGTGGCGTGTAATTGTTCACGCCTCTTCAAATAGTCGATTGATGCGTTTTCCGAGAGCAACAGCCGTGCCATAGCTTTCCGGCACGCACTCATCCAAAATTGCTTTGACCATGTTGAAAAACTTACCACCAAACTCATCTTTCGACGTCTCATCTCGGTAGCAATGCGATGCGGCGGGGTGATTGGTTTCTGCTTCATAGAGCGAGGCCATGTCGACTAGCAACTGGTCGAGTGCCGGGTTGGCGCTGCCCTTCTTAGTCCCCTTGGACTCGTCCAGTAAGCCCAGCTCGACGCGGCAGGCCTCAATGATTTTAGTTGCCGCTGATTGCGCGTGTTCCAGACTATCATCATCTTCCGGAAGCGGTTGCTCGAGGTTGAAAACATCGAAACCCTGCCACCTGTCATTTAGTGATTGTGCATCTAAGACAGTCTCAAGAGATCGTCTGACTTCGGGATGCAGTGTTTCCATAGCAGCGAGGAAACTGTGCGCCTTGTCATGCAATTTGGATAGCTGCTTTCTCCGCTCCATACGCATCACTTGGGGTGCCTTGGCGAGAAATCGTTGATATCGCGTCAGGACGTGAACAAGCCGTTCTCGGAATACAATTTCTTCCCGCTGTGCTCCGATCAGCTTGCGCATCCTGTCTACCAGCTCAATCGATAGGTTTTGGTCTACTTCGTCTCGAATGGTTTGACCGCACTCTACCTCTTCCGCCACAATCTCCGCTCCGTATATAGCCTTCAATTCCATACGTCTCGTATACGTAGAAACGTCGCTTTGGAATGCCGACTACATAGGCGCACCAATAAATAGGTATACCTATACGTAGGGCGTCGCGGCTCCTGAGTTGATCCCTATGTAATGTAGATGAGCACAACAACCCTTGGTGGTGTCGCGGCTCCTGAGTTGATCCCTATGTAATGTAGATGAGCACAACAACCCTTGGTGGTGTCGCGGCTGCATGGAGTTCAAATAGCGTTAGTCATCACGACTTCCCGCACGCTTTGACCTAAGAAACGCGCGCGCTTAATTGGCACTGAAACCAGCAAGCCGAACCAAGTTCACTTCCGATATTGTGCTGGGGAATTCCAACGATGAATCACGCAGGCCTGAAACCCTGATTCATGGAATCACTTGTTTTGCATGGCTGCTGGATTCGATCAACAGGAAAGGCATCCACGACTTCTGTGGATAAGTGCGCGGATAATTTGGCGCTGAGTACGCGTTTCATCTTAAAAACTAAAGGTTTCACTCTGTTTGCCTAAAATTTAGGCGGCAAATTTCATATTTGTTTTACAATGCTTTTTTGGTTGTTTTTTTCTCGCGCCAAAAAGGAACTCGGCTGTTGCGCGTTGTTTTTTGGCAACGTGCATGAGGCCTTGAGATTCGGTGTACAACTGTACCTAGCGGCACCTATTCCAAATACTCGCCTTAAAATTTCATCCTGAGCCTTTACTGCACTGTGAGCCAGCAAAGCCATGTTTTGCTATTGAACGGCCCGCAAAGGCGCGATCCGCACGTCTTTGCGCACGGCGCGCGCCAGCCGCGATGCCACCGATCCAGCCGCCCGTTGCACCGCATCATCTGCCAGATGCGCATAGCGCAGGGTCGTTGTCAGGTTCTTGTGCCCCATAATCTCCTTTAGGGTGAATGGATCGATTCCGTCTTTCATCGCCACCGAAGCGTATGTGTGCCTGAGATCGTGTATACGGACGTCTTCCAAACCTGCTGCCTTACGTATACGCCGCCACGGCTTTTGCAGGTTGTTGAGCGGCCCTGTTTCCGACTCGCCCAATATGACGTAAGGGTTTTCCGGTTGCCGGGGCAGGTCCATCAGGATGTCATAGGCTTCCCTCGGCAGAGGAATGCAGCGGCGACCGGTCTTGCTGTCCGGCAATTCCAGATGGTGCGAGGTTACATAATCCCAGCGCAGCGTCAGAATCTCACTGAGGCGGCATCCGGTGTAGATCAGCAGCAGCAGGGCCGAGACGACGTACACAGTCTCTGTGCCGTCTTCCAGCGCCTCTGCCAGCACTTCGCCAAGCCGTATCTGTTCAGCATCTGACAGGTAACGTTTCTTCTCTTCTTCACGGAATTTCTTGATCCGGCGCGCGGGGTTTGATCCCGATTGCCGCAATCCCCAATCCTCGGCCAGATTGAACAGCTTCGACAACATGGCCGCCGCCCGGTTGGCCTGATAGGGCGTTTCGCGCAACCCGTGGTGAAACGCCACCACGTCGGCGCGGGTCACTTCGGCAATCGGTATGGGGCCAAACTTGGGGCGGATAAATCGGCGAATGACACTGTGATAGTCGCGTGCCGTGGTCGGCTTGCAATGCTGGTCGACATATTCCTCCAGAAACCGATCACAAAGCCCCGCCACGGTCGGCGCGCGTCGTTTGGCCTGTCTCTCGGCGGAAGGGTCCGATCCGCGCGCCACGTCACCCAAAAGCTGCTTCGCCCGTGTCCGCGCTTCCTCGGCGGTCAGAACGCCATGCTGGCCGATGGTGATCCGCCGTGTCCGTCGTCCGGCCCGGTATTGGACCAGATAGGTCTTCTTGCCGGACGGATAGACCCGCAGCCCAAAGCCGCGCATGTCCCGGTCCCAGACAAGGTATTCTTTGGTCTCAACGGCAAGCCCCTCAACAGCGCGTTTTGTCAGTTTGAACATATCCAGAACACTCCTTGCTTCCGGCCTGCTTCCGGAAGCTATACGGAAGCAATTGGCGGCGAATTCCGGAGTAATTCATGAATTCAAGGCGCAACGAAGGTCAACGTAAATATTTGTTTTCGCTTCGTTTTTGTCAGTATGGCGAAATCTGGCGAAATGCGGAGAAATTGCTCTGGCCGTTCTTTTAATCAGTGGGTCGCAGGTTCGAATCCTGCACGGCTCACCACTTTTTTCTTAGGGTTTAGCAAGAATAGGCGAGAATTTCTCACGCCTACAGCAACCACCTAGCACCGCCCGCACAATGCTCTGGGATATACACCACCGGCTCCGGAAACCATCGTTCAGATGGGCCAAAGGCCGGTCATGCACTAACAATCAAATTGGACCACCCAAGCGAGGCTGATCACCATCACAACAATCAAAAACCTCGTATAGCGCAGGAGCTTTCCATGACGGACAGCAAACTCTCTTCGCATGCCAAATTGATCGCCGACATGTCGTCCGCTCAGAAGAACCAAGTTCTGAACGATCACATTCGAAAAACAGGTGAGGGTGGGGTTGTCATGTTGCTATCGAGGCCGCGGGTGGACGGAACTTGAACCGTGGGATGCCCCGGCCGCGGGATGCCTGGAACTATCAGTTCGGATATCTTGGCGGTACCATCAAAAAACCGAGCTGCCCTACATCAACATAACGAACTTCTATGATCGGTTGAATACCAAGAGGATTTCCACTCGATCAAAGGAGCCCTTGCTCATTTTTTTGCGCAATAGACCCTATTTTTTTCCTTTTGCCCCATCTGTTGGCATGATCTGGATCTTGGAGATTCTGCCGCTGAGCACAGGTCGGACCGCAGGACCCACGAGTGCGCGGCGCAGGGCGATCAGGTAACACAACCAACTGAAGCACCAGAACAGGGCGGCGGTGTTTTCCAGAAGCTTGCCAGAAACAGTTAACGGTGCGGCAAGGCGGGTTACGATGGCGCACCACAGCAACACCATGGCACAGGTCAGACTTCGTGGTGCGCGTAGTGAACCCTCTGAAGTATGGGATGCGGCGCGGCCAGTGAAGGCCATGACCATGCCAGAGATCGCCCCAATGGTGAGGGCGTGCAGGGCATCGCCCGTAGGATAGGCTGCCGGAAGAAACCACACAGAGCCGATAAGCAGCAGTCCAAGAGGGAGGCAGAGAAATGCCGCGTGTAGCCCGAAGAGCAGCGGGTTGTGCCATGTGTCGAAACTGCGCCACAGCCACATCGCGGCAAGCACGGAAACGGCGGCGATGATCAGCAAGGCATTTGCAAAACCGGGAACGTCGTACAACAGAGCAAGCACGCTACAGGCCAGCAACGCCAGGGTGATCAAGCGCAGCCCTTCGTTGTAGGGTATGTCTAGCGCAGGCAAGCCTTGATGTTGACGCCAAGTGGTGGTGAAGGCGGGGACGGCACGAATGCCGATGGCGGTGATCAGCATGGCGAAGCCGATCAAAACCGCGCGCACAAGGGACAGGCTGGCCGCGACATCACCGGATTTACTGATGGTCATGTAAATGGCTTCGACCAGGCCCAGAGCCAGTGCAGCGATAGCAAACGGAATTTTGACATAGGCGCCCGCGGCTGCGATGCGCCATGTCAGAAGGCCAAACAAAGCGATGTAGTACAGACCATTGCAGAACAGGATCAGGCTGAGAGGGAGGCGGTCAGCCAAGGCCGTTGTAACGCGGCCCAAAGCCCAGAACCCCATCAAAAGCTTCAATACTGTGCCCTGTTCGGGGGGCTTGGCCACCCAGTTGGGCAGGGCAGTCAGGAGGTAGCCGCCCACAGCCAACGCGGCAAAGCCGAACAGCAGCTCATGCACATGCCACAGAACATTTGGCTCAAACGCTGGGGCGGGCAGGCCCAGGCGCACGCTCAGCGGCCACCATCCGACGCAGACAAGTGCCCAGAGTGCCGCGCCGCTGAACATGGGGCGATAGGGCGCGGCCCAGAACGATCTTGAGGTCACTCTGCCGGGACGGCCCGGTCGGCGGACCAGTCGGCGCCACATGCACCTTGCAGGAACCCATCGGAAAAGCGGGCGTCCGGCGTGAGGGATTGAAGCTTTGCGGCCGTTGTTTGTGCCGTGGCATCTCCTTGCAGTAGGGCGTGATAGGCGGTGCAAATGGCAGGGAAACCCTGTGATTGCGGAGAAAGGCGAAGGGCAGCGACACCTGAGCGCCCCAGTGTCTCGGTCTGGTAGACCGCAGCGGCGTGCGTGTCTGACAGGGTCTGCACACCGTTCATAGTCATGAACGGCTGACCTTCCAGCGTTTTCACCTCCAGCCCGTCCGGATCGTCTTCGCAGGCAAATTGGCAGTTGTCTTTGGTGCGTCCGTGCAGGCGCGCGTGATAGCAGCGGCCCGAGATCGCCAAGGGCAGGCGGCCATGGCCCCAGACCTCAATGGCGACACCTAGATCCGCGGCGGTTTTGGCCAGCACCTCAACGCTTTCCAACGGCAGTTCGGGCGGCAGGCACACCCGTGTGGCACCCAGCGAGGCAAGCCATGTCAGCGTGCCTTCGTTGTAGACATTGACCAGCGGACCAACCCAGAACGGTGTGCCTTTCGGAATATGCGGCAAGGCAGACAAGTCGTTGACCTCAACCGGCAATCCCATTTCGACAAGGTCGGCGGTCAGCTTGCGCTCGCGTTTCAGCGTGACCAGCGCAAGGCTGGTCAGGGCCACCTCTTTGCCTGCGTTTTGCAGCGTGTCGATCGCTTCAGCGATGTGCTCCTGATAAAACGGCAAACGTTTGGAACAGACCAGTTCGCCCAATACGACACGGGCAACGGGGGTGTCGGCCAAAGCGGTGTGAAACTCCAGCCAACGGTCTTTGGACCAGAAGAACTGGGTCGGCCCAGCGGTGAGATCCATGGCTTATCTCCAGGTTTTCTTGTAGGCACCGGTGGTCATGGCCTGACCCTCGGAAAGACGGGCCAACATGCCCTCGGGCAGCGGGCGGCCTGCATCCAGCGCATCCACGGCGGCACGAAAGTTGCGCACCACCTGCGCCACGTAGGAACGGGACCGCTGGCGGCCTTCGATCTTGAGCGCGGTGACGCCCGCCTTTTGCAGCTGCGGAATCAGTTTCTCGGCGTTCAGGCTGACTGGGTCTTCAAACAGGTGGCCGGTTTTTTCACCTGCGCTGAAGCATCCTTTGCACAGGGTCGGATAGGGGGCGGCTTCGCCTTTGTTGACGCGGTGAATGATGTAACCGCCCAAACGCGCATCCAGCACTCCGTTTTCGTCATGGTATTCCACATGACTTGCCGGAGAGCAGACACCGTTCATGTTGGGCGATTTGCCGGTGGCGTAGGACGACAGCGAACAGCGGCCCTCGGCCATCACACAAAGACCACCAAAGACGAACACCTCGGTCTCAACCTCGGTTTCTGCGTTAATCGCGGCGATCTCCGGCACCGAGAGCACGCGCGGCAGCACCACACGTTTCACGCCAAAGGTCTCGGCATAGTAGTTGATGACATCCGCATTGGCGGCGGCGGCCTGTACCGAGAGATGACGGCGCAGGCCCGGATGATGGCGCGCGGTGTGGGCCAGAAGGCCGGCATCGGCCAGGATCACCGCATCGGCGCCGCAAGCTTCGGCATCGGCCACGGCGCTGTGCCAGATGGCCTCGTGCCCGGCGCGCGGAAAAGTGTTGATGGCGACCAGAACCTTGGCACCATGCTGGTGGGCAAAGGCCACGCCCTCGCGCATTTCCGCGCGGTCGAAGTTCAGGCCGGGAAAGTTCCGGGCGTTGGTTTCATCGGCAAAGCCGCAGTAAACCGTGTGTGCGCCCGCTTTTACTGCCGCACGCAACGCGGCGGGGGTGCCGGCGGGGCAGACAATTTCCATTACCATAGTTCTGCCTCTTCAGGTCTGCTCAGGTTAACGCCGGTTCTTCGCTCGATCAGTGCGAGAACCCTCTGCATGGAGTGCGCCAATGGGCCGGACAGGTCCGAGAGTTCCTGCGCGAAGTCCAGTTCGGCATCGTCGACGGCGTTGCGCAGGGCCAGCGCGGCGGCCGTATCGCCTTCGATCACCAGATCGCGGGAAAAGAACAGCGCGTCCCCGTCATAGGCGCCGTGAACAAGGCCCAACAGGGCAGCCAGCGGCCCGGCGATCCTTGCGGCACCTTCTGCCGGGCCGCGCATGACCGTCACGCGCGGGCTTCCACCGTTCGGATCAAGGCAAATCACAAAAGGCAGGTCGGTCGGATCAAGGATGAACCGGGTGTGATCATGCTCTCCAAGCCTGCGGAACATGCCCGGGTGCTTTTGAGCAATCTTGCGGGAAAAGGTGGACAGGATGGCCGACAAGGGGGCGAAAGGCAAAATGCGCAACGGATAGGTGGCCATCTGCGGAAAGCGCGGAATCTGAGCGGGCGATTGGGACAAGCAGGGCTCCTTTGGCACGGTCGACACGTCTCTTGCCGGGCACTGATAAATGTTTGTGCGCGTTCCCAAGTTGATCATTGTCAATTTCGCTGCGGAATTTCGCTGATAGGCAGGCCGGGCTCTCATGAACAGGATCTCCCGTGCGATCTTTGCCCTCCTTCCCCAGCTTGCGCAGTTTCCTTGACTGGTGCGGGGACGCCAATCAGCTACTGACCGTGTCCGAGCCCGTCTCGGTTCGCCACCAAATGACAGCAGTTCACCGCAACGTTCTGGAACGGGCAGGTCCGGTGTTGCGGTTCGATTTTCCGGTGATGGGTGCTGGTATCCCTTCAAAAATGCCGGTTGTCGCGAACCTGTTCGGAACCGCCGAACGTGTATGCGCCGGGCTTGGGATCAAACCGGAGGAACTGGACGAGATGGGCGCGTTTCTAGCCGCGCTCAAAACTCCGACGCCGCCGGACGGGGTGCGGGACGCCCTGTCGCGCTGGCCGATGTTGAAGGCCGCTCTGGCGACGCGACCCAAGATCACCAAGTCTGGCCCTAGCCAGCAGGTTGTACTGGAAGGGTCGGATATTGATCTGGCCTCCATCCCGGTGCAGACCCATTGGCCGGGCGATGCGGCGCCGCTTGTGACCTGGCCGGTGGTCATCACCCGACCGCACGGTTCCGAGGCGGGCAATGTCACGTCCTATAATGCGGGCATCTACCGCGCACAGGTGTTGGACCGGGATAAGCTGATCATGCGGTGGTTGCCCCATCGCGGCGGCGCGGCCCATCACCGGAGTTGGGCGAAGCGGGGTGAAAAGACTCCGGTTGCCATTGTTCTGGGGGCGGATCCGGCCACGTTGTTGTCTGCCGCGTTGCCTCTTCCCGAGACCGTGTCCGAAATGACCTTTGCAGGCGCGCTCAACGGCGCCCGCCCCCGTATGGTGGCCGCCAAGTCGGTGCCCTTGATGGTTCCGGCCGAGGCCGAGATCATCCTTGAAGGTTGGGTGTCGCCTACCGAAACCGCGCCCGAGGGGCCGTTCGGAGATCACACCGGGTATTACAACCGGGCCGAGCCTTTCCCGGTCATGCAGGTCACTGCCGTGACCCATCGGCAGGACCCGCTGTACCTGTCCACTTATACCGGCCGCCCGCCAGACGAGCCCGCGATCATTGGCGAGGTTTTCAACCGCCTCGCGCTGCCCACTATACGCGCCCAGATTCCTGAGGTCCGCGACCTTTGGCTGCCGCCCGCCGCGTGCTCGTACCGCATGGCCGTTGTCAGTATCGACAAACGCTATCCCGGTCAGGCGCGCCGGGTGATGATGGCGTTGTGGGGGATGCTGCCGCAATTCAGCTATACCAAGATGATCGTGGTTGTGGATGACGACATCGACCCCGCAAACTGGGATGACATCGCCTGGGCGCTTGCCACGCGAATGGACCCGGGTCGGGATGTGATGACGCTGGAGAACACACCGATGGACTACCTGGACTTCGCCTCTCCGCAACCGGGACTAGCCGGGAAAATGGGCATCGACGCCACAACCAAGATCGAAAGCGAAACCAGCCGGGAATGGGGAACCGTGATGAAAACGGCGAACAAAGACGCGGACTTTGCCGCCGATCTTGTTTCCCGCCTGATGAAAGGAGCGGCGTCATGAGCCAACACCGTGTGATCCTGGGCGTGGCCGGAGCCTCGGGTGCGGCATTGGGGATGTCGGTTGCGCGGCAATTGTCCGGCTTGGACGTCGAAATCGACCTTGTCACCAGCAACGCAGCCAAACGTACGCTTCTTGAAGAGTGTGGGGGTGATGCGTTTGAAACCCTCAGGGGATTGACAACCCGCCACCATTCCATCGACAACATTGGCGCTAGCATTGCGTCAGGATCGGTCCCGGTGACGGGGATGATCGTGGCACCCTGTTCGATGCGGTCACTGGCGGCAATCGCGCATGGTCTGGATGACAACCTACTGACCCGCGCCGCCAGCGTCCAACTGAAGGAACGCAGGCGTCTGGTCCTGCTGACCCGCGAAGCGCCGCTGACATTGGTACATCTTCGGAACATGACAACCGCCACCGAAATGGGCGCGATTGTCCTGCCGCCTGTACCGGCCTTCTATCTGAAACCGCAATGCGTGTCGGATATCGTCGTCCAGATTGCCGCCCGCGCGATCGATCTGTTGGGAGTATCCGCGCCGGTGGCAAATCAATGGGCCGAAGCAGGAGTGATACCTGGCTCTAGTGCTGAGCCCTTGCGGTCCTGAACAGCAGCAGAAAAACAAACACCGAACCGATCGAGGTTGTCACGATCCCCACCGGCAACTCCTGTGGCGCCAGAAGAAGCCTGCTGAGAATGTCGGATCCCGTCAGCAAGGCCGCACCCACAATCGCCGCCGTGGGTAGAAGCCGGTTGTGCAGCGGTCCGGCGATACCGCGGGCGATATGAGGCACCATCAGGCCGACAAAGCCGATCACACCTGCGACCGAGACGAATACGGCGGTGGCAAGGGCCGCAGTGAAGAACATGCTGAACCTCAGGCCCTGGACCGGTACGCCCAGCGTGGCGGCGGTCAAGTCTCCGGTCAGCAGGGCGTCCAGCCAGCGGCTGCGATACAGCGAATAGGACAGGATCAGCAGCAGTCCGACGCAGACCAGTGGGAAGGTTTCCCAACGTGCCAGACCCAGCCCGCCCAGCATCCAGAAGATGACCGTATGCGCCGCGCGGCTGTCGCCCGCGAAGATCAGATAATTGGTGATGGCCGAGAACAGGAAGGAAACCGCCAGTCCGGCAAGGATCAGTTTTTCCGGTGCGCTTGTGCGCATGGCGTGCACCAGCGCAAGCACGATGCCCGACGCCACAAGACCGCCGCAAAACGCCGCCAGCGGCAAGGTCCAGAAACCCAGAATATCGCCGGTCACGGTGATGACGAACACGGCTCCTGCTGCCGCGCCCGAGGATAGACCAAACAGGAAGGGGTCGGCCAGATCGTTGCGCGTGGTGGTCTGCAGAACCACGCCGACAATCCCCAGCCCGGCACCAATGACGGCCGCGAACAATGCGCGGGGCAGGCGCAGGTCAAACACGATCCGGTGCAGCGCCGACATCTCTCCGTCGATCATCCCGGTGCCCAACAGGACAGCGTTGAATGCGTCTGTCGCTGGAATGGGTGTGGTTCCGTAGACGGTCGAAATCAGCAAAAGGACGGTCAGAACGACCGCCCCCAGCACGAGCACAAGGCTCAATCGGTTCATATCAGTTGAGGCCCGGGTGCATGGCGTTGGCCATTTTCGAGATCGCCTCGATATTTGCCGGTCCAGGGGTTAGTTCCTCGTACCGCAGGCCGATCCAGCGCTCGTTCTTCACGGCGTCGGTTTGTGACATTACCGGATGCTCCTGCAGGAACTTGAATGTATCTCCCGCGCCATTGCCGGTCTGGTAGTCCAGCAACACCAGGAATTCCGGGTTGGATGCGGCAACAGCCTCCCATGAGGTGCGACCCCAGCTGGTGTCCATGTCATGGGTGACGTTCTCGCCGCCGGCGGCCGCGATCATCGCATCGGGAATGGCGAATTTACCGGCGGTGAAGGGCGCGTCTGCCGGGCCATCCAGCAGGAAGACACGCGGTTTGGCCAGATCGGCGGTCTGTGCTTCGATCGCGGCCAGTTCTTCTTTCCAGCCGCCGACCAGTGCTTCCGCCTTGTCGTCGACATGCATGACCTTGCCCAGACGCAGCACATCGTCGAACAACAGATTCATGCTGGCTTCGGGGCGATCCTTGTCCAGATGCACGCAGCTTTCGGTCAGGATCATGGTCTTGATGCCAAAAGGCTCCAGAGTGTCGGGTGTCACGTCGCCGCCAGGTTTCATGCCGTAATACCAACCGGCGAAGAACAGGTCGGGTTCAGCCGCAACCAGATTTTCAACGGTCGGGTATTTCGGCGCAAGTTCGGGGATGTTACCGCGCAGGGTGTCGAATTCGGGGCTGGTCTTGTACCAGCCGGTGATGCCGGTCAGGCCCACGATCTTGTCCTGCAGGCCAAGGGCAAAGGCCATGTCGGTCATGTTCATGTCATGAACGACCAGCCTTTCGGGTTGAGATTCGAAAACCAGCGGTTCACCGCAATTGTCAATCGTTACCTCATGCGCGGAGGCGCTGCCTGCCATGGCGGTGATCAGGGCCGCAGACCAGATATGTTTCATTGGGGAGAGTTTCCTTAAGTTAATTTGAAACTGGGGTTCTTCGGATATCCAGTGCCGGGATCACTCGGCCTTCATGCTGGAAACACAGATAATCGACGCCAAACGTGTCGCGCACATGCGCGGGCGTCAGCACTTCGGCCACGGGGCCGAAACTGGTCAGACGCGTGGATTTCATCAGCGCCACGTGGGTGGCAAACTCGGGGATCATGACCAGATCGTGCACGATCATGACCACCGTGATGCCCAGTTCGGCCACCAGCGACAGCATTCTCCCCTTGGCGTCCGGGTCCAAATGGTTGGTGGGTTCATCCAGAAACAACAGAGACGGGTTTTGCGCCAGGGCGCGGGCGATATGCGCGCGCTGGCGTTCACCGCCGGACAGCAGGGCCATCCGCTTGTCCGCCAGTGAGCCCAGCCCGGTCAGGTCCAGTATCCGATCAAGCTCGACCGCGTGGTCTTCGGTGGATCGGTCTGAGCGGATCGGAATCTGACCCAGCGCTACATAGTCTCGCAGCAGCAGCCGACCGTCCGGGAACTCCTGCTGGCTGACAACGGCGATCATGCGTGCACGGTCTTTGGACGACATCTGTTTCAGGCTGCGCCCATCGACAAGGACGTCCCCCAGAACCATCTCAGCTGCACCGCATAAAAGGTTCAGAAGCGTAGTTTTCCCGGCCCCGTTTGGTCCGGCTATGGCCAAAACCGCACCCCTGTCCAGTTCGAAGGATGCTCCCTGTAGTAGGACGTCGCCGTTGAGTGCGTAGTATTCTAGGCCACGCGCGATCAGAAACGCTGAGTTTGTCACGGGTGCACCTCCACGTTCAGACGGGGCATACGAGCCAAGGTTTTGTTGAACAATGCACGCGGACGGTCAGAAGCATTGGTCCAGCCGTCCCCACTGTCTTGGAATTGCCGCGCAAACTGGGCCAGAGCATCAATGTCCTGCGAGGATTTGACGTCACCAAACAGGTATTGCGCTTTGCCAACAGCCTGAAAGCCTACGGTTGTCGGTCGGTCACAACCAGCCATGCAGGAAACCATGCGTATGGAAAACCCGGAAGGTAGCCGGTGCGTCAGCGCCTTTCCGATCGCATGCGCGGCGTCCGTGCCGTTGCAGGTCTCGCAAATCAGCAGGAAGTGTTGGGGGTCGTTTGCCATTGCCCACTCCGCTTATTGCCGAAGCGAGGTGGCGGCAATGTAATAGCGTAACGCGTTCGTCACTTTGCCTCCTTCCGGGACGCCCCGCCCCGGGTTGGTTGAAAACATGATGGCAGGTCTCCTGACTTGCGGGTCTTGGCTTGGCCATCCTTCCCGGCCTGTGGGCCAGTGGATTTATGGCGTCGCTCACCGCTTACAGTTGCGGGGGCAGTCACGGAGTTGGCGCCGGTTAGCGGACCTCACCGTATTCCCTTTTCATCCCCAATTGGGGGAACCATCATCAGATTGACTGCCCGAGATCGCCCAGTGCGTCAATATGAAAGTTTCATCCTGTTCGTTCGTTACTGGCCAGCTCTGAGGCATAAGGGTGGCCAGTTAAGGACGTTGTTCGCAAAAACTGGCTGGAATGATCTCGGCAGGGAGATAGACTCAGATCATGCGATATTGGTTTCACCTTGCAACGATTCTGGCATTGAGCCTGTGCGGTTCTTCTGCGCTGGCGGCACCGGGGGCTGAACTGGAATGGTCCGAATTGCCTGACCCGTCCGTTCAGGTCTTCGAGGACCCCTACCGCGATCTCAGCCCGGAGCAGTTCGACGATCTGATTTTCGTCGTGCGCCTGCGCGGCAGGCTGCGTCAGGAAGTGGGCAGCCCCGATGAGCGGCGGAAGTGGCAGGAGCTTCTGGTCGAAACCGAGAAAGCCCTGGCTGCGGACGGCATCGATATCGACTGGCTGCTGGACCAGCGACTTGTCGTGGCCCAGCGCCGGGATCGTGCCGGTGCGGCCGGAAACCCTGAATTCGACGGTCAAACGGTGACGATGGCGGGGTTTGCCATTCCGGCGCCGCCCGATGCGGATGGGCACCCCATCGCTTATCTGGTGCCTCAGCCCGGTATGTGCAGCCACTTGCCGCCGCCGCCGCCCAATCAGATGATCCGGGTACGGCTGAACGGCGACTGGGAGCCCGGTTACGTCCACGAGCCGGTTCGTTTGACCGGAAAGCTGACCATCGATCCGTCAGAACAAAACACAATGGTGGTGGATGGGCTGATGCCCATGCGCGCGACGTTCCAGCTGGAGGCCGACAGTGTCGAAACCCTGGAAACACAGGGCGGCGGACTGAAGTGGACGCAGAGCTCGGCCGAACGCTTCCGTTCTGCAGGCAACAGCAAAACCGGCGCGGAGAAGGCGTCTGAGTGACGGGATCACCGGATCGCCCCCCAGGCTGCCTTGCCGATTTCCTCCTGAACAGAACCGATCGTCTTTGGGATTTGAAAAACCTTAATCTCAGGGTGCGCTGAGATTTCTTTTTAGGTGTACAAGTGACGACGATTTGAGCCTCTTCAGAGGTGCTGGATGTATTGATGACACCCATTAACCTTGCAGAGGTTGACCTCGCGGGCGGCGAACAGCGCATGCCGCTGGTGCGCTATTCCCGGCTGTACAGGGCGATTGGCCCATCTATGCGCAGGTATTCGAACGCCGAAACATCGCGATCTTCGCCGAACATCGGGTCAAGTCGAACGCGATGGAATGGCTGGTGGCCTGTGCGATAGTCTATCAGCCCGACCCGGAGCCTTCGCAATATCATGCACTTGCGATGGAAGTCATGAAACGGCAGGGTTGAACGGGCTGTAAATCGCCCTTTATCACAAAGGTGTCGGCAACCCTTTCGAGCCCCAGTGGTCTTAGATATGACGGGTGGAACGCCGCCAAAGTCCTGCCTGCGTAGAACGATCAGGAGCGCATCTATGAAGTATCGCCGTCCGGCCCTTGCCGCCATTCTCTGTGCGCTGCCTGTTGCGGCTCTGGCCGAAACCACGCAAGTCGAGCCGGGCCTGATGGTCGAGCTGAATGCGGTGGAAGAGGTCGAAAGCGCCTGCCGCCTGACCTTTCTGGTCGAAAACCAAACCACAACGTCGATAGACAGTGCCAGTTATCAGGTGGTTATATTCGATGCCGCGGGTGTTTTCGAACGGATCACTCTTTTCGGGTTTCGGGACCTGCCGGCAGAACGCCCGCGGGTGCGTCAGTTTGATATCCGAGGCATCACCTGCGAAAACCTCGGGCGTGTTCTGATCAATGGCGTAAGCAGCTGCACCGTCGGAGGTGCTGACAGCGATATCTGCGACCAGACACCAACCTTGCACAGCCGAACAGAAGTGGAGCTTTTGGGATGAGTTTTCTTGACGCCCTGCGCGAAATCCTGGCCCTTGGCGGGCCGGTTGTCGCCATCCTGATCGCCATGTCCGTGGTGACGCTTGCTGTGACGCTTTACAAGCTCTGGCAATTTGCCGCTTCGGGTGTAGGACGGCACCGTGTGTTGTCGCAGGCGCTGGCAGCGTGGGATGCCGGTGATCACCAGACCGCCCGCGCGCGTCTGGCCAAAAGCCACAGCTATCTTGCGCCGCTGGTCGAAGTTGCGATGGACGCGCCGGATGCGCCCGGCCTGGATCAACGGCTGGATGCCGAGGCCGGGCTGGCGCTGGCCGGGCTGGAACGCGGTTTCCGCTCGCTGGATACGGTGGCGCAACTGGCGCCTTTGCTGGGTCTGTTCGGTACTGTTCTGGGTATGATCGAAGCGTTTCGCAGCCTGCAATCCGCTGGGTCTTCGGTTGACCCGTCGCTGTTGGCGGGCGGCATCTGGGTGGCACTGGTGACAACGGCTGTGGGTCTGGCGGTGGCGATGCCGACCTCGATGGTGCTGTCCTGGTTCGAAAGTCGCACCGCGCGCGAACGGGTGTTCGCCGACAAAGCCCTGCGCACGGTTCTCGTACCGGGGCGGGCGATTCCGCTGGCCGAAGATGCGCAACCCATGGCGGCCACGCCCGGACATGCGTAACCCCGCACCCTTTGTCAGACGACCCATGGCGATGACACCGCTCATCGACGTGATCTTTCTGCTGCTGCTGTTCTTCATGCTGACCTCGACCTTTTCGAAATACGGTGAGATCGAGCTCAGCAACGCCACGACGGGGGGCGCATCGACGGACACGCCACAAGACCGCGCCTTTGTCCAAATAGGGGCTGAGCGACTGGTGCTGAATGGCGCACCCGTGACGCTGGAGGAATTGACGGCGCAGGTAACCACCGGGCAGGTGCTTGTCAGCCTCGATCCTGACACCACGGCGCAACGGCTGGTGGATCTTCTAGTTCTGTTGCGCGGGCGCGAGGGCCTGAGCGTGCTGGTGCTGGAATGATCCGCTATAGCCGCCCCCGCCGCAAACGCGACTCGACCATTGCGCTGATCAATGTCGTGTTTTTGATGCTGATCTTCTTTCTGATCGCGGGCACGGTGGCCACGCCGCTGGACCCCGATCTGGATCTGGTCGACACCTCTGAATTGGACGGGCGCGAGCCGCCGGACGCGTTGGTGCTGCACCAGGACGGCACGCTCAGCTTTCGCGGAGCGCCGATAGAGCCGACAACATATATGGCCGGGCGCGACCCCGGGCCGGTGCGGATCGTGCCGGATCGCGAAGCCTCGGGCGCGCGGCTGATCGAAGTGACCGGAGAGCTGCGCCGTTTGGGTGCGGCATCCGTCTTTGTCGTGACCGAGAAGGCGCTGGAATGATCCGGGGGTCGGTCGTCATCGCGGCCCTTGCCGCGCTGCTCTCTCTGTTTTTGCACCTGATGGGGCTGAGCCTGACCGCACCCAGATTGACGCAACAGTCGGCTGACGATGGTCGAAGGGATTCAGTCGAGCTGAGCAACAGTTTCGAAGACCTTGTGGACACCATCGCCGAACCGGTTGAACCCGAACCGCCCGAGGCCCCCGAGCCCGCTGTGGAGGACCCCCCGGAACCCGCGCCCGAACCTGCTGAGATTCCGACCACCGAGGTGCATGTGGCCTCGGACGACCCGCAGAAAACTTTTTCCCCCGACACTGGCACGTCCGAAATCCTGCAGCCTGTCGCGCCCGAGCCGGTCGAGGCCGAGGCTCCCGAAACTCAGGACACCGCGGATGGCGACAAATCTGCCAGCGATGATGTGGAGGAGACTCCGCCGGTCGAGGAAGCGGAGGTTGCCGAAGCGCCCGAAGGCCGCCCCGAGGCCACGGAACCGGCAGAGGAAACCCCGGCGGCACCTGAACCCACCGAGGCCGAGCAGATCGCGGCCCTGCCGGAGCCAGCAGAAAACCCCGTGCCCTCGGTTGCGCCGGCCGTGCCTTCTGAAAGTGAAACGCTTGAGGCCGATATCCCCGCCACACCGGCCGAGCCAGTGCCCGACGCTGACGAAAGCAACGAGGAACCGGAGCAGGCGCTGACGTCTTCGATCCGACCACGCCTGCCGGACCGGCTTGCGCAGCCAGACCCTCCGGCCACGCTGCGTGGGGCACGGGATTTCAGTGACCTGCGATATCCGACGCAAGAGGTTGAATCGCCCCTGACCACCTATCGGCGCCAGGGCAAGGATTTGTTCACTTCGGGCAGCAGCGGCACTCGTTCGGGTGGGCGGGGTCCCGGAAACTCGGACAGAACCAACTATGCCGGGAAAGTTCTGGTGCATCTGAACCGCGCACCGATCGTCTACACAGCGGCGCGAGGCTTTGCGCGGGTGTTTTTCGTGATCAACCCGGACGGAACCCTGGCCTATGTCGAAGTCGTGGATACCAATGGCTCACCAGATCTTGAACGGGCGGCCAAGGCGCAGGTCCAAGCGGCTTCTCCTTTTCCGAGACCACCCGGGGGCGTTAGCCGATCGCTGTCATTTGTCTATTCCAGCAAATGAGCCGCCGGTGACTTACAGTTTCTCGAAATACAGAATGACCTCACCCAGCCGTACGCCATAGCGCGAAACATAGGCGCGGTTCAGCAGCCGATCATCACTCAGCAACCACATCCAATCGTCGAAATTTACCCGCATAGTGCCGTCTTTCACCGGCAGGTCGATCTTGTATGTCCAGTTAAACGTATCCGCGCGCTCGATCCCGCTGGCGGTCCCCAACACACCCGGAGCGGTGCCGGTCCAGCTATCCTCGCCGGTTTTGGTCAGGGTCCAGATACGTTGTTCGGTCGCGCCATCGTCATAGACGAAATCTTCAACCAGCGTCAGGGTTTCCCCATCCCATGTGCCGTCGATTTGGACCATAAAGCGGCGGGGTACATTGCCTAACACATCCTGAAACTGACCATAGGCGACGGTTTTGCCCTCAAAAAACTCCTCAAGGTTCAGTTGTCGGTCGGACAGGAAGGTCTTGGGCACGCGCGGCTTTGCCGAACAGGCGGCCAGCGCGGCCAGCCCAATGACGGCAAGAGCTGCTATCAGAAACCGGCGCGAGGTCATTGCAACGTCCTCGATTCCGCCTTGGCGTCATAGCCGTTCGATCCGCTGACATGGGCGGACTTTGCCTCGGGCGCTGGGCGCATGGTGGCAACCAACTCGGCGACCTTGATACCGAACTTCCGCATCTCGGACCGGTTCACGATCACGCCGTTTTCGGTCAGATACATCCAATCGGTGACATCCAGCGTGTGCCCGCCTGCATCCTTTGGCAGGGTGATTTTGTAGGTCAGTTTGACGGTGGAACCGGAAATGGTGCCGTGGCCTTCCCCCACGATATCGTCTGCCGTGGCGATAAACGTGTTTCCGGTGCCCAGAGTCAGGTACCACTTACGGGTCATTGTCTTGCCGTTGGAATAGGTGAAATACTCGGCCAGCGTGCCGGTATTGCCATTCCATTCGCCAACCATGCGGGCGACAAAGCTGTTCGACATCTTGCCGTTGGGCCCATAGATCAGCCCTTCGGATAGGATCTCACCATTCAGGTTCTTCTTCATTTCGAAAGCAGGCCCGGTGCCCGTGTAATCCGATGGCGCTTGCGACCGGAAACTCAGAAACCGGCGCTGGGCGATGATCAGGGCGAGGATGGCGAGCAGAAGGATGGCAACGACAGTCATTTGGCTGAGACCTCCGTAGGCAGCGTCAGAACCAGCCCGAACGCGCCGAGTTTCAGGATACAGGGCAGTACGGCATAGGCGAGGGTGAGTGTCCTCAACGCTTCCGTCGAATTCGCCTGCCCGGGCGTGAACCCGCTGCGCTCCAGCAGCGGCAGAGTGAAAAAAGCCGCCAGCGCAAGGCCAAGCTTGCCCGCGAAGGACCAGATGCCGAAAGCGGCCGAGGCGTTCAGCCCCGCGCGTGTCAGCACCACCGAGAACATGGCGGGCAGCACCACCATATCCGCGCCCAACGCCGCGCCCGAGGTCAGGCAGATCAGCGCAAACCCGGTCAGGTTTCCGGTGGACAGCAGGGCGGCGCCGATGAAACCCGCTATCGATAGAGGCATGGCGATCATCAGAGTCTGTTTCGGGCCAATTCGGTTGCTGAGCTTGGCCCAGAGCGGCACGCTTGCCCCGGCGCTGAGGAAGAACAGGATCAGCAACGGCCCGGCTTTTCCGGGCAGTTGCAGCCGGTCTTCGACAAAGAACAGGAACAAAGTCGAGGTGATCGCAACCGGCAGGCTGTTGACCAGCGCCAGTAAGAGAAGCCGCAACGCGCCGGCCTGCCCGAGACCGGCAAAGGACAGGCTTTCACCGGTGATCGGCGCGCGACGCCACATTGGCAGTGTCACGGTCAGCGTCAGGATGGCGAGCAGCCCCAAAAACAGGCCGAACGCCGGATAACCTTGCGCGCTGGCCCCGAAGGCAACGAACAGGGCCGGGGCGCTTGCGGCGAGGATAACGCCGGTCAGTTGCCCACCTTCGCGCCATGCGGCCAGCGTCATCAGCTCTTTGGGGTCAGGGCGCTTGGCCAGCGTCGCGCTGCGACCATAGAGCAGGATGGTGCCAAGGCTATAGGCCGAGAACAAAAGTACCAAAATAGACACTAACAAAGAAACACTGGCCCCCTCGGGCAAGCCAAACAACAAGGGAAACCCGATCGCCAGGCCAATTGCAGCGGCGGCTGCAAACAGCACCTGGGCGTTTGGCCAACGGTCGATAGCCCAGCCAATCAGTGGGTCCTGCACCAGATCGACAAGTCGGATCACCAGCAGAAGGGTACCGACAACTCCCAACCCTATGCCCAGATTGACGACGGCAAAGCGTGGCAGGTGGATATACAGCGGGATACCCGCCGCAGCCAGCATCAGCGCATAGAGACTGACCCTCGGATACAGCATCACTGCCCGCGCAGTTTTTGCGTAAACGCAGCTGATCGGGTGTTCTCGCCCAGGAAGACAGACATGAAGCTGCGTTTGATGCCCGGATAGGTCATCGTGCAGGTCTTGCGCCCGTTCAGCCAAAACGAGACAGCGTCCGGTCCGTCTGAGACCGCTAGGTAACGATCACCCTTGTTGACGGCTTTGAAGCAGGCCTGAAGCTGATCACGCACCGGGGCCGGGCGGCCAATGCGCGCCATTTCGTCCAAGGTTGAATCGATCAACGCCTTTTGGGTCAAGTTTCTGCGGTATTTTAGCTCCAGCCCGAAATCCTCAGTCCAGTTGAACGCGGCACCGCCCGGAGTGAACAGTTGCGCGTCGTACAGCGGGAAGCCCAGGTACCGGAACGTCGCGGTGCCACGCAGCTGGGCGTCGTCCAAAGCGTTCAGCCCGGAAGACGCTTCCAACCCGACCGGGGTCAGCACGGCAAGCGACAGAAATGCCGCGCGAAGAGTATTAAATCCCGGCCGAGGCAGGGATGGCCGGACCTTTTGCAAGAATTCCATTGTCAGCTCCGAGTGTCTGCGGGGTGCCGTTCATGCGCTCGACGACATGCATCGCGCTGGCAATCCCGTCTTCGTGAAAGCCATGCCGGTTATACGCACCGGCAAACCAGGTTCGGTTCTGTCCCTGCATCTCGCGGATTTTCCCTTGTGCTCTGAGGGCGGCTTTGTCGAACACCGGATGGGCAAATTCGACCTGATCATAGATTTTATCCGCGCGAATCTCTGACGACGCGTTCAGCGTTACGAACAGTGGATCGCTGTCCGGAATGTTCTGCAAGCGGTTCATCCAATAGGTAACCCCGACATTCCCTGCTTGCGAGCGGTAGGTCCAACTGGACCAACACGCCCGACGGCGGGGCATCTGGCTTGGATCGCAATGAAGGATGGCAGTGTTGGGTAGATAACGAATAGACCCTAATGCAGCCTTTTCTGCATCGGTTGCCGCCTCACCCAGAATGGCCAGCGACTGGTCGGAATGGGTGGCGAGGATGATCTCATCAAACAGATCGGCCTGGCCCTGGCTGTGCACGGTCACACCGGTTTCATCGCGCTGGATTCGGTCGACAGGAGACGCCAGCCGGATTTCGCTGCCACGGGCGCGCAGGGCGGCGTCGATGCGGCGGACATATTCAATGCTTCCGCCTTTGACCGTGTACCACTGATGCTGTTTGACCCGACCACTGGCCAGCAGGGCGTGGTTTTTGAAAAACTGCACCAGCGAACGCGCCGGGAACTGATCCACGAACTCCACCGGGGTGGACCAGATCGCACCGCACATCGGCATCAGGTAGTTGTGGCGGAACCAATAGCCCAGGCGCAACTGGTCTACCAGCTCTCCGATTGTCGTGTCGTCATCCTGTGCGGCCTCGGGCGCCTCTTTGCTGAAGCGCAGGATGTCAGCGATCATCTTGTAATAAGCCGGGCGCGCGAGGTTGCGTTTCTGCGCCGTCAGCGTGCGCAGGTTGTTCAGCCCGTATTCGATGCGGCCATCGTCGATGGTTGCGCCAAAGCTCATCTCGGATTTCGTGACCGGCACGTTCAACTCGTCGAACAACCGCGTCAGATAGGGGTAGGTGGCATAGTTGAACACGATGAACCCGGTATCAACGGGCTGATCCCCGTTCTTGCCGGCCATCACAGTGCGCGCGTGCCCGCCCAGTCGGGGCTCGGCCTCAAACACTGTCACGTCGTTGGTTTCGGAAAGATAGTAAGCAGCCGACAGACCTGAGATTCCTGCACCTACTACTGCGATTTTCTTGCGCGCGCCGCGGGTTTCGTCGAACATGCCATCCTCTTTGTGCGACATTTTACAATAGGATACGCAGCATATACGGGGGTGGATCAATCAGTTTAGAAGTTTTTCTCAGATGCACTATGTCGTGAGGCTAAGTGAGGTGATCCAGCCGTTTTGCTCAGCCGTAGAACCTGCATTACAACAGATACGGCGAAGGCATGAGCAATTTTGACGGAAAAACCTATTGGATCGTCGGCGCCAGCGAAGGGCTGGGACGGGCGCTGGCCCAAGCTCTGAGCCGCGAGGGTGCACATCTGATCCTGTCCGCGCGCAATGCCGACCGTCTGGCCGAGATTTGCGAAGCGCTTCCCAATGCGCGGGCCGTGCCCTGTGATGTGACTGATCTGGACACCGTGCGCCGTGCGGCGGTTGAGGTCGGAAAGGTGGACGGGCTGGTCTACAATGCCGGGGCCTATGAGCCGATGCGCTCGGGCGATTGGGATACCGAGGCCGTTTTGGCGATGACCGAAGTGAACTATACCGGCGCGCTGCGGGTTCTGGGAGAAACAGTGCCGCGGTTTGTGCGCGAGGGCCGGGGGGATATCACGCTGATCGGGTCTCTGTCCGGCTATCGCGGTCTGCCGGCTGCGGTGGGATATGCTGCCAGCAAGGCGGCTTTGGTCTCGCTGGCGGAAACGATGCGGTTCGATCTGGCGGGCACCGGGGTGACGGTCAGGATCGTCAATCCGGGTTTCATCAAGACGCGCCTCACCGAGAAGAACAGTTTCAAAATGCCGATGCTGATGACCCCCGAAGACGCGGCAGGGCGGGTGGTCAAAGCAATGTCGCGCCGCCGCTTCCGCACCGATTTTCCGGCGCCGTTTTCCTGGGTGATACGGTTGCTGGATTACCTTCCGGACTGGCTGGTCTATCGTGGAAAATAGACCCTAATAAAGGCATTTCTAACCAAACTGCCCTTGGCAGAACCAGCCCGCCGACATGGTGTCGCCATGACCGTAGAACAGCCACAGCCGCTCTCCCTGTTCGGTCACAACAACCCAGTAATCCCGTACACCGCTGCGCCAGTCGGGGTCATCCAGCCACCATTCCGGCGCGATCCGTTCCGGCCCGGTGGCCTGTGCCAGTTGCCAGTCGCGCCCGCGCCAGCGAAAGGCACTGGGCACGTCCGGGGTTTCCGGGGCCATCACCGGTTCGGGCTGCCACATCTGCAAGGGGCGCGGGCGCGGTGGGGCGGGCCAGTCGCGCGCGGGTTCGGACCATGCGGCGGCCAGCGTCTGCGCGGTTTTCTCGGGGATATGCGAGGCTGCCGGGTGGCGTCGGGTGATCGCGTCCAGCCCCACTCGTGCGCCCAGCTTGCCGATCAGGTCGTCCACGGCGGTGTTACCCTCCAAACGTTCGCGGGCCACGCGGCGAGCCTCGGCATGACCAGCCACCGTGCGGGCGTGGATGGGCTCAGACTGGATCGCCTCAAGCCGCAACATGTCGATGCCATAACCTGCATCGATCTTATCGATTTTCATCTCTAACAAAGGGCGAATACGGTGTCTGTCATAGGTCGGACGGGCCAGGCCGACCTCGATGATCTCTGCCGCCTGATCGGCGCGGTGCGCCTCAAGCCGCAGGGTGCGGACGCCGCGCCCTTTCTCTTCCAGCTTGGTGCAGAGCGTTGGTAGGACCCGGTCAATGGCGGCCATCACGTCTTCAACCAGCCCGATCGGGTTGGGCAGGGTTATCCGCACTGCAAAGTGATGCGGCGGACGGGCGGGCGAGACCGGCTCGGGCGCGCTGCCCATGGCCTGATCCAGCCGCAGCACCAGCCCGCGCCCGAACCGTCGCGCCAAACTGGCACGCGGCTGGCCCAGCAGATCGCCGATCCGTCGCAGACCCAGCCGGTTCAACTGCGCGACCGCCTGATCCTCCAGCCGCAGCGCCGCGATGGGCAGAGGGCTGAGTGCGCCATAGGACTGTCCCGGGGCTGCAATCCGTGCGCCGCCGCCCAGGGCCATCACCTGTGGCGCGGCCCCACCTCTGGTCCAGTGCCGCCGTTTGCCTGCCCGGGCACGGGTGGCGCGGGCCTCTTGGCTGATGGCGTCGCCATTGCGGTCGGACGTGGCCTCTTGCCCTGCGTACCGCGCCAGTGCCCAGGCCGCGCCCAGCGTATCAGCGATGCCCATCTGCACGCTCAGGCCCATATCGGCGCAGTCAATCTCAAGAACGCTCAGCAACGCCTCTTCTCCACCGAACAGATGGGCGCAGCCAGACAGGTCGACGATCAGCCCGTCCGGCGATTCCTCGGCCACCCATGGGCTGAACTTGCCCGCCCAGCGGCGTAAGGCGGTCAGAAACGCGGCCTCGGCCGGGGCATTGCGAGGGCGCGTTACAAGGTTTGCGCACATGGCATGAGCGTCGCGCACCGGCTGACCCACGCGCAGACCCGCGGCTTGCGCATCCGCGTTCAGCGAGGTGATGACCTGCATGTTCGACTGCTCGGCCACCACTGCCAAAGGCCCATCCTGCAGGCCCCGCGCGGCGCGGACCAGCCGTTCAGCCCCCAGACGGGGGAACCACAGTGAGAGTATTCGGCGTTTGGGCATTGGCAGACATCAAAATGTTCCCATTTTGTTCTTATCGCAGAATCATGCCCTGAGTCTACGCTTACCCGCAGGTCAGGCGCTGAATGTTTCCGGCTCCGTTCACAAAAACATTAAGGCGGTCGATGCGATAATCCTGCGTGGCGATGTCATCCGGACCCAGAACGCGCGACCGTTCGGGCAGCTGGGCCTGAATGGTCGAAACCGGCTGACCAATAGAATCCGCAAAAGCTTCGCCCTGGCAAAAGGCCAGATCAACCGGTGCGGCTTCGGGGGAAAGGCGGACGTCTTCAGGCGGGGGCGGTGTCTCGGCACAGGCGGCCAGCAGGATCAGAATTGGAATAAAACGGCGCATTGGCGTTCCTCTTTGCGGCAATGTCGTTTCTGCAATATCAAAACATTAGCCAATCTGTCACCAAAGCGCAGTTGAAAACACCCTGCGATTGACGCAGGGTCGGGTCAAATAAGACAGGGAGACAACGATATGCGTACCCGTGCCGCCGTCGCCGTTCAGGCGGGCAAACCTTTGGAAGTGATGGATGTAAACCTCGAAGGCCCCAAGGCGGGTGAGGTCCTGGTGGAAATCAAGGCCACCGGCATCTGCCACACCGATGAATTCACCCTGTCGGGCGCCGACCCCGAAGGTCTGTTTCCTGCCATTCTGGGCCATGAAGGCGCGGGTGTTGTGGTCGAGGTCGGCCCGGGCGTGACCAGTCTGAAGCCGGGCGACCATGTGATCCCGCTCTACACCCCGGAATGCCGCGAGTGTGAATACTGTCTACATCCCAAAACCAACCTGTGTCAGGCGATCCGCGAAACCCAAGGCAAGGGGCTGATGCCCGACGGAACGTCCCGGTTCTCGACGCTGGATGGCGATCCGATCCTGCATTACATGGGCTGCTCGACCTTCTCGAATCACACGGTCCTGCCCGAAATTGCGCTGGCCAAGGTGCGCGAAGACGCGCCGTTCGACAAGATTTGCTATATCGGCTGCGGCGTGACCACCGGTATCGGCGCAGTTATCAACACCGCCAAGGTGGAAATCGGCAGCCGTGCTATCGTGTTCGGTCTGGGCGGTATCGGTCTGAACGTTATTCAGGGCCTGCGTCTGGCCGGGGCGGATCAGATTGTCGGAGTGGATCTCAACCCGTCAAAGGTCGAGATGGCCACCAAGTTCGGCATGACCGATTTCGTGAACCCCAAAGAAGTCGAGGGCGATCTGGTTCCATATCTGGTCAACCTGACCAAGGGCGGCGCGGATTATACCTTTGACGCCACCGGCAATGTCGGCGTGATGCGCGATGCGCTGGAATCGGCGCATAAGGGCTGGGGTGAATCGATTATCATCGGCGTGGCACCTGCAGGGGCCGAAATCTCGACCCGTCCGTTCCAGCTGGTCACCGGTCGCTCGTGGCGCGGGACTGCATTCGGCGGTGCGCGAGGCCGGACCGACGTGCCCAAGATCGTCGATTGGTACATGGACGGCAAGATCGAGATCGATCCAATGATCACCCACACCATGGGCCTGGACGACATCAACCATGGGTTTGACCTGATGCATAAGGGTGAAAGCATCCGATCGGTCGTAGTTTATTGATAGAATAGAGATAAATGCACGGGGCGGGCTTTTGCCTGCCCCTTTGGTTTCTTACATTCCTTATTGCGAATGAATTCTGAGTTGAGGAATTGAAGTGAGAATAGGAACTACGGATCGCCTTGCGGTTCTGATAGACGCAGATAACGTGCCTGCGAAACACGTTGCTGAGATTTTTGAAGAAGTTGCGACTTTAGGTGAAGCCAGCCTTAGACGGATCTACGGAGATTTCTCTATCGGTGGGCCCCAAGGGTGGGCGGCCACCTCGCTGGCCGAGTTCGCTATAGTTCCACATCAGCAATTCGCCAATACATCCAAGAAGAACTCCAGCGACATAGCACTAGTCATTGATGCGATGGATATCCTTCACAGCAATCGGTTCAGCGGGTTTGTGCTGGTATCTTCAGATAGTGACTTTACCCGGCTCGCCAGTCGCATCCGCGAGCAAGGGCTGCACGTTTATGGAATTGGGGAACGTAAGGCGCCAAAAGCGTTTGTCGCTGCCTGTAACAGGTTCATCTATATCGAAAATATCGAAAAGCCTGGAGCAGATACGCCACAATCAAAAGCGCCGGATAGCACAAAGGCGAAGCATGAGTTGAACCACGCATACCAGTTGATCCGAAACGTTGTTTTGAACACGAAGGAAGCGGATGGTTGGGCCAGCCTTTCTTTTGTCGGTAGTCAATTGGGCAAAATCTATCCGGATTTTGATGCCCGTTCGTATGGCCATAAGCGGCTCAGCGACCTGGTGCGTGCCATCGACCGTTTTGACAAAAGCGGCGCAAATGGCGATCTCAAGATCAAATGTAGGGAACCCTGACGGTCAGAGTTTACTCCCCCGGCCGAGACGCCCCGGTGTCCGACCGCGGCGACCGCACCCGCAGAACTGGGGTGTTGGCCGAAGTGGTGTTGGTCCTGCTCTCGCGCCAGACCACATAGACGCCGGATGCGATGATGACGCTTGCGCCCACCGCCACCCAAATGTCCGGGCGTTCGCCAAAGAAAACCATTCCAAAAATCGTGGCCCATATGATCTGGCTGTATTGGCTGGGGGCAATAACGCCGGCGGGTGCGGCACGATAAGCCAGAATGATCAGGTGCTGGGCGATGACCGAGAACACGCCGACCAGCGCCATCATCGCCAGATGCAACAGGGACGGGGGTTGATACACCACCGGTTGGGCCAGGCTCATCACAGCAATGGCCAGCAGCATGGGGTACAGGATCAGCACGGCCGAGCGTTCCTCATTTCCGATCTTGCGCACCAACACGGATGCGAAGGCGCTGCAGAAGGCGGCTGTGAGAGCGGCCAGATGACCCAGCGTGATATCCGTTGCGCCTGGGCGCAGAACAATCAGGACACCGATCAGGCCCACGCCGACCGCCGCCCAACGCTGGGCGCGGACGACCTCGCCCAGAATCGGGATCGACAGCACCGTGACGATCAACGGAAAAGAGAAAAGCAGTGAATAGACCTCGGCCAGCGGCAGGACCGAAAACGCATAGAAGGCGCAGACCATGGATGTTACCATCAGGGCCGAGCGCAGCAGAACCAGCCACGGGTGACGCGGCAGGAAGTTCCCGGTTGTGCGGTCGGTCAGGATTGTCACCGCCATCGGCACAAAGGAAAACAGCGTGGCGAAAAAGATGATTTGCATCACCGAGTAAGTGCCACCCAGCACCTTGATCAGCGCGTCATGGCTGGCAAAGACCGCAAAGCCCGCAAACGCATAGCCAAGGCCCCGGAGGGTGGTGTTCTGAGTGCTCATCGCTGTGGCCTCGGGTGATATGTCGGTGTGGTGGCACTATGCCGTCGCAGCGCAAAGGGGCTGTCTTGCCCCTGAGTAAACGCATTTCACCAGCCCGCATAGCCCCTAATTTATCGCTAACATCGCAAAGCTGCCATGTTGTGAGATCAACGCAGAACCGGCGGCGCGTCCTTGGGTTGGCGCGCCGATTGCACGCCCGCCTTCATTCCCACTCCGATGCGCCGAGCCAGTGCGACCCACGGGGTTGTCGTTTCCGGCGGCAGTGTCCGGGTGGCGACCTCTTCGAACAGGTCCAGCCAATGGGCGAAGAGTTCGGGTTTCACGTCGGGCCGTTCGATATGAACACGCTGCGGATTGCCGTCATAGCCGCGTTCATACAGGATGGCGTTGCGCCAGAAAGCGGCGATCTTTTCCTCATGCGCGGGCCAGTCGGTGACGTGGTTGTTGAAGACCGGTCCCAGCACGGCGTCCGCGCGCACACGAGCGTAAAAGGCGCGGACCTGTGCGTTGATCTGGTCCGGCGTGGCCGGAAAGCGTGGAGGCAGGATGGGTCTGGTCATGTAGGTACCGAATTCGACTCTGTTCTGAGCCAATATCTGGTTGAGGGGTCAAGCGACAGGCGTGGTTTTGTCGCGCGGGTCCGGCGTCAGCAGATGTCGCAGCAGGGCCACCGGATGCGCCTTCAGGCTGAGGCGGGTGGCGACGTAATCCTCGACCACCTGTTCGCCCAAGGTCATCTGCGGCAGGTAGGCTTCGGGCTCGTCCAGCGCCTCGCCCTCCAGATCTTGCGAAAACAGCGGCAGCGGTTTGGCGGTGGCAATCGCCTTGGCCTGCCATAACGCCTCGCGCCGGGTCAGGTCACAGGCGGCAAAGGCGTCGGCCTCAGCCAGCCGTTCGATCACCGAAGGGCCAAGGCCCGCACGGCGCCAGACATCGTCGACCTGATGGTAGCCGTTACCCCGCGCGGCGGTCAGCCAACTGGCGTCGTCTTCGCTCAGCCCCTTGATCTGACGAAAGCCCAGCCGCAGGGCCAGCCCGCCTTGGCCGTCGGGTTCCATCACATTGTCCCAGAAACTGGCATTGATGCAGACCGGGCGCACCTGAACCCCATGTTCGCGCGCATCGCGCACGATCTGGGCGGGCGCATAGAACCCCATCGGCTGTGAGTTCAGCAGGGCGCAGGCGAAGATGCCCGGATGGTGGCATTTGATCCAGGCGCTGGCATAGACCAGCAGCGCAAAGCTGGCCGCGTGGCTTTCGGGGAAGCCGTACGACCCGAACCCTTCGATCTGCGAGAAACAACGTTCGGCAAAGTCATCCTCATACCCGTTGCGCTTCATGCCGCGCAGGAACAGGGCGCGGAACTCGCTGACATTGCCGTGCTTCTTGAACGTCGCCAGTGACCGTCGCAACCGGTCCGCCTGTTCCGGGGTAAATCCCGCGCCGACGATGGCGATCTGCATCGCCTGTTCCTGAAACAGCGGCACGCCCAGCGTTTTGCCCAGCACCTCGCCCAGCTCGTCCGAGGGGAAGCTGACCTCCTCCTCCCCATTCCGGCGGCGGATATAGGGGTGGACCATGTCGCCCTGAATGGGGCCGGGGCGGATGATGGCGACCTCGATCACCAGATCATAGAAATTGCGCGGTCGCATCCGTGGCAGGAAGTTCATTTGCGCCCGGCTTTCCACCTGAAACACACCCACCGAGTCCGCCTTGCAGAGCATGTCATAGACCACCGGGTCCTCGGGCGGCAGAGTGGCCAGCGTATAGCTGGTCTGGTGGTGCTGACCGATCAGGTCAAACGCCTTGCGGATACAAGTCAACATCCCAAGGCTGAGCACATCAACCTTGAGAATGCCCAGACTGTCGATGTCATCCTTGTCCCAGCAGATGACCGTACGGTCCTCCATCGTGGCGTTTTCGATGGGGACGAGTTCGTCCAAGCGCCCCTCGGTAATAATGAATCCGCCGACGTGCTGAGACAGATGTCGGGGGAAGCCGTCGATCTCATAGACCAGCATTAGAGTCTGTTTCAGCCGTCGATCCTCGGGGTCGAGGCCGATTTCACGCATGCGCTGCGCTTCAAGCCCAGAGGCGGAAAAGAAGCCCCAGAGCTGCGAGGACAACGCCGAAATCGTGTCCTCGGTCAGGCCCATTGCGCGGCCAACCTCGCGAATGGCGCGCTTGCCGCGATAATGTACGACCGTGGCGCACAGGCCCGCGCGTTCGCGGCCATAGCGGTCATAGATGTGCTGGATGACTTCCTCGCGGCGTTCATGTTCGAAATCGACGTCGATATCGGGTGGTTCATCGCGCGCCTCAGAGACGAAGCGTTCGAAGACCATGGTGCCCATCTCAGGGCTGACCTCGGTGATGCCGAGGCAGAAACAGACGACAGAGTTCGCCGCCGAGCCGCGACCTTGGCAGAGGATGCCGCGCGAGCGGGCGAAATGGACGATGTCGCGGACAGTCAGGAAGTAAGGCTCGTATTTCAGCTTGCCGATCAGGGTGAGCTCATGCGCCAGCATCTTTTTTGCTTTCTCGGACGCCCCGGCGGGATAGCGCCATTTCAGCCCTTCCTGCGCCAGCCGATGCAGGCGTTCGGTCGGGGTTTCCTGCTCGCTGCCCTCGCTGGGATATTCATAGCGCAGTTCATCAAGCGAAAAGGTGAGCTGTTCGCTGAGCTCATGCGCGCGGGCAACGGCGCCCTCATGACCTTTGAAGATGCGCAACATCTCGGCCTCGGATCGCAGGCGTTGCTCGCCATTGGCCAGCGCCTCGCGGCCCAGGTCGTCGACCTTGCGGCGCAGGCGGATGGCGGTCAGGACGTCGGCCAACCTGCGGCGGCTCCCGTGATGCATCATCGGCGTGGCGCTGGCGAGGGTGAGGATGCCGAGTTGATGTGATTCCGTCTCTAATAAAGAGAAATATGCGCTATCTGCGCCATCATACCGAGGGTGCATCAGCAGATGCATCCGCCCGGCAAAGCGGCGCGTCAGCTGTTGCGCCTGTGTCCGCCACACGCTCGCGCCGCCCGGAGACCGGGTCGCTTGTGGCCAGAGCAGCAGGTGAAGGCCGTCGGAGAATTCCAGCAGGTCCGACAGGTGCAGGATGCAGTCGCCTTTCTCGGCGCGCAGGCGACCTTTGGAGAGGATGCGGCACAGGTTGCCCCAGCCCTGCCGGTTCAGGGGCAGGGCGGTGACGGCAGGCGCATCGGTGAAGATCAGCCGCGCCGCCGGGATCAGGCGGGGTACCGCGTGGATGGGGTACGAGGGCGGTTTGGGGATGTGATCGGGGCAGGGTGGGCCGATCGCGGTATTCTGCGCCTCCCACTCCAGCCGCTCGCGGACCTTGCGGGCGATCTCGCGCCCCTGGGTGTGGGCGCGGACGATCCCGGCAACCGAGTTGTCATCGGCAATCGCAATGGCGGGCAGGCCCAGAGTGACGGCACGCTCCATATACTCCTCGGGGTGCGAGGCCCCGGTGAGGAAAGTGAAGTTCGACGTAATCGACAGCTCGGCATACATGGCGATTCCCTATTATATTCACGTTTTGTTCTTTTTCGAGTCCTTTGCTGAAATTGAGGGGAAGTCCCATTCCCCAAATGGTGGCTACCGACCGAAAAACCTTCAATTGCAACGCGTGTACGCTGGCGTTCTTAGGGGCCGCTTAACCCAGACAGCGGCTGCCAGGAAAGAAGGCGAAAACTGTGCTATAATACGCCCCTCAATTTTACAGGACGATTTTGGAAGGAATTCATTATGGCCGTATCTAAGCCACAGCGAATCGTTATGCACTGGACAGCAGGGAAGTATGAAATGTCCGGTAGCGATTATGACAAGTACCACGAAGTTGTTGAGGGTGATGGAACGCGCAGGCTGTGCAAGCGCAGACCGGAAGCCAACAACAATGTGAATGACGGAGATTATGCCGCGCATGTCAGGGCCAAGAACACAGGGTCAATCGGTTTGGCAATGTGTTGTATGCAGGGTGCAAAGGAAAGGCCCTTCAAGAAAGGGAAATACCCGATGACGGAAACCCAGTTGGGTGTGTTCATCGACATGGTAGCCGAGTACGCGGAAACCTACGACATCCCGATAGATCGCCGTCACGTTCTTTCGCATGAAGAGGTTGATGTCACATTGGGTGTGCCACAGGACAAGTGGGATATCATGTGGCTGCCTCACATGGCCAAGCCCGGAGATGTCGTGGAAGTCGGCGATTTCCTGCGCGAAGGTATTTCCAGCGCTCAAAACAGAAAATTCAATGCGACCAAGCCGGTTTTCGCAAGTTTCAACGAGGATGATTTAATCGACAAGATCGTTGCGAGGATCAAGACGGAACTCGCCTGATTGCAATCCGCGCTGATGATCTCAGCAACGGGATGTGAGCGTCATAACTTGACCCTGTGCATTCCCCGGCGCGGCTGGTCCTGATCATCCGCCGGGGCGTCCTCAGCGCGGGCAGAGGTCAACGCAAGGAACACGTCCTCAAGGTCTGCTTCCTCGGTACGGACGTCGCGGATACGGATATTTGCGGTGCGAACGGATTGCAGCACCTGCTCGGCGCTGGTCTGGGCGCTGCGGTATTGCAGCACCAGACTGCCATCATCACGCAGGGTGGCTTCGACGCCCTCGGTTACGGGCAGATCGGTGATCGGGCTGTCCGGGGCGATCACCATGGTGCGGCTGTCCATGCGGCCCAGCAGGTTGGCAGTGCTGTCCTGTGCGATCTTTTCGCCATGGTTGATGATTGCGATCTCGTCACACATCTCCTGCGCTTCCTCCAGATAATGGGTGGTCAGGATGATGGTCATGCCCTGTTCGTTCAGCTTGCGCACATTGGTCCAGAGCATCTGACGCAACTCGATATCCACGCCCGCCGTGGGTTCGTCCAGCACAAGGATCCGCGGGTGATGCACCAGCGCCTTGGCTAGCAGCAATCGCCGTCGCATGCCCCCGGACAGGGTCCGGGCATAAGCCTCGGCCTTGTCGCTGAGGCCGACCAGTGCGAGAATCTCATCGCTGCGGCGCTGAGCCTTGGGAACGCCATACAGGCCAGCCTGAACCTCTAACGCGCCACGAGGAGTGAAGAACGGGTCAAGGTTCAGCTCTTGTGGCATGACGCCGATTGCAGCGCGGGACTGGCGCGGGTTCTGATCCTGATCGAAACCCCAGATTGACACCTTGCCCGCAGATTTCACCACCAGCCCGGCCAGAATATTGATCAGAGTCGACTTCCCGGCCCCGTTCGGCCCCAGCAGGCCAAACACCGAGCCACGCGGAACGGTCAGGTCAATGCCTTTCAGCGCGTGTTTCTCGGGCTGGCCTTTGCCGCCCCGATAGGTCTTGCGCAGCCCGTCGATCCTGATTGCCGCATCACGCATGTGACCCTTGCCCCCGGTTTGCTCATCGCTCATAAACGCACCTATTACATGCCCGCGAGGCCGACAACCGAAGAAGGATCGCAAGCCGTGACAATCGAAGCGCCGGAAACAAAGATCGTCGAAACCGCCCGTGTTGCCTGTGATGGCGGCGAAGGCGCATTGGGCCATCCGCGCGTCTGGTTGCAGATCCCCGAGGATACCGGCTGGGTCGAGTGCCCCTATTGCGATTGCAAATACGTGCTGGCTGGGACCGAGGCCGAAGTCTGATACAGTGACATGTTGCCTGCTGGATTGTGATCCGTCAAAGCCCGCAGGTGTTTTGTGATTCAGGACAGCGCGGAGGCTGGATGCTCTTTTCACTGCAGCTCTTGCAGCTATCCGATCAGGACCTTCTGGCAAAAGGCGGCCACAGAAACGTGTATGCCTGCCCGGGCCAGCCAGAGCTTTTGATCAAGGTGACACGGCCGCGCACGCGCCCGAATCGTTCCTTCTCCAAGCGGTTGATACGGCGCATCCTGCCGGATTCGGCCTTTCGAAACGCGCTGAAAGAGCTTGAATGCGAAATGAAGGCGGCACTTAAAAGCGGTGGTGATATCGCCCATCTGCCCTTGGCGCGGTCTTTTGGCGTGGTGCAGACGGATGTCGGGCCGGGGGTTGTGGTTGAACGGATACAATCCGAGGACGGGGAACTTGCGCATCACCTGTTGTGGATGAGCAAGCATCACTTGCTGAACGACGAGACCCTGGCCGACCTCAACAGTTTTGTGCAGAAGCTGTTCGAGTTTCAGATCGTGGGCCGGGACATTCACGAACAGAACATTGTCTACGGTGTTCGCAACGGGGCCCGGATGTTCCTCCTGATCGACGGGTACGGAGAGCGCAACCTCATCCCGCTGCGATCGCTGAGCCGCCGGTTGAACGACCGTTCGCTGAACAAGCAGATGCAACAGATCGCCGAGCGCACCGATTTGCATTGGGACAAGACGCTGCAGGTATTCAGCAAGGCCTGAACTGCGCGCGCCCCGAGACTGCGCGGCGCCGAGCGTAAGATCCGAAAGGCGCAAGTGCCCCGAACCGTTTCATAGACGGATGACGGGGCTTGGGTTAGAGTTTTACGACTATTTTTTGACAGTCAAGTTGGAGTTTATTGAGATGAGGCGTTTTTTGAGCGCAGCGTTTTGCGTGTTATTTTCGACAACAGCCTATTCGCAACAGATTGTGCAACCAACCGGGCCAGCCATCACTGATACCGGGTGCCTGGTCAAAGGTCTAAACCCGAATGGAGACGGATTTCTGGCACTGAGGACCGGGCCAGGTACGTCATACCAACAGATCGGTAGCCTCAGGAATGGTGACGCGGCCTATGTTCGTGCCTGCGACGGGAAATGGTGTTACGTTGAAAACGGTGCGATCAACAACGTCGAATCTCAATTTCGGGGCTGGATACATACCGGGTGGTGCGAGTTCTATCCCTGAGCCCGGATCAAGGCCGACTGAGGCCTGACCCGCAAGATCTCCTACTGGTATCCGCCTGCGTTCCATGGCAGGACGGACATACCTAAAAGACAGGAGCACGGGCATGAGTGGGTTTGGAAAAGGCTGTCACCTGCATCTTATCGACGGATCGGCCTTTATTTTCAGAGCTTATCATGCGCTGCCGCCTCTGACGCGGAAATCCGACGGGTTGCCGATCGGAGCCGTGTCCGGGTTCTGTAACATGCTGCAGAAATATGTCGAAGGGAATGCGGGGCCGGATGCGCCGACCCATGTGGCGGTGATCTTTGACAAAGGCTCGCACACGTTCCGAAATGATCTCTATGACCTCTACAAGGCAAACCGCGAGGCGATGCCCGAGGACCTGCGCCCGCAGATGCCGCTGACCCGCGAGGCGACGCGCGCCTTCAACATCGCCTGCAAAGAGCTTGAGGGCTATGAGGCCGACGACATTATCGCCACTCTGGCCGTGCAGGCGCGTGAGGCGGGGGGCCGGGTGACCATTGTCAGTTCCGACAAGGATTTGATGCAGCTGGTCGGCGATGGCGTGGAAATGCTGGACGCGATGAAGAACAAGCGCATTGACCGGGACGGCGTGTTCGAGAAATTCGGTGTCGGGCCGGAACGGGTGGTCGACGTGCAGGCCCTGGCCGGGGACTCGGTCGACAATGTGCCAGGGGCTCCGGGGATCGGAGTCAAGACGGCGGCCCTGCTGATCAACGAGTATGGCGACTTGGAAACGCTGCTGGATCGCGCCGAAGAGATCAAGCAACCCAAGCGGCGCCAGACCCTGATCGAAAAACGCGACCAGATCGAGCTGTCGAAGAAGCTGGTGCAGTTGGATGAGCAGACGCCGCTGGATTTCACCCTGGACGATCTGGAGGTAAAAGACCCCGAGCCAGACACCCTGCTGGGTTTTCTGGCCGAGATGGAGTTCCGCACCCTGACCAAGCGCATCGCTGACAAGCTTGGGGCCGAGGCTCCGGTGATTGCTGATGCACCCGCCCCTGTTGCCGAGGTCGAAGAGGCCGAAGCGCTGCCATTCGATGCGTCGAAATACGAATGTGTCCGCGATGCTGGCGCGCTGCAGAAATGGATCGATCAGACCTATGAGCGCGGCTGGGTGGCCGTGGACACTGAAACCACTGGCCTGAACGAGATGATCGCCGATCTGGTGGGGATTTCGTTGTGTGTTGAGGCCGGGGAAGCCTGTTACATCCCGCTGACCCACCGCGATGGAGCGGTGGATGACCTGTTCGGCTCGGATGCGCTGGCCGAGGGGCAGATGCCGCTGGATGAGGCTCTAACCTTGCTGAAACCGATGCTTGAGGACCCGTCGATCCTGAAGATCGGGCAGAACATGAAATACGATGCCAAGATCTTTAAGCGATATGGCGTTGATGTGGCCCCGATCGATGACACGATGCTGATGTCCTACGCCATGCATGGCGGTGAGCACGGGCACGGCATGGATACGTTGTCCGAACGTTATCTGAGCCACACGCCGATCCCGATCAAACCGCTGCTGGGCTCGGGCAAGTCGGCCATCACCTTTGACAAGGTGCCGATTGATGAGGCGACCGCATATGCCGCCGAAGATGCGGATATCACCCTGCGCCTGTGGAAACTGTTCAAGCCGCAACTTCATCAGGTGCAGGTGACGACGGTGTATGAAACACTTGAACGCCCCTTGGTGCCGGTTCTGGCCGAGATGGAGATGCACGGCATCAAAGTCGACCGCGATGTACTCAACCGGATGTCGAACGCCTTTGCGCAGAAAATGGCCGGATTAGAGGTTGAAATTCACGAACTGGCCGGTGAGAGTTTCAACGTCGGCTCGCCTGCACAGCTGGGTGAGATCCTTTTCGACAAGATGGGGCTGGAGGGCGGCAAGAAGGGCAAGACCGGGAAATACTCGACCGGCGCGGATATTCTGGAAGATCTCGCGACCGAGCACGAGTTGCCGCGCCGGGTGTTGGATTGGCGGCAGCTGTCCAAACTGAAATCGACCTACACCGACGCTCTGCAGACCCATATCAACCCGGATACGGGCCGGGTGCATACGTCTTATTCGATTACGGGGGCGAACACGGGGCGTCTGGCCTCGACCGATCCGAACCTGCAGAACATTCCGGTGCGCACCGAAGAGGGCCGCCGCATTCGCGAGGCCTTCATTGCCGAGCCGGGTAATGTGCTGGTCAGTCTCGACTACAGCCAGATCGAGCTGCGTATTCTGGCGCATATCGCCGATATTCCGGCGCTGAAACAGGCTTTTGCGGATGGACTGGACATTCACGCAATGACCGCGTCCGAGATGTTCGATGTGCCGCTGGACGAGATGACGCCGGATATCCGGCGTCAGGCCAAGGCAATCAATTTTGGCGTGATCTACGGCATCTCGGGCTTCGGTCTGGCGCGCAACCTGCGTATTCCACGGGCCGAGGCACAAGGCTTCATCGACCGATATTTCGAACGCTTCCCAGGCATCCGGAAATACATGGATGACACTGTCGCCTTCGCCAAAGAGCATGGCTATGTGCAGACCCTGTTCGGGCGGAAAATCCACACGCCCGAGATCAATGCCAAGGGGCCCCATGCTGGCTTCTCGCGCCGGGCGGCTATCAATGCTCCGATCCAGGGCACAGCGGCGGACGTGATCCGGCGCGCGATGGTGCGGATGCCGGACGCGATCAACGGGCTTCCGGCGAAGATGCTGCTGCAGGTGCATGACGAATTGCTGTTCGAAGTGGCCGAAGGCGCGGTGGATCAGGTGATTGACGTAGCGCGCGACGTCATGGAAGGCGCGTCTGATCCCGCGGTGAAGCTAGATGTGAAGCTGAGCGTCGATGCCGGGAAGGGCGCGAACTGGGCTGAGGCGCACTAGGGGGCGCTGCTCATCAGGCCCGACGGGCCCTCTTCGCAGCGGGTCAGTCCTGTGGACTGACCATGCGGTTCACCAGCCGTTGTACTGAAGGGCCAAACAGCAGGATGACGGTGAAGGCGATGGGCCAGCTGAAGGCCCAGGACGCCATCCAGTCGCTGACGGTGTTGGGGCCAAGTCCAATGGCTTTCACGGTCGCGATGCCGGTCACGATGCAGGACATCAGGCCGGACATGATCAGGCTGAACAAGGCGCGGGAATAGCGGGCAGAAATCATTTAGGACATCCTGAGGGTCGTGATGTTCCTGATGTGCTGTATTTTCCGTCAAAAGGCCAGAGCTAGACCTGCATCCAGCCAAGACTGTCGGGGGTTCGGGGTGTTGAGGGTGTGTATTCGGCACTTACCCAGCCGGAATAGCCCGCGGCATCCATAGCGGTAAACAGACGGCCAAAATCCGTTGGCCCGCGCCCCGGTTCACATCGGTCCGGGGCAGCTCCGATCTGGGCATGGACGACCCGAGGGTGAAAGCGATCCCAAATCGCCTGCGCATCGCCGTGGATCATATGGGCGTGGAAACTGTCAAATTGCAGCCCGACATTCGGGCGGTTTACGGAGTCCAGCACCTGCGCTGCCAGATCGTAGTCGTTCAGGAAATAGCCGGGCTGCGTCACCGGATTCAGTGGCTCGATCGAGAATTGCTGCTGCGGGGCGAAATCGGCGGCCCATTGCAGGTTGCGCACGAAGCTTTCCTGCGCATCCGGCCCGGATGCATAGCCCGCCATGATGTGGATCAGCCCCGGCTTCAGCGCATCGGCATAGCGCAGCACGCGGCGGATATCAGACTGGAACCGCGCCTCGCCGCCCGGAACGGCGGCATAGCCGGGCTCGCCGCCAGTGTAGTTGGGCGGCGGGGCATTGATCAGCACCAGTTCGAGCCCATTGGCCAGCAGGGCGCGGCGGGTTTCCTTGGCGGCCAGTTCGTAGGGAAACAGGATTTCGACCGCATTGAACCCGGCCTCGGCTGCCGCCTGAAAGCGCTCAAGATAGGGAAGCTCGGCAAAGAGCAGGGAAATATTGGCGGCAAATCTGGGCATGGGCGGTCTCGGGTTGTTGCTGTCCAGAACTTAGCCGGGGGGTGATTTGGGCGAAAGAGGATCAAAAACGACAGATTGTCGAAAATCGACCAGAACGCCCAGCGCAAATCAGAGACGTTCCGAATTATACGGCGAATCATTTCAACGACGCCGTGCCAATAGAAGGTAAGAACCCCATGGCAATGAGTCCTGACCCCGTGCGCGGGAACACTCTCCCTGTGTCTGCTGGAGGCAATTCCGTTCTGTCCGGCAATGGTTTGGCCGTTGCCTCGATGTTGACATGGGCAGCAGGGTTCCCGGCGGCAGAGGTGCTGCTGCAGAGCTGGCCTCCGATCGCGTTGTTTGCCGCACGGCTGGCGCTGGCGGTGGCGGTCATGCTGCCGATCTGGTTCATTATCGACGGGTCGGACCGTGTCTTGCGGGCGCGCTGGGGACATGCGTTATTTGTTGGCGGAATGCTGGGCGCGGGCATGTTCCTGATCATTCTGGCGCAAAAGATGACCGATCCGGTGACCGTGGCCATCATTGCCTCGTGCGCGCCGCTGTTTGCGACGCTCATCGAGCTGGCGACGGGAACACGGCGGTTGAAGTGGAGCTTTGCCTTCGGCGTGATCGTTTCGATTGTTGGCGGTCTGATCGCTACCAGTGCAGTGGCACCGGCGCAATTGGGGTTAGGAGCGGCCTGTGCCATCGTGTCCACCGGGTTGTTCTGTTGGGCCTGTATGGCGACCGCGCGGGACTTTCCCGAACTCAGTCAGACAGGGCGCAGCACCATTACCTTTGCGGGTGGACTGGTGGTTGCGTTGCTGCTGTTTTTCGGGGCCGGTCAATTGGGGCTGGAGGTCATGCCGAGCGCTCCGATTGACGTCCAGCAGATCGGTATGTTGGGGATCTACGCGCTCGTGGCGATGGGCGTGAGCCAGGTTCTGTTCATCTCATCGGTCGGACGGTTGGGGGTGGCGCTGGCCTCGTTCCATATCAACATCGCGCCGTTTTACGTGATGGTGATCATGCTGGTGCTGGGCGAAGATTGGAACTGGACCCGCGCGCTGGGCGCCGGGATCGTTGCGGTGGCGGTTGTGCTGGCGCAGGATCGCAAGGTTGCAAACCCCGCTTAATCCGGCAGGTCATCGGACTTGATGAGGGGATAAAACTGCCCGCCGGACCGCACGCCGAACCAATCGCCACTGTGTTCGGCGATGTCCACGAGACGATAGAAACTCTTGCGGTCGATCCGCGCCTCCAGGTTTGCGCGAACCAATATGTAGGGTGAAGGCTCATCTGTTTCAGGGTCGATGACAATACGGATTGGATGATCCGGTCCGGCCACCGCCGTGTCACCGACATGGGTGGAAAAGCGCAGGTTTTGGGCCTCACCTTCGCCCTCGATGTCGAAATCAACGGCCACAAAGGGGGCATCCTCGACCGTGATTCCCACCTTTTCAACCGGAGTCACCAGATAGTATTTCCCATCTTCTTTCTTAAGAATTGAAGAAAAAAGCTTCACAAGCTCGAACCGGTTGATGGGCGAGCCTAGATAACTCCAAGTACCATCTTTTGCGATCCGGATGTCCAGATCGCCGCAAAACGGAGGATTCCACAGGTGAACGGGGGGCAATCCCCTAGTTTTGGCCGCTTTGACTGATGCGGCAAGGCCATCAGGTGAAGGTGTCACAGGTTTTTGTCCGCTCATTGCTTTTGCCATTTCCTCTCAGCGCGATACACTTCAATCATAATAGTCCACGGAAGGGAAAGTCATGACCGAACCTGCCGACCTCGTGTCCGAGATCGAAGCGCTGGAAAACAAGTTGCAAGAGGCCAAGTCCTCGATCACCCGACGCTTTATCGGGCAGGAAAGGGTCGTGGATCTGACCCTGGCCGCATTACTTTGTGGTGGTCACGCTTTGTTGATCGGTCTGCCGGGTCTGGGCAAGACGCGGCTGGTCGAAACCCTGTCAACTGTGATGGGGCTGCACGGAAATCGCATTCAGTTCACGCCCGACCTGATGCCTGCCGATATTCTGGGGTCCGAGGTTTTGGACACCGCCGAAGACGGCAGTCGCCATTTCCGGTTCATCTCCGGCCCGATCTTCTGTCAACTGCTGATGGCGGACGAGATCAACCGTGCCAGCCCCCGTACCCAGTCGGCGCTTCTGCAGGCGATGCAGGAACGCACCGTGACCGTAGCGGGTGAAGATCGCTCGCTGGGTGAACCTTTCCACGTGCTGGCCACGCAGAACCCGATCGAACAGGAGGGCACCTATCCGCTGCCCGAGGCGCAGCTGGACCGGTTTCTGGTGCAAATCGATGTGGACTACCCGGATCGCCAGACCGAACGCGATATCCTGTTGGCGACCACGGGCGTCGAAGAGGAAGAAGCGCACGAGATTTTCACCAAAGAGGAACTGTTGGCCGCACAGGTGTTGTTGCGCCGGATGCCGGTGGGAGAGTCGGTTGTGGAGCTGATCCTTGATCTGGTCCGCGCCTTCCGCCCCGAAGAGGCGGGCGCGTCCGAACGTGTGGCCGAGACTGTTGCCTGGGGCCCTGGCCCCCGTGCGGCGCAGGCGCTGATGATGACGGTGCGAGCGCGGGCAATGTTGCAGGGGCGACTGGCCCCGAATGCCGAGGATGTGCTGGACATGGCGCGTCCGGTGCTCAGCCACCGGATGGCGCTCAACTTCGCGGCGCGCGCGCGCGGTGACAGCCTGGCCGATCTGATCGATTCTACCGCTACCGGGCTGATCCGCACCGAGGCCGCGGCGTGAATGCCGCGCTGACCCTTCGCGAAAGATCCGAGGCCGAGGCGTCCCGGCTGCCGCCCCTGTTGGCGCGGGCTGAACATCTGGCCGGAACGGTGTTGCTGGGCGACCACGGGCGTAGACGTTCGGGGCTTGGTGATGATTTCTGGCAATACCGCCCGGCACAGATCGGTGACAGCCGCCGGATGATCGATCACAGGCGTTCGGCCCGCGGGGATCAGCAATTTGTGCGCGAACGGGAATGGCAGATTGCGCAATCAGTGATGCTGTGGGTCGATCAGGGCGCGTCGATGCGGTTTGCCTCTGATAAGTCACTGCCCACCAAGGCTGACCGCGCGCGGCTACTGGGCCTGTCCACGGCCATCCTGCTGGTGCGTGGCGGCGAGCGGGTCGGCCTGACCGGCACCACCCTGCCGCCCCGGCGCGGCAATGCGCAGGTCATCCGACTGGCGCAGGCCTGGTCCGAGGATTCCGACACCGACTATACCCCACCCGAACACCGCGCCATGATCCCGCATGCCCGCGCCGTGTTCATATCCGATTTCCTCGGCCCCTTGGATGAAGTCGAACTGGCCCTGACCAAAGCCGCCGACCGGGGTGTCCGGGGCGTGCTGCTGCAGGTTCTCGATCCGGGCGAAGAGACCTTTCCCTATCGTGGCCGGACGATCTTTGAAAGCGTTGGCGGTTCGGTTCGGCATGAAACCCTCAAGGCCGGAGACCTGCGCGTCCGCTATCTGGAGCGCCTCGCCAAACGCAAGGATGCGCTGACGCAGCTATGCCGCGCAACCGGTTGGCAGCTGGGACTGCACCATACCGGCGACAGCGCGCAAGCGGCATTGTTGTGGCTCTATCGGGCCTTGGACGGGGGCACGCGATGACGGTTCTGGCGGGCATCGGCTTTACCGCCCCATGGGTGCTGTTGGGTTTACTGACCCTGCCGATCCTGTGGCTGATCCTGCGCGCCGTGCCGCCCGCACCGATCCGCCGCCTTTTCCCGGCGGTGACGCTGCTGCTGGGGCTTAAGGATGACGAAAGCGTTTCGGACCGCACCCCGTGGTGGCTGATGCTGCTGCGGATGCTGGCGGCGGCGGCGATCATCATCGGGCTGGCCGGACCGGTCCTGAACCCCTCGCGGGATGAAACCGGGACGGGGCCTTTGCTGCTGGTGCTGGACGCCAGCTGGGCGGGGGCAACGCGGTGGTCGTCAACGCTGGATCAGGTTGACGTGCAACTGACCGAGGCCGGGCGGTCGGGGCGTACCGTAGCCATCCTGCGCCTGACCGAACCCGAAACGCCGGTGTTTCAGGCGGCTGAGGCATGGCGCGGGCGTCTGCCGGGCCTGACACCGACCCCGTGGCAACCCACCGAAACACAGATCGATCAGGCTCTGGCCGTGCTGGATCAGCTGGACGTAGGGTTTGATACCCATTGGTTCAGCGACCGTGTGGCTTATGAGGGCCACGGCCGGATTTTGGCGGCGTTGCAGGAGCGGGGCGCGGTGACCGTGTATCAATCCGCAGCACCGGTGGTTGCGATATTGCCTGCCGCTTATCAGGATGGAGTGATTCAACTGACCGCACAACGTGCGGCGCCGGGGCCGGCCGACCGTATTACCGTTCTGGCGCAGGGCCGTGATCCGGCGGGTGCGATGCGTGTTCTGCAGTCGGCCGAGATGGAATTCCCCGGCGGAGAAACACTGGCGCGGGTGGATCTGGCCCTGCCATCCGAACTGCGTGCCCGGATCACCCGGTTCGAGATCCAAGGCCAGCGTTCGGCCGGAGCGGTGACGCTGACTGATGACAGCTTGCGTCGGCGCGAGGTCGCCCTGATCGCCGGAGCCCTGAACCGCGAGGGGCTGGAGCTTCTCTCGCCATTGCATTACCTGACGCAGGTTCTGAAACCCACGGCGGATTTCGTCGAAGGCGGGTTGCTCGAGGTGCTGCCCGCCAACCCGGATGTGATCGTTCTGGCCGATGTGGCGAAACTGTCCGATGGTGAACAGGCCGCCCTGGTCGAATGGGTGGAACAGGGCGGGTTGCTGCTGCGCTTTGCCGGGCCGCGCATGGCCGCCAGCGATATGGGCCGAGACGCCGAGGATACCTTGCTGCCTGTCCGCCTGCGCAGCGGTGGCCGCTCGGTCGGCGGCGCGATGAGTTGGGGCGAGGCCAAGGGGCTGGCACCTTTCCCGGAAAACTCGCCTTTCTACGGTTTGCAGGTGCCCGACGATGTCACGGTCACCACGCAGGTCATGGCACAACCAGACCCTAATCTGGCGGATCGTGTCATTGCGTCGCTGTCGGACGGCACGCCTCTGGTCACACGCAAGGCGCTGGGTCTGGGTCAGGTGGTGCTGTTCCACGTGACCGCAGATGCGGAATGGTCCAGCCTGCCGCTGTCTGGCCTGTTCGTTGAAATGTTGGATCGTCTGGCCGTGGCTTCGGCGGCCAAATCCCGGCAGGAGGCCCAACTGCAGGGCACCACGTGGGAGCCGATACAAGTCATGGACGGGTTCGGCACCTTGTCGGATGCAGGTAACCTTGCCGGGGTGGAAGGGACCGAATTGCTCGCGGGCGCAATCGGCCCGGATTTGCAGCCCGGCTTGTACGAAAGCGGCAAACAGAAGCTGGCGTTGAATGTCCTGTCAGAGGATGCGGTGCTGAACCCGCTGACCTGGCCCTCGGATGTGCCGATCAAGGGGCAGGAGGTGACCAATGAGACACCCATCGGGGGTATGCTGCTTAGCCTTGCGCTGCTGCTGCTGACCGTGGACGTGATTGCCTCGCTGGCCTTGTCGGGCCGCCTTGGTCTGGCCAAAGCGGCGGCTGTTGCTCTGGGAGCGGTACTTCTGGTGCCCGAGGCGCAGGCGCAGACGCCGGAAGAGACCGAGTTTGCCCTGAACGCTACGCAGGAACTGGTGCTGGCCCATGTGCGGACGGGCAATGCGCAGGTCGACGACGTGGCACGCGCAGGGATGCGAGGCCTGTCGCAAACGCTTTTCTATCGTACTTCGGTGGAGCCAATCGAACCCATCGGGGTCGATCTGGAACGCGATGAGCTGGCGTTTTTCCCGCTGCTTTACTGGCCGATTACACCGGACCAGCCGCAGCCCTCTGTCGAGGCCTATGCCAAACTCAATGCCTATCTGCGCTCGGGCGGTATGATTCTGTTCGACACGCGGGATGCGGATGTGGCGCGGTTCGGCGCCGCCAGCCCCAATGGGCGCAAGCTGCAACAACTGGCCGGACCGTTGAATATTCCTTCTCTAGAACCCATCCCGCGCGACCATGTGCTAACCCGCGCATTCTATCTGCTGCAAGATTTTCCGGGACGTTATGCAGGCACCGACGTGTGGGTCGAAGCTGCGCCGATGGGTGCGGAACAGATCGAAGGGATGCCCTTCCGCAACCTCAATGACAACGTGACCCCGGTGGTGATCGGCGGCAACGACTGGGCCTCGGCCTGGGCGGTGGACCGCAACGGGCAGGCTCTGCTGCCGGTGGGGCGCGGCTATGCTGGCGAGCGTCAGCGCGAGCTGGCCAATCGCTTTGGCGTCAATCTGGTGATGCATGTGCTGACCGGGAACTACAAATCCGATCAGGTCCACGTGCCTGCGCTTTTGGACAGGTTGGGACAATGACCGGAACCGTCATATTCGATCCGCTGATCCCTTGGCCAGTTCTGGTCACCGTTGCCGCGATTGCGATCGCTGGCGTTCTGTTGGCACTGTGGCGCGGCCTGTCCGGCTGGGCCTTGCGCGGGCTGGCGGCGTTGATTGTTATCGCAGCGCTGGCGGGGCCGGTTTATCAGGTCGAAGACCGCGCACCGCTGACCGACATCGTGCTGATGATCGAGGATGAAAGCGCCAGCCAGACGCTCTCGGACCGGGCCGAGCAGACGGCGCAGGCAGCCGAGGATCTGGCTGCCGAGATCGACTCCCGCGACAACACCGAATTGCGCCGGATCAAGTTGGGTGACGGCAACGGCGACGAAGGTACGCAGGTCATGGCCGCGCTGAACGAGGCGCTGGCCGAGGAGCCGCGCGCCCGGATCGCGGGTATTCTGGTGGTGTCAGACGGCATCGTGCATGACGTCGATCAGGCGCCTGAGTTGCCCGCGCCGCTGCACTTGCTGCAAACCGGGCGCGACAGCGACTGGGACCGCCGCCTGATCGTTCGCAACGCACCTGCCTTTGCCATCATCGGCGAACCTGTGACCCTGACCCTGCGTGTCGAGGACAGCGGGGCCGCGCCTGCGGGTGCAGTGACCGCGCCGCTTGAGCTGTCGGTCGACGGGGCCGAGCCCGAGCAGTTGAATATCCCCATCGGCATTGATGTCGAACTGCCCATCACGCTGCCCCATGGCGGCCGCAACGTCATCCAGTTCACCGTGCCGCAGGCCGAGGGGGAACTGACCGACCGCAACAACACCGCGCTGATCCAGATGAACGGCGTGCGCGACCGGCTGCGGGTGCTGCTGGTCTCGGGTGAGCCGCATCCCGGCGGGCGAACATGGCGCAACCTGCTGAAATCCGACAGCTCCGTCGATCTGGTGCATTTCACCATCCTGCGCCCGCCCGAGAAACAGGACGGTGTGCCGGTGGACGAACTCTCGCTGATCGCCTTCCCGACGCGTGAGCTGTTTCTGGAAAAGATCAACGATTTCGACCTGATCATCTTTGACCGCTACAAGCGCCGCGGCATCCTGCCTGCGATCTACCTGGACAATGTCACAAACTATATCAACGAAGGCGGCGCGGTGCTGATTGCCGCCGGGCCGGATTTCGCCAGCGCTGACAGTATCTTCCGCTCACCTCTGGCGCCCATCCTGCCGGCGCAGCCCACGGCGCGGGTGATCGAGGAACGCTTTGTGCCCATGGTCACTGATCTGGGGCACCGCCATCCGGTGACAACCAATCTGGGCGATTCCGAGGATTGGGGCGCATGGCTGCGTCAGATCGACGTGAACCACCGGACCGGTGAGCTGTTGATGACCGGCGTGGACGAACGCCCCTTGCTGGTGTTGGACCGTGTGGGCGAAGGGCGCGTAGCGCTGCTGGCTTCGGACCATGCCTGGCTATGGAGCCGGGGGTTCGAAGGTGGCGGGCCGCAGTTGGAATTGCTGCGTCGTCTGGCCCACTGGATGATGAAAGAGCCCGAGCTGGAGGAAGAAGCCCTGTGGGCCGAGGCCAATGGTCAGGTCATGCGCATCATCCGCCAGACGTTGGAAGACGAGGTCGGGCCAGTGACCATCACTCGCCCCAACGGTGAAACGCTTGAGGTCATACTGGACGAAGTGTCTCCGGGCCGGTTCGAGGCGCTATATTATGGGCCCGAGATAGGCCTTTACCGTCTGCAGGAGGGCGAACAGATGGCGGTAATCGGGTTGGGCCCCGCCGCGCCGAAGGAATTTGAACGCACCATTGCCACTGCAGAGATACTGGAGCCCGTGCTGGATGAGCTGCGCGGCGGTGCGATGCGGTTGGAGGACGGGTTGCCCGCGATCCGCAATGCGCGCGCCGGGCGTCCGGCCTCGGGTCGCGGTTGGATCGGCCTGACCCCGCGCAACGCCTATGAGACGCGTGACGTCACGCAGGCCGGGCTGCTGCCGCCGTGGCTGGTCCTGGTCCTGGCCGGAGGGTTCCTGCTGGCTGGCTGGCTGCGCGAGGGGCGGCGCTGATTACTCAAACACCACGCTGATTGTGGGGTTGCCGGGCAATCCGGTATAGGTGGCCGATGCCCCGCCCTTGCCCTTTGCCGGGGGCACAAGCGGCCCGAAAGACCCGACCGATATAAGATCTCCGGGCTGAAACTCGATACCTTTCGACATCAGCCACAGAGCGGCATTCGCCGGATGGCCCAGAACTGCTGCGCCGGAGGCTTGTGCCAGAACCTCTCCATCCGCAGCGCTGAGCGTGACGGCCATGTCCGCCAGCGCCTGCGTCATCGCTGCAGGGTCAGAAACCGGGATTTCAGACCCTACCACGCCCAGTTTTGGCGCAACCGCGATGGCGGTCAGGGTCACCGGGGTGATCGGTTCGCCCTCGGCCAGCGTCAGGTCAGGCAGCTCGATGAAGGGGCGGATCGCCGAGATGTTCTGCATGACCTCGGCGGGTGTGGTGGCCTGATTGATGCCCGCGTCCCCGACGACCAGAATCAGATCGGCCTCGAACACCGGACGGGCGCCCCATGTGATCGGTACCGTTGCCCCGTCCTCCAGCATCATATCGCGGAACAGGACGCCCTGAACCGGTTCGGCGGCGCCGAACCGTTCTTGTGCCGGGGCGCTGGTCAGGCCTGCCTTGTAGCCGATGACTGGACCCATATGTGGCTCTAACGCGGACACAAGTTTGATCTGGGTGCACAGCGCGTCCTCCATACTGCCACCGACGGACAGGGCAGACGTGGGCGTATTGGCCAGATAGTCCTGCACATACTGATCCACCTGAGCATCCGTGGCGCAATTACCCGCTGCTGACGATGCAAAACAGGTAAGTGCGCAAGCTGCTGCAGTAGAAAGAACAAAACGCATAGGAACCTCCGGTTTTCAAAACTCTGACATGGCGCGCGCGGATCGGGCAACTGCTTAAACACTTTTTCACGCTCTGCCCGGATGCTGGTCGCGCAATGGTCCGGGATCACCAAAGATGAGTCTTGCAAACAAACTGGCACAGGAACGGCGCGCGCGATTGGCGGCCGAACGTCTGCTGGCGATGAAACAGGCCGAGCTTTCGGCAGCCAATCGCCAACTGGGCCTGCACGCAATGGCGCTGACCAAACGCATCGACGAAACCCAGGCCGAGGTTGAAACTGTCCGGGATGAGAATGAAAAGGTCAAATCCGACCTGACAGAAGCCAACGCCAAGATCGAGGTAGCCGAGCGCCGCCTGTGGCATTCGATGCAGACCATTCAGGACGGTTTTGCCTTCTTTGACCATGAAAACCGCCTGATCGGGGCCAACGCGACATACTTCAGCCTGTTTGACGGGCTGGATGAAGTGGAGCCGGGGATATCCTATGGGCGCATTCTTGAGATACTGACCGATGAAGGGTTGATCGACACCGGCGCTGAGACGGCGGCGGATTGGCAGGCCAGAATGCTGGACCGTTGGGCGCAGCCGCAACCGGATTCGGTGGTGGTCAAGCTGTGGAATGGTGAGTATTTCAAGATGATCGACCAGCGCGGCAACGGCGGCGATGTGGTCAGCCTGGGCCTGAACATCACCGCCTCGGTCCGGCACGAGGCTGAACTGAACGCCGCGCGCAAACGGGCCGAGGCCGCAAACCGGGCCAAATCCGCCTTTCTGGCCAATATGAGCCACGAAATCAGAACGCCGATGAACGGCATTGTCGGAATGACCGAGCTGATGTCGGAAACCCCGCTGGACGAGGAGCAGCGCCAGTATCTCAACACCATCCGCAACTCGGGCGAGGCGCTGCTGGTGATCATCAACGACGTGCTGGATTACTCGAAGATCGAGGCAGATAAGCTGATCCTGCACCCCGAGCAGTTCGATTTCGAACGCTGCATTCTTGAAGTCGTGATGCTGTTGCAACCCAGCGTGCGCGACAAGGGGATGTCGCTGCTGGTCGACTATGACCTGTTCTTGCCGACCCTGTTTGTGGGCGATCCAGGCCGCGTTCGGCAGGTGCTGACCAATCTGGTGGGCAACGCGGTCAAGTTCACCTCCGAGGGGCACGTGTTGATCCGTGTGACCGGGGTGCCGAATGCAGACATGAATACCTGCGATATCCACGTGGCGATCGAAGATACCGGTATCGGTATCGAGGCCGACAAGATCGGGCACATCTTTGGTGAATTCAATCAGGTCGAAGACGCGAAAAACCGCGAATTTGAGGGCACCGGGCTGGGGCTGGCCATCACCAAACGTCTGGTCGCGCTGATGGGGGGCACGGTCTGGGTCGAAAGCGACCCGGGGCAGGGATCGTGTTTCGGCTTCCGTATCTCCTTGCCCACAGTCGAGGGGCCTCAGCCCACACCACCCGACCTTGCGGGCCGTTTGCGCCATGTGATCGTGGTCGAGGATCTGGCGGTGAACCGGGCCATTCTGTCAAAGCAGCTGGGGCGGTTGGGGTCGCGGGTCACCGTCTGCGCTTCAGGCAGTGAAGCGCTGGCCGCCGTCGATGGCAGTGTGGATCTGCTGCTGTGCGATCACGATCTGCCGGATATGGACGGGCTGGAACTGGCGGCCACGCTCAAGGACAGGGGCTGGGGCGATTTGCCGGTGGTGGTGATGTCGGCCAATCCGGGGGTCATCCACGCAAACCCGGCGCGCCATTTGATCGAGGGGGTGTTGCAGAAACCCATCCCCCGGGCCGAACTGTATTCGCGCCTGGCCATGCTGGGACGGGCCTCTGCTTTGCCGGACTTGGGGCCGGAGGTACCTAAGACCCCGCCTGCGCAGCCCGGCGAACGTCAACGGCAGATGCGCGTGCTGGCGGCAGAGGACAACCGGACCAATCAGCTGATCTTGCAAAAGATGGTCAAGGATCTGAACATCAACCTGCAATTCGCGGGCAACGGGGTCGAGGCGTTGGACAGGCATCAGGATTTCGATCCGGACCTGATATTCATGGATATCTCGATGCCCAGGATGGATGGCAAACAGGCCACGGCAGAAATCCGGCGGCGTGAGATCGCAACAGGGCGGCATGTGCCGATAGTGGCTCTGACCGCTCATGCCATGGCCGGGGATGATCAGGGTATCCTGGCGGCGGGGCTGGATCATTATCTGACCAAACCGTTGCAGAAACTGAAAATCCATCGGATGATCCTGGATCATCAGCCCGAGGAAGCCTTACCCATCATTGCCGAAGACGCAACGGCCAGCTAGCCTGATGCCATGTCAGACCGTGGATTTCACCCCCGTGCTTTGGGCGAGATTGCCATTCGTTGCGCGGATATGGGCGCAATGGTTGAGTTTTATGAAAACGTGATCGGGTTGGAACGCCTGACCGGTGACCACAACAGCGCCATCACCTTTTTTCGCATCGCCGAAGGGTTTGACGGGCACACGCAAGTGCTGGCCCTATTCCATCACATGGCCGCCCCGCGGCCCGGGCTGCACCCCACCGGTGCAGACAAGCCCACGACCGGTGCCGGATCGTCGCTGCATCACATCGCGCTCTCCCTGCCTTTCGATGAGCAAGCGGCTGTGATGCGCTGGTATGACAAGATCGGCCAGCCTTACCGCGTCGAACAGTTTGGCTGGATCGGATGGCGCGGCATTTTCACTGAAGACCCCGAGGGCAATACGGTCGAATTGGTCGCCTTTGACCCGTCGATGCTGGATCAGGCCTGATAGGGGCGTACGAAGACGGGTTTGTCGTCTTCCGACAGCTCGGGGCGGTATTCATATCCTCCGGTGTCGAAATCCAGCAGGCTCTTGGGATCGGTCAGGCGGTGTTGGATGATGTGGCGCGCCATGGCACCGCGCGCCTTCTTGGCAAAGAAGCTGACGATCTTGGGGGTGCCTGCCTTGTCTTCCATGAAGACCGGCGTGATCACCCGCAGTTTCAGTGCCTTCGCATCGACCGCGCCGAAATACTCCTGACTGGCGCAGTTCACCAGAACATCCGAGTTGACCACGGCCCCTTGCGCGTTCAGCGCCTTGCTCAGTTGATCGCGCCAGTATTCGTACAGGTTCTTGCCGCGCCGGGTTTTCAGCCTGCTGCCCATTTCAAGCCGATACGCCTGTATCGCGTCCAGCGGGCGCAGTACGCCGTATAGGCCGGACAGAATACGAAGGTGATCCTGTGCCCAGGCCATTTCATCCGCGTCCAGTGACGCCGCTTCCAACCCCTGATAGGTATCGCCCGCAAAGGCCAGCGCGGCGGGACGGGTCACATACGCTTCAGGGGTATCGGAAAAAGCGCGGTACCGGTCGCGGTTCAGGCGCGCCAAATCATCGCTCAGGTCCATCAGTTTCTTCAGATCAGCCAGCGTCAGGTTGCGGGCGGTTTTGGACAGCCGGATCGCGTCGTCCTGAAAGTCGGGCTGCGTGACCTCGACGTCCTGCTCTGCCCAGTCCAGCCGTTTGGCCGGGGAAATCACTACCAGCATATCCGCCCTCGTTTCTTGCCTGTCCCGCGGTATCTAGCTCGCCTGTTGCAACACGTCCAGAAACGCGGCGCCAAACCTTTCGTGACGGCGGTCGCCCAGAACCTGTTCCAACCCGCGTGGATCGTCGGGCCGCAACTGCGCGACCTTGGCCAGTTGCGAAGCCGAGCAGGTCAGCGGTTTGTCGATCCCGTCGGGGCCGCGCGACAGTTGCGATTGAACCTCAAGCAGCCGGTCGTAAATCTCGCCCTGATCGCGCCCGGCCAGCTTGCGGCGGGCGGGGTGCACGGCCTCGACGGCACCGGCGACCACTTCAAGGAAGGTATCGCCATAGCGTTCCAGCTTTTTCGCGCCGACGCCACCGATGCGGGCCATATCATCCAGCGTTACGGGCCGGTTTTCTGCCATTTCGATCAGGGTGCGGTCAGGGAAAATGACATAGGCCGGCACGCGCGCGCTTTCTGCCAACGCGCGGCGTTTGGCCTTGAGCGCGCTCAGCAGCGGCGCGTCTTCTTCGGACACCATCATTTTAACGGCAGGTCGGCGGGTGGCCTTTCGGATTGTGTCCTTGCGCAGGTTGATCTGGGCTTCGCCTTTCAGGATCGGCTTGGCGGCCTCGGTCATGCGCAGGGCACCGTGGCGTTCGGGGTCCGGGCGCACCAGATCGTGACCCATCATCTGCCGGAAGATCGCCTGCCATTGCGGGCGCGACCAGTCCTTGCCGATGCCCCAGGTGGACAGGCTGTCATGACGGCGCGCGCGGATCTTGTCGGTTTCATTACCCGACAGAATGTCGATCAGATGGCCTGCGCCGAACCATTCCTCGGTCCGCAGGATCGCGGACAGGGCCATGCGGACCGGGGTGGTGCCGTCGAACACTTCAGGAGGGGTGTCACACAGATCGCATTTTCCGCAGGGTTCGGCCTGTTCACCGAAATAGCCCAACAGAGTCTGACGGCGGCATTCCAACGCCTCAGCCAATCCCAGCAGAGCGTTCAGCCTTGCGTGGTCGGCCATGCGGCGTTCGGGCGGGGCGAGCCCCTCGTCGATTTGCGACCGGCGCAGGCGGATGTCATCGGGGCCGAACAGGGTGAGGGTTTCGGCGGGTCCGCCGTCGCGCCCAGCACGGCCGATTTCCTGATAGTAAGCCTCGATGGATTTGGGCAGGTCCGCGTGGGCAACCCAACGGATATCGGGTTTGTCGATGCCCATGCCGAACGCCACAGTGGCTACGACGATCAACCCGTCCTCGCGAGCGAAACGGGCCTCAACGATACGGCGGTCTTCGGGATCCATCCCACCGTGATAGTGACATGTCACGTGGCCTTCGGCGCGCAGGGCCTGGGCCAGCACCTCGGTCTTGTTGCGGGTGCCGCAATAGACGATGCCCGATTGCCCTTTGCGGGCGGCGGCGAAGTCGAGAATCTGCTTGCGTGGACCATCCTTTGCGGCAAAGGCCAGATGGATGTTTGGCCGGTCGAATCCGCGCAGAAACTTGCGTGGCGCGGTGCCGTCGAACAGCTTTTCGACGATCTCATCCTGCGTTTCCGCATCCGCCGTGGCAGTGAAGGCGGCCAGAGGCACGTTCAGCGCCCGCCGCAACTCTCCGATGCGCAGATAATCGGGGCGGAAATCGTGGCCCCATTGGCTGACGCAATGGGCCTCGTCCACAGCAATAAGGCTGACATTGATCCGACGCAGCATCCCCAAGGCTGACCCGGCGGCCAGACGTTCGGGGGCCATGTAGAGGAGTTTCAGCCGCCCGGCCTCCAACGCCTCCCACACCGCATCGGTCTCTTCGGGAGTATTGCCCGAGGTCAGCGCCCCGGCCTCAACGCCAGCTTCCTGCAACCCTCGCACCTGATCGCGCATCAAGGCGATCAGCGGTGAGATCACTACGGTCACCCCGTCGCGCAACAGGGCAGGTAACTGATAACACAGGGATTTACCACCGCCGGTCGGCATGATCGCCAGCACGTTTTCGCCTGCGGTCACGGCGTCGACAATCTCTTCCTGACCGGGGCGGAAGTCGTCGAATCCAAAGACATCTCGCAGCATAGGCGCGGCGTCGAACATGTGCGGGGTGGCCCTGTTTTAAGGTTTATCTGCTCTTAAGACAGGACAATCACACACTAAGATTCGGTGAACAAGAGGGTTCGCGTCAGCTCAGCGCCATAAACAGTTCCGGCAGGACGTAGCTGCGAAGCGAAATGATGATGACCAGAACGACCAGAGGTGTCAGGTCGATGCCGCCGAGATCGGGCATGACTCGGCGAATTGGGCGATAGATAGGCTCAAGGATGCGGTTCAAACCATACCAGATCTGAGCAACGAACTGCTGGTGCAGATTCAGAACCTGAAAGTTGATCAGCCAGCTCATAATCACCTGAATTAAGACGAACCAATAGGCGATGCTCAATATCAAGTCGATGGGGCCGAAAATAGCCATCATGTCCGAATACTCCAGTTACGTTTGACGAGACCTAAGCGCCCCCGCCTTAAAGAGCAAGCCCGCGCCAACAGAACGCTTGCGAAACGGGACAAAGGCCCGTCTTATGAACCCAACAATAATCAGGGGCGGTTATGGCAGAGATTTCCAAGCGCAAGCGCATTTGGGGCTGGTGGTTTTTTGACTGGGCAAGTCAGCCCTACCACACCCTTCTGGTCACATTTGTCTTTGGTCCCTATTTCGCCGGGGTTGCGGCGGGGTATTTCTCGGGCACAGGGCTAGAGCCGCAGGCTGCAGCGGCGCGGGCGCAGACGGTTTGGGCCAACTGCCTGACGATCACCGGGCTGATCATCGCTTTCGGGGCGCCTTTGCTGGGCGCGATGGCGGATGTGTCGGGGCGGCGCATCCCGTGGATATTCGCCTTTTCGGTGATGTATGCGGTCGGCTCGGCCGCCCTGTGGTTCACGATGCCCGATGGATCAAACATGTGGCTGATGCTGTCGGCCTTTGGGTTGGGCTTTGTGGGCGCGGAATATGCGCTGATCTTCATCAACTCGCAACTGCCCGATCTGGGTGATGACAACGAGGTCGGCGAGATCTCGGGCTCGGGCTTTGCCTTTGGTTATTTCGGCGGGTTGATCTCGCTGGCGATCATGCTGGCCCTTTTTGTCGAACAGCCCAACGGCAAGACACTGATCGGGATGAACCCGATGTTCGGGCTGGATGCCGCCTTGCAAGAGGGCACTCGGTTCGTCGGTCCTTTCACTGCCGGTTGGTTCGCCTTGTTCATGGTGCCGTATTTCCTGTGGGTGCGCGACGACCCGGACAGCAATAAGATGGGCAGCTTTGGTGAGGCGTTACGCCTGCTTGGCAAATCCATCTCGGACCTGCGCCATCGGGTCAGTCTGGCGACCTATTTGGGCTCGTCCATGTTCTATCGCGATGCGCTGAACGGACTTTACAGCTTTGGCGGCGTTTATGCGCGGCTGGTTCTGGAATGGGGCCTGATCAAGATCGGTGTGTTCGGGATCGTCAGCGTTCTGGCCTCGGCCATCTTTGCCTGGATTGGCGGCAAGATGGATAAGAAATACGGCCCTAAACCGGTCATTCTTGTGGCAATCTGGGTGTTGATCTTCGTCTGCATCACCGTCGTGTCGATGGATCGGACACAGATTTACGGCATTGCGCTGCCCGAAGGATCGGGCCTGCCGGATATGGTGTTTTTCGGCTGTGGGGTGCTGATCGGCGGTATGGGCGGTATTCTGCAATCGGCCAGCCGCTCCCTGATGGTGCGTCATACCGATCCGAAGGCCCCGGTCGAGAGCTTTGGCCTGTATGGCTTGTCGGGCCGCGCCACCGCCTTTGCCGCGCCCTTGCTGATCGGGATTGCCACAACTGCCACCGGCAGTGCACGCTTGGGGGTGTCACCGATCATTCTGTTGTTTATTCTGGGTTTATTCCTGATGCGCTGGGTCAAGCCGGAAGGGGATCAGAGCAGATGATATTACTACGTTTTTTGGCGATATTCGCCGCGATCACTTGGGCAGGAATGGCGGGGGCGCAACCCTTGGCCAAGCAATTGTTCGGGGCGCAAAAACAAAGTTCACAGCAAAAACCGGCCGCGTTCGGCAGTTATTCGCGCGGATGTGCCGCCGGGTCAGTGCAACTGCCCGAAACCGGGCCGACATGGCAGGCCATGCGCCTGTCGCGCAACCGCAACTGGGGGCACCCGCAAGCGATCGATTATGTGCAGGACCTGAGTAAGTTCGCAGCCCGGCAACCGGGGTGGAATGGTCTCTATGTCGGGGATATCAGCCAGCCACGCGGCGGGCCGATGACATCCGGCCACCGTTCTCATCAATTGGGATTGGACATCGATATCTGGATGCTGCCCGGCGACAACATGCGGCTTTCTCGCAAGGCGCGCGAGAACATCTCGTCGATTTCCCTGCGCCGCGCCAACGGGGCTTTTGTGAACGGTAACTGGACAAAGCAGCACCATGCCGTGCTGCGCGAAGCCGCCCAGGACAAGCGCGTGGCGCGGATTTTCGTATTTCCCGGTGCCAAAGTGCAGATGTGCAAAGATGAGAAAGGCAATCGAGCCTATCTGCGCAAGATCCGCCCATGGTGGGGGCATCACTACCACTTCCATGTGCGCTTGAAATGCCCCAAGGGTTCGCGCGGCTGTGTCAACCAGGACCCGCCGCCCAAGGGAGATGGCTGCGCGCAGGCCCAGGAATGGGTGAACAATATCCTCAACCCGCCGCCGCCTGATCCGAACGCTCCGCCGCCCAAGAAACGCCGGGAATATGTTCTGGCTGATTTGCCCCAGCAATGTGCAGCCGTCTTGCAATCCAACTGATTGCGGTTCTGCTGGCCGGTTCGGTCTGGGCGGTCGAGGTCAAAACGGCCACGCACCTGAACAGCTTTGCCTGGCGGCACACTGCGGACTGGTTCGGCGGGTTTTCGGCGGTCCATATTTCCGATGACGGACACCGCATGATCGCTCTTAGTGACCGGGCTACGTTGGTGTCTGCTCGGATCAAGCGTGACGCTGGCCAAATCATGGATGTCGAGATTCTGGGTCATTGGCCAGTTCTTTCCAGCAAGGGTCGACGCATGACTGGCACCGCCGGAGATTCCGAGGGATTCGCCATTGCGCCGGATGGTGGTTTCTACATCTCGTTTGAAGGCATTCATCGCGTTGCCTACTATCCTGCGCCCGGAACCAAAGCACAGGTTCTGCCGATACCAAGGGACTTTAGGGCTTTACAACCTAATGGATCGTTCGAAGCGCTGGCGATTGACACCAATGGGCAGCTTTACACCCTGACCGAAAAGAGCCGTACAGTTCGTGGCGATATCCCCGTCTATCGTTGGGATGGCCGCGGATGGTCTTTGCCATTTGTGCTGCCGCCGCGTGGTAAGTTCCTGCCTGTCGCCGCTGATTTCGGACCAGGTGGCAGGCTCTATGTTCTGGAACGTGCCGTGTCTGCGATTGGGTTTCGATCGCGCCTCAGACGATGGCAGATCACCGAGGATATGCTTCAAGCCGAAGAAATCCTGTTCGAAACCGGGACCGGAGCGCATGACAACCTCGAGGGGCTTTCGATCTGGCGGGATGATCAGGGGCGGCTGCGCGCCACGATGATCTCGGATGACAACTTTCTGGCCCTGCAACGGACAGAACTGGTGGAATACCTGCTGCCCGATTGACTCGAGGCGGACAAAGGTCTAAACGCACGGCTTGCTTCGGGATGAGCCCGAAGCCAAGTCGCCGCTACCTTGTTAAAACGGGCATCTGTACATGCAACGCAGCTTTATTCCCGGCATCATTGCCATGGCCTCTATCGTTGTGGCCTCGAACATCCTGGTCCAGTTCCTGATCTTTGACGGGCTGCTGACATGGGGTGCCTTTACATATCCGCTGGCCTTCCTCGTCACAGACATCATGAACCGCGTCTACGGCGTGGCCACCGCCCGTAAGGTGGTGTTCGCCGGGTTCATCACTGGCGTCATCTGCTCGTTGATCGGCAGCCAGATCATGCTGCAGGGAGACGGGTTTACCTATGCCGCGGTACCGCAGCGGATTGCCGTGGCCTCGGGTACTGCTTTCCTGATCGCACAGCTGACCGATGTAACCGTGTTCAACGCGATGCGCGGCGGTCGCTGGTGGCGCGCGCCGCTGGTCTCGACCCTGATCGGCTCGGCGCTGGACACCGCGCTGTTTTTCACCATCGCGTTTTCGGCCTCGGTCACGGTCTTCGGCGCCAATGCAGACGCCGCGATCAACTGGGCGTGGGAGCCCGTGCCCTTCATGCTGTCCGGCCCGATGGCGCCGCTTTGGGTGACGCTGGCATTCGCTGACTGGCTGGTGAAATTGTCGCTGGCGCTGATCGCGCTGATCCCGTTCAAAGTTATCGTTGCGCGGTTGAGCGCTCAGCCTGCATAAAAAAGTGCTTTGAGAATGGCGCATCTTGTGTCAGGCTTAAAGTTAACCGCAACAGATAGAAAAGGAGGTGATCCAGTGTCGAGAAAGAGATTGGAGAGAGGTGTCGGAACAACCGGGGGGATCGCCCGTTAGGGCAGCCCTTGGCGGAGCGTTCGCTTCGGCTGGTCGATTGATCTAACCGACCCAACCTCCTGTACTTTCGAAGGGCCGTCCCGCCGGGGCGGCCCTTTTTGTTTTTGCATGCGGGTTGTAAAGTCCGGCCTATGTTGCACATTACCGACGATATTACCCTGCAAGACTGGGAGATGACCGAGAGCTTTGTGCGATCCTCCGGTCCCGGTGGGCAGAACGTGAACAAGGTCTCGACGGCAGTAGAACTGCGATTCGAGGCGGCGCGTTCTCCGTCGTTGCCCGATCCCGTCAAATCGCGGCTGAAACGGCTGGCAGGGCGGCGCTGGACCAAGGATGGTGCGATTATCATTCAATGCGAGGAAACCCGCAGTCAGGCCCGCAACCGCGAGATTGCCCGCACCCGTTTGGCCGAGCTGATCACCCGCGCGCTGGTCAAACCCAAGAGGCGGATTGCAACCAAACCCACGTACGGCTCGGTCAAGCGGCGGCTGGCAGCGAAAAAGGCGCGCTCGGACGTGAAGGCGCTGCGCGGCAAGATCGCGGAAGATTGATCTGGTAGTTTCGCCGCGCCTTGCTAGTCTGGCCCCGCAAGGGAGAGCAAGATCATGAGGTTAGAGGGAAAAACCGCGATTGTGACCGGCGGCGCGTCGGGTTTTGGTGCCGGGATTGCGCAGAAATTCCTGTCCGAAGGCGCCCGGGTCATGATTGCAGATATCAATGGCGACGCTGCCGAGGTTCAGGCCAGGCAACTCGGCCCGAATGCGATTGCCCAGTTGGTGGATGTTGCCGATGCAGCCTCGGTGCAGGCGATGGCGGACATTGTGCGGGATCGGTTCGGGCATCTGGACATTCTGGTGAACAATGCAGGGGTCACGCACCTGCCGATGCCGCTGGAAGAGGTTACCGAGGACGACTTCGACCGCGTCTTCAATGTGAATATGAAGTCCGTCTACCTGACCGCGCGGGCCTTGGTGCCTGCGATGAAGGCGCGCGGGGTTGGGGCGATCCTGAATGTGGCTTCGACCGCCGGCCTGTCGCCGCGCCCCAACCTGAACTGGTACAACGCCTCCAAAGGCTGGATGATCACCGCAACCAAGACCATGGCTGTGGAACTGGCCCCCTCGGGCGTGCGTGTAAACGCGATCTGCCCAGTGGCCGGGGAAACACCGCTATTGACATCCTTCATGGGCGAAGACACCCCCGAGATGCGCGCCAAATTCCTGGCGACCATCCCGCTGGGCCGGTTTTCCACCCCCGAAGACATGGCCAACGCCGCCTGTTTCCTGTGCTCGGACGAGGCCAGCATGATCACCGGCGCGGCATTGGAGGTCGACGGTGGCCGCTGTATCTGAGGTACGCCCATGACCCCCGGATCCCGGAACCTGATCACCGACGTCCCTGGTCTTTTGGTCGGGAATGCCCAGGACGATGTGTTGAAATCCGGGACAACCGTCCTGACGTCAGATCAGGCCTTTGTCGCCTCGGTTCATGTCATGGGCGGCGCACCCGGGACGCGGGAAACCGATCTGCTGGCACCGGACAAGACGGTCGCACGAGTTGACGCGATAACCTTGTCCGGCGGGTCGGCCTTTGGGCTGGATGCCTGTTCCGGAGTGTCGGATGCATTGCGCGCGCAAGGCCGGGGGTATCCGGTTGGCGACACCGTGGTGCCAATCGTACCCGGTGCGATTCTGTTCGATCTGCTGAATGGCGGTGACAAGGATTGGACCGAAAACCCTTATCGTGCCCTTGGCCGGACCGCTGTTGAAACCGCCGCTGCCGACTTTGCGCTCGGCACGGCAGGCGCGGGTACCGGAGCTTTGGCCTCCAGGCACAAGGGCGGTCTGGGCTCTGCCTCGTTGGTGCTGGACAGTGGGATCACCGTTGGCGCATTGGTCGCCGCCAACCCGCTGGGCAGCGTCACCACGCCCGGCGACCGCCATTTCTGGGCTGCGCCCTTTGAATTTGGCGAGGAGTTTGGCGGATTAGGGCCAGATCCCGGCGCAGGTCTGGGCCTGCCTGCTCCCAGTCGCAAGGCACAAGCCATGGGACTGGCCGACCCAGACAAGGCGAACACGACCATCGCAATTGTGGCGACCGATGCGGCACTGTCGAAACCGCAATGCCAGCGGCTGGCGGTGGCGGCGCATGATGGTATTGCCCGGGCGATCCTGCCCGCCCACACGCCGGGCGATGGTGATCTGGTGTTCGGGGTCAGCACAGGCGCGCACCCGGTCGCGGTTGAATCGGATTTGGGGCTGATCGGCCATGCGGCCTCGGTCTGCCTTGCGCGGGCCATCGCGCGGGCGATCTACCTGGCGACCCGGGAGATCGGCGATATTTTGCCCTGTTGGTCCGCGCCACATGACATAAGTTAAGGACTGCCACTATGCCGCAGTGGCACAGTGCACTCGCGCGGCAATCTGCGCGTTGACTCTTTTCCGCACCGAAGGTCCATTCGGCGCAGCCAATTTGTATCGGAGCAAAAGCTATGAATCGCATCCTCGCTACCGCAATCGTCGGCCTGTTGGCCGTACCCGTATATGCTGAAGGTGACGCCGAAGCCGGCAAGAAAACCTTCAACAAATGCAAGTCCTGTCACCAAATCGCCAGCCCCGATGGCGAGGCAATCGTCAAAGGCGGCAAGACCGGCCCGAATCTTTACGGTATCGCAGGCCGTACCGCAGGCACGGTCGAAGGCTTCAAATATGGTGACAGCATCGTTGCGGCCGGTGAAAACGGTCTGGTTTGGGACGAAGCCACCTTTGTCGAATATGCGCAGGACCCCAAGACGTTCCTGAAAACCTATCTGGATGACACTGCCGCCAAGTCCAAGATGACCTTCAAGCTGAAGTCCGGCGGCGAAGACGTCTATGCCTATATCGTCAGCGTTTCAGGCGAATAACGCCTGACGACACGCATCGCTTAAAGTTACAAAAGGCCGCAGCCCCTGCGGCCTTTCGTGCGCTTGATAACAGGAAAGATCAGCGTCACCTTGGGTATGCGCGACCCGTCATGCCTTGCCCGCATGATCGCGCAAAGCCAAGCCGATCCGGCCTTAGTTACTTTCGAACGTTTGGCCCTTCAGACAGATCGGCAGCAGGAGACGACAGATGGGAATCATGATCCCGGCCTGGGTTGATGGCGAATTGACCCCCGTGGACAAGCTTGAGGCGCATGAAAAGGGCCTCAGACACAAGGCTGTGTCTGTCTTCGTTGTCCGCGGCACCGAGATTCTGTTGCAGCGCCGGGCGATGGGCAAATATCACACGCCGGGCCTGTGGGCGAATACCTGCTGCACCCATCCCGATTGGGGCGAGACGCCCTCGGAATGCGCAGTGCGTCGCTTGCGTGAGGAACTGGGCATCACCGGGCTTTATCCCGAGTATCGTCACCGGCTGGAATATCACGCCGATGTTGGCAACAACATGGTCGAGCATGAGGTGGTCGATGTATTCCTTGCCCATGTGCGTGGCCCGCTGGAAATCGAGCCTAATCCGGACGAAGTGATGGATATCCGCTGGATCGACTATCACGATCTGCTGGCCGAAGTGCAGCGTCATCCGACGCGGTTTACGCCGTGGCTGAAGATCTATTTGCACAACCATGCGGACACGATTTTCGGTCCCGATCTGATCATCTCGGCCAAGACCTGACGGCAACGGCTTGCAAGGGGCGCCCAAGCCGCCTAAATCAACGCGTCATGGCCAAGCAAAAGCAGAACTCAGACCCGAATTACAAAGTCATCGCCGAAAACCGGCGAGCGCGCTTCGATTACGCGATCGAGGACGATATCGAGTGCGGTATTGTGCTGGAAGGGTCCGAGGTCAAATCCCTGCGCGCCGGCGGGTCGAACATTGCCGAAAGCTATGCCTCGGTCGATGACGGTGAGCTGTGGCTGATCAACAGCTATATTGCGCCGTATGAGCAGGCGAAGGTGTTCAAGCATGAAGAACGCCGCCGCCGCAAGCTGCTGGTGTCGCGCAAGGAACTGGCCAACCTGTGGAACGCGACCCAGCGCAAGGGCATGACGCTGGTGCCGCTGGTTCTGTATTTCAATCACAAGGGCCGGGCAAAGCTAAAGATCGGCATCGCCAAGGGTAAGAAGCTGCACGACAAGCGTGAGACGCAGGCCAAACGCGACTGGTCACGTCAGAAACAGCGGCTTATGAAGGATCACAGCTGATCCTTCGCCGGTTTCAGAACGCCATCGCCGCCGAAACGGCGCGTTTCCAGCGGTCATAGGCGGCATCACGTTGCTCGGCAGATAGTTCCGGTTCAAACCGACGATCCAGCGCCCAGGTTTCTGCAAATCCCTTTTGATCCGGGTAAACGCCTGCGCGCATCCCTGCCAGCCACGCCGCGCCCAATGCAGTGGTTTCCTGCATAACGGGGCGGTCGACCTCGGCGCCGAGATAGTCCGACAAACCTTGCATTGCCCAGTCCGAAGCGCTGGCGCCGCCATCGACGCGTAGGGTCACGCCGGTTTCGGCGCCCCAGTCGCCCTGCATGGCGTGCCACAGGTCGCGGGTCTGGTAGGCGATGCTCTCTAACGTGGCCTTGGCGAATTCCGCACGACCCGAATTGCGGGTCAGGCCAAACACCGCACCCCGGCAGTCAGGCTTCCAATAAGGCGCACCGAGGCCGGTAAAGGCGGGCACCAGCACCACATGCTGGTTCGGATCGGCCTGTTGCGCCAGTTCACCGCTTTCGGGAGCCGAATCGATGATCTGCAACGCATCGCGCAGCCACTGCACGGCAGCCCCGGCCACAAAGATTGATCCTTCCAGCGCATAGGTGCGCTTGCCGTCCAACTGATAGGCAATTGTGGTCAGCAGGCGGTTTTTCGATTCAACCGGCTCGTCCCCGGTGTTCAGCAGGGCAAAACAGCCAGTGCCATAGGTGGATTTCATCATTCCCGGTTGGAAACAGGCCTGGCCGATGGTGGCGGCCTGTTGGTCCCCGGCCACGCCCAGAATAGGGATGTTGCCTCCTATTAGGGTCGTATTTCCGAAATCCGATGCGCAATCGTGCACCTCAGGCAGCATGTTCATCGGTACGTCCAACAGGTCACAGATCTCGGCGCTCCATTCACCCTTGTGAATGTCGAACAGCAGGGTGCGGGCGGCGTTGGTGGCGTCGGTGGCGTGGCTGCGCCCCTCGGTCAGGCGCCAGATCAGGAAACAGTCGATGGTGCCGAACATCAGCTCTCCGGCCTCGGCGCGATCGCGGGCGCCCGGCACATTGTCCAGCAGCCATTTCACCTTGGTGCCCGAGAAATAGGGGTCCAGCAGCAGGCCGGTCTGGGCGGTCACGTCATCCTCACACCCCGCCTGCTTGTAGCGCGCGCATATCTCGGCGGTGCGGCGGTCCTGCCAGACGATAGCGTTGTAGATCGGCGTGCCGGTGGCGCGGTCCCAGACGACGGTGGTTTCACGCTGGTTGGTGATGCCAATGCCCGCGATCTGATCGGGGGTGACGCCGGTACTCTCGATCACCTCGCGGCAGACGCGCAGGACACTTTCCCAGATTTCCTCGGCATCGTGCTCGACCCAGCCCTCCTGCGGGAAATACTGGGTAAACTCGTGCTGTGCGGTGCTTGCGCGCTGCATGTCAGCGTCGAACAAAATGGCCCGTGATGATGTGGTGCCCTGATCAATGGCGAGAATATAGGTCATCCCTCGCGCCCCTCCCGTTTGGTTTTGCGGGACTTTAGCGCAAACATCGGCGCTGGGGCCAGAGCGTTCAGACAGGAATGTTGTCAATCAGCCGGACCCCATCCGCCCAAGCCGCCGCGAACAGTCGCGCGGGACGATCGGCATGGGTCAAAGGCTCTAGCGTTTCCGCGCAGCGCAGGTTGATATACTCAACCTGTGCGAAACCTGCAGCCAGCAAATCGGTCTCGGCCCGCGCGGCCAATGCGTCAAATGCAGCACCGGCTTTCAACGACTGAACCAGACCTTGCATGATCCGGTGCTTATTGGCGGCAATCGCCAGCCCTTCGGGCGACAGAAGCAGGTTGCGCGACGACATCGCCAGACCCGAGGGCTCGCGAACGGTGGGGCAGCCGATCACCTCGACGGGAATATCCAAGTCGCGCGCCATACGGCGGACGATCATCAATTGCTGAAAGTCTTTTTCCCCGAAATAGGCTCTGTCCGCTTGCGTTTGCAGAAACAGTTTGGCGACCACGGTGGCGACGCCGTCAAAGTGACCGGGGCGGAATTCACCCTCCATCACATCGGTCAGGCCTGCGACGGACACATTGGTGGCAAAACCCCGCGGATAAATCTCTTCGGGCTCGGGTACATAGATCGCGTCGACACCGAAAGGGGCCAGTTTCTGCGCGTCTTCATTCTCGGTACGTGGGTATTTGGCCAGATCTTCAGGGTTGTTGAACTGTTTGGGGTTCACAAAGATCGTCACGATGACACGGCCAGTACCGGCCTTTGCGGCCTTGACCAGAGACAGGTGCCCCTGATGCAGAGCGCCCATAGTGGGGACAACGCCGATGGTTTCACCGTCGCGGTGCCATTCAGTTGTCAGCGCGCGCAGGTCGGCAAGGCGACGCAAGATAGGGGCAGTCATGTCTTGGGCCCTTTGGAGGGCGCCTGATCCGCGAACACATGTTCGTCGGCCGGAAAGGCGCGGGCGCGCACTTCGGCGGCGTATTCGGCGATGGCGGCCTCGGCCTGCGGGCCCAGCTCGGCATAGCGTTTGACGAATTTCGGTTTGAAGGCGGTGAAAAAGCCCACCATGTCGTCAACCACCAGAATCTGCCCGTCGCAGCCAGCAGAGGCCCCGATGCCGATGGTCGGAATCGCGACCTCTGACGTGATCCGGTCGGCCAGACCCTGCGGCACCTTCTCAAGCACAACGGAAAACGCGCCAGCCTCGGCCACGGCGCGGGCGTCGGACAGCACGGTCTGTGCCTGTTCGTCCCGGCCCTGCACCTTGTAGCCGCCCAGCGTGTTGATCGACTGCGGTGTCAGGCCGATATGCGCCATGACCGGGATGCCGCGCTTGACCAGAAAGCGGATGGTCTCGGCCATCTCAACGCCGCCCTCCAGCTTGACCGCGCCCGCGCCGGTTTCCGCCATCAGGCGCGCGGCATTGCGGAATGCGTCCGCCGGAGAGTGTTCATAACTGCCAAAGGGCATGTCGATGACCATCATCGCCTTGTCCAAGCCACGCGAAACGGCCTGGCCGTGCATCACCATCATCTCCATCGTCACGCCAAGCGTCGACTCCAGCCCGTGCAAAACCATGCCCACACTGTCACCCACCAGAACAAAGTCGCAATGCGTATCCATCAGCCGCGCCATCGGCGTGGTATAGGCGGTCAGGCTGACCAGAGGCGTGCCCCCTTTTCGGGCACGGATGTCCTCGGCGTTTGGGGCCTTTTTATGGGCGGTCGCGCTCATGCTCGCTCCTCCGGGGTTCATGTTGCAGCGCGGCATAGCAGATTGAACAAGGTTATAGAAACCCCGGTTGCGCGAACATTTCCTTGAATGACCTTAGGTTTAAAGGGACATTACCCGTAGAACGGCCCGAAAAAACGCCGGGTCACCCATTTGAAACGGGGAGATATTTTTATGACAAAGCAGACGTTTCGGACCTTTGTCTCGGCGCTGGCAGTGGGCGCCAGCCTGATTGCTGGCCAGGCTTGGGCCAAATCGGATATCACAATTGCGCTGCAGTTGGAGCCGCCGCATCTGGACCCGACCAGCGCCGCGGCACAGGCCATCGATTCGGTGGTGTACACTAATATCTTCGAAGGGCTGACCCGGTTCATGGGCGATGGCTCGGTCGTTCCCGGGCTGGCCGAAAGCTGGGAGATTTCCGAGGGCGGAACAGTTTATACCTTCAAGCTGCGCGACGGCGTGACCTTCCATGATGGCGCCGCCATGGATGCCGAGGATGTCAAGTTCAGCCTCGATCGCGCCAGTGCCGAAGACAGCGCCAACGCGCAAAAGGCGCTGTTTGCCGGAATCGAAAGCGTCGAGGTGGTCGATCCGCTGACCGTCAAGGTCACCCTGTCCGAGCCGAACGGTAATTTCCTGTTCAATATGGCTTGGGGCGATGCGGTGATCGTGTCCCCCGAAAGCATCGAGAACATCAAGACCAACCCCGTGGGGACCGGTGCCTTCACCTTTGGCAACTGGGTGCAGGGCGACAGTATCACGCTGATCCAAAACCCGGATTATTGGGGTGAACAGCCTGCATTAGAGACTGCGACGTTCAAATTCATCTCAGACCCGACCGCCGCCTTCGCCGCCATGATGGCCGAGGATGTGGACGTATTCGACAACTTCCCGGCGCCGGAAAACCTGCCTCAGTTCGAGGCTGATCCGCGCTTTCAGGTGCTGGTTGGTTCGACCGAGGGTGAAACAATCCTGTCGACCAACAACAAGCAGCCTCCTTTTGATGACATCCGGGTGCGGCAGGCGCTGGCTCATGCCATCGACCGGCAGGCGATCATTGACGGTGCGATGTTTGGATACGGCACCCCGATCGGTACTCATTTCGCACCGCACAATCCGGCTTATGTCGATATGACCGGAACCTCGGCCCATGACCCGAAAAAGGCGGCCGAACTGCTGGCTGACGCGGGATATGCAGAGGGGTTCGAGACCACGTTGCACTTGCCGCCGCCCTCTTATGCCCGCCGCGGTGGCGAAGTCATCGCCGCTCAACTGGCCGAGGTCGGCATCAAGGCCGAGATCATCAACGTGGAATGGGCGCAGTGGCTGGAATCGGTGTTCAAAGGCAAGGATTACGGCCTGACCGTCATCAGCCATACCGAGCCGATGGATATCGGTATCTATGCGCGTCCGGATTATTACTTCCAGTATGACAGCCTTGATGCTCAGACGTTGATGGAGACGCTGAACGCCACCACCGACCCGGAGGAGCGCAAGAAGCTGCTGGGTGACATGCAGCGGCTGATCTCGACTGATTTCGTCAACGGTTATCTGTTCCAACTGCCCAAGCTGGGGATCGCCAAGGCAGGTGTTCAGGGCTTGTGGGAGAACGCGCCGACCGCCGCGATCGATCTGACCCAGATCAGCTGGTCAGAATAAACCGTGCCGGGGCCGCGATCGGCCCTGGCGTTCCGATCTAGAATAAGTTTGACGATGAACCTGGTCCGTATCCTGAGTGTTGTTGCTGTTGCCTGCCTCCTTGCATCGGGTGGTAAGGTGCAGGCGCAATACGGGCTGGAAGGAGGGGTGGGACCGCTGGTCGGTACGCCGGAAAACCCGCTGCAGGTGGGGATCGGCATTCGCATCGATCAGGTCACAAGCGTCGATCAGAAGGCCGAGAACTATGGCGCCGTCGTTGTTCTGCGGGCTGAATGGACTGACCCCGCTTTGGCTTTTGATCGCGATGAGGTCGGGCGCGAGATTCAGGTCTTCAACCCACCGGCCTTGGCTGACCATGCGCGGGGTCTTGGCGCGGTTGTGCCTGCGTTTGTCATCCACAACCAGCAATCCAACAAATGGATCCACGAATCCGCGGCCTCACTGCGCCATGATGGGCATGTGGTCTATGTCGAGAAATCCTCGTTGACCTTGCAAGCGCCGCATTTCGATTTCCGCAAATACCCGTTTGACACGCAGGACTTCTATTTCGAGATTGTTTCGGTCTTTCCGTCCGAATACGTGACCTTTTACCCACTCGAGGAGTACTCGGGCCTTGGCGATTTGCTGGGCGAGGAAGAGTGGATACTGGACAACGCCCGGGTCGAACATTCGACAGTGATCGGCCTGTCTGGTCGGGACAGTGATCAGGTCGCGCTGGCCTTCGAGGGCAAGCGGCATCTGACCTACTACGTGATCCGGGTCTTCCTGCCGATGCTGGTTCTGATCACCGTCGGCTGGGCGCTGTTTTTCCTTGACGAATACCGCCGCCGGATCGAGATCGCCGGGGGCAATCTGCTGGTCTTCGTGGCCTTCAACTGGGCGATCTCTGCCGATCTGCCCAAGCTGGGCTACCTGACCTTTCTGGATTTCATCCTGCAATGCATGTTCCTGATGACCGGGGCGCTGATCGTGTTCAACGTGGCCTTGCGTAAACTGAAGGTATCCGGGCGCGAGGACGGGGCCAGAAAGCTGGACAATTACGCGATCAAGTGGATTTACCCGCTGGGCTACGCCGCCATCGTCGCATACGCGGTTTTCATCTATCTGCTGGTGCCATAGGCGCTGGACCCGCGCGGAATGTGTGCCTAACGTTGCCTCGATGTTGCGCTATGCCCTCAAACGCCTGATTTCACTGCTGATCAGCCTTATCGTCGCTTCGGTCGTCATCTTTACGGTGATCGAGGTTGCGCCGGGTGATCCGGCCTCTTTCATGTTAGGGGTGAATGCTCAGGAAGATACTCTGGCCGCGTTGCGGTCTGAACTTGGGTTGGACGTCTCAAAGGCGCAGCGGTATTTCAACTGGGTCGGCGGGATGCTGGTCGGAGATTTTGGCACCTCGTATACCTATCGCTCGCCGGTGTCGCAGATGATCGCGGATCGGCTGTGGGTGTCTTTGCCGCTGGCGCTGTATGCGCTGACAATGTCCACCCTGATCGCCTTTCCCGCCGGGATTTACGCCGCCGCGCGCCGGGGCAAGCCCGGCGACCTGACGGTGATGGGGGCGACTCAGCTGGGCATTGCCGTGCCGAATTTCTGGTTTGCGATGATGCTGGTGCTGGTTTTTGCCATCAACCTGCGTTGGTTCAATGCAGGGGGGTTCGCGGGCTGGAATCAGGGCGTCTGGCGCGGTCTGCACTCGCTGACCCTGCCCGCCATCGCTTTGGCCTTGCCGCAAGCGGCGATACTGGCACGGGTCATGCGGTCTTCGCTGTTGGACATTCTGGGTGAGGATTTCATGCGCACCGCCCGCGCCAAGGGGCTGTCGCGCCGTCAGGCGCTGTGGCGTCACGGCGTGCGCAACGCTCTGATCCCGGTGCTGACCATTATTGGACTGCAGTTTTCGTTCCTGCTGGCGGGTTCGATTATCATCGAGCAGGTGTTCTACCTGCCCGGCCTCGGGCGGCTGGTGTTTCAGGCCATTTCCGCGCGCGACCTGATCGTGGTGGAATCGGTCGTCATGCTGCTGGTCTTTGCTGTCATCACGGTGAATTTTCTGGTCGATCTGGCTTATGCCGCCGTCGATCCAAGGCTAAGGAGCCGGACATGAGCCGCAACCTGATCCTTGGCACGGTGTTGTCCTCGCTGGTTCTGCTGGCGGCCTTGGTGTCCTTTGTCTGGACGCCCTATGACTACGCGGCATTGGATATCCCCAATAAACTGCAACCGCCCAATGCGCAGCACTGGTTCGGCACGGACCATTTCGGGCGCGACATGTTTTCGATGATCATGGTCGGTGCGCGCACGTCGATTGCGGTGGCGCTGGTGGCGGTGGGCATTGGCATCGGCTTAGGCGTGCCTCTGGGTCTGACCGCTGCGGCGCGCAAGGGGTCGTGGCTGGACGAGGTGATCATGCGCGGCAATGATCTGGTCTTTGCCTTCCCCTCACTGGTCATTGCCATCCTGATCACCGCCGTCTTCGGCGCCGGAGCGATCAACGCCATCATCGCCATCGGCATCTTTAACATCCCCGTTTTCGCCCGCATCACCCGCGGCGCTGCACTGTCATTGTGGGAGCGGGAATTCATCCTCGCCGCCCGTGTCTCGGGCAAAGGGGCAGCGCGGATATCGGCCGAGCATATCCTGCCCAATGTGGCGAACCTGCTGATCGTTCAGGGGACCATTCAATTCTCGCTGGGGATACTGGCCGAGGCCGGGCTGTCCTATGTCGGCCTTGGCGCGCAACCGCCCACACCCAGCTGGGGCCGAATGCTGGCCGATGCGCAGACAATGGTCAGTTTTGCCCCGCATTTGGCTCTGATTCCGGGATTAGCGATCATTGTCACGGTGTTGGGGTTGAACCTATTGGGCGACGGGCTGCGCGACTGGCTGGACCCTCGGATACGGGTGGCGCGGGCATGAGTTTGCTGCAGATAGATACCCTCTCGCTGACGATCCATGGCGCGGAAATCCTGAAACAGGTCAGCCTGTCCATCGACGCTGGTCAGATTATGGCCGTGACCGGGGAAAGCGGCTCGGGCAAATCGATGACCGCCTTTGCCGTGATGCAATTGTTACCGAACGGAGCGGAAACACAGGGCGCGATCCGACTGGAGGGACAGGACCTGCTGAACCGTCCCGAGGCCGAGATGTGCGCCCTGCGCGGGGCGTCGATCGGGATGGTCTTCCAAGAGCCGATGACCGCGCTGAACCCGGTCAAGACCATCGGAGATCAGGTGATGGAGACGATCCTGATCCACAAGGCAATGCCGCGCGCCCAGGCGCTGTTGCGCGCGCAAGAGGTTTTGACCCGCGTCGGCCTGCCGCCTGACCGCTTTCCGCTGTCCCGCTATCCGCATGAGTTGTCTGGAGGTCAGCGCCAGCGCGTGGTGATCGCAATGGCCATCGCCTTGCGCCCCAAACTGTTGATCGCGGATGAGCCGACAACGGCTCTGGACGTGACCACACAGGCGCAGATCCTCGACCTGCTCACAGGGTTGGTGCGCGAATATGGTATGGGTTTGCTGATGATCACGCATGATCTCGCGGTGGTTGCCGATATGGCTGATCGGATCATTGTGATGCGCCGCGGAGAAGTGGTTGAAAGCGGCGCAACCGCCGACCTGCTGCGCAATATGCAGCACCCTTATACACGGATGCTGTTCGAAGCCTCGGGCCATCAGGTGATGCTGCCCGATACCGCAAATCAACACCCTCTGCTTGAGGTGACACAGGTCATCCGCGACTACCGTCTGCCCCGCAAGGGCCTGTTTGGCACACCGGGGCATCACCGCGCGGTGGACGGGGTCAGCTTTACTCTCAACAAAGGGGAGCGTCTGGGCTTGGTGGGTGAATCTGGCTGTGGAAAATCGACCCTAACACGGGCCATTTTGGGGTTGGAAGCGGTGCAGAGCGGCGAAATCCGCTTGGACGGGCAGCCGGTATTCTCTGGACACAGGCCGAACCCGGTCGTGCGCCGCAAGATGCAGGTGGTATTTCAGGACCCCTATGGCAGCTTCAACCCGCGTCACCGTGTGGCCCGTCTAATCACCGAACCCTTTCACCTGCTGGATACGCCGCCCACCGGGTCCGAACGTCAAGACCGCATCGCCGAGATGCTGACAGCCGTGGGGCTCAGTCCCGACGACGCGGGTAAGTACATTCACGAATTCTCGGGTGGGCAACGGCAGCGCATCGCCATTGCCCGCGCCCTGATCATCCGCCCCGAACTGATCCTGTTTGATGAGGCGGTTTCGGCGCTGGACGTCTCGGTCCGGGCGCAGATCCTCGATCTGCTGGCCGAGCTTTGCGCGACCTATGACCTGACCTATCTGTTCATCAGTCATGACCTGAGCGTTGTGCGCACGATTACCGACCGAGTGATGGTGATGCAGGCCGGAAAGATCGTTGAACAGGGCGAAACGGAACAGGTCTTTGCCAATCCGCAACACGTCTATACCCGAACCCTGATCGAAGCTGCGCCCAGCTTGCCGGAAATCGGCAGGATTGTCGCATAAAGCCTTTTAATAGAGCCTGAAAGGAGGCCCAAATGCCCAACCCCATCTGGTTCAATCCCGGCCTGTGTCTGATCGGTGGTAGGTGGGTCAGCCCCCAGTTGCAGGCAGACATTTCGTTGATCAACCCGTCTGACGGGTCCGAGATTTGCCGGATTGCGCGCGGAGACGCGGCGGATATCGACGCCGCTGTGCAGGCCGCGCAATCCGCATTGGATGGCGATTGGGGGCGCAAATCAGCATTGGAGCGGGGGCGCATCCTGACCCGACTGGGCCAATTGGTGCTGGAAAGAGTGGAAGATCTGGCGCAGATCGAGGCAATGGATGTGGGCAAACCACTAACGCAGGCGCGCGCCGATGCAGTCGCTTTGGCGCGGTATTGCGAGTTCTATGGTGGGGCCGCGGACAAGGTGATGGGCGATACCATCCCCTATCTGGACGGCTACACCGTCTATACCCTGCGCGAGCCGCATGGGGTGACCGGCCATATCGTCCCGTGGAACTACCCGATGCAGATCATTGGCCGCTCGGTCGGGGCGGCGCTGGCAATGGGCAATGCCTGCGTGCTGAAACCCGCAGAAGAGGCCTGCCTGACCGCGCTGGCCTTTGCCCATCTGGCGCAGGAGGCCGGCTTGCCTGCGGGCGCGTTGAACGTGGTGCCCGGTTTGGGGGCCGAGGCCGGGGCGGCGCTGTCCGGACATCCCGGTGTCCACCACATCTCGTTTACCGGCTCGGTTGCTACCGGTGCGCTGGTTCAGCAAGCAGCAGGGCGCAATGTGGTGCCGGTGACGCTGGAACTGGGCGGGAAATCCCCGCAACTGGTGTTTGACGATGCCGATCTGGACGCCGCGCTGCCGTTTCTGGTGAATGCAGGCATTCAGAACGCGGGGCAGACCTGTTCTGCCTCGTCCCGCATTCTGGTGCAACGCGGCGTGTATGAGCAGGTCAAGGCCCGAATGGCGGCGGCCTATGCCGACCTGACCATTGGCCCGGCGCAAGAGGATTTGCGGGTTGGTCCGCTGATCTCGACCCGGCAGAAAGAGATCGTGACCGGATTTCTGATCCAGGGCTCTGATCTGAGCATCGCGGGGCTGGGGCAGATCGTTGACCATGCCCCGGCCGAAGGTGCTTATGTGCGGCCGACGCTCTTTGCGGATGTTCCCCCGGACCACGTGCTGGCACGCGACGAGATTTTCGGCCCGGTGCAGGTTCTGATCCCCTTCGACACCGAGGAAGAAGCGGTTCGGATTGCCAACAACACCGATTACGGACTGGTCGCCAGCATCTGGACCCGCGATGGTGCACGGCAGATGCGGTTGGCGAAACGTCTGCGCTCGGGTCAGGTGTTCATCAACAACTACGGCGCCGGCGGAGGCGTCGAATTGCCGTTCGGTGGAGTGGGTAAGTCAGGCCATGGCCGCGAGAAAGGGTTCGAGGCCCTTTACGGGTTCTCGCAGCTAAAAACTGTGGCAGCACGCCATGGTTAGGGTCTAAACGATCACCTCGATCGGATCCTGAGCGCCGACGCCGAACACACGTTTGTAGCGTGCAATCTCGTCCTGCGGACCCATTGCCTTTTCCGGGTTGTCCGACAGCTTCACCGTCGGGCGGCCATTGGCCGACACTGCCTTGCAGACCAATGAGAACGGCGCCAGCGCGTCATCTGGCACCAGCCCGCGGAAATCATTGGTCAGCAAAGTGCCCCAACCAAAGGACACCTTGGTGCGGTGGGCAAACTGACTGTGCAATTCGCGGATCTTGTCCACGTCCAGCCCGTCGGAGAAGATCACCCGTTTCTGCCTCGGGTCTTCGCCACGAGATTTCCACCAGTTGATGGCAATCTCGGCCCCGGTCGCCGGATCGCCGCTGTCGACGCGGATACCGGTCCAGCCTGCCAGCCAATCGGGGGCACGGTCCAGAAATCCCTGCGTGCCATAGGTGTCGGGCAGGATAATGCGCAGGTTGCCGTCATGTTCGTCGTGCCAGTCGCTGAGAACGTCGTAGGGGGCCTGTGCCAGCGCCTCATCGGTTTCGGCCAGCGCGGAATAGACCATGGGCAGTTCGTGTGCGTTGGTGCCAATGGCTTCGACCTCGCGCCGCATGGCGATCAGACAGTTCGAGGTGCCGGAAAACGCTGCGCCCAACCCCTCGATCATCGCCTGCACGCACCAGTCCTGCCACAAAAAGGAATGCCGCCTGCGGGTGCCGAAATCGGCGATGCCAAGCCCGTCAATTCCGCGCAGCTGTTCGATCTTTTCCCAAACACGTGTCATAGCGCGGGCATAGAGCACCTGGAGCTCGAACCGGCGCATGTCGTTCAGAACCGCGCGGGATCGCAGTTCCATCAGCACCGCCAAAGCCGGAATTTCCCACAGCATGACCTCGTGCCATTTTCCCTCGAAGGTCAGTTCGTACTGATCGCCCTTACGCTCAAGGTGGTAGGGCGGCAGGCGCATATTCTCGAACCACTCCATAAAGTCCGAGCGGAACATCTGCCGTTTGCCATAGAACATATTGCCGCGCAGCCAGGTGCTTTCGCCCCGGCTGAGGCTGAGCGAGCGGATGTGGTCCAGCTGTTCGCGCAACTCGCCTTCGTCGATCAGTTCAGCCAAAGGAATGTGATTCGACCGGTTGATCAGCGAAAAAGCCACATCTGTTTGGGGCTTATTTCGAAACACTGACTGGCACATCAGCAGTTTGTAGAAATCCGTGTCGATCAAAGACCGGACAATCGGGTCAATCTTCCATTTATGATTGTACACGCGTGTCGCAATATCGACCATGGGGAACTCCTGCGATTTCCGTTGTTAGATCAATAGGTGCGTGAATTGGCAAGAGTCGCTAGATTGAGGACAATGACAAGGTCAGAACACAAAACGAGCATATTGTGTGATCTTTTCGTTGGTTAGTGGAAGAAGGGGATGGAAGGGCAAGGTTAAGTCGGTGAATGGTTCTCGAGTACGACTTTGATATTGTAACGATTGACGCTGACGATACGAATTCCGGATCAGCGAAGACCGCAGCGCCCGGCGGCAGGGCGGCGCGAGCGTTCTTTCGCCGTGCCGAAACGGCAGCAGCTCTTCGGGCAACTTCTCCCAAAATCCGACTGGTCTTTGAAGAGGCCGGGTTTGGACTGGAATCCACCAACAGCAATCTTGCACATGGCTATTATCGCTTACAGGACACGGTTGAGCGGGATCGTATCCTTCACGCATTGTTTGCCAATATCAGGGCAGTGGGTGTTAAGGGCGAGTATTGTGGCGAATTCGATATCCGTCAGTTTCTGAACGACGTAAAATCAGCCCGGCCACAGGACGACGTGCCGCCCGAAAGTCAGAACAGGATAGAGAAGCCGCAACAATCGGGCGGGTCCACACCCAAACGGCGCTCGGTTCAGGGGCGCATCGGGTTAGCTCTTGCGTTGGCGGTGGTCGTGATTGCCGTGCTCAGATATCTGGCAGCTGCGGGAGCCACGCCTTAGGCCAAAGTGACGCCAGCCGCGCGCATCGCGGTTTTGGCAGAGGCCAGGGACCCGTCCAGATCGATGGCCCTGCAGGCTTCCATCCGGACGGTTACATCAAACCCCAGCCGTGCGGCGTCTACTGCAGAGAAATGGACGCAGAAATCCGTCGCCAGACCGACAAGAGTCAGTGTGTCGATGCCGCGTGTTCTCAAATAGCCCTCCAGACCGGTTGGAGTGGTCTGATCGTTTTCGAAAAACGCTGAATAGCTGTCTATGGCGCTGCGAAACCCTTTGCGGAGGATCAGATCACCATCGCTGCGCAGATCGGCATGAAACGCAGCGCCTGACGTGCCCTGAACGCAATGATCCGGCCACAGTACCTGTGGACCATAGGGCATTTCGGTCATGTCATAGGGGATTTTGCCCGCGTGCGAATTGGCGAATGAGGAATGGCCTGCCGGATGCCAATCCTGCGTCAGGATCACGGCGTCGAAATCATCCATCATCGCATTGATCGGGGCGACGATCTCATCCCCTCCGGGTACGGCCAGCGCACCGCCGGGGCAGAAGTCATTCTGGACGTCGATAACAAGCAGGGCGTGGGTCATCACGGTATCTCCTTGGGGTTTTCTATCGGTACGGGGTGCGGGCGGAATCGTCAATCTTGCGCCGGGCTACAGCCTGATGCCTTGCGGCACTGGCCCAGCAGGTTTAGATCACGCGCATGTACACAATCGCTGCCCTTTATCATTTCACCCGTTTCGCCGATCCTGCCGCGCTGCGCGAGCCTTTGCTGGTGCTGTGCCGCGCGCAATCGGTCAAAGGCACGCTTCTGCTGGCGCAAGAGGGGATCAACGGCACCATCGCGGGCCCGCGCGCCGGGATTGATGCTGTGCTGGCGCATATTCGTGCGCTGCCGGGCTGTACGGATCTGGACTGGAAAGAGGCCACCGCCGACCACCCTCCCTTTGGCAAGATGAAAGTGCGCCTGAAAAAAGAGATCGTGACAATGGGCCAGCCGGATATCGATCCGTGCGCCCGCGTCGGCAACTATGTGGAGCCCGAGGACTGGAATGACCTGATCCGCTCGGAGGACGTGGTGGTGATCGACACCCGCAACGACTACGAGGTGGCGATTGGCACGTTCGAGGGCGCAATAGACCCTGAAACGGCCAGTTTCCGCGATTTCCCGGCGTGGTGGGAGGAAAACAAGGACCGCTTTCACAATAAACGCGTGGCGATGTTCTGCACCGGCGGCATCCGCTGTGAGAAATCCACCAATTTCCTGCTGGGGCAGGGGGTCCAGGATGTCTATCACCTGAAGGGCGGCATATTGCGCTATCTTGAGGAGATGCCCGCCGAGGACAGCACCTGGCAGGGTGAATGTTTTGTGTTCGATAACCGCGTGTCCGTGGGGCATGGGCTGGTCGAAGGGCCACATAACCTGTGTCACGGCTGCCGCCGCCCGATCCTGCCCGAGGATATGAAGCGCCCCGAATACGAACATGGCGTGTCCTGCCATCAGTGTATCAACGAGACCTCTGAGGCCGACAAGATGCGGTTCCGCGAGCGGCAGAAACAGATCCAACTGGCGCGCCAGCGCGGTCAAGAGCATCTGGGCTCCGACTAACTCTCTGATAAACAAGGTTGCGGGCGCGCCCCGGAAAGCGGATCATCTTTCCGGACACACGATATCGGAGGCGTCATGCGTCGTGAACCAACGACCCTGGCAGAGTGGAAGTCGACTCTGGTCGCAGCTTTAGGGCTGATCGTGGCCAGTTTCCTGGCCTGGTATGGGTTGTCTCGTCTCAGCGAGGCGGCTGCCGGGGATACGATCGGCACGATCACATCGGTCGGGTTGGTGATCTGGATCGTTTCGCAGTCCTGGTATTACATGACGCAGGTAAAGTCTCCTCGCCGACTGGTATTCCTGATGGGGGTGTCCTTCATACAGGTGGTGCCCTTCCTGTTCGCCGCGGCCTATGGGGCTTTTGGGTATTATGACCTCTGTGTGATTGGTGCCAAAGGGCCGGCGGACGTGCTGTATTTCTCATACGTCACCTTCACTACGGTAGGATATGGCGACATGGCACCTGTCGGGTTGTGTCGCGCGCTGGCAGCGGCTGAGGCAGTCACGGGTTACGTATTGTTGGGGATGTTCGTAGCGGCAGCGGTCAGCATCTATTCCCGCAACCACCAACCGCATTGAACCTGTTTTCAGCCTATTTGTTCTGATCGATCCAGCGCGACATCATTTGTTTGTCCCGGAAGCACTCGGACGGGATCGGTCGGCGTTTTATACGCGAGATGCGCTCGGCAAAGGCGACCTGCTTGCCCGTAGGATAACTGGCAAAGGGGGACGGATCGTGTGGCTTGTGTGCTGAAATCCAGTCTGACATCGACCGCCGGTCGCGTTGCGCCTCGACTGGAATGTCCAGCGCAGTCTGTTCCGCGATGGCGCGGGCATAGCGCATTTGCCGGTCGGTGACGGGTAAAAGGTGATAGTCGTTCGACGGGCCGCTCAGGGCGGAATTTTGCATGTTCCGGGTCATCGGGTGATCCTCCGACTGTGTAGAACATAAATAGAACATTAACCGTTCATTTCAAGATCAGGCCATTTTGACTCGGCAAGATGCCGCCAGCTCCTGCTTTTATTGACTGATGAATCAATAAAAGCTAAATCCGTGCGTAACGCACTCTATTCCCTTCCCCCAAGGGAACATCCGAACAGAAAAGGACGCGGCATGAAGTTTCAGCCCAAGGCCAGCCATTTCATCAATGGCCAATATGTCGAAGACACCAATGGCGCCCCGATCGACGTCATCTACCCGGCCACCGGTGAGGTCATCGCGCGGCTGCATTCTGCAACGCCTGAGATCGTGAATCAGGCTCTAAACAGCGCTAAAGCCGCTCAGGCCGAGTGGGCCGCAATGTCGGGAACCGAGCGCGGCCGCGTTCTGCGCCGTGCCGCCGACATCATGCATGCGCGCAATCACGAGCTGTCGGTTCTGGAAACCCACGACACCGGCAAACCCCTTCAGGAAACGCTGGTGGCCGATGCGACCAGCGGCGCGGACGCGCTGGAGTATTTCGGCGGTCTGGCGGCCTCACTGACCGGCGAGCACATCCCGCTGGGCGGTGGCGACTTCGTGTACACGATCCGCGAGGCGCTGGGCGTCTGCGTCGGTATCGGTGCGTGGAACTATCCGACCCAGATCGCCTGTTGGAAGGGCGCGCCTGCGCTGGCCTGCGGCAATACAATGATCTTCAAACCGTCGGAAACCACGCCTCTGTCCGCGCTGCAAGTGGCGGAAATCCTGATCGAGGCCGGGGCGCCCAAGGGCGTCTACAACGTCGTGCAAGGTTATGGCGACGTTGGCGCATCGCTGGTGACTGACCCGCGCGTGGCCAAGGTTTCGCTGACCGGGTCTGTGCCAACGGGCCGCAAGGTCTATGCCGCCGCGGCGGATGGTATGAAGCACGTGACGATGGAGCTGGGCGGCAAATCCCCGATGATCGTGTTCGACGACGCCGATATCGAAAACGCCGTCTCGGGCGCGATTCTGGGCAACTTCTATTCCTCGGGTCAGGTGTGCTCCAACGGCACCCGCGTGTTCGTTCAAAAAGGCATCAAAGAGGCGTTCCTTTCGCGCCTGTCCGAACGTCTGGCAACCGCGAAAATCGGCGACCCGCTGGATGAAGAGGTCAACTTTGGCCCCATGGTCAGCGAAAACCAGATGAACATTGCGCTGGGTTATGTCGAGAAGGGCAAGTCCGAAGGCGCACGTCTGGTTTATGGCGGCGAGCGGATCGACGGTGATGGCTTCTACATGCAGCCCACTGTCTTTGCCGATGTGACCGACGACATGACCATCGCGCGCGAAGAAATCTTTGGCCCCGTCATGTCGGTGCTGGATTTCGACACCGAAGGAGAGGTCATGGACCGTGCCAATGACACCGAATTCGGCCTGGCCGCAGGCGTCTTTACCAACGACCTGACCCGCGCCCACCGCATCGTGGCCGGGTTCGAGGCGGGCACCTGCTATATCAACACCTACAACCTCGCCCCGGTTGAGGCGCCGTTCGGCGGGTCCAAAATGTCGGGCGTCGGGCGTGAGAACTCGAAACTGGCAATAAACCACTTCAGCGAGATGAAGACGGTTTACGTCTCGATGAACGATGTCGAGGCACCCTACTGATCAAAACCGGCGAGCTGCGCTCTGTTCCCGACATTTCGCGTCGGGAACAGAGCATAAGCTGTTCCTGACCTGTGGCTGAATTTCCAACAAGCGCTTAGTCCGCAAGCAGGAGGTCAGCCCATGAAAACCCACGCTCAGGCCGTTGTGATCGGAGGCGGCCTTGTTGGTTGCTCGATCCTATACCATCTGGCCAAGCTCGGCTGGACCGACGTGGTTCTGCTGGAACGTGATGAGCTGACCTCGGGCTCGACCTGGCATGCGGCGGCCAATATCCACGGTTTGCACGACAACAACAACATCACGCGCATCCAGCATTATACGATGAACCTGTATAAAGAGCTGGAGAAGGAAACCGGGCAGGGTTGTGGCGTGTTCCAGTCCGGTTCACTCTATCTGGCGCAGACCGAGGATCGCGAACACCAGTTGCGCCTGCAAGAAGCCAAGGCGAAGTTTTACGGCCTGAATTTCTATGAGGTCAGCCGTGAGCAGGCGATGGAATTGCACCCGCTGGCGCAGTTCGATGACATCCGCTGCATCATGTTCGAACCCGATGGCGGCAATGTCGATCCTTCGGGTGTGACCCACGCATATGCCGCCGGCGCGCGGGCAATGGGGGCCACGATTGAGCGGTTTTGCCCTGTAATAGGGACTGAACATCAACCCTATGGCTCGTGGATCGTGCGCACCGAAAAGGGTGACATTCACACGCAATGGGTGGTGAATGCAGGCGGCCTGTGGGGGCGTGAGGTTGCGGCGATGGCCGGGATCGAACTGCCATTGCAACCGACCGAACACCAGTATTTTGTTACCGAAGCAATTGATGAGGTCGCCAATCTGGGCCGGCGTCTGCCCTCGATCGCCGACCGGGATGGCGAGTATTACTTCAGGCAGGAAGGCAACGGTCTGCTGATTGGTGCCTATGAGAAGGACATGCGTTTCTGGGCTGAAAACGGCACTCCACTGGATTTTGCCCACGACTTGTTCCCCGACGATCTGGATCGCATCATGGAGAACGTCATCCGCGCCACCGAACGCGTGCCGGTGGCTGCGACCGCTGGTGTCAAGCGGGTGATAAACGGGCCGATGATCTGGTCTCCGGATTCCAACGCGATCTGGGGACCGGTGCCGGAGTTGAAAAACTACTTCTGCTGCACCGGTATCATCCCCGGCTTTTCGCAATCGGGCGGTCTCGGGCTGTTGTCAGCGCAATGGATGATCGAGGGCGAGCCGCAATACGATATGTTTGCCTGGGATCTGGCGCGGTTCGGCGACTGGGCCGACAAGGCTTTCACCAAGGCGCGGGTCGAAGACGTCTATACCCACCGCTTCGCCATCCACTTCCCGAACGAAGAACGCAGTGCCGGTCGACCGGCCCGCGTGCGCCCGGCCTACCAGATGCAAAAAGACATGGGCTGCGTCTTTGGTCTGAACTGCGGCTGGGAGCATCCGCTGTGGTTCGCCGATCAGCCCGGCGCGAAGGAAACCAACGGCTTCACCCGTCAGAACTGGTGGGAACCGGTGGGGCGCGAGGTGCAGATGTTGCGCGATCATGTGGGCGTCATCGATATCTCGAACTTCGCCAACTACGAGATCAAGGGGCCGGGGGCTTACGATTGGCTGGACCGCCTGGTCGCCAACCGGGTGCCGACCGAGATTGGGCGGTCCTGTCTGACTCCGCTGATTTCAGTTCGCGGGGGGGTGGCCGGTGATTTTACCGTCACCAAGGTTGCAGATGACGAATACATGATGATCGGCTCGGGCATGGCCGAGCGCTATCATCAGCGCTTCTTCAACATGGTCGATCTGCCGGAGGGCACCACTGTCGAAGTCGTCACCAACCGCATTGCAGGCTTCAACGTGGCCGGGCCAAAGGCGCGTGATCTGTTGCAGCGACTGACAAATGCGGACCTGAGCAACGAGGGCTTCCGGTTTATGCGATCCCGTACGATCGAAGTCGCCGGGGTCACCTGTTTGGCCATCCGCGTCAGCTTTACCGGCGATCTAGGATGGGAATTGCACTGCGCTGAATCTGACCAAATTAGACTCTATTCCGCGCTTTTGGAGGCTGCAAAGACGTTGAACGGCGGCCCCGTAGGCGGCCGCGCGCTGGGATCGCTGCGCATCGAAAAGGGTTACGGGTCTTGGGGTCGCGAGTATTCTCAGGAATACTGGCCGCAAGAGGTCGGGCTGGCAGGACTGATCAAGCTGGACAAGGAGTTCCTGCACAAGGAAGCCTATCTGGCCATCAAGGACAATCCGCCGCGCGAAGTACTGTCGATCTTCGAGGTTGACGCCGATCTGGCGGATGCCTCAGGTGGTGAGCCGGTCTTTACCCCCGACGGCACCCCCGTTGGCCGCGTGACCTCGGGTGCATTCGGCTATTCTGTGGATAAGTCCTTGGCCATCGGATATGCAGACCCCAAGGTGGCTGGTCCGGGCGATACGGTCGAGATTTTCATCCTCGGCAAGCCGCACAGGGCCAGAATCCTTGCGGAACCGCCCTTCGACCCCAAAGGATACAGGTTGCGCGACATCCAACCGGTGATGGAGACGGCCTCGTGACCGATACCTTCACGCGCGTTGCCGATTTTATCCTTAACCGCCCGGCCGACCAGATGCCTGATAGCGCCAAAGAGGCGGCGGCGCTGATGATGCTGGACACGATGGGTATCCTGATCGCGTCGGGCCCGATGGAGGCCGGGGTGATCGCGCGCGACACGGCGGCGCTGCTTTATGCCAGTTCCGATCCGGCCTTTAGCGCGCGGATGATGTTCGATGGTCGCCCGGTAAGCTTGGCAGGAGCAGCCTATGCAGCCGCAACCCAGACCGACAATCTTGACGGGCATGACGGGTACAACCCCACCAAAGGGCATATCGGGGTTGTGGTTTTGCCTGCATTGATCGCCCTGGCCGAACATCGCCACGACCTGACCGGACCCGAAGCTTTGGCCACCGTCATCACCGGCTATGAAATTGCCGGTCGCGCCGGGTTGTCGTTGCACGCTTCGGTCAGCGACTACCACACCTCGGGCGCTTGGAACGCGCTGGGCGTTGTGGCGATGGTCGCCCGGTTGCGCGGTTTTACACCCGAACAGATGCGGCAGGCGTTGGGGATTGCCGAATACCACGGCCCACGCAGCCAGATGATGCGCGAGATAGCCAATCCAACGATGTTGCATGACGGTTCGGGCTGGGGCGCGCTGGTTGGCATTTCCGCTGCCATTCTGGCCGAGCGCGGATTTACCGGGGCGCCTGCCATCACAATCGAAGCCGATGCCGCCGCCCCCCATTGGACTGATCTGGGACAGTTCTGGCAAATCGAGCGTCAATATGTGAAACCCTATCCCATCTGCCGCTGGGCGCATGCGGCGATTGATGGCGTCCGGGCGGTGATGCGGGACAACAGCCTGTCCTCCGACCAGATTCAATCCATTCAGATCAACAGTTTCCATCAGGCGGCCTGCCTATATGCCGGGATGCCGGGCACGACGTCCCAGGCTCAGTATTCTCTGCCCTTTGCCGTAGCTGTGCAGGCCATTCACGGACGGATCGGTGTAGAACACATATCCGGAACTGGTCTGACTGATCCGGAAGTGGCGGATTTGATGGCGCGCATCCAAGTGACAGAGAACAAGCGCCACAACGCCCGTTTCCCCGAAGGTCGCTGGGCGGATGTCAGCATCACAACCACCGACGGGCGGGTTTGGAAATCCGGAGACATTAACGCCCGTGGCGGTCCCGAGGCACCGATCAGCCGGGATGAGGTAATCGCCAAATATATGGAATTCGCGGCCCCGGTTATCGGAGCGTCGCGCGCCGAGGCGATCCGCAAGGTCATTCTGGGCTGGGTCGCCCCGAACTCCCAATATTCCGATTTGTCACCATATATTTTTGGTCCCTGACGCTTGCCTTTCCGACCAAAGATCCGTGTGGCACATGTCCTGATGCCTATTTCTTTCCGTGTTAGAGCCTGTGTCACTCTTCCTTCAAAGTCGCGAAGAGATCGGTAATCCTCTGTCGAGTTTCCGCGCTGTCCTGCAACAGGGCCTCCGCATTGGCCAACGGTTTTTCTGGAATACGTACCGGTAAGGCTAAAAGGCCCCGAGTTGTATTCGCAACTCGACTGAACCTCGTCCCGCTATCCCGCTCTGCCTCCTCCGTCAGATCGGCCAGCCAGAACAACCGGTTCGCTTCATCCGTGTGACCCGAGGCGCGCATCAACTCGCCAGCCGCCGCGAAATCGCCCGCAGCTTGCAGGGCAGCGGCCCGCAGTGAAACAGCCGCTTCGGTGGAATCTTCGGCCAGTTCCAGCATTGCCTGATGCGGGCGCCGGGCCAGCAGTGCCGCCTTCGCCCGCAACCGGGCCCGTTCCCCACGCTTGAGCCTGTCCTGAGGACGTTTCGCCAGGGCCTGCGCCTGTCGGGCGAAACCCAGCCTGGCCAGCCGGTCCGCAACGACGATTGCCGCATTGGTTGTCAGCTCCTTTATCTGGACGTGCGACAGGCTCAGGGCGCGACGCAGAAAGGTTGCATCGTCGGCCCGTTCAGTCAGCACAAACACCACGCGGTTGAGCGTTTCTGTGGAGGCGTCACCCTCTGTCAGTTCTGCCACCACGTCCAGCGCCGCGTCGAATTCTTGTCCCAGGCTCAGGGCAACCGCGTGCGTTTGTTGCATCATCGGACCGATATCTGATCGGCGAAACTCGACCGTATAGGACTCCGCCAGATCCAGCTCTTGCGGTGAAACTGCGCCGCGTTCCAGCCAGCGTTTGTCGACCAGCCGAGCCAGCGCAAACGGGGCTTCAAGCGTGGCGTCCGGGGCCGCAAGCACTTCGGTCAGCAAGGCTTTGGCCCGGGGGGTATCCTGCTCGGCCGCTGCGACTTTTGCCTTTACCTGCGTGGTGTCGGCGCTGGTCCGAGTCTCAACACGGTCCACCGAGCGCAAGACGCGCCGGGCGGCTTCCAATTTCTGCCCGTCCACCAGAATGTCCGACAGCATCGGTCCGACAAAGCGGCGCAGGTGATCCGGGAGCTGCGCAAAGGTCTGCTCGATTGCCGCCAGATTTGCGTCTTCGTGCAGGTTGCCCTCGGTCAGAGCCGCCCACATGGCGGCATCGCTGGCACAACGCTGAAGCCCGGCAAAAGGATTCGTTTCATTCAGCGGCCTATTGTCCAGAACGCGGGCAATGGTGGCGATACGTTTGGTTTCCAATGACTGCTCGCCCAGCAATTCCAGCGCCCTGATGGCTTCAGAACCGAACCCGGAATAGGCATATAACTTGGCCAGTTTCAGCGCGCGGGTCTCGTCGACGGTATCGAATTCCTGAAACAGATCCGCCCTCAGCTGCGCAGCTTGTTCGGCAAACGGGCGTTCATCGGACCAGTCGTCAAAGGCAAGCTCGGCGCTGGACACGCAGGGGGGGCGACGTTCCAGCTGTGGCACATCCGGACCCAAAAGCCCGTTCAGATCGCCCAGAATTGAGGTCACCTGAACGTTCAGTTCCACATCAGATGTCATGAGCAGACTTTGGTTGCCAATAGAGGCCCGTGGCCCCACAGGAGCAATGTTCAAATCGACAATGCCGCGGTCAGCACCCTGCAAAAGACGCGCTGCAAGCTGGTCTTCGAAGCCGCTCGCGTTCAGGTTCAACAAAGGCAATTCCAACGCAGAAATAGTCTGATCCCGAACTGGTGTTTTGCCGTCCTCGGGTGCCTTGGGCAGGGTCAGGGTTGGAATGTCGCTGGTAGGCGGCGGCAGGTAGGTACCCGGCGCGATGTCCACCACAATCATCGTGTTTTTGAACAGAAAGGCCGAAGCAACACAGTCACAGCCAAACTCCAGCTCAAGGGGGGCACCGGGTTCAGCCTGTGAAAGGGCAGCCAGGCGGTTCTGGGTCAGGCGTTGAAACACCGCGCCTGTCTGAAACGCCACATCCTCCAGCGCAACGTTTAGGCGCGCGCCGTTCTTCGTCTGCTTCAAGACCCAGTCGGTGTTTTGCGGAACCTGGACAACCAGTCTGGTATACCCGTCATGTTCGCCCGAGCGCACGGTTACATCCCGCGCGGTGGCGCCGGTGGCCGCTGCGATCAATGCGGAGGCTAAGAGCACGAACCGGGTCATGCTGCGGCCTGTTTGAGCTCTTTCAGCGCCTCTTCAAGCTCGGTGAAACCCGGGCGGTTATGGGTCGGTGTGTTCTGACGCCCGACCTCGATACACATGGCGGCATTGTGGTTGTGCAGGTTGGCGACCAGAACCTCTTTGATCAATTGGTAGAAATGGTTGTCCTCCTCCACTACTGCTTTCAGCTTGCCCGCGAAGGGGCCGACCAGACCATAGGCCAGAAACACGCCCAGAAAAGTCCCCACCAGCGCACCGCCGATCAGTTTGCCCAGAACCTCGGGTGGTTGGTCGATCGAGCCCATTGTCTTGATCACCCCCAGAACCGCTGCCACGATGCCCAGGGCGGGCAGGCCATCGGCAACCGTCTGCAGGGCGTGGCTGGAATGCATGGCGTGGTGAAAATTTGCTTCCATCCGCTTTTCCAGCACTTCTTCCACCTGATGCGGGTCGTCGTAATTCATTGATGCGGACCGCATCGTGTCGCAGATCAGATCAACCGCTTCTTTGTCGGCTTGAATCTTGGGATAGGTCAAAAACAGCGTCGAGTTATCTGGGTCTTCGATATGTTGTTCAACCTCGACCGGGTTGGCCTTGGCGGTGCGGATCAGCGAAAACAGCAGGCACAGCAGGTCGCGATAATCCTCGGGCTTCCATTTCGGGCCTTTGAACACCTTGCCCATGTCTTTGAGGGTGTGTTTGACGGCGCTCATGTCGTTGCTGATCATAAAGGCCCCAACAGCCGCGCCGCCGATCATCATCATCTCAAACGGCAGCGACTTCATGATGATGGCCATCTTGCCGCCCGCAGCCAGATAGCCGCCGAACACCATGGCGAAAATGACGACAATTCCGATTAATCCGATCATGGGTGGTCTCCAGCAAAGTCCTGTGCGGGTTGAAATGCTATTCCTGCGGCGCCGCGGCGTTACGGCCAGCCATGATGACGCTGATTGTATAAGCGGCTTCAGGGCTCAGCCCGGCCAGAACGCCCGCCGCCGCGTCCGGCGGCATCCGTGACAGAAAGCCGGCGGCAAAACTCGGATCCATCGTCTCAAACAGGGCGGCGGCGTCTTTGGGTTTCATGTTCTGATAAACATCCGTCAGGCGCGTCAGGTCGGTCTCGGCGGCCTTTTCGGCGATGGAGAGCGTTTCGCGCAGGGCTTCTTCGGCCTCTTGCAGCGCAACCAGGCGGGTCTCGATCGCCTGATCGGCAATGGCCAGCGCCTTTTCCTTGTTCAGGACTGCTGCCTCGCGCTGTTCCAGCGCCTCTTCCCGGCGCAGCAATTCAGTCAGCAAAACCTGCGCCCCCGGCAACTCGGCCCGCGCCTGCTTGGCTTCGGGCATTGACGGCTCGACGCCTTTCGCCAGCGCGGGACCAGCCTCCAACCCAATGCGAATCGCGGCGGATCCGATCATCAGCAACGAGATGACTGCCAGCACGCCGCTCTTTGGGCGTCTTTCGGTTGGCTTGCGGGTCATGTCGCGACCTCATCCCGGGAACGGTCGTGTCGGAAGAACATCAAGCCATCGGGCCGCTTGGCAGGAGTTGTGGCAGGTGTTTCGGTTTCCTGCTCCGCAGGCTGATCGCCCGCCTCAACTATGTCTTCCGGCTGTGCAGGCTCTTCGCTCAACTCAGTAGTGTCTTCCGGTTCTGCCGCAACTGCTTCAGCATCCGTATCGGGTTTTGCGCTTGTTTCCTCCGGAGGGGTGACAGCTTCCGTTTTCGCTTGATTTGCGGCCTTGTCCTCGGGCGGAACGACGTCATGCATCGATGCCATCATCAGCTCGAGGCGCTGGGCAACCGATTCGGCCCGCTGCGTCAGCTCTTTCAGAACCTCACCGGACTGGTCCGACGCCTCACGCGCCGCACCAAGCGACTTTTTCAGTTCATCGGCTTGGGTCGACAGCACGGCAACCGCACCGCCAACGCCCTTTTCCAGATCGGTGAACCGCTTGAGCCGCCGGGACAGCACAAAACAATAAAGACCCGCACCCAGCGCGCCGGCGACCAGCAAAATATCTGCAATCAGCTCCAATTTCGCCTCCTAGTTCAATACAAATTCCATCACGAGGACATCGCGCACGCGTCCCTCGCCGACGACAATTTCAATGCGCCGCAACAGATGTCCGCGGATGCGGATCAGGGCCAGCGAATCCTCAAGATCCGACACTTCGACCGCGCGCAGATAGCCGTTCAGGATGTCCATGATTCGCGGTTTCATCTTCTCGACATCGGCGGCGTATTCGCCGTTCACCTCAAGCTGAGCGTGAAACTTCAGGTGCCGCGAATCGCCTGCATTCACCGAAACGATGACCGGCGGCAGATCGATGAAACCCACCTGTGGCAACGCCTTGACCGGTTTGCCCTTATCCATTTCCTTGGCCTCTTCCACCGTGGGTTTGCCGCCGAAAGGCAGCATTCCGGACGTGGTCAGGAAATACCCGCCTGCCGCCCCGGCCACGGCCAGAATCACTCCGATAAGAAGACCTTTTTTACCTGATTTTTCAGGGGCTTCTGCCTGTTCTGCAGTTGCGTCAGTCATGACGTCCTCATTTGTCCGTTCTGCAATTGTCATAACCCGGCAGGGACTAACCGATTGTTAAGGGCAATCGTCCAAACAGGAGGTGAGCCGGGCAGAATGTCGGCGAGTCGGAGGTGAGCGTGCAGCAGATCGGAACTGTCTGGGCAAGTTTGGACAGGCGTAAGCAAATCATCGTTGCCGGTGCGGTTGTGCTGGTGTTTCTTGGGGTCCTTGCGATGTCACGTCTGGTGACGGCGCCATCGATGACCTTGCTCTATGCGGGGCTGGAAAGTGGCGCCGCAGGGGATATCGTCCGCTCGCTGGAACAGCGCGGGGTTCCGTATGAAATTCGCGGCGGCTCGATCTATGTGCCCGGGTCGCAGCGGGATGAGCTGCGCATGACTCTGGCCAGCGAAGGCCTGCCAGCGAATGGCAATCAGGGATATGAACTGCTGGATTCGCTCAGCGGCTTTGGTACCACGTCGCAGATGTTCGATGCCGCCTATTGGCGGGCAAAAGAAGGTGAGCTGGCCCGGACCATTGTCGGCAGCCCCCATGTCAGCCAGGTGCGCGTTCATATTGCCAACGGGTCGACCAACCCGTTCCAGCGCAGCGTGGCGCCGACGGCCTCGGTTTATCTGGTGCCGTCGGGTGCCCAGGTAACTTCCGACCAGGCCAAGGCAATCCGGTTTCTGGTGGCTTCTGCGGTCAGCGGCTTGGTGCCCGAGAATGTCACCGTTGTCGATTCGAAAGGAGCGGTGATCGGGGCACAGGAGACAGCCGTGGCCGCTGATACAGCAGATGACAAGGCAAGACAGCTGCGTGAACGGGTGATGCGGTTGGTTGAGGCGCGCGTTGGTGCCGGGAATGCGGTGGTTGAGGTCAGTGTCGATACGGTGACCAAGACCGAGTCCATTCGAGAACGCCGCTTTGATCCCAATGGCCGTGTTGCCATCAGCACCGATATCGAGGAGCGGTCCGACAGTGCCCGCAACCAGTCTGCTGATGTAACCGTGGCGTCGAACTTGCCGGATGGGGACGGTGCCGGAGGCGACGAATCGAACTCCAACGCAACGCAGACCCGTGAACGGGTGAATTACGAGGTCTCTGAGACCGAGTTGGAGGTGCACAATGCGCCGGGTGCAATCAAGCGACTGACCGTGGCGGTTCTGGTCAATGGCACGCGAAGCGTCGATGCCGCTGGGATCGAGAACTTTGAGCCGATGCCCGAGGCCGAGATGGACGCGTTGAAAGAGCTGGTGGCTTCGGCCGTAGGGTTCGACGAGGCGCGCGGGGATGTCATTACCCTGAAATCGCTGGACCTGCCGCTGGTTGAGCCGCAGGGCACGATGGCCTCGGCCTCGATCTGGCAAAAGGTGCATTTCGACGTGATGTCGGTGATACAGATGGCGGTTCTGGCGATTGTCTCGCTGGTGCTCGGCCTGTTCGTGATCCGTCCGATCCTGACGAATCCGGCGATGGCACCCGCGCTGCTGCCTGCAGGGACCACTCCTGAGCCCGAGGCCTATCTGACCGGTGAAATTTCAACCGACGAGAACGGTCAATTCACCTCGCTGCCGGGCCAGATACCTGCTGGCGACGTTCCGGCGTTGGCCGCTCAGCAGGGCACTGATCCGGTGGACCGTTTGCGCGCGATGATTGGCGACAAACAGGAAGAAACTGTCGAGATCCTGCGCAGCTGGCTTGAAGAAGGGGAGGAGCGTGTCTGATGTCGATTGCCCATCTTCTTGAGGATTTCACCCTGCAGGCCGGTGGTGGCAAACTGCACCTTCTGGACGAGGACGCGCTGGAAGAACAAAGGCTGGCCGCGTTTGAACAAGGCTACAGCGCCGGTTGGGAAGACGCGGTTCAGGCGCAGGAACAGAGCCGGGGGCAGGTTTCGGCCGAACTTGCCAAATCGCTTGAGGATATGTCCTTCACCTATCACGAGGCCGCTACCCGGATGACCCTGTCGCTGGAGCCGATGTTTCAAAGCCTGGTACAGGTTGTTCTGCCCGAAACCTTGGATCGCGGCTTTGCCGCGCGGCTGGTGGAACAGCTGGCGGACATGGCGCGCGAACAGGTCGGTCAGCCGATGCAGATTTTAGTGCCCACAGGTTGCGGGACAGAGGTTGAGGCCCTGTTACCGCAGGATCTGTCGTCGCCCACCCGCGTGATTGAGGACCCGTCATTGGAGCCCGGGCAAGCCCGATTGCAGGTCGGCACCTCTCAACGCGAAGTGGATTGCAGCGGTCTGCTGGCCTCGGTCGCCGGGGCATTCGACGCATATGTATTTGAGGCAAAAGAGGCAGTGAACGATGAGTGAGTCCCAGACCCCGAAACCCGAGAAAGCCAACCCGTTCGAAGCCGTTCCGATCGAGGTCACAGTCTCGGTCGGGCGCGCGCGGCCCTTGATCCGCGACCTGTTGAACATGGGTGAGAATGCCGTGCTGACGCTGGACAAGCGGATCGAGGACCCGGTTGACCTCTATGTCGGCGATCAACTGGTCGCCCGTGGCCTGCTGGAAGAGATGGAGGGCGATCAGGCCGGGCAATTGGCGGTGCGCCTGATCGAGATCGCGGACTTGCAAAACGGAATCGGTTGATGCGGGTTCTGCTTTGGCTGGTTGTCGCGCTTGCGACCCTGTCCCCATCCTTGGCTGTGGCACAGGAGTTGTCGCTGTCACTGGGCGAAGGCGGCTCGATCTCGGCGCGGACCATCCAGTTGATCCTGTTGATCACGGTGCTCAGTCTCGCGCCGGGGTTGGCGATCATGATCACCTGCTTTCCGTTTCTGATCACGGTTCTGGCGATCCTGCGACAGGGCATTGGGTTACAGCAATCACCGCCCAACATGCTGATTGTCAGCCTGGCGATGTTCCTGACTTATTTCATCATGGAGCCGGTGTTTACCGAGGCGTGGACCACTGGCATCCGGCCCATGGTCGAAGAAACGATGGAGGTTGAGCCGGCGCTTGAAATTGCAATCCAGCCGTTCCGCGCTTTCATGGCTGCGCGGCTGGACCCCGATACGTTTTTTTCCATGGCGGCCCTGCGCCCCGGCGGCGACGCCATCGCGCTGTCACCCGAGGCACCGCTGTCGATCCTGATGCCGTCCTTCATGTTGTCCGAGATTGCCCGCGCCTTTCAGATTGGATTTCTGATCTTCCTGCCTTTTTTGATCATTGATCTTGTGGTGGCGGCGGTCCTGATGTCGATGGGTATGATGATGGTACCACCCGCGACCGTATCGCTGCCGTTCAAACTGGCGTTTTTCGTCATCGCGGATGGCTGGTCGCTGATCGCCGGAGCACTGGTGCGCAGTTACATGACCTAGAGCGGTCATTGCCGGGTGATCTGCAGCCGCGCACGCAGGCCCTGATCCCCGGTCTCGAATCTGAGAGAGCCGCCATGCTGTTCGGCAATCGTAGCCACGATGGTCAGGCCAAGGCCGAACCCGTCCGAGGACCCGATATTGGACCCGCGGCGAAACGGGGCCATCAGCGCCTCGATATCTGAAACGGAGAGATCGGCCCCCTTGTCCTCGACAGTGATGGTGGCTGTGCGGGCATCTGTTTCCAGTTGCACCTCCGCATGGCGGCCATATTTCAGAGCGTTGTCGATCAGGTTGGTCAATGCGCGTTTCAGCGAGATCGGCCGCCCCATGACCAGCATCCGTCGCGTTTCCGGGAGCGACCCGCGCCCGCGTCGCGACATGAAAAGCGACGGTGCACCCTCGACGGCGACCGGGGCAGTTTTCCTCAATGACACCGGCAGGTTCATGTCCTGGTAGTCGGCAACCAGAGACTCGACCAGCGCGGTCAGTGAAATCTGACGCGGTTCTTCAACGCTTAGTTCTGATCGGGTGTACGTCAGCACGCTTTCGATCATGCCGGTCATCTGGTCTACATCCGCCTCTAGCTTTTCGCGCAGTTCGTCATCGGGGATCAGTGCTGCCCGCAGGCGAACCCGGGTGGCGGGCGTGCCCAGATCGTGACTGACGCCAGATAGAACGGTGGCGCGCTTTTCCAGCTGCGCCCGCTCGGCGTCCAGATGGTCGTTGACCGCCGAAACGATCTCGCGCAGTTCCGCCGGACCATCGGCGTCATAGCTGTTCGGTCCACCCAGGCGCTTGCGATCGCGCAGAGCGCCTGCAAACCGGGTGAAGGTATCCGAGACATTGCCGACCGAAGTCAGGATGACCGCCAGCGCAACGACCGCAGCCAGAATGGCAGGCAGGCGCAAGTCGGCGGGGGCGGCCTTGCAGCCCCAGACATCGGTACCATCCACCTGCCGCCAGTCATTGCGTCCGAACCGGGCGATCAGGATAGGTTCGCTGCAATAGGTGGCCAGCAGGCGGGTCAGGTTGCCCATCTTCTCGGCCCCGGTCTGATCAATGCGTGAGAGGATATCTGAGACCGGATAGACCAGCCGATCCGACATCACCGCCAGCGTCAATTCGCGGCCGGCCAAAGGGGTATTATTATCGGTCAGGAGCGAAAGGTTGGTGACAAAGCTGCGGTCCGACAGGCCGGGCAATTGCTCGAACTGGCCTGCATCGGCCAGTTGCGCCGCTTCGGGCGACAAGGCTGTAACCGTGACTCCGGGCGGAGGAGTTATTCCGACTCGTAACTCTTCGTAGACGGCAAAGCCTGAAACATAGGCGCGGGTCAGAAACTCATCCCAGGCGCGGGCCGAGGAAAACCACAACCCTGCGGACAACAAGCCCGAGGCAAAAGCCGCCCCGGTCCATATCCAGCCCAGGCTGCGCAGGCGCGGCGCGCGCGCTGTCATGCCTCCTCTTCCACCGACACTTCGGCGGCGAAAACATAGCCGACGCCGCGTTCGGTCCGCAGCAATTGCGGGTCTTTCGGGTTGGTCTCGATCTTTGACCGCAACCGCCCGACCAACACGTCGATGGCGCGGCCCTGCGCCTCGGGTTTGTCCGCACTGCCGGTGACGTCCAGCGCAGCGGCGATCTCATCCCGGGTCAGGGGGATATGCGGGTTGGCCAACAGGACTTTGAGCAGCGCGGTTTCCCGTTGCGACAGGGGCACCAGATAGCCCTCGGGCGAATGCACCTCATCCCGCTTGCCGTCGTAAGTCCAGTCATTGAAGCGAAAGCTTTGCGTGCGGCGGCGATAGGCCAGTGAGGGCGTGCGGCGCGCGCGTTGCATCACAGCGCGAACCCGCGCCAGCAACAGCTGCGGATTGAACGGTTTGGCGATATAGTCATCGGCGCCGACCTCATATCCTGCCATCCGCTGATGATCAGCCGACAGGGCCGAGACCAGAATAATCGGCACATCCTGCTCGGCCCGCAGGCGAGCGCAGATCTCGACCCCGTTCTCATCTCCCAGCATCACATCCAGCAGGATCAGGTCGATCCGGCCTGCGGTCAGGTGCGATCGGATTTCGTTTTCCGAACTGGCAGGCAGGGCAATGAACCCGTTCTTTTGCAGGAACTGAGTCATCATCGACCGCATCTCGGGGTCGTCATCCACCACCAAAAGTCGCGGAATGCTCACGCGGCTTGTCCTCCCAATTTCTGCTCCTCCGACACCATGCATTGTAACGAACGGAAACAGATTCAATGTCAACGTAACACGCTGTAACAAAAGCGGTGAAAATTTGGGCGGTGGGGGAGGTTTAGCGCGGATTCTGCGTTGCCAGACGATGACAGGCTCTCAGTATGGCGGGCATCGCTGTTTCGGCAGCCACAAAGTTCTCAGGGAGGAGACACTAAAATGAATCGTTTTGCATTTGCCACCGTATCGACACTGGCCATCGCGGCCGCGTCGTCCGTTGTGGCCGAGCCACAGGCGGAAGTTCTGCATTGGTGGACGTCGGGTGGTGAGGCCAAGTCGGTGGCCGTATTGCAGGAAGAGTTCGCCTCGAACGGCGGCACCTGGACCGACATGCCGGTTGCTGGTGGTGCAGGGGATGCGGCGATGACCGCGCTGCGCGCACGGGTTTTGTCCGGAAACCCGCCAACTGCCGTGCAGTTGAAAGGCCCCGCGATTCAGGAATGGTATGAAGAGGGCGTTCTGGCCGATATCTCGTCCGTGGCCGAAGCCGAAGGCTGGGCCGATGTGCTGCCTGCGTCGATCGCGGGTCACATGATGTGTGAAGGCACATGGTGCGCAGCTCCTGTGAACGTGCACCGAGTGGACTGGATCTGGGCCAACGCGGATGTCCTGGCGGCCAATGGCATTGAAATGCCGACCACCTGGGACGAATTCAATGCAGCTGCCGTCAAGCTGATGGATGCCGGAGTGATCCCGCTGGCCCATGGCGGTCAGTCCTGGCAGGACGCCACCGTGTTCGAAGCGGTGGTGCTGGGTCTCGGCGGGCCCGAATTCTATCAGAAAGCACTGGTCGATCTGGATCCCGAAGCGCTGACATCGGACACCATGGTGCAGGTCTTTGATCAGATGCGCACGCTGCGCGGTTACGTGGACGAAAACTTCTCGGGCCGCGACTGGAACCTTGCCACCGCCATGGTGATGAATGGCGAGGCCGCGTTCCAGATCATGGGCGACTGGGCCAAAGGTGAGTTTCTGGCAGCAGGTAAGAAACCCGGCGAAGATTTCCTGTGCGCCTCGACCCCCGGCGACGGCTATCTGTACAACGTCGACAGCTTTGCCATGTTCAACGTGGAAGGCGACGACAATCGTGCCGGTCAGGACCTTCTGGCCAAGCTGATAGTGGGACCAAGTTTTCAGAAGGTGTTCAACCTGAACAAAGGGTCGATCCCAGCGCGGACCGACGTGGCGCTGGATGACTTTGACATTTGCGCCAACCTGTCGGCAGAAGACATGGGGTCGACCTCGGCCGCGGGCTCGCTGCTGCCGTCCTATGCCCATGGCATGGCGCTGCGCGGTGCGCAGGCCGGAGCGATTACGGATGTTGTGACCGCGCATTTCAACTCGGATATGTCCTCGGCTGACGCGGTTCAGCAACTGTCGGACGCAGTGGCAAACAGCTACTGATCCGAACCGGTTCTGCCCCTATACTGCGGGGCGGAACCTCTTTTCTCCCGGAGGAAAAAATGTCCGAATGGCTGGAAAACCACCTGCCCAAGGTGGTGCTGGCACCGTCGTTCATTGCCGTATTGATCTTTGTCTACGGCTTTATCGGATGGACGGCTTGGGTGTCGCTGACCCGATCGAAACTGTTGCCGAAATACGAGATCAAGGGCTTCATCCAGTATGAACGCCTGTTCGATTCCCCTCGCTGGGATACGGCAATCAACAACCTGTATATCTTTGGCGCGCTGTTCATCGTCATCGCGATGGTGCTGGGCCTGTTGCTGGCCATCCTGCTGGATCAGAAGATCCGTGTCGAAGGCGCCATTCGGACGATCTACCTGTACCCCATGGCGCTGTCGATGATCGTGACCGGTACCGCGTGGAAATGGATCCTGAACCCGGGTCTGGGTATCGAATCCATGGTGCAGGGCTGGGGCTTTACGAACTTCGAATTCGACTGGCTGGTGAACCCCGATTACGCCATCTACACCATCGTGATGGCCGCGATCTGGCAGAGCTCGGGCTTTGTCATGGCGCTGTTTCTGGCCGGGCTTCGCTCAGTGGACGGAGAAATCATCAAGGCCGCTCAGGTCGATGGTATCCCCACATGGCGCATCTACACGGCGATCATCATCCCCTCGATGGCGCCGATCTTCCTGTCTGCCTTCATCGTGCTGGCGCACCTTGCAATCAAAAGCTTTGACCTTGTCATCGCCCTGACGGGTGGCGGACCGGGCTACGCAACCGATCTGCCAGCCACCTACATGTATGCCATGGCGTTTTCGCGCGGCGACATTGGTCAGGCGGCCTCGTCCGCGATGATCATGATGCTGGTCGTCTTCGCCATCGTGGTTCCCTATCTTTACTCAGAGCTGAGGGCGAAAAATGACTGATTTGTCGATGCCCCATACCGAAACCCGCACCCAAAGCGCCACCGGCAAGATTGCCCTGCGTTGGCTGCTTTACGTCCTGCTGGGCCTGTTCGCGCTGTATTACCTGATGCCGCTCTTTGTGATGCTGACCACATCTCTGAAAAGCCTCGAGGAGATCCGCACCGGCAGCCTGATTTCGCTACCCCGCGAAGTGAGCTTTGACGCCTGGAAAACCGCCTGGTCCAGCGCTTGCACCGGTATCCAATGTGAAGGCCTGCGGCCTTACTTCTGGAACTCGGTCCTGATCGCAGTGCCTGCGGTGGCGATCTCAACCCTGCTGGGCGCACTGAATGGCTATGTCGTGGCGCAGTGGCGGTTCAAAGGGGCCAATATCATCTTCTCGCTGATGCTGTTTGGCTGCTTTATCCCGTTCCAAGTCGTGCTGCTACCTATGGCACGTCTGCTGGGCATGATGGGGATTGCCGGGACCATTCCGGGCCTGATCTTTGTCCATGTGATCTACGGGCTGGGTTTCACCACGCTGTTCTTCCGCAACTACTATGTCACCATCCCGGCCGAGCTGACCAAGGCCGCCCGCGTTGATGGTGCCGGGTTCCTGCGGATTTTCTGGTCGATCTTCCTGCCGCTGTCGCTGCCCATCATCGTGGTGACCGTGATCTGGCAGTTCACTCAGATCTGGAACGACTTCCTGTTCGGTGTGTCGTTCAGCCAGGCGGGCACGCAGCCCGTGACCGTGGCGCTCAACAACATCGTAAACTCCACCACCGGCGTCAAAGAATACAATGTCGACATGGCCGCCGCGATTATCGCGGGTCTGCCGACGCTGCTCGTCTATGTCGTTGCCGGTAAGTATTTCATCCGCGGCCTGACCGCTGGCTCTGTGAAGGGATAAGACCCATGGCACCCATCCTTGATATCAACAAACTTTACAAGAACTACGGTGCGACCGAGATTCTGAAGGACATCAACATCTCGATCGAACCGGGCGATTTCCTGGTCCTGGTCGGCCCCTCGGGTTGCGGCAAATCCACCCTGTTGAACTGCATCGCGGGGCTGGAGGAGGTCACCGGGGGCACGCTGTCCATTGGTGGAAATGACATGACCCATGTCAGCCCCAAGGACCGCGACATCGCGATGGTGTTCCAGTCCTATGCGCTCTATCCGACCATGTCGGTGGCCAAGAACATCACCTTTGGCATGAAGGTCCGCGGCGTCGATCAGGCCACGCAAGACGCGAAACTGAAGGAGGTCGCCTCACTGCTGCAGATCGAACCGCTGCTGAACCGCCGCCCCAGCCAATTGTCGGGTGGTCAGCGTCAGCGTGTGGCGATGGGCCGGGCGCTGGTGCGCGATCCCAAGCTGTTCCTGTTCGATGAGCCGCTGTCGAACCTCGACGCCAAGCTGCGGGTCGAGATGCGGACCGAGATCAAAAAGCTGCATCAGACACTGGATGCGTCCATCGTCTATGTGACCCACGACCAGATCGAGGCGATGACGCTGGCGACCAAGATCGTGGTTCTGAAAGGCGGAGTCGTGCAGCAGATCGGCACTCCGGCCGAGATCTACAACAACCCGGCCAACCTGTTTGTCGCCGATTTCATGGGCTCACCCGCGATGAACCTGATACCGGCGCAGGCAACCAAGAATGGCTCGGGCACAGAGGTCGCGATCGCGCGTGATACGGGCGAGACTCTGGTGCTTAAAGATACGCGTGATCTGTCGTTGCCCAAGGACGTGATTCTTGGTCTGCGCCCTGAAGATATTGCCGAGGCCGGGTTCCGCGCCGGGGCCGGCGTGCAAGAGGCTGAATGCCTGGTCGATATGGTCGAACCAGCCGGGGCCGACACCTATGTGGTCTCGGAACTGGGCGGCAAGCAGGTCACCGCGCGTCTGCACGCGGAAACCAGCGCGCAGGCAGGCAAGATGCTGAACCTCGCCTTTGACATGAGCAAAGTGTCCTACTTTGCCAAGGAAACCGGCGAGCGCCTAAACTAACAAAAAAAGCGCCGCGCGAACCCGATCGCGCGGCGCTTTTTCAAACTGCAAACCAGGTTAGCCGACCTTGTTCTGGTTCATGTCCTTGATCAGACGGTTCAGGTCTCCGCCCCTTGCATCCAGCATCGCCCCGATTTCAGTCCGTTCGGTCAGCAGCATATTCACACCTTCGATGAACATGTTGAAGAACTTGTCACGGCCTGATTTGTCCGACACAAGGAAGGTCACCTCGAACGGTGACGAGCCCTGCAGCTTGACCGAGGTGCGCACCTCATAGCCTGCCTTGATCTTACGGGCATTGCGTACGGTCACCTGACCGCCGATGAATTCGCGAAAGCGACGGCCGTATTTGCTTGAAATATAGCCTTGAAACGCCTTGGTGAATTGCCGCAACTGGGACGGGCTGGCCGAGCGGCCATCCGCCCCCAGCACATAGCGCGCCATGATCGGCACATCCGCATATTGCACGAAAATCTTCTCGAAATCGCGGATCATCGCTTTTTCGGATTTGCCCGAGGCGATCACGCGGTTGATATCATCCACGACACTGACAACCAGTGCTTTGGCGCTGGCTTCGGTCTGGGCAAAAGCGGGAAAAGCGGTCAGCATAGCACCAGCAAGGCCGGTGGCGATAAAACCGCGTCTGTTAAGATGGTTATTCGGCATATGGGTCCTCGTAAGGGTCTAGATAGGGGTCCCTGACAGGGTCGGTTCCGGTATCTGCATAGGGGTCGTCATACAGACCCAGATAGGCTTCCTCATCATCCCGTGCCAGTTCGAAGCGACGGTTTTGAATATAAATTGTCTGTGCCTGCGCGTAGCTGTCGGCGCTTTCATACAGGATCGAATCGATGGTGTCCGAGAACCGCCCCCGGTCGCCCATCCGGCGTACAACCTCGGCATAGACGCCAATGTTATCGACTGGCCGGACCGGAGAGAAATTGATTGGGTTCGAGAACAGGTTGACGATGACGCCAATAGAATCCCGCTGCGTTGAGGGGCCATAGAACGGCAACTCGACATAGGCGCCTTCGCCGACGCCCCAAACGTGCAGGGTTTCGCCGAAATCGGTATCCACCGGCGGCAGGTTCAGCTCGGCGGCTGGGTCAGACAGACCTGCGCCCCCCACCGTGGTGTTGATCACGAATCGCAGCAGCGCATTGCCGGATTGCTTGATATTGCCTTGCAGCAGGTAGTCCAGCGCCTGACCGGGCATCGTCAGGTTTTCAGCAAAATGGTTGAAGCTGGTCACCATCGGATCAGGCACGATTCTCACGTAGCCTTTCGAGGCGGGCCGGAACAGGAACCTGTCCACGCCAAGATTGAATTTGTGAATGCCCCGGTTGGTATTTTCGTAGGGATCGAACACTTCATTCGGAGGCGTACCCTCTGGCGGCCGCGTGGCGCAGGCGCTCAGGACTGTCATCAGGGACAGTACGATCAGGTGCTTCAGGCGGGATCTGCTCAACACGGTCTTAGCCACTCCAAACCATTCGGGGTCATTGGCCCGAATTATCAATCAATACTGCCTATGGCCACATAGCGCGACCCAATCCGAGTTAACATATACGTTCCAATACAAGTATGAAACAGATAGCGTTTAACCTGCCCGATGGGCCGAGGTAAAGCGACACCGCTTCAACTGTCCGGAATAAGAAGAGTTACGCCCACCTTTCGGGCACGTCCATCCCCGTTTTCAGTCTTTCCGAACCTGACCTTCCCGGTTAGCTTCGCCGCGACTCAGGATATGGAGGAAACCTCATGAGCATCGCAGCGAAACTGGAAAGCCTCGGCGTCACCCTGCCGGATGCACCGGCACCGGCGGCAAACTACGTGCCGTTCGTACGGGTCGGCAATATTGTTTATGTATCGGGCCAGATTTCCAAAGATGATGATCTGATAACCGGCAAGCTGGGCGATGATATGGGGGTCGAGGCCGGTGCGGCGGCGGCAAAGGTCTGTGCCATCAACCTGTTGGCGCAGGTCAAGGCGGCCTGCGGCGGCGATATTGACAAGCTGGTGCGCGTGATCAAGTTGACCGGTTTCGTGAACTCGACCGCAGATTTCACCGCGCAGCCGCAGGTGATCAACGGTGCATCTGATTTCCTGGTCGAGGCGCTGGGCGATGCCGGTCGTCATTCCCGTTCCGCCGTCAGTGCTGCCGCGTTGCCACTGGGCGTGGCCGTTGAAATCGAAGGTATCTTTGAGGTCCAATGACACCGTCCCTGCCTTCCGTGTTCCTGCAGACCCCGATCGCGCATCGGGCGCTGCATGACAAATCGGACAACCGCCCGGAAAACAGCCGGGCGGCCATTCAGGCCGCGATAGAGGCCGGATATGGGATCGAGATTGATCTGCAACGGACCTCGGACAACCGGGCGATGGTGTTTCATGACTATGACATGACGCGTCTGACCGGACAGTCGGGTCCGATTCAGCAGATCTCGGCAGCACAGGCGCAGGCCACGCGGCTGCTGCATGCCGATGACGGCATCCCCACGCTGGACGAGGTGCTTCAGATGGTGGGCGGCACGGTACCGCTGCTGATCGAATTCAAGGATCAGGACGGCGCGATGGGGACTGATGTCGGACCGCTTGAGGCAGACGCCGTTCGGGCGTTGCAAGGCTATGACGGACCGGTGGCGCTGATGTCTTTCAATCCCAACTCCGTGGCCGAGCTGGCGCGTATTGCCCCGCATCTTCCGCGCGGCATCGTGACGTGCTCGTATCAGCCCAAAGTCGAACTGTTGCCGCAGAAGGTCTGCGATCACCTGCGTGACATTCCCGATTTCGACCGGGTCGGCGCCAGTTTCATCAGCCACGAGGTCGCAGACCTGTCCCGCCCCCGTGTGGCCGAGCTGAAAGCGCGGGGTGTGCCGATTCTGTGCTGGACGGTCCGGTCGCCTGAACAAGAGGCACAGGCGCGCGAGGTTGCCGACAATGTGACCTTCGAAGGGTATTTGGCCCCGCATCCGGGTTGAACCCTTCCCCCACCGTCACAGATAAAGGTCAGACGCGGAGGGCACATGGATCAGGCGCAAATCGAAGTTCAGGTTCTGGGATCGCTGTCGCAGATTTCTGCTGAGGATTGGGACAGTTGCGCCTGCCCCGAGGCTGCCGATGGCGGGCGACCGCTGGACCCGTTTACCACCCACCGGTTTCTCTTGGCGTTGGAAAACAGCGGGTCGGTTGGGCGTGGTACCGGATGGCAACCGCAATACCTGACTGCCTATCTGGACGGTATGATGATTGGCGCGGCCCCGATGTATGCCAAGTCGCACAGCCAGGGCGAATATATCTTCGATCACAACTGGGCGCATGCCTACGAAAACGCAGGTGGTCGGTATTACCCCAAGCTGCAGATTGCCGTGCCCTTCACCCCAGCAACCGGGCGGCGCTTTCTGGTACGGCCGGGATACGAGGTGGTGGGAATGTCGGCGCTGGTGCAAGGCGCGGTGCAACTGGCCGCCGACAATCGGGTGTCGTCACTGCACGCCACATTCTGCACCGAGGATGAGGCCATTGCCGGTGAGCAGATGGGTCTGATGCTGCGCACTTCGCAGCAGTTCCACTGGCTCAACGATGCATTTGCGGATTTCGACGGGTTTCTGCGGGCGTTGTCCTCGCGCAAACGCAAGAATATCCGCAAGGAACGGACGCAAGCCTGTGGGTTCGGAGGTCAGATTCGCACTTTGACCGGCGATGAGCTGCGACCGGAACATTGGGATGCCTTCTGGCGCTTCTATCAGGACACCGGATCACGCAAATGGGGCGCACCGTACCTGACCCGTCAATTCTTTGATATAGTGCATGAAACCATGGCGGATGACATAGCCTTGGTGCTGGCGGAGCGCGACGGCTATCCGATTGCCGGGGCGCTGAATTTCATCGGGCGCGAAACGCTCTTTGGCCGCTATTGGGGCTGCGTCGAACATCACCCCTGCCTGCATTTCGAATTGTGCTACTATAGGGCGATTGATTTTGCCATTGCCCATGGTCTGGCCCGGGTTGAAGCCGGGGCGCAGGGTGAACACAAGCTGGCACGAGGCTATATGCCCGCGCGCACGCATAGCTTGCATTGGGTCGGTGACCCCGGTTTTGCCGATGCGATCCGAAAATATCTGGACGCCGAGGCCGCAGCAGTGGGAGAAGAGATCGAGATCCTGACGGAATACGGCCCGTTCAGGAAATTGAACCCGGAGGAACAGCAATGACCGAACTATTGTCGATCGAGACCCGCGGGCCGCTGCTGGACCCGCTGTTCAAGAATGGCTGGACCATGGTCGAAGGCCGGGATGCGATCACCAAGACCTTTATCTTCGAGGATTTCGTCCACGCCTTCGGCTGGATGACGCAGGTGGCGATATTTGCCGAGAAATGGAACCACCATCCTGAATGGTCCAATGTCTACCGCACGGTCGAGGTGACGTTGGCCACTCATGACGTGGGCGGTCTTTCCGCGTTAGACGCAAAGCTGGCGCGCAAAATGGACAGTCTATGCTAGCGGTTACCCTCACCGACGCCACCCGCCAATGCAGCGGTCACACCCATTTGGCCGAATTCAGCGGGGGTAACGGTGCCGTTGCTGACATCGATGTCGCCCGGAATACGCGTTGTCCGGTTGCCGATCTGGCGAACGCTGCGTGCGGCCGGATTGATATCCAGACAGCGATTGTTGTAGCAGGTCAGCCCGGACGTATTGATCTGAATGCGCGTCTGCCCGTCCGGCCCGGTTACCACCGGCGCCTGTGGAACGTCACAGGCCGCCAACAGGCTCAGAAAGCCGAGAAGTCGCCATTTTTGCATGATACGCCCCCGTGTGGATGACCTCGCTGAGCGCTAGGTCGTCCGGTTTAATCCAGCTGGCCGTTCTGGTTCTTGTCAGCCGACAGGAAATCATCGTTCATCTGCGCGTCGTATTCCGCCCTTGAGATAAAGTCATCGTTGTTCCGGTCAACCTCCTGAAACTGTTTGATGTCCAGAAACGGTTTGGCCTCCTGCAATCCCAACGAACCGTTCTTGTCCTCATCCATCTCCTGGAATGCATAATCGGAAAAGGCGTCGAACTCGTCCCGGGACAGGAACCCGTCATTGTTCGCGTCGATGGCTTTCAGCTCGTTTTCATGCAGCTCGCCCACGGTTTCTGCCGAGGCGGCACCGGCCAGCAAAACGGCCGCGGCGATAATAAATCCACGTGTCATTCCGGTTCTCCTCAACATGCGTATCTGTTGCCTTCAATGGCACCGGCGGCAGCACCTGCCGCTGTCAGGATGGATTTGCCTGATCCGCCGCCGAACTGGTTGCCGATGGCGCCGCCAATCAGCGCACCGCCCAGCGAGCCGCTGAGACAAGCGATTTCGTGCTGGCGCGCCGCCTGTTGTTGCGGGGTCGGGGCTGGGCCGCAGGCGGCCAGCGCCCCCGCAGAACAGAGCAAGAGTGTAATGATTTTCAGCTTCATCGAAAAACTCCCTGATTGTATTGTTCGAATATTGGCAGATCAGGGCGTTGCATCAAGTTAAATGGCAGTCATGGCCCCGGGTGCCCCCGGAGCCAACTGGTATCAGATGACGTCCAGCAGACCCTCGCCCGCCGAAATTTCGCAGGCACCGGGGTTCTCTTCTACATTCAACGCCACCACCTTGCCGTCCTCGACCAGCATGGCATAGCGCTTGGACCGGGCGATCAGCCCGGCGGGCGGGGCGTCGAAATCCATGCCGATGGCCTTGGTGAACTCGGAAGCTGCGTCGCCCAGCATTGTCAAACCGGCCTCGGTGGCGCCGGTGGCCTCACCCCAGGCTTTCATCACGAAGGGGTCGTTGACCGAGACGCAGATGATCTCGTCCACGCCCTTGGCATCGAACTGGTCCTTGGTGCGCATGAAGCTGGGCACATGGGCCGAATGGCAGGTCGGCGTAAAGGCGCCGGGCACCGCAAAGATCACAACTTTGCGCCCTTTGGTCTTGTCTGAAATCCGCACCTCTTCGGGGCCGTCCGCGCCCAGTTGGGTCAGCGTGGCGTCGGGCAGCATGTCACCTGTTGAAATCATTTTAAGCTCCTGTCGTTTGGATTTGCAGAGTCGGGCTCAGCCGCAATATAGGTGGTCGTGTGGATGAGACCACGTGAATTCGACAGGGCGGGAGGAACATGAGCCATATTGTCGTGATCGGTGCGGGGCAGGCGGGGTCTTCGCTTGTCGCCAGGCTGCGCAAGGACGGGTTTGACGGGGACATCACCCTGATCGGAGCCGAGCCGCATTTGCCCTATCAGCGCCCGCCGCTGTCCAAGGCCTATCTGCTGGGCGAGATGGAACTGGAACGCCTGTTCCTGCGTCCCGAGAGTTTTTACGTCGAGAACAATATCACCCTGCGTCTGGGCCAGCGTGTCACCGCGATTGACCCGCAGGCCAAGACTGTGACCGTAGGGGATGAGGTCATCTCTTACGACGACCTAGCGTTGACCACCGGGTCGGACCCGCGTTACCTGCCGGCCGCGATTGGCGGCGATCTAGAGGGTGTCCACGTGGTGCGCGATCTGGCCCATATCGACGAGATGGAGCCCCGCGTGACCGACGGTGCGCGTGCACTGATTGTCGGTGGCGGCTATATCGGGCTCGAGGCCGCAGCGGTCTGTGCCAAGCGCGGGGTCAAGGTGACCTTGGTTGAGATGGCCGACCGTATTCTGCAACGGGTGGCCGCGCCCGAGACCAGCGATTATTTCCGCGCGCTGCATACCGAATACGGCGCCGATATCCGCGAAGGCGTCGGGTTGGAGCGTCTGCTCGGTGAAAACGGCAAGGTGGTGGGCGCGGTTCTGACAGATGGCACTGAGTTGCAGGTCGATTTTGTCGTCGTCGGCGTTGGCATTGCCCCCTCGACCCAGCTGGCCGAGATGGCTGGGCTGGAACTGGACAACGGTATCAAGACCGACGCCCATGGCCGCACGTCCGACCCGTCGATCTGGGCGGCGGGCGATTGTGCCTCATTCCCGCATGGCGGTGCCCGTATCCGTCTGGAAAGCGTCCCAAACGCGATCGATCAGGCCGAAATCGTGGCTCAGAACATGCTGGGCGCGACCAAGGACTACGTTGCAACGCCGTGGTTCTGGTCGGATCAGTATGACGTCAAGCTGCAGATCGCTGGCCTGAACACCGGATATGACCGCGTGGTGACGCGGCAGGGAAACGGCCAGACCGTCTCCTTCTGGTATTACAAGGGCGACCAGCTTATTGCCGTGGACGCGATGAATGATCCACGCGCCTATATGGTCGGCAAACGTCTGATTGAATCGGGCAAGACCGCCGATCCTGCTATCGTGGCCGACGCGAGCGCGGACCTGAAGCCGCTGCTCAAGGCGTGAGGATCATCGCCGGAGAGTTCCGGGGCCGCGCCTTGGCCTCGGTTGGCAAAGGGGATGCGGGCGCACATCTGCGCCCGACCACCGATCGCGTGCGCGAGAGCCTGTTTAACGTGCTTAGCCACCAGATCGACTTTGACGGGCTGCGCGTGCTGGACCTGTTTGCGGGCACTGGCGCGCTGGGGCTCGAGGCTCTGTCACGTGGCGCGGCGCATGTGACATTTGTAGATGATGGGCGCGTGGCGCAGGGCCTGATCCGCAAGAATATCGACCTGACCCGCAGCGCCGACCGCACCGATCTGATCCGCCGGGATGTCACGCGGCTGGGCCAAAACCCCGGCGCGCCCTATGATCTGGTCTTTCTGGACCCACCTTACGGCAAGTCCATGGGGCAGAAGGCTTTCGCTGCCCTGTCGCAGGGGTGGATTGCCGACGATGCCCTGATCGTGTGGGAGGAAAACGCCCCGATGCAACCGCCCGAGGGGTTCGCCCTGCAAGACAGCCGAAAATACGGTGACACGCATATCACTCTGATGTGGAGCGATACCCCGAATGCATGATCTGGTCATTTTCGACTGCGACGGCGTTCTGGTCGATAGTGAGCCGCTGTCTAATCAGGTGCTGGTCGACAATCTCGGGCGCTATGGTCTTGATCTGACCCTTGAGGACAGCGTAGGTTTTTTTGTTGGTGGCACCATGATCGGTGTTCGGGACAAGGCCCGGGAGCTGGGCGCGGATTTGCCGGATGACTGGGTCGATGAGGTCTATGCCGAAACCTATGACCGCCTACAGCAGGGCGTGGGCTTGATGCCGGGTGTTTCGGATTTGCTGACCACGCTGGACTCATGCGGCGTCCCCTATTGTGTTGCCTCAAACGGCAGCCCGGACAAGATGAAAATCACGCTGGGGCAGAACGGACTGTGGGATCGTTTTCAGGGCGTGATGTTCTCGGCACATGTGTTGGGCACGGCGAAACCCGACCCGACAATGTTCCTGACTGCGGCGGAACAGTTCGGCGCCTTGCGGCCGGTGGTCATCGAAGACAGCGCCAGCGGTGTGACCGCCGCAATCCGCGCCAATATGCGCTGTCTGGCCTATGCACCGCAGGGGGGCGGTGAAAAGTTGGCCAGGCTCGGCGCTGAAGTGATCACCGATATGGCCGAGGTTCCGGTGCTTTTGGGGATTTGACCGGGACGTGCTAGAATTCAAGCATGGACCGCGCCCTGACACCTCCGATCTGGACTGTTCCGCAGGAAACCGACGCAACCACCGGACCCGAGCGGAAACCCACCCGCGCGCCGGTGTTCATCCACGACGCGGTGACGCCATGGGGGCAGGAAACCCTGTTGCTGAAACTGATGCGCGATCAGGCCGCCGATCAGGAGGAGTAGGTCGGGTGAAATTTGTCGCCCGGTGACAGGGTAAAGATATCAACCCCATCTGCCGTCACGCCCACCGAATGTTCGAACTGCGCCGACAGCGACTTGTCTCTGGTCACCGCGGTCCAGTCGTCGGCCAGCGTCTTGGTCTCGGGGCGGCCCAGATTCACCATTGGTTCGATGGTGAAGAACATGCCCTCTTCCAGAACGGCACCGGTGCCCGGACGGCCATAGTGCAGCACGTTGGGTGGTGCGTGGAATACCCGGCCCAGCCCGTGACCGCAGAAATCGCGCACAACGCTCATCCGGTGCGCCTCGACATAAGCCTGAATGGCGTGGCCGATATCACCGAACGTATTGCCCGGCTTGACCATCTCTATCCCCTTGAACAGGGCGTCATGGGTCACCTGGATCAGGCGCTCGGCCTTGCGCGGCAATTTGCCCGCCACATACATGCGGGACGTATCGCCGAACCAGCCGTCAACGATGACCGTGACGTCGATATTCAGGATATCACCATCCTTCAGCCGCTTGTCGCCAGGAATTCCGTGACAAACCACGTGATTCACACTGATGCAGCTGGCGTGCTGATAGCCCTTGTAGCCGATGGTGGCCGAGGTTGCTCCCGCGTCCTCGACCATTTGCGTGATCAGACCGTCGATCACGCCGGTGGTCTGGCCGGGAAAGACGTGCTCGGCAATGTCATCCAGAATCCGCGCGGCCAGGGCTCCTGCCGCGTGCATGCCGGCAAAGTCACCCTGTTCATAGATGCGGATACCGTCTTTGGTCAGACGGCCACGATGTTCCTTCATGGATGCGAGGCTCCAAATGTTTCGCGCGGCATTTCTTTTACGCTGCTTGTGCAGAAAGTACCAGAGGGTGTCGGGACGCAATGTCAGAACCACCCGCCCGATCGCATGTAGACCATCAGGTAATAATGAACTAGCACAAGGCAAGTCCGGGCGGGCACACGAAACAGAGAAGGGCAGGCCGATGCAAAGAAAAGCTGACCAGTTGAGGGCCGAGATTGCCAGCATCAGTGAGCTTCTCAAGGCCGGGCGACCGGATCGCGCGTTCAAGCGGGCCACCAAGGCTGCCAAGAAATGGCCAAAAGCTGCGGCCTTGCCAAGACTTGCGGGCATCAGCGCGGTGCAGCAGCAAAAACTCAAACTGGCCCAGACCCATTTCCATCAGGCCTGGCGACTGGATCCCGAAAACGCCGAGTTGACCCAGAACTATGCGCTCAGCCTGGTTCAGGGGGGCGATCCCGCCGATGCGCTGACGTTTCTGGATAAGGTCGCTGCGCGCGGCCCTCTAAGCCCCGCCCTGCAGTTCACCCGCGCGCTGGCCCTGCTGCAAGAGCAGCAGCCGGAACAGGCGCTGGCCGATGTCGAGCAGGTCTTGAGTCGCGAGCCTGCCAATCCGAACGCACAGATCCTGAAGGCGGACATTCTGGATTCGATGCACCGCTGGGGCGACGCTGTCGAGGTGCTGACGGCGCTGGTCAAAAAACAGCCGAGATTCTTTCCCGGCTTGCTGCGGCTGGCCAGATCGCAACTGGGCCTGGGTCAATTGGGCGACGTTCTGAAAAATACCCGCGCAACCCTTGCTTTGGCGCCAGAACATCCGGACGCGCTGGAAATGATGGCCGGACTGCCGAACCTCACTTTTGACGACATAGCCACGCTGCAGGCCCGGATTTCCAATACGCTGGAACGCGGCCTGGCAGCCAACCCTGAGGACGAGGTGAAACTGCGTTTTGCTGCGGCCAATCTGGCGCGCCGGCAAAAGAACACTGCGCAGGAAATGCAGCACCTGGCTGAGGCCCACAAACTGCAGCGCAACGGGTTCGAAGCCTGGGAAGAACGCAGCGCCAAAGACTGCGCCAAACGGCTGGCCGCCCCTTTGCCCGCTGCCGGGTCTGAACCATCCGCAGGCATCCCCCGGCCGATTTTCGTGGTCGGCCTGCCCCGGTCCGGCACCACGCTGGTCGAGCGTATTCTTGCCCGCCATTCCACCGTTCAGGGTCTCGGAGAGCTGCCCTCGGTCCATCAATGGGCCCGGCAGGCCGAAGCGCAGCCGCCGGAATGGCGTGAAATCAATGGGCTGACAGATCACTACATGGCAAAGCTGCCCGCGCTGTCCGGGAATGCCAAGGCCTTTGTGGATAAAGCCCCCGGCAACTATGCCTTTCTGGGTGAGATCGCGCAGGCGTTCCCCAACGCCGTGATCCTCAACGTGTTGCGCGATCCGCGCGATGTCGCCCTGTCCATGTGGCGCGCGAATTTCGGAGCGGGTGGGCTGTACTACACCCATGACCTGAACTGGATGGCGGCCGAGGCCAACCGGTATCAGCGTTACATGCGCCACTGGCATCAGCTTATGCCGGGCCGCATCCACGATATCCGGTATGAGACTTTGGTGGGCAACCTAAAGGGCACAGCCGAAGAACTGGCGCGGATTTGTGATCTGCCTTTCGAGGACGCCATGCTGACGCCGGACCAATCCGCGAATGCGATCAAAACGGCCAGTAACTTGCAGGCCCGGCAGCCGGTTAACACAGCCTCTGTCGGAGGCTGGCAAGCGGTGGCGGATCAGTTGGAGCCGTTTGTGCAAGGTTTGGACACGGATCTGTGGCCGCAGGTTTTTGATCGGCAATCTAAAGCTTAGTCTAATACAAGAGCTTTACACGGTGGGAATCCAAGCCAACGGGCGCTGAGCCCTGAGTCCTTGATCGCAACTTTCAAACGATCCGAGAAAAATACGCGGCTTCTGATGCTGCGATCCATCCAGAAGTCTAGATCACAGGCGGACGACGGGTCGACCGCAAGCTTGTTTTTGTCTTCAGGGATTGACCTCCACGCTAATCCCTTGGTTCCAACCGGTCTAAGCCCAATAGATTGATCCGGGACGAGTGTTTTTCGGTTCTCCAAAATATGCATGAAAAACCATCGCCGCCCAGGATAGGGCGTTTCTTGGTCGTATTCGCGCAACTCTACCTCATGAAACCGGGTTCGGCCGAGCCCAAACTGCTTCAGCAGATCACGCATCGACTCCGACACAAAAATCAAACCCAAATGGCCCGTAAAAATATCCGGCAGATTTTCCTTCTTTTTCTTGGGGAGATCGCGAAATTCGAAATAAATGTAGTCCGGATACTCGGACACATCTATGTCCTGCGCATCTTCGTATCTTTTTCGAAACGCCACATACCCGGACGGTCGTGGAGCATCCAGATGGACCTCGACGGGCTGGACATTGCGGGTGCCGTACAGAAGGAGGGATTCCCAAACTTTCTTATGTGCCACTGCTTCCTCAAAGTGCGGTAATTGCGTAGAATTTCATCAATACGTTAATTGCAAGCTATCCTATGCGGTTTCCGACCCAAACACCTTCTGGCGAAATCTCAGTCCCATAAACCAACCGCTCCACCCCCTGTGCCTGTGCGACCTCGAACGCTGCCGCATAGGCCGGGTCGATATCTGTGGCCAGCGCCAGACGGTCGCAATCGGTGCGCTGCACCAGATACAGCATGGTCGCCCGGTGTCCCGGTGCCACCATCGCCGCCAGCTCACCCAGATGTTTTGTGCCGCGGGCGGTGACGCTGTCGGGGAACTCGGCCAGACCCGGCTGGCGCGACAGGGTGACGCTTTTGACTTCGACGTAAGCGTCCGGCAGGCCCGGCTGGGTCAGCAGAAAGTCGATGCGGCTGTTTTCACCGTACTTCACCTCGGGGCGGACAGTTTCATAAGCGGCCAGTTCGGGGATTTCACGTGCCTCCAACGCGGCGCGCAGGGCCTTGTTCGGGACCGACGTGTCGACCCCGGTGAAATGGCCATTTTCATGATCGACCAGCCGCCAGCCGTATTTCAGCTTTTTCTTCGGGTCGTCATTGGGCTCCAGCCAGATTTTCTCACCCGGCTCGGCCAGCCCCATCATTGAACCCGGATTGGCGCAGTGGGCGGTGACCTCGCGCCCGTCCTCCAATGTGCAATCCGCCAGAAAGCGTTTGTAGCGGCAGATCAGGCGGGCGGGGACAAGGGGGGTTTCAAATCGCATGTCTCAGGGCCTATACCTGCCCTAACGGTCGATCAAGAGGGGGGCACGCACCATGGCCAATCCAACCGCCGCAATGCTGGTGATCGGGGATGAGATACTCTCGGGCCGGACCCGCGATGCGAATATGCACTATCTCGCTGGGGAACTGACCAAACATGGCATCGACCTCAAAGAGGTGCGGATCGTCAGCGACGATGCCCCTGCGATCGAGGCGGCGGTCAAGGCTTTGTCCGACGGCCACGACCATGTTTTCACCAGTGGCGGGATTGGCCCGACCCATGACGACATTACCGCCGATTGTATCGCCCGCGCCTTCGGGGTGCATATCGACATTCGCGACGATGCGCGCGCCCTGTTGCAGGCGCATTATGACAAGTCGGGATTGGAGTTTAACGAGGCCCGCCTGCGCATGGCACGCATCCCGGACGGAGCGGAATTGATCGACAATCCGGTCTCGACTGCGCCGGGGTTCACTATCGGCAACGTGCATGTGATGGCAGGGGTGCCGTCGGTGTTTCAGGCGATGGTGGCCAGTGTGTTGCCCGGCCTGACCGGGGGCAGCCCGTTGTTTTCCCAGACTCTGCGTGTGAACAGGGGCGAAGGTGATATTGCGGCCACTCTTTCCGCGCTGGCCGAGGAGTTTTCAGACCTGTCCATCGGGTGTTATCCGTTCCAGATCAACGGTGTTTTCGGGGCGAACGTGGTGTTGCGTGGCACCGATGGCGCGCGCATCGATGCCGCCACGACCCGGCTTGCGAAAGAGCTTGAATTGTGAACGTCAACTGGGCGGACATCGTCGATGGCACATGGCCTGCTGCGCGGTATGATCGGCTGGGGCCGTTTCAACTGCGTCAGGGGCAAGGCGGTGGGTCGCGCGTATCTGCAGCCAATGCGCTGGGTCCGGCAAGCGAGGCTGATATCGATGCCGCCGAGGCTGCGATGCAGGCGATGGGGCAAAAGCGCATCTTCTGCCTGCGCCCGGGGGATGAGGCGCTGGATAACCAACTGGCCGCGCGCGGGTATCAGGTTCTGGATCCGGTCAACATCTATGCCTGCCCGACCGATCACCTGACGGGTACGCCGATCCCCCGTGTCACGGTGTTCCTCACGCCCGAGCCGCTGGCGATCATGCGCGAAATCTGGGCGAAGGGCTGCATCGGTCCCGAGAGGCTTGCCGTGATGGAACGCGCGCAGGGTCCGAAAACCAGCCTGCTTCTGCGCCACAGTGATCATCCTGCCGGGACCGGTTTTGTTGCTGTTCACGGCGGGGTCGCAATGGTTCACGCGCTGGAAATCCTACCCGATCATCGCCGTCAGGGCCTTGGCGTCTGGGCAATGCGCGCCGCCGCCTTCTGGGCACGGGAAAATGGGTCGGATACGCTCAGCGTGATCTGCACCAGGGCAAACGCCGGGGCAAACGGGCTTTATCACGCGCTCGGGATGGAGATTGCCGGCGAATACCACTACCGTCAGCTTATTTGAGGAGAAAGCCCGACGTGACCGACCAAACCGCCCCCACTGCGCTGGACCTGCCGATGGTGGACCCGCTGCCGCCCGAGACGCAGAAATACTTTGATATCTGCGTGGATAAGCTGGGCTTTGTGCCGAACGTGCTGCGGGCCTATGCGTTTGACATCGACAAGCTTAACGCCTTCACCGCGATGTATAATGACCTGATGCTGGGCGATAGCGGTCTCAGCAAGCTGGAACGTGAGATGATCGCGGTGGTCGTATCGGCGATCAACAAGTGCTTCTACTGTCTTGTGGCGCATGGCGCGGCGGTGCGGCAATTGTCGGGTGATCCGCAGCTGGGGGAAATGCTGGTGATGAATTACCGTGTCGCGCCTCTGGACACGCGCCAACGGGCGATGCTGGACTTTGCCGCCAAGATGACCTCGGCAAGTACCGAGGTCGAGGAACCCGACCGCCAGCGCCTGCGGGATGTGGGGTTCACGGATCGCGACATCTGGGACATCGCCAACGTGGCCGGCTTTTTCAACATGTCAAACCGGGTCGCCAGTGCCACGGCGATGATTCCGAACGACCAATACCACGCGCAGGCCCGATGATCCGCTTTGCCTCACTGATCCTGTTGCTGTTGGTCGGGCCGGGTATCGCGCAGGACCTGACGTTGCCTTCGGGCGCACGCCAGATCAGCGACCGGGTCAGCCCGCTTGACAGCTATGACCTGCCAACCGGCCCGTTTGCCGATGGCACCTTGCCGACGCGGCAGGTTGAGGGGCGGGTTGAACGGATCACATGGCGCTTGCAATCGGGCTCCAGTACGACGCTGCAATTGCTGGCCCCGCTGCGCGATCAGATCGTCGCGCAGGGCTATGACGTGCTGTTCGAATGCGAGGCCCGCACCTGTGGTGGGTTCGATTTCCGCTTCGGAACCGAGGTTGTTCCGACCCCCGACATGTATGTGGCGATTCAGGATTACCGCTTTCTGTCGGCCACGCGCGGCGACGATGTGCTAAGTCTGCTGGTCAGTCGCAACCCGCCCAGCGGGTACGTTCAGTTGATCCGGGTCTCTCCGGTTGACGCCGAGGCCCCACCACCTCTGGTGATCGAGGAAACGGCCGATGTATCCGGCGGGTTACTGGCCGCGTTGGAACAGAACGGGCATGTGATTCTGGACGATCTGCATTTCCGCACCGGAGAGATCACGCTGGGCGATGGCCCATTTGCCTCACTAAACCGGATCGCGGCCTATCTGGCCGACAACCCCGGTACGCGGCTGGCGCTGGTCGGTCACACGGACGATACCGGCGCGCTAGATGCCAATATCTCTGTCAGCACGGGTCGGGCGCAGGCGGTCCGGGCTCGCCTGATCGAGTCGCATGGGGTTGCTGCCGACCGGGTTGAGGCCCGTGGCATTGGATATCTGGCCCCCCTGACCTCGAATGCCACGCCCGAAGGCCGCGACCTGAACCGCCGGGTCGAGGCGGTTCTGCTGGTCAATTGACCCCGGTGACACAGGTCTGACAGGCGAGCCGATCGAATACGAAAGGAGCCCACATGACTGACCAGACACCAACGCCGCAGGCATTGATCATTGGCGCGGGGACCGGTCTGTCGGCCTCGTTCGCGCGGGCATTGGCACAGGGCGGATATGCCGTGCATCTGACGGCCCGCGACGTGTCGGATCTGGCACCCTTGGCCACCGAGACAGGGGCGAGGCTGCATCAGTTGGATGGCACGGAAGCCCAAGGCGTGGCGGCGCTGGTTGCCGGTCTGCCGGGAGAGCTGCGGGTTGCGTGTTATAACCCTTCGGCCCGGCAGCGTGGCCCGATCACCGAGCTTGATCCGGAAACGGTACGCAAGGCGGTAGAAGTCACCGCACATGGGGCGTTTCTGCTGGGTCAGGCCGCCGCCCGCCGGATGTTGGATCAGCCGATGCGCGACAACCGACGTGGCACGATCCTGTTCACCGGCGCCTCGGCAGGGGTCAAAGGTTTCCCGCTTTCGGCACCTTTTGCCATGGGCAAGTTTGCGCAACGGGGGCTGGCGCAGTCCATGGCACGCGAACTGCACCCCCGAGGCATCCATGTGGCCTGGGTCAATATCGACGGCGGTATCCGCAATCCGGACCGGGTTGCAGGGGCTGACACGCCCGACTCGATGCTGGACCCGGATGCCATCGCACGGGAATACATGCATCTGATCCATCAGGACCGCTCGGCCTGGAGCGATGAGTTGACCCTGCGCCCGTGGGTTGAACGGTTCTGAGCGGACAAAAAAAGGCCCGCGCAGATGCACGGGCCGTCGAGGTTCACCGGGGGAGATATTACCAGTCCATCGGGCCCTTTTCGTTGAAAGACTCGACAAGAAAATCAATAAATGCCCGCACCTTTGGCTGGGTAAAGCGGCCGGGCGGGTAGACGGCATAGACGCCCTGCACTTCGTCGGGCAACGACGGCATCGCATCCAGAACCGCACCGGATTTCAGCGCGTCCGCGTACAGGTAGCTGGGCAGATATGCGATCCCCAGCCCGGAGATGGCCGCATTCAACAGCGATTGCCCGTCATTGACGCTCAGCCAGCCTGCGGTGCGCACCTGCCGTTTTTCACCCGAAGGTGCCGTCAGTTTCCACACATTGCCTGAGGATTGGCTGGAGTAGTGCAGCAACTTGTGTTCGTTCAGGTCGTCGATCTTCTGCGGACGTCCGAATTTCTCGATATAGCTGGGCGCGGCGACCATCCGTTTGACAGTTTCCGTCAGCTTGCGGGCGCGCAGAGTGCTGTCTTCCAGCTCACCAATGCGCACGGCAACGTCGAACCCTTCCGAGATCAGCTCCACATAGCGGTTGTTCAGCACCATGTTCACGGTGATATCCGGATAGGCTGCGAGGAAATCCGAAAGAACCGGCGACAGGTGATTCACGCCGAAATCCGTCGCCACGCTGATCCTTAGCAGGCCCGAGGGGGCCGACTGCATCGAGGTCACCAGCGCATCCGCCTCGCCCGCGTCGTTCAGCACGCGGCGGGCACGGTCGTAATAGGCCAGCCCGATCTCGGTGGGGGACACGCGGCGTGTCGTACGGTTGAGCAGCCGTGCGCCCAGTCGGGCCTCAAGGCTGGACACGTGCTTTGACACTGCCGATTTGGAGATGCCCATCTTCTTGGCCGCATCGGTGAAGCCACCCTGGTCCACCACATTGGCAAAGGCTTCCATTTCGGTAAGTCGATCCATTCTCGTTCCCCGGGTGCAAAATCTTTGCCTGACTGTCGCCTTCAATCTGGGCGGAAACAGGGCAGACATGGGATAATATCAGGGATTTGAATCAGATCGTTTGCAGATGGGAAACGCGGAAACAATGGTTTCCGGTGCCGCTACAGAGCCTGCAAGACAAGGATTTTCGGCGTTTATGTCCGAATGTGTTAAGATGAGAATGGCAAATTTGTGACCACGGAGGAGATCATGAAAGCCTTGCTTGCCCCAGCTGCCTTGTGCCTGTTCGCAACCCTTGCGACGGCCGGAGGGGAAACCGCATCCAACCCCGAAGCTAAAGTCTATTTCGTGAATCTGGCCGATGGGGACACCGTTCAATCCCCGGTAACTGTGGTCTTTGGCCTCAGCGGCATGGGCGTGGCCCCCGCCGGGACCGAGAAGGAAAACACCGGCCATCATCACCTGCTGATCGACCGCCCACCGCTGGGTGAGGGCGAAGACGGTGCGGATGAACTGGCCAACGGTCTGCCCTCGGACGACAACCACCTGCATTTCGGCGGCGGCCAGACTGAGGTGACATTGGACCTCGCCCCAGGTGAGCACACGCTGCAACTGGTGCTGGGCGATGCGGGCCACGTGCCGCACGCCACGCCGATTGTGTCCGAGGTGATTACGATTACAGTGGAATAATTACCGGGATCGGCCATGAACCCGGTTTACAATAATCTGGATGTCGGAAACTCTGTCGGCCAAAACAGGAGGCCAAAATGTCGCTGGAGTTCTTTCTGACATCCTTGATTGTGGTGTTGTTGCCCGGAACCGGAGTGATTTACACGCTGGCTGTTGGCCTTGGGCGTGGGTTTCGCGCCAGCCTTGCGGCGGCGGCGGGATGCACAATAGGCATCGTACCGGCAGCTCTGGCCAGTATCATCGGGCTTGCGGCCCTTTTGCATACCAGCGCGCTGGCCTTTCAGATCATCAAGTATCTGGGTGTCCTCTACCTGTTTTATATGGCTTGGGGTATCGTCAAAGAAGGCGGAGCAATGGAGGTAAATGCCGAGAAATCCTCGGCAGGTCACCTCAAGATCGCGGTGACCGGGACGTTGATCAACGTACTTAATCCCAAACTGTCCCTGTTTTTTCTGGCCTTCCTGCCTCAGTTTCTGCCAGCCGGCACGGCGAATGCCGGTATGGAACTGGCCAAGCTGGCCACCGCCTTTATGGCGATGACCTTTGTGGTCTTTGTCGGATACGGTGCCTGCGCTGCCCTTGCACGGGATTACGTCATTCGCAAACCATCCGTGATGGCCTGGATCAAACGGTGTTTCGCGACAGCGTTCGGTGCGTTGGGCGTCAAGCTGGCGCTCTCTGAGTAATCAGAGAGCCGCAGCCAGCCGTGTTCCCTGATTGATCGCCCGTTTGGCGTCCAGCTCTGCCGCGACATCCGCACCGCCAATCACATGCGGGGTGATGCCGCGGTCGATCAGCGCATCTGCAAGGCTGCGCTCGGACACCTGCCCAGAGCACAGGACAATTGTATCCGCCGCAATCACGGTGGGGTCGGCGCGTTCTTCGCCAAAACTGATATGCAGGCCATCCGCGTCAATGCGCTCGTAATTCACGCCGCCGACGAAATCGACGTCCTTCATCTTCAGCGTTGCGCGGTGAATCCAGCCGGTCGTCTTGCCCAGCCCCTTGCCATGCGCCTGTTTCTTGCGCTGCAGCAGAGTGACGTCGCGAGCAGGGGCTTCGGGTTGCGGGCCTTCCGGCGCCAGCCCCGAGCGGTGCTGTTCCGGGTCGGTCACGCCCCATTCCTTCATCCAGGCGGGCAGATCGGTGGTGATGCTGTGGCCGTTCTCCAGCAGGAATTCCGACACGTCGAACCCGATACCGCCTGCGCCGATCACGGCGACGGATTTTCCAACCTCGGCCTTGTCGCGCAGCACGTCGATATAGTTGACGACGTTGTCACGGTCCTGCCCCGGAATTTGAGGGTCGCGCGGTGTGACGCCGGTGGCGATGATTACCTCGTCAAAGCCGGTCAGGTCGTCGGCGCCGACCTCACGGTTCAGTTCCACCTTGACGCCCAAATCTGCCATCATGGTGCGGTACCAATCGACCAGCCCCCAGAATTCTTCCTTGCCCGGCACCTGTTTGGCCATGTTCAGCTGACCGCCAATCTCGGCGGCGCGGTCGAACAGGGTCACGTCATGGCCGCGCTGGGCGGCGGTCATGGCAGTGGACAGCCCGGCCGGACCGGCACCGACGATCGCAACGGTCTTCGGCGTCTCGGCCTGGCCAATCTCCAGCTCAGTTTCGTGGCAGGCGCGCGGGTTGACCAGGCACGAGGTCAGCTTGCCGCTGAAGGTGTGATCCAGACAGGCCTGGTTGCAGGCGATACAGGGCGCGATCTGGGCGGACTGACCGGCCATCGCCTTGTTCACGAAATCCGCATCCGCCAGCATCGGGCGCGCCAGTGACACCATGTCGGCGCAGCCGGTGGACAGAACCTCTTCGGCCACTTCAGGTGTGTTGATCCGGTTCGAAGTAATCACCGGGATACCGACCTTGCCCATCAGCTTTTTGGTCACCCAGGCAAAGGCTGCGCGCGGAACGCTGGTCGCGATGGTGGGAATCCGCGCCTCGTGCCAGCCGATGCCGGTGTTGATGATCGTGGCCCCGGCCTGTTCGATCCGCTGGGCCAGTTCCACCACCTCTTCATGGGTCGAGCCATTGGGGATCAGGTCAATCATCGACAAGCGGTAGATGATGATGAAATCGGTGCCCACGGCCTCACGCGTGCGGCGCACCACTTCGATGGGCAGGCGCATCCGGTTCTCGTAGGACCCACCCCAGCGATCCTCACGCTTGTTGGTGTGGGTCACAAGGAACTGGTTCAGGAAATACCCCTCGGACCCCATGATCTCGACACCGTCATATCCGGCCTTCTGGGCCAGAACGGCGGCGTTCACGATGTCGCTGATCTGTTTCTCGATGCCTTCCTCGTCCAGTTCATTCGGCGGGAAGGGCGAGATCGGAGACTTCACCGGGCTGGGTGCCACGCATTTGGGACCATAGGCATAGCGCCCCGCATGCAGGATCTGCATGGCGATCTTGCCGCCCGCCTCATGCACTCGCCGCGTGATGATCGAGTGGTTCGCCACCTCTTTGTCGTTGGTCATCATCGACGCGCCGGGCAGAACCGAGCCTTCGAGGTTCGGGCCAATTCCACCCGTCACCATCAGTCCAACGCCGCCACGGGCCCGGTCGGCATAAAACTCGGCCACTCGGTTCCAGTCGCCGGTCTCTTCCAACCCCGTGTGCATCGAGCCCATCAAGACGCGGTTCTTCAACGTGGTAAAGCCCAGATCCAGCGGGGCCAGCATGTTTGGGTACGCAGTCATGGCGAACTCTCCCTCCCGATTCTTCTGCGATAGATTGACGTTCACGTCACCTTTGTCACGCAGAACCTAACGTCACACCCTTTGCTGTTCCTGAAGCGCTTGATACAGAGTTGCCAGACCAATGTACGAGGCCGCGCATGACCCCAGAAGAGATCGCCAAACTGCCCTATCGCCCCTGCGTCGGGCTGATGCTGATGAATGCCGAGGGTAAGATCTTCGTCGGCCAGCGCAATGACCGCCACGTGGATGCATGGCAAATGCCTCAGGGTGGCGTGGACAAGGGCGAGGCCCCCCGCGATGCGGCCCTGCGCGAGTTGTGGGAAGAAACCGGCGTCACCGCTGCTCTGGTCGAGGTCGTGGCCGAGACCGACGGTTGGCTGCCCTACGATTTGCCTCACGACATTGTGCCAAAGATATGGAAAGGTCGCTATCGCGGGCAGGAACAGAAATGGTTTCTGCTGCGCTTCACCGGCAGCGACGATCAGATCAATATCGAAACCGATCACCCGGAATTCACCCGCTGGAAATGGCAGGAACCCAGCAAGCTGATTGATGAGATCGTGCCGTTCAAGCGCGAAGTGTACGCGCAAGTGGTGGACGCGTTTGACAGCTATCTGGGCTAAGGGCGGCATCACATCCTGCTGATCACCCCGCGACAACTTGCCGTGAAGGGGCGTGGTTCGGGTTGCGGCACATCTCTAGCTTGGAGGGCATGAAAGACACTGCCCACCCCCAACCCGTCACCGATCCCGCCGGGCGGACATTTAACGGCACGGACCAGCGCGCACCATTGCGCCGTGGGCTGCAAAGCTGCGGTGAATACGGTTCGGGCCAGACGGCGGGGCGGTTTTATCCGATCGCATGCGTCGCACTTGAGGTCACGCAGCGCTGCAATCTGGATTGTACGCTGTGTTACCTCTCGGACCGGGCCGAGTTGACCTATGATCCGCCGCTCGCGGTCCTGTTTGCGCGGCTGGCAACGATCCGAAGCCACTACGGCGCCGGGGTTTCGGTGCAGCTGACCGGGGGTGACCCGACCCTGCGAAAGGTCGAGGACCTTGCAACGCTGTGCCGCGAAATCCGGCGGTTGGGGATGCGGTCCTGTCTGATGACCAACGGTATCCGTGCCAGCCGGGCGTTTCTGACGCGGCTGGCAGCAGCGGGGCTGGACGATGTGGCCTTTCACGTGGACATGACGCAGGAACGCAAAGGGTTCCGCAACGAGGTTGAGCTGAACACCGTCCGCCGCGCTTACATCCGCCGGGCACGCGGGCTGGGATTGCGGATTCTTTTCAATACGACCGTTTTCAGCGGCAATTTCGATGACCTCCCGGCCCTGGCGCGGTTCCTGCGGGATCGTCCCGAGGTTGCCTTTGTCTCGTTCCAGATGCAAGCCGACACCGGGCGCGGCGTCCTGCGTGCGCGACCTGATGCGATCACACAGGACAGCGTCGCACGTGCGGTCGAGGCGGGTTATGAGGCGCCGCTGCATTTCGGCACAGCTGCGGTAGGGCATTCCAAATGCAACCGCTATGCCAGTGTCGTCACCGCCGGAGGCCGCGCGGAGTCGTTGTTGTCGAACAGGCGTCTGGTGCATCGGGTGATCGCTGCATTGGAAGGAGCGGACGACCAGCAGGATGCCCATATGCGTATTCGTCCCAAACTGCTGCGCGCGATCCGGCGTCACCCTTTGCTGGCGTTGCGTGCTCTGGCACACTTGGCAGTTAGCGTGGCCCGTCTGGGGCCGGGGTTGTTTCGCGGTCCGGTACGGCGGCAGGCGGTGTTCATTCACAACTTCATGGCGGCGGATGCGTTGGATGACGACCGCTGTGCCTCGTGCGTGTTCATGGTAGCGACAGCGAATGGCCCCTTGTCGATGTGCGTGCATAATGCCCAACGCGATCACCATCTGGCCAGCCCGGACCAGATCGACGGACCCACCGGCCCAAGCTGGTGGAACGCGGCTGTGCCCCGTTTGGCTGCGCGTTCGGACTTGCCCGACCTGAGCGATCCGGCATCGGCGCCGCTCAAACAGTTGAAGGGCCAGATGCGGGCCTTGCGCCAGGCCCGGAAGGACGCCTCATGAAAAAGCTGCTGATCGTGATGTTGCTGCCCCTGTTGGCCGCCTGCGCCAGCGTCGAACGTTTGGCTTTGCCGGCACCCGAGGTGCTTCCGGGGCAAACCCTGACCCGTTTTGCCTCTGCGCCGGGTCAGCGGCTCGACCACCGGGACTGGAGCGCCTTTCTGTCCCGCTATGTCGCCCCGGATGCGATGGGTGTGAATCGAGTGGCCTATGGGCAAGTAACCCTGGCGGATCGGGCACGGCTGGACGAGTATCTGACAGAACTGCAAGCCGTGGACCCAACACGGCTGACCCGGGATCAGCAACTGGCATATTGGATCAACCTGTATAATGCGGTGACGGTGGACGTGATCCTTGAGAACTACCCCGTCGCCTCAATCCGCGTCATCAAGGATGGCCCTCTTTCCATCGGCCCCTGGAACCGCCCGCTGGTGCAGGTTGCGGGGCAGACCCTGAGCCTGAACGATATCGAGCACCGTATCATCCGGCCCACTTTCGATGAGCCGCGCATTCACTACGCATTGAACTGCGCCGCTGTAGGGTGCCCAAACCTGATGGACCGCGCCTGGCAGGCCGAGACGCTGGAGCGTGACTTTGCCGCTGCCGAGCGCGCCTATATCAACGATCCGCGCGGGGTCCGGTTTGACGAACGCGGAGGACTGATCCTGTCGAAGATCTACATCTGGTTCAGAGAGGATTTCGGACGTGATGAACGCGCAGTGATCGCCAATATCACAGAAGCGGCAGAACTGAACCTGCAGGCACGGCTAAATGAAACTTCGCGCGTGGCTGCATATGAGTACAATTGGGCGCTAAACGACGCAACTGTCACGGAATAACAGTGATTCAAAGCGATTCTTGAAGAGATTTTTTTCGATGCGCGTTGACCCAGAATTACACAAACAGAGTCCGCAAATGAGGTGCAGCAGGCTTCAGAAGTGGTTACTGAAGGCTGCTTTATCAGTTTAAAGAACGTTAAAGTCCTCTAAACACAAAATTTTTACTGCAAAAGTGTCCAAAATGTGGCACGGTGCGCTGAGGTGTACTTTGTTTTCGTATGAAGTTTTGAAACGGGGGAAACGTAGTGAGTTTTCTGGGACTATGTAAGGTTGCCACGGTAGCAGTCTGTTTAACGGCTGGATCCGCTTATGCCTCAACCGTTAATTTCTTGGTTGGTGCGGGATCAGGCACAACTTCCACGTCAAGTTGTACCAATTGTAATTTGACCATAACTCCAAACGCATCGTTAGTTGGTACGGCATTCTCGCTCGGCGTAGGGGAAACACAGCGTGTGGCTTTGTTTGATGTCCTTTTGAGCGACGCTGGCCTTTTCTCGGGCGGTGAGTTTGAGGTGGATACCACCTTAGCATTTGATATCCCTGGTGGATCAATCAGTAGTTCGGGTGATGCCGATTTTATTAGCTTTTTTGGCTTCATTACTCTCGGCAGTTTGGATTGGACGCAGAGCGCGTTTAATGTTGCCTTTGGAAACGGAGGTTTGTACAGCGTCGCGCTCGAAGAGGGCATCGGATTTGTGTTGGGCAAATCCAAAACAATCTATGCGGACGTGACTTTGGAAGTCTCACCGGTTCCGCTGCCAGCGCCATTTCTGCTGCTTTTAGGTGGTATCGGCGGACTTGGTTTAGTGCGCATGCGCCGGAAGAGGTCATCTGCCTCACCCGCGTGATTTTTCACGCCTTAACAACCTACGCAGCGGTTCACCATTAACTGTGAGCCGCTCGTTTCATTTTTGGAAGGCAAGTTCTAAGGGCGATCTGTTCCCTCCGAACGGTCTTGACGTGATGCTCAAAATTCAGCCCAACCAACCGGTTGGGCTAACACGTTTCCCTATTTTTTGAGTGGCAAGTTGCGAAGGGTCTTGTGCCCAAGGTTCATCTTGGTTTCTGCGAACTTACAGCAACTCTTCGGCGCGCAGCAGTTCCTGCATGTTTGCCTCGGGGCGCGGGCCGATATGGCTGATCACCTCGCGGGCGCAGACATTGCCGATCTTCGCGCAGGTCTCGTAATCGCGGCCCGTGGCCATGCCGAACAGGAATCCGGCAGCAAATTGATCGCCTGCACCGGTTGCGTCTACCGGCACCACTTTTTGCACCGGCACATCGATGCGCTGACCGTCATGCAGAACCGTTACGCCATCGCCCGAGCGCGTGCAGACAACCAGAGGGCAAATCTCGGCTGTTTTCGCCAACGCCTCCTCCAGATCGTCGGTTTCGAACAGCGATTTGATCTCGGCCTCGTTACCGATCACGAAATCCAGTTCATTCTCGATCAGCAGCAGGAAATCGACCCGGTGGCGTTCAACACAGAACGGGTCCGAAATGGCGATGCCTGTCTTGCCGCCGCCCTTATGGCAATCGCGCGCGGCCTCAAGAAATGCCGCTTTGCCCTTTTCCTTGTCAAACAGATAACCCTCAAGGAACATGATCTGGCTTTTGCCCGCCACGTCACTGGAGACGTCTGCCGAGGATAGCTCGGACGAAATCCCCAGATAGGTGTTCATCGACCGCTCGCCATCGGGTGAGACAAAGATCATCGAACGCGAGGTCGGCAGTTCGCCGCCCGGGACCGGAGGGTTCACGAAGTCTACGCCATCCTCGTTCATCGCATCCGCATAGAACCGGCCCAGGGCGTCGTCATGTACCCGGCCGATGAACGCCGCATCCAGACCCAGCGCACCGGCTCCGGCGATGGTGTTGGCCACGGACCCACCTGGCGTCTGCACCCGGCCTTCCATCGAGGCATACAGAACTTCGCCGCGTTCCTGCTCGATCAGCTGCATAATGCCTTTTTCGATGCCCATAAGTTCCAGGAAACTGTCATCGGCCTGGGAAATCACGTCCACAACGGCATTGCCGATGCCAACAAGCTGGTAGGTTTTCATAGATTTTTTTCCTCAAATTCGCAGAGATCGCGGATGATACAGGTCCCGCACATGGGTTTGCGGGCTTTGCAGTGATAGCGGCCGTGCAAAATCAGCCAGTGATGTGCATGGAGCTGGAAATCGGTCGGGATATTGTCCTCGATGGCGCGTTCGACCGCGTCCACATGCTTGCCGGGGCAAATGCCGGTACGGTTGCCGACGCGGAAGATATGCGTATCCACCGCCTGCGCCGGGTACCGCCACCACATGTTCAGCACCACGTTGGCCGTCTTGCGCCCGACGCCTGGCAGCGATTGCAGCGCGGCGCGGGAATTGGGTACTTCACCATCGTAATCTTCGACCAGAATGCGGCTGAGCTTGATGACATTCTTGGCTTTCTGCCGAAACAGCCCGATTGTCTTGATATGCTCGATCAGACCCTCTTCGCCCAGGTCCAACATCTTTTGTGGCGTGTCGGCGATCTTGAACAGTTCTTTGGTGGCCTTGTTTACCCCCGCATCGGTCGCCTGCGCCGACAGCGCCACGGCCACGACCAGCGTATAGACGTTCACATGGTCCAGCTCGCCCTTGGGTTCGGGGTCAGCCTCGTGAAAGCGGGTAAAGATCTCGCGGATCTTGTGATATCCGAGTTGTTTTGCCATCCGGCCCTTAATGCCGATCAGGGGCGTTTGACACAAGCCCAAAGCCAATGCGCATGTTCCGGGTCGCGAGGGCATGTCCCGCGCGCTATGCTTTATCCCAGACAATGAGGTGAGAGACATGAACGTCCAGACCCCCGAAAGCGGCTATCACTACAACGTCATGCGGCGCGCGATCGATTTGATTGATCAGGGCGGCGAGGGCCTGAGCCTTGAGGAACTGGCCCGCCAGATGGACATGAGCCCGGCGCATTTCCAACGCCTGTTCTCACGCTGGACCGGCGTGTCGCCGAAACGGTATCAGCAATATCTGACATTGGGCCATGCCAAGGCGCTGCTGCGCGAACGGTTCACCACATTGGAAACCGCTCATAACGTGGGGCTTTCCGGCAGTGGTCGTTTGCACGATCTGTTCCTGAAATGGGAATCCATGAGCCCCGGCGAATACGCTCGCAAGGGCGCGGGCCTGACGATCTATTGGGGCTGGTTCGAAAGCCCCTTTGGCCCGGCGCTGGTCATGGGCACCGACAAGGGCATCTGCGGCATGGCTTTCGGCGCCGAAACCGGTGAGGAGGAGGCGATGGAGGACATGCTCGGTCGCTGGCCGCAGGCGGAGTTTGTCGAGGACCCGATGCGCCTGCGTCCTTGGGTGCTGAGCGCCTTTGGTTCGGTCAGCGACCGGTTGGAACCGACGCCGCTGTACCTGATCGGCTCACCCCTGCAGATCAAAGTGTGGGAAGCGCTGATGCATATCCCCTCCGGCCTGGTCACGACCTATTCTGAGATCGCGGAACGGGTGGGCTCGCCGCAGGCGGTGCGGGCCGTGGGTACGGCGGTCGGGCGCAACCCGGTCAGCTGGTTGATCCCGTGCCACCGCGCGCTGCGCAAATCCGGTGGATTGGGTGGCTATCATTGGGGTCTGCCGGTCAAACGAGCGATGCTGGCTTTTGAGGCTGCGCAGGCGGATGCCTGATTGACAGATGGCTTGGCCGGTGCCAATGATCGCGGCAGGTTTGGGTCCCCTGCCGTTCGCGGCCAAAGGCTTTGGTGAAACCCTGTCAAAATCATCTGTTGCCCTTTCACGGCGCGCGGATGGCAATGCGAACCCCATCCATTTCTCGCGCCCGTTAAAGGAAACGAGGCAGATGATGAATGAACCTACTACAATTGCTCCGCTGCAGGAGCTTAAAGCGCAGGCTAAACGCTTGCGCCAAAAGCTTTTGGGTGAAGGCGTCCAGATATCCCACAGCAAAGCTCTGGAACTGATCGCACATCAATATGGTGCACGCGACTGGAATACCCTTCATGCGCAGGTTGGGAACCGGATGGATATGCGCGTCGGTGATCGCGTTTCCGGTCGTTACCTGGGTCAGTCTTTTTCTGCCGAAATCCGTGGGATGACTATATTGAGCGATGGTTCCCACCGCCGTCTAACGCTGCAATTTGACGAACCGGTTGATGTTGTCCGGTTCGACAGTTTTTCGTCTTTTCGGCAGCGAGTGACGGGTGAAGTAGGTTGGGATGGCCGATCTGCACGGAAAACATCGGACGGCGAACCGCAACTTGTGGTGCGTCCGGAGTAAGAAAGGGCGAGGCACAAGGCCTCGCCCGATTTTTCAGAAATTTGGGTTTGGCCTACTCCGCTGCCCAGCCGCCGACAGCTTTGACTTCCAGAAAATCTTCCAACCCCCAGACGCCGCCTTCGCGCCCGTTCCCGGACTGTTTCATCCCCCCAAACGGAGAGCCCGCGCTGCGCGACTGACCGTTCATTTCCACCATACCGGACCGCAACACGCGGGCCATGCGGTTGGCCCGCGCACCGTCCTGAGTCTGGACATAGTTGGTCAGGCCATAGGGCGTGTCATTGGCGATCTCGATCGCCTCTTCTTCGGTGTCGAAGGGGATCATGGTCAGGACCGGGCCAAAGATCTCCTCGCGCGCGATGGTCATCTGGTTGTTGGCATCGGCAAAAACCGTAGGCCGCACGTAGTATCCCTTGTTCAACCCCTCGGGCCGGCCGGTGCCGCCTGCGACCAGACGGGCGCCTTCATCGATACCCATCTGGATCAGGTCCTGAATCTTGGTCCACTGGACCTCATTGACCACTGGTCCGATATGGCGACCTTCTTCCAGTGCCGATCCGACCTTGACCATGTTTGCCACCTCGGCTGCGGTTTCCACCGCCTGATCATAGATCGGCCGCTGCACCAGCATCCGGCTGGGGGCGTTACAGCTTTGGCCGGTGTTCTGCATCATGTGCAGTACGCCGCGTTTGACGGCCTTTTCATCCGCATCCGCAAAGATCACATTCGCGCCCTTGCCGCCAAGTTCCAGATGCACCTTCTTGAGCGTATCCGCAGCCGCCTTGGAAATCGCCGTACCCGCGCGGGTCGAGCCGGTAAAACTGACCATATCCACATCCAGGTGCGCCGACAGTTGCGATCCGACGCCGACACCATCGCCATTGACCAGATTGAAAACACCGGGCGGGAAGCCGGCCTCGTCCATCATCTCGGCAAAGATCATCGCATTCAGCGGGCTTTGTTCCGACGGTTTCAGGACCATGGTGCAACCTGCAATCGCCGCCGCTCCGACCTTGAGCGTGATCTGGTTCATCGGCCAGTTCCAGGGCGTGATCAGCGCGGCAACGCCGACGGCCTCATAGATGATACGGTCATTGGGGGTGTGGTCGCCCAGCGGGCGGTCGAACTGAAACGCTTTGGCGGCGCGGATGAAGTTCTTCAGATGATACATCCCGGCGCCCGACTGCGCGCTGCGCGACAGGTCCAGTGGCGCGCCCATCTCAAGCGACATCGCCTGCGCCAGATCCTCGGAACGGGTCTGGTAAACCTCGACCAGCTTCTCGACCAGCGCGAGCCGGTCCGCGACCGGTTTCGCCATCCAGCCGGGCAGGGCGGCCTTGGCGGCGGCGACAGCGGCATCCGTGTCTGCCTGCGCACCCAGTGAAATCACTGCACAGGGCTCCTCGGTCGAGGGGTTGATCACGTGAAAGTCATTGGTCGCCGATGGGGCGACCCACTGACCGTTGATATAGAAATCGCGTTTTTCGATCATGGCGCATCCTCCTGTGCCAATAGCCCGCAGCCGGGTTTCGCGGCCACTCTTGCACCCGGGCCGGGGTACGGCAAGCAGCAATTTGATCAAATTATTTCCCAACCCAAAACGGTTTAACAATCGCACAAAGTGTTTAGGTTGACGGCAACCGACTCGGGTTTTTCACAGGAGAGGAGATCTACCATGGGTTTGCGCATCAACGACACGGTTCCGAATTTCACCGCAGAAACGGATCAGGGCACCATTCAGTTCCATGACTGGATCGGTGACAGCTGGGCCATCCTGTTCTCTCACCCCAAGGATTTTACCCCTGTCTGCACCACCGAATTCTCGGCTGTGGCGCAGCTGAACGACGAATGGGCGGCACGGGGCACCAAGGTGATTGGTGTATCGGTGGACAATGTCGAGGACCACAAGAAGTGGAAGAAAGACATCGAAGAATACGGCAAGGTCAATCCGGGCTTCCCGATCATCGCTGATGACGGGCTGGCCGTGTCCAAGGCCTTCGACATGCTGCCCGCCGAGGCTTACCTGCCCGATGGCCGTACTCCTGCGGACAGCGCCACAGTGCGGTCGGTCTTTATCATCGGGCCGGACAAGCAGCTGAAGTTGTCGATGACCTATCCGATGACCGTGGGGCGGAACTTTGCCGAGATCCTGCGCGCGCTGGACGGGCTGCAGATGTCGGCCAAAGGCGTGGCGACTCCTGCCAACTGGATGCCGGGTGAGGATGTAATCATCCCACCTGCGGTATCGAACGACGAAGCGAAAGAGAAGTTCGGCGAGTTCGAGACGATCTTCCCCTACCTGCGCAAGACCAAGGCGCCGTCGTAAGACGCAGCCGGGTCAGGGGGGCTGTCTGCCCCCCATCGCGCCATGGCGCGCGATTTCCCCGAAGGTGTTTTCAGTCAGATAATGCAGGCGGGCGCTGCGGGTGCAGGTGGAGCTGCGCCCGATAAATCGCGCGTTTGACTTCGCGGGTCAGCTTGTCTGACAGCGGCGGTTTGGTCTGGATGGTCGAGCCGCCGATTTCGCCCGCAACCTCCTGATTACCGCTGCCTTGCAGGGCATGGATCGGCTGGCCGGTCAGCCAGTGCATCTGCAGGAATGTGTCCACAGGCCGGTCGATCTGGTTGGTGGCGGCCAGCAGGCGTTCGGCGGCGCGCCGTCCCACCAGCTGACACACACATTGCAGGCCGATCACCTTGGGCAGGATCAGGCGCAACCCGTTCTGCTCGGCCAGGGTTTGGGCGGGCACCTCGCGTTGCTTCACCGGGATGCGGATATAGTGATCTGGCGTGGCGATCGAGGCCAGCAGGTCCAACGCCTTAGCCATGCGGCCCGGGTCGATGCGCAGGTCATCCTCGGTGATGACGGCCAAGTCGATCTTTTCCTCGACCAGTTTGCGCCAGATGCGACGGTGGCTTTCGAAGACGCCGATCTCGGCCGGGCGCAGAGTAAAGGGGTAGTGGGGGCGGTGCAGGTTGCCCGGATGCGGTTGGATCCCGGCGATCTGGTCCGGGTCGCGGCCGTTCACGGCTTCGAACAGTTCGGCATTGGGCAGGTCGGCGCATAGCTGGTCGGCATTGAGCCGACGGGCCGTGCTGGAGGACATATGGATGACAAACGATCGCATGATCCCGTGCATAGAACACGGGACCATGGGGGGGAAGAGAAACCGGAGAGAAACTCTGCCCCTTAGCGCTCAGAAGCTGTAGCGCAGGCCGACATTGACGCTGAAGGCGTCGATATCGTCTTCGACCGTGCCGGTGGAGGCACCATTGGGGGCCAGCCGCTCGGATGACACGTCGAACGCGCGGGAATAGCGGGTGTCCAGTGTCAGAGCCGTGGTTGAATTGATCTCATAGGCGACACCGGCAATGACTTGTGCCGCAAAGGTCGTATCACTGTCATCCAGTGCCACGCCCGGACCATAGACGAAATCCACATCGGAATAGGTGGCGCCCAGACCCAGCCCGACATAGGGGGTGAAAGCGCCTGCCTGTTTGAAATCAACCAGAACATTGGCAAACAACGAGGTCTGCGTGACATCGCCAGAGATGTTGCCTTCGGCACCCGGCCCATTGCCCGAAAAGCCCACGCCATCCACGTCGCCGTCACGGTAAGACAGTTCCAGTTCGATCCTTGTACCAATTGTATCGCTGGACCATCGTGGAATTTCGGTGCCAATCGCGACACCCAGCCCGTAGCCGGCGTCGAAATCCGTGTCCACAGATTGCGACGACCCGTTGACGGTGCCGCTGAAGTCGCTGTCCTGCAGCTGGCTGTAGCCGGCAAAGCCCTGAATATACAGGCCCTCAGACAAGCTCTGCGCGGTCAGTCCCGATGCGCTGATCGTCAGGGCTGCCGAGGCCAAAATGAGACGCGTAACCATAACCATGTCCTTTGATCCGAGTTTGGTATGGCGCACATGTGGGCGAAGCAGATGGGAAGGAAAGGCGCGCGGCCATCACTTCGATTCACAGGATTTTGGGACTGTGTGAGTGAATAAATGCGCCCCTTGAGCGGAGCGTTGGATGAACAGGTCAGTGTGCTGAATTTGACCGGTCAGCCCCCTGTTTGACCAAAGGTTCGGACAGCAACTCATCGATGAAAAAGCTGAGCAATTGCAGGCGCCCGGCGACGCCCGCCTTGCGATAAACAGCGGCGCTTTGGGCCTTGATCGTGCCCTCTTTGGTCTGCCGCAATTGGGCGATTTCCGCGATTGAAAGCCCCTTGATCGACAGCAAGGCTACGTCGCGTTCTGCGTCGCTGAGGTTCCAGTCGCTGAATTGGGTATCGATGATCTGTGCCAACGCGCCCTGCGCTATGCTCAACTGCCGTTGCATCTGGCGCACACGCCTGTTCTGGGATCGGATCAGTGCAATGGTCGCGGCTAGGCCTCCTATCAGGGCCAGTGCCAAAACCAGCTCAAAACTGTGCAGGTGACGAAAGCCCGCGCTTTCCCCTCCGGTCCAGTCCAGTATCGCGTCGGTCATGAAAAAGGCGGCGCAGACAGCCTGCACCACCAGAAGGAGCCAAAGCAATGACGTTTGAGTTGGCTTCATGCGGCCCCTGTGAAATCACCCGATCAGTCATCGTCCTTTTCGAGTTCGATGGCAGTAACCACGCCGTCGGTCTTGGACAGGACCAGTTCAGTTTCCACGCCATCTTTGAGAAGTTCAACCTCGATCTCGCCGTCTTCGAACTCGATTTCTTCGATCTGGTATCCCTGTGCCTCAAGGGCCGTGCGGATGTCAGCCTCGGTGGTGCCCAGTTTGTCACCCAGCCCGACATTGGCAAGTGCAAGAACGGGCGCGGTTGCGATCAATCCGGTTAGAGTCAGCAGTTTCAACGTTTCCATATCGCATCTCCTTTTTTACGTTGTGGCGATGCGAGTGAGCTGGGGGTGATGCGACAGTGTTGCGATTGGCTTTTGGTTGAAATGGCGGGATTTGAACAAAGGTTTATGCGGGAAATCAGGCTTTGGCGAAGTCCTCCCGACTAGGGTACCGTGCCACAAAAAAAGACCCCGGCGTTTTCACCGGGGTCTTTCGTGTTTGCGATGAAAGGGCAGATTACTCTGCGCTTTCCTCTTTCTTCTCTTTCTTCTCGGGAACGATCTCTTCGCCGGATTCCTGATCGACGACTTTCATCGACAGGCGCACCTTGCCGCGATCGTCGAAGCCCAGCAGCTTGACCTTTACTTCCTGACCTTCTTTCAGAACGTCCGAAGGATGGTTCAGGCGGCGGTTTTCGATCTGGGACACGTGGACCAGACCGTCGCGCTTGCCAAAGAAGTTCACGAAGGCGCCGAAGTCGACGATCTTGACCACTTTACCGGTGTAGATCTGGCCTTCTTCCGGCTCAGCAACGATCGAGTGGATCATCTCATAGGCCTTCTTGATCGATTCACCGTCAGGCGAGGCGATCTTGATGACGCCGTCGTCATTGATGTCGACCTTGGCGCCCGAAACCTCGACGATTTCGCGGATGACCTTACCGCCCGAACCGATGACTTCACGGATCTTGTCGGTCGGGATGTTCATGGTTTCGATGCGCGGGGCGTGGACCGAGAATTCGTTGGTCTCGGACAGGGCTTTGCCCATCTCACCCAGGATGTGCATCCGGCCGTCCTTGGCTTGCGCCAGGGCTTTCTCCATGATCTCGGGCGTGATGCCCGCAACCTTGATGTCCATCTGCAGCGAGGTGATGCCGTTTTCGGTGCCAGCCACTTTGAAGTCCATGTCGCCAAGGTGGTCTTCGTCACCCAGAATGTCCGACAGGATGGCATAGTTACCGTCATCTTCCAGGATCAGGCCCATGGCCACACCGGCAACCGGCGCTTTCAGCGGGACGCCCGCATCCATCATCGACAGCGAACCACCGCAAACCGATGCCATCGAGCTGGAGCCGTTGGATTCCGTGATCTCCGACACGATACGGATCGTGTAGGGGAAGTCGGTCGCCGCAGGCAGAACCGCCTGCAGGGCGCGCCATGCCAGCTTGCCGTGGCCAATCTCACGACGGCCCGGGCCACCAACGCGGCCAACTTCACCAACCGAATACGGAGGGAAGTTGTAGTGCAGCAGGAAGTTCGATTTGAAGTTGCCATGCAGCGCGTCGATGAACTGTTCATCGTCACCGGTGCCCAGCGTGGTCACAGCCAGCGCCTGCGTTTCACCACGGGTGAACAGGGCGGAGCCATGGGTCCGGGGCAGCATCGAGGTTTCTGCAACGATCGAACGGATATCGGTAGTCGAGCGACCGTCGATCCGCTTGCCGCCCTTAACGACGTCGCCGCGCAGAATGCCAGCTTCCAGCTTCTTCATCGCGGAGCCGAGGTTGCCGTCTTCCAGCTGCTCTTCTGTCAGCGCTTCTTTGATCGCTTCACGGGCAGCTGCAACAGCGGCGGTGCGTTCTTGCTTGTCGGTGATCGCGAAGGCGGCGCGCATCTGCTCTTCACCTGCAGCCTTAACAGCAGCATACAGTTCCGAGTAATCCGGCGCTTCGAATTCAAACGGCTCTTTCGCGGCGTCTTCGGCCAGCGAGATGATCAGGTCGATGACCGGCTGGATCTGCTCGTGGGCAAAATTCACAGCGCCCAGCATTTCCGCCTCGGACAGCTCATAAGCCTCCGATTCCACCATCATCACGGCGTCTTTGGTGCCGGCGACAACCAGATCCAAACGCTGTTCAGGGTTCAGGCGCAGGTCCTGCATGTCGTCGACGGTCGGGTTCAGAACGTATTCACCGTCTTCGAAACCAACGCGGGCACCGGCGATCGGACCCATGAACGGCGCGCCGGATATGGTCAAAGCGGCCGAAGCAGCGATCATCGCAACGATGTCGGGGTCGTTGACCAGATCGTGGCTCAATACGGTGCACATCACCAGAACTTCGTTCTTGAAGCCGTCAACGAACAGCGGGCGGATCGGACGGTCGATCAGACGCGCGGTCAGAGTCTCTTTTTCGGTCGGGCGCGCCTCGCGCTTGAAGAAGCCACCCGGCACCTTACCGGCGGCATAGTATTTTTCCTGATAGTGGACGGTCAGCGGGAAAAAGTCCTGACCCGGTTTTTGCTGCCGTGCAAAGGTCACGTTCGCCATGACGCTGGTTTCGCCCAGTGTCGCGATCACGCTGCCGTCGGCCTGACGGGCAACCTTGCCGGTTTCCAGTGTGAGCGTCTCTTCGCCCCACTGCATAGATTTCTTCGTTACATCAAACATGTGCGTATCCTAGATGGGAGCACTCCCGCCCCTGCGGGTCTCCCGTTTGCTTGGCGGCCCCATTGCCGCCGACCCCATTTTACTTTCGTCTGAGTGCCGGGATCAGGGCACAACGTCTCAGATACCGCGCGCATACATGAGATTGCGGTCAAAGGAAAGGGAAACCGCATGGCATAAAACGCCGATAAGCCTCGGAACGGCGCGTTCGTGCCTTAAAGAGACCGCTCCCGCGATTTACGCAACGCACGGATGTCTTGCGCGGGTTCTGCGTCTGGCGTTTGTGCCGGGTTTTCCGCGTCGAAGTCCTCGGACTTCAGAAACGCCAGTGCCGAGATCGACCAGAGCCAGGAATACAGCCACAGCAACGCCCCGCTTGCGGCGACCCCTCGTAGAATGATCTCAAGGTCGAAATTTGGCAAACTCTGCGCCGTAACGATCGAGACAACCGACACAAGGATCGGCAACAGGGCGTATAACGCCGTGAAAAAACCGAAATAGAGCTGCAAGAAGAGCGAGGCAAAAAACACGCAGAACAGTGGAACAAAGCTGCGTCCGAACCCGTTGAAAAACGCGTGACTTGGAGCACGGTGACCAGCGGAATGTGCAGCGCTGGCCATAGGCACGGCCATGGCCGCGTAGAACGCGGCCAGTACGAAGGACATCACGATCAGACTGCTACCTACGGAGAGGAATGCAAATGCAATCTGTGTGGATTCCGCGGCATCCTGAAGGGCGGTCCATGAGAGAGGCTCTCCCACTTGCCACATGGCAAAAGCCATTGCGGATAGTTTGACCACAACGGCCAGTACAGTAATTACCGCAGCACAGAACAACCCATACAACACCGAATACAGGGCCATGGCTCGGTAATCCGTGTGTCGTTTCTTCCCTTTCAGTTCCAGGGCTGTACGTATCCCGAACAGGGTGAAAAAGGCAGTTGTGACCGGCTCGCTGATATACCCGGCCATCCCGAGGGTGAAGATCCCCAGAACAGTCCAGACAAGCGTTGATGCAAGGCTGATCAAAAGTACGGGGACGATCATGCGCAGTGTTACGCGGAACGAAAGCAGAAGAGAGTTGAGGATGAGCATCATGGGTGCGAACTGTTAATCCGGTTGTTCTGGGGCGTTCGAGGAGGTTTCTGGCGGGGCATTTCCGTCGTGCAAACGCCACTAACAACGAATGACTATGGAGCAGAGAACTACCCAAAGTTGAGTTGCTTGCAAGAGAAAAAGGGGCACGCGATGAATGAGTTTCCGGGTATCAGTAACCAAAGGCGCGAACCCGGGATATGGGGTCCAGGGTCGGTTTACCTATCAGTCAAGCGTACCAATAAAGCTACGGTCCACACCTCGCGGAAATGGCTAATTCCGTCGCTTATATTCCGGCATGTGAATGCGTTTTGTGAAAAAGTGGTTGCAGTGTAGGCTGTTACCACTGAACCTGCGGTCGAAAGGACGGAAACTCGCCAGGGGATAGAACACTCATATCCGTCGGCCGCCCGAATACCTTGGCGTTTGCATCTGCGAACAGAGGGGCATCGAATGGCTCAAAGCAAGAAAATGCTGGATCCGGATCCACGGATCTATGATTTCGAAACAGAGTACGAACTGGGGCAGGATAACGTCCGCCCGTTCGGTCTGGACATCCACAATCCGGTCTTCCTGATATCCAGTATCCTGATTTTTGCCTTCGTTCTGATCGCATTGGCAAATCAGGAAGCTGCGGCAACGTTTTTCGGCTGGCTCCGGCCTTGGCTGACCAGCACGTTTGACTGGTTCCTGGTTTTGTCGGTTGATGCAATCACCCTGTTCTGTCTGGTGCTGATCGTCCTGCCCGTCGGCAAGGTTCGGATTGGTGGCAAGGATGCCAAGCCCGACTATTCCTATGCCGGTTGGATCGCGATGATGTTCGCCGCCGGTATCGGTATCGGGCTGCTGTTCTTTGGTGTAATGGAACCCGTCTACTACAACTTTGCTGAGGACGGTAACGCGGTCCCGCTTGGCATAGATATCGCGGTACCCGGCAATGAATATGCCGGTATCGTGGGTACCATCCACCACTGGGGTCTGGAAGGTTGGGCAGTTTATGCCGCCGTCGGCCTGGCCTTGGCGATTTTCAGTTACAATCTGGGTCTGCCGCTGACGCTCAGATCTGCGTTTTACCCGATTCTGGGCGAACGTGTCTGGGGTTGGTGGGGTCATATCATCGATACTCTGGCGGTCTTTGCCACATTGTTCGGTCTGACCACTTCGCTGGGCCTTGGCGCACAGCAAGTGGCGGCAGGATTGAACGAGGTGTTCGGCATAGAACCCAGCCCGACCGTCGTTGTTTTGTTGATCATTGGTATCACCATGATCGCCCTGGGCTCGGTCCTGCTGGGTATGGATGCGGGTGTCAAACGGCTGAGTGAGATCAACATGATCATGGCCGTGGGCCTGTTCATTTTTGTGATCGTGGTGACGGGTGTCGGCACAGCCATTGCGCGGTATTTCAACGTGATGGTGGATTATGTGTTCCACCTGCCCGCATTGTCGAACCCGTTCGGGCGAGAAGACACCAGTTATTTCCACGGCTGGACAACCTTCTACTGGGCATGGTGGATTGCATGGTCGCCGTTTGTGGGCATGTTCATCGCTCGCATCTCGAAAGGCCGCACGGTGCGTGAATTCGTGATCTGCGCCCTGCTGGCGCCTACGGCGGTTTGCGCTCTTTGGATGTCGACCTTTGGCGGTGCTGCCATTGACATGCTGAACGCGGGCGGAGCCGAAGGTGTTCGTGCCACGGTTATCGACAGCTATGCCCCCGAAGGCGCGCTGTTCGGTTTCCTGAAAGAGCTGCCGCTTTACGGTATCATCGCCCCCATCGCGCTGATCCTGATCGTGGTGTTCTTTGTCACCTCGTCGGATTCGGGCTCGCTGGTGATCGACACGATCACCGCAGGCGGCAAGATGGACGCACCGGTGATCCAGCGCGTGTTCTGGTGCACGCTTGAAGGTCTGGTCGCTATCGCCCTGCTGCTCGGAGGCGGCCTGTCGGCCCTGCAAGGCGCCGCGGTCTCGACCGGCATTCCGTTTACGCTGGTGGTTCTGATAATGTGCTACTGCCTGTGGCTGGCACTGAAATCCGAACGGGCAAAGATGTAGGGACGTTAAGAAACGCGAAACGCCCGCCGCTTAGGCGGGCGTTTTCATATGGCCGATAGCGGTTCCAAACCTGTGAAGGGGTTTTCTGGAAGCAAGGGGGGTCTAAGGTAATGAGCTATTTTGATCTGGGAACTTATTCGCGACCGATCTCAACATCTTCCAAAGACGCACAGCTATGGTTCGATCGCGGTTTGGCGTGGACCTATGCCTATAACCACGAAGAAGCGATCGAGTGTTTTCGGAAAACGCTGGCAGCCGATCCGAATTGCGCCATGGCCCATTGGGGCATCGCATATTGCATCGGCCCCAATTACAACAAGCCTTGGGAAACCTTCGAAGATGAGGAAAAGCCGGACTGCGTTGCGCTGGCAAAGGCCTCAATCGACGCGGCTAGCCGACTGCGGGATCAGCTATCGGCGGTCGAGCGTGCGCTGATCGACGCGTTACCATCGCGCTATCCCACCTCTTCGGAAGTCGAGGATTTCAGCCCGTGGAATGATGCTTTTGCCGACGCTATGCGCAAGGTGCATGCGGCTTTTAGCGACGATCTTGATGTTTGCGCCCTGTTTGCCGAGTCTCTGATGAACCGCACGCCATGGCAGCTTTGGGATTTGCCAACCGGCGAGCCGGCGGAAGGCGCGGACACGCTCGAGGCCATCTCGGTCCTCGATACGGCTTTTGACAGCCTGCCCGGGGCATGGCAGCACGCGGGGCTGTTGCACATGTATATTCACCTCATGGAAATGTCGCCGCACCCCGAAAGGGCGCTGCGTCAGGGTGATGCGCTTAGCACACTGGTCCCCGAAGCCGGGCATCTGTTGCATATGCCAACCCATATCGACGTTCTGTGCGGCGATTACATGAATGTGGTTCTGCGCAACCACACTGCTATTGTCGCGGATCGGAAATTTCTGGACCGTGAGGGACCGGACAATTTCTACTCGGTCTATCGTTGTCACAATTTTCATTTCAAAATCTATGGCGCGATGTTCCTGGGGCAGCCGACTGCTGCGCTGGAGGCTGCTGAAGAATTGAACGCGACCTTGCCTACGGAAACCCTGCGGCCAATGGCGGATTGGTTCGAAGGCTTCATTCCGATGAAGCAGCATGTTCTGATCCGGTTTGGGCGTTGGCAGGATATCCTTGATCAGCCATTGCCCGCAGATGAGGACCTGTACTGCGTCACACTGGCAATGATGCGCTATGCCCGCACAGTAGCGCTGGCCAATCAGCAGCGGATTGCCGAGGCCGAAGCCGAGCGTGACCTGTTCTATCAGGCCTATGAGAAGGTTCCTGAAAGCCGCATGCTGTTCAACAACACATGCTGCGATATCCTGAAAGTGGCTGAACAAATGATGCTGGGCGAACTGGCGTATCACAAAAACCAGTATGAGGTTGCGTTCGAACATCTGAGGAAGTCGGTCGAAATTGACGATAACCTTCCTTATGATGAGCCTTGGGGCTGGATGCAGCCGACCCGCCACGCCTTGGGTGCCCTGTTGCTTGAACAGGGGCAGGTCGAAGAGGCCGAGGCCGTCTATCGCGCCGATCTGGGGCTTGATGCAACGCTGAGCCGTGCCTGCCAACACCCGGGAAATGTCTGGAGCCTGCACGGATTGCACGAATGTCTGACCCGCCGGGGTGAAAGCGTAGAGGCCGCACATATCAAGCTGCAACTCGACAAAGCCGCCGCGCGCGCAGAAGTGCCGGTGCGCGCGTCCTGTTACTGCCGTCAGAAACACTTGGCGGCCGAATAGTCTTGCGCATAAAAAGAAGGACCACATTTCGGCCTTCACTGCAGATTTGGCCGGTAGTTGCCGGTTAGCGGAGGACCAAAAAAAACGCCCGCCAAAATGGCGGGCGTTGAATTCAGATAAACCGGGTTTGACGCCCATGCACACTGAGCTTAGCGGCGGATACCCAGCTTTTTGATCAGGTCCTGATAGCGCGCTTCTTCCTTGCCTTTCAGGTAGTCCAACAGCTTACGGCGCTGGGCGACCATTTTCAGCAGACCGCGACGACCGTGGTTGTCTTTCTTGTGGGTCTTGAAGTGCTCGGTCAGGGTGGTGATGCGCGAGGTCAGGATGGCAACCTGTACTTCAGGCGAACCGGTGTCGCCTTCTTTGGTGCCGAATTCTTTCATGACTCGTGCTTTTTCAGCGGCAGTAATCGACATCGGGGTCTCCTTTGAAGGTTAGAGTTAATGGCGCAGGCCGGGATGTCGTCCAGCACAGGCCCATGGAGAAAACCGCACCGATTCCGATGCGGATGCGCGCGTATAAGCGCATTTTCGGCAAATGGCAAAGGGATTCTGACGGGTCAGCCCAGCGCGGTCAGCTGCGCCAACTCGGCCTCGGTGATCAGCTGGATGTCATCCGCCGTCATCCCCTTGGCCCCCAGCAGTTGCGCCACATCCTGACCGTCGATCAGAACATGGGTCAGGTCTTCGTTCTCGGCGTCCTGCTCGATCTGGACGTCAGGATCGTCCACACCATTCCATGACACAAACAACTTGTCCTGACCGGGTTGGAAATCCATCACAGTCACGGCTTCATCTTCGGGTTCGGGGGTAAGGATGATGTCATCGGCATCCTCGCCGCCGGTGACGATATCCCCGCTATCGGCCAGGATCGTGTCCTCTCCGGCGCCGCCATTCAGAAAGTCAGTGGCCTGTTCGCCCTCAGCATCGTCGCCGGTCAGGATGTCATCACCGTCCCCGCCGAACAGAACATCCTCACCCGCGCCTCCGTGCAGCGTGTCGTTGCCATAGCCGCCATGCAGCGCGTCATCGCCTTCGCCACCGTCCAGCGTGTCATCGTCCTGACCGCCATGCAGAATATCGTCGCCCTCACCGCCCTCCAACTGGTCGGCGCCGAAATGGCCATAGAGTTGGTCGTCCCCCTCATCCCCGTTCAGCAGGTCATCGCCGCCCTCACCGTGGAGAATGTCGTCATCGTCTCCGCCTGAGATGTTGTCCGCACCTTCACCCCCGTACAGTACGTCATTGCCGGCACCGCCGTAGATCACGTCATCCGCGCCGAAACCGTTAATCTGATCGACGCCGTCCTGCCCGGTCAGGACATCAGCATCTTCGGTCCCGGCAATGATCAGATCGCCCTGGAATTCCGAGATAATGGTCCCCGTCGATGGGGCGGGGTCTTCGGTATTGACGGTTTCGTCTACTTCTCGGGCGTCATCAGGGTGCGAGGGATCTTCGACACTGTCATTGATCTCAAGAAAATTGCCCTCGGTCACTTCGTCGACCTGATCTTCCGTGATGTCGTCCTCTTCGGGCTCATCTTCGGGCATGAAAGCGTCGCTCATGGCGTAGGCAGCGCCACCGACGGCGGCCAGTCCAAGCAATCCGACCAAAAACATGAGAACCCTCCGTGAACGCGCTGGTCCGAGGGTAAATGTCTCATGTGATCAGTCACTTGGTCAAAGCTAGACTGACCTTGTGGTTAACCTTTTGTCACCACGCTTCGGGCTGCTGCGTATAGGCGATATAGAGCGGATGTTTCGGGTGTCCGTCCTTGGTCAGCCCCAGATGGAACAGCGGCTGTCCGGTCCCGCGTAGCAGGGTTTCGACCGCCGGGCCACGCGCCAGATGCGCGCCGTGGGTACCCCAGGCGGCAATCACCTGATCAGCCCAATTCACGCCGTCCAGAATCGCCGTGTCATTCTCGGGGCCCACCGGATCGGTGGCGGCGCGCATCTTGCGCGGGTCGGTGTCGCGCCACGCAAAGATATTGGTGACTTGAAACGCTCCGAACCCCAAAGCGCGCGCGCGCCGTTCGCAGCGCTCTACCGTGGGGTCGTTCTGCACCTCGGTCGCGGTTGAGGGGTTCAGCATCACAAACAGCGCCTTGCGTCCACCCGCGTCCCAAACGCGGGTTAGGCTGTAACGGTATTTCTCGCAATCGGAGTAGATGGCGGTCGAGGGCGCATCGCCCTTGGTGTGCGTTCGGGTGATCATCCCGCTGGCCTAACACGCTCGATCAACCACGGCCAACGCCTATGTGCGAAAAAACCCGATATGTCAGTCCTGAGTAATTTACCGGCCAACTTGACCAGATTACCTCAATGACATGGCTGGGGGCGCCGAACCCTTCTGCCAAGCGCAAAGAAGATCATAAGTGTCGCGGCCAACAGAGCGAAAGGCGCAGGCAGCGGAACGGGACTCATCGGCGGTCCCTGTGATATCGAATACTCGCCTGAGTTTGTTACAGTATCTGGAAATCCGCCAACGAGGGGGAAGATTGCAAAAAGAGGCGGTTCAACCCCCGGATTGCCCGAATCCTCCAGCGACAAGATGCACTCCATTGCCAGACAAGTTCCGCCGGCCATGGAATTCGAAATAAACCCTTCCGTACCCGGATTTCCGCGGATGTCATTAGCCACCGCATCGTATACAGGCGCGGCGTTTCCGACGCCAAGGGTATCAAAAGTAACGCCATCAATGGTGATCTCAAAACTCGAAAGAAGACCACCGGTATCCGGGGCTTCAAACGAGCCAATCGCACCGTCGATTTGGATTTGGTACTGCAGCGTCATGGCGGTTGCGGCCGGAACGGCAAAAAGGGCCGAAGTCAGTGAAACAGCAATTGCTTTGAACAAATTGTCACTTGAGAAACTCAACATAACCAAACTCCGAAAAATCCAGGCGATAATGCTGATCATATCAAAATTTAGGCTTTTCGTCCAATTTCGCCCGATACAGCCCTGTTCCTTGATTCGGTCGTGCAAAGCTCAAGAGACTTATAGGCGTTTGCTCTCGTTTTATCAGATCGGTCAAATGAACACCCGGCTTGGGTGCAATTCACCGGATTTGAAAATGCCTACCGCTACAGCTTTGCCGTCCAGCGAGGCCCAGGCCTCGTCGCCGTATTCCACGTCCGAAGCCAGTACCAGACCCGGATTTCCATTGCGCAGGCGCGTGGCCCCTTCGGGGGTGCATTTCAACTCGGGCAGGTCTGAAAGGCCGATTTCCAGCGGGTGCAGGTAGTCGTCCAACGCCGTGGTTTTGGCCATTTCGTCAATCTGTTCAATGCTCAGGCCGTCTTCAACTTCGAACGGGCCGGACCAGATGCGGCGCAGTTCCCTGACGTGGCCGTGGCAGCCCAGTGCCTCGCCCAGATCGCGCGCGATCGAGCGGACGTAACCGCCCTTGCCACAGGTCATTTCCAAAACGACGTGATCTTCGTCGGGGCGGTCGACCAGAATCAGTTCCTCAACCCACAGTGGCCGGGCGTTCAGTTCAACATCCTCGCCATCGCGAGCCAATTTATAGGCGCGCTGCCCGTCGATTTTCACGGCCGAGAACTTGGGCGGCACCTGCATGATGTCACCCAGAAACGGGGTCAGCGCCTGTTTGATAGCATCATCCGAGGGGCGCGCATCGCTTTCCGCGATCACCTCGCCCTCGGCATCGTCCGTATTGGTGGCCTGACCCAGACGAACGGTGAAGGTGTAAGCCTTCAAAGCGTCGGTGATATAGGGAACGGTCTTGGTTGCCTCACCCAAGGCCACGGCCAATACGCCGGTTGCCTCCGGGTCCAGCGTGCCCGCATGGCCCGCTTTCTTGGCGTCCATCGCCCAACGTACCTTGTTGACCACTGCGGTCGAGGTCATGCCCGCAGGCTTGTCCACCACCAGCCAACCGGAAATGTCGCGGCCCTTGCGTTTGCGTCCCATGCTTCACCTAGAATCTTGCTGAGGCGCGCGGGTTAGCGGATCACTCTGTCGCTGTCAATTTGTGGGGACGTCTTCGACCACACCCACGATCGGCCCCAGTGAGAAGCCGGCATCTGACCGGTTGCCAACCCGTTCATACATCCGCGAGATATTGCCATCCAGGAACAGCGCGTTCGGTGTTTTCAACACATCTCGAAACAGGCTGCCGAATTCGTGGAAGGTGACGTAGTCTTCCGAGATCGCAAACACCGCGCGCGTTCCATCGGTGCTAGTGCCGACCCCGTTGCGCACGTAGCGCGAGGTCGAATCGGACAGGAAACGCGGGTGCAACTCGCCGTCAATCACCAGCATTGGGCCGGATTGGGTGGCAAAACGGCACCCGGGCGTCTGGTCCAAATAGTCCAGCGTTTCGAACACATCGGCGCGACCGTCACGGATGCAGAACACGCCGTTGGGCAGCAGGCCGAAATTGCCGGGGCCGGCATTGGGGATCACGCGCATTTGCTCCTGACCCTCTTCGACATAATGGCCGACCGGCGAGCGGTCGTCGTGATACATGCCCGCGTTCATCGCAAAGGCCAGCCGTTTGCCGCTGGGGGCCAGCGCCTCGTTCACCGATGAGAAATGCCCCAGTAGATCGCCGTCTTCATCGTTCAGAAACAGGCGAAGGTCTTCGGATGCGGCATCCACTTCGCAGATGGTGTACCGCTTGTCCTCGTGGGTCAGCTTTTCACAGGTGACCGCAGAGGCCTGCGCCGCCCAGAGGACTGCGCCCAAAGTGACCAGACTGCGGATCACTCGTCCAGATCGCGGCGTACCGCGTCCTGTTCGAACATCCGGCGGGTGTCGTCCAGACGGTCGAACGTGTCATCCAGACGGAACCGCAGATCGGGTGAAAACTTCAGACCAACCTTCTTCCCGACCATGCGCCGCAGCTCACCCTTGTTGCGGGCCAGCAGGTCGATCACGTCCTCTTGGCCCTTGCCGCCCAGCGGCAGCACATAAGCGGTGGCGATCTTCAGATCGGGCGAGGTGCGCACCTCGCCTACGGTGATCGACATTCGGTTCAGGTCGGGGTCGTGGACATCTCCGCGCGCCAGAACCTCGGACAGGGTGCGGCGGATCAGTTCGCCGACGCGCAGCTGTCGTTGGGACGGGCCGGGGCCATCGTGGAATTTGTTCTTTGCCATACACCCCGATCTAAGCGCAAAGCGGGGCTTTGCCAAGCGGGCGCGAACGGGGTAGGAGGCTTTGAGCCGACTTTATGAAAGGGACCAGCGAAATGACCCATATTCCGGGTATCGTCATCACAGGGGCTTCGGGCCGTATGGGGCAGATGCTGATCAAGACCGTGACCGACAGCGATCAGGCGCGTCTGGTCGGTGTGGTCGAACGCGCAGGTCACGACTGGATCGGTCAGGACGTAGGCACGGCGATGGGCGGACAGGCGCAGGGCGTCATCGTGACCGACGACCCTCTGGAGGCGTTTGCGCAGGCGCAGGCAGTAATCGATTTCACCGCGCCCGAGGCAACGCTGGAATTTGCTGCCCTGGCCGCGCAGGCGCGATGCGTCCATGTGATCGGCACCACCGGCATGAGCGATGATCAGATCGCGGCGCTGGAACCGGCAGCGCGCCATGCGGTGATCGTGCGGGCCGGGAACATGAGCCTCGGTGTCAATCTGCTGGTGCAACTGACCAAAAAGGTCGCCGCTGCGCTGGATGAGGATTTCGATATCGAGGTGATCGAAGGCCACCACCACCACAAGGTCGACGCGCCCTCTGGTACCGCCTTGATGCTGGGCGAGGCCGCGGCCGAGGGGCGCGGGGTCAATCTGGTGGACGTGTCCGACCGGGGTCGCGACGGCATCACCGGTGCGCGTCAACGCGGCAATATCGGTTTTCACGCCATTCGCGGCGGAGACATCGTCGGCGAACACGATGTCCTGTTCGCTGCCCCCGGTGAACGTATCGTCCTGCGCCATCTGGCCACCGACCGCGCCATCTTTGCCCGCGGCGCGCTGAAGGCAGCGCTGTGGGGGCAAGGTAAAGCGCCCGGTCAATATGACATGGTGGATGTGCTGGGGTTGTAAATTAATAATACGCGCTCACGACAACAAAAACAAAGAACGCTAGAATCCAAAACAGAACTGCAACAAAAAGCGATGCGAACTGTAGCATGGCAAAGTGAAAGTAATTGCTATTCGGGACGATCCGAATCCCATTGGGTACGTTCAGATCGTTTTATTGCATGCCCCGTGGGCATTCAGAAGCAATTGTTTGCGTGTCGGCGGAAAGCCCCGTGTTCTGATCCAGAACTCAACAAACTCTTCCCGAAACTTGAAAATTGGGAAGGCCGACGTGAGAAAAATCATTGCGCCCCATGATGTAAGAACGATGACGCCCACGTACCCGACTAAAATGAGGATCAAAGTCAGCAACCCTAAACCCTCGCAATCACGCGGCTCAAATTAGCGAAACGAGGTCAGTCCGGGCGGCTCGGTGCCGTCCAGTTCGACCTGTGCGAACAAGGCGCCCAGCCGCTGATCCCAGGTTGGGAACTGGCCGGTGACCGCATAGGTCAGGCGCTCGGCTCCGATGGAGATCCCCAGCGGCGCGGCCTCTCCGCCGATGACGATCTCACCGATTTCGGTCCAGTTGGCCGATGGCGGATAGGTGCCGGGGGCGGGTTCATCCGTTTCCCCCACGCGGTAATACACGCCCATGGTTACGATGTAGTCTTCGCCAAACGGATCGGGGAAGAAAAAGCCCGAAGCATCGCGTGCTGCCAGGGCTTCGGCCTCGTCACGCAGCAGGACTTTCTCCGCAAAAGGCAGGCCCATCTCGTCCAGCACCGGGCGCATGTCTTCGGATTGCGGCACGCTGACAAAGGCGATGCGGGACGGGTCGAGACCGAACCCCTCGGTCAATAGGCGCATCATCAGGCGGGTCGCAGCCTGACCATCGGCGTCCTTAGGGTGACAGCCGACCTCATGGAACAGGGGCAGCACGTCTGGGCGGTGTTTCTCGTCTACATCCGCCACCCGTGCCAAGGGTTGAATGACAAAGGCGTTGGACGGCAGTGCGGACTGATCAAAATCGTGCCGCAAGCCACCGTTATAATCCGCGTCCCCGGATACAATCGAAAGCGGATCGGACTCGGCGAAGCCAAGCTCTGCGAATAACGTTTTCAGGCGCGTGAGCGTATGGCTGAAGCCCTGTTCAAACGCCTCATTTTTGTCGGCTGCAGCAAGCGTTACATGCGGCAGCAGCGTTCCGACTGTTGCCGCGGTTCCCAACTGGACGACCCTACGTCTGTTCAGTCCCATTTGATGCCTCCCATGCCCGTTGGACGTGGGGCGAGCGTATCACAGATGTTGGTGGCAAGGGTTAAGGGTTTCAGAAAGCGATTTTTTAGAGATCCCGAACCTGGTCCGCACGCAACGGGCAGGCGAGGTAGACGCCGAATTCCTTGCCGATATCCGCGCTGACCCGTGCGTGAACCGCGCCTTGTCTGTCAAGGAAACGTTGGTTGTCCTCAGCGGGGAAAATCCCCTCATGCCAAATGCCGGGATGGATATAGAGCCCGCGCGAGCCGTCGCACCAGAAGGCCACCACCTTGTCGGGCGTCAGGTTGTCTCCGGGCAAAGCGGCGGGGATGATGAAAGGCTTGTTGTCCAGCGGCCAGAACATCTGTCCGCCATCGGGGTGGTAATTCATGTGCCACAGCAACACCTGATCGCGCGGCGCGGTTTGGCGTTCCGCCTGCGCCTGCTGCGGATCTGTCGACCAGCCCAGCACATAGTGACCGTTCACCGCTTCGTTCAGGCCATAGAGCACATCGCCCTTCCATTCACCGTGGAACGTGCCCTCGACCCAGCCGCCTTCGTCACCGGTGCCCTCGTCGATGGGGCGCCAGCCTTGCTGCGGCCAGCGGGTGATCTCGATCTCGAACCCTTCGGGGTCATCGACCAGACAGCCATAGCCTTTGACCGACTCGTCGGTGGCGCGGATCAGCGGAACCTCGTGCCACGGCAGCGAGGGTTTGGTGCTGGCCTCAAAGATGTATTCCGGCGCGTTCATGACGTAACCAAATGTTTGTCGACCATGCGTTGCACCATCGGTGCGAAATGGCCAAAGTCGGGGGTTTCCATGTCCGGGCGCTTGCCCGCTTCGTCCAGATAGCGGACCTGAATGATTTCCTTCAGGTTCGGGTTGGCCTCGAATGCGGCGACTTCCTCGGCGCTCATCGGGCCGCCCTGCAATTCCAGCGTATGGACCGAGGCGGCGGAGAGGCGGTTGAAATACTCGGGCTTGGTGGCGCAGAGATAGCGTTTGGCCGCCACGTGATAGCGGCAGCAATCGGTGATGACCGAGGGGAAGAACTGCTCCAGCACCTCGGCCCCCGCATCCTCGTGATGGCGGTCTTCGGTGTCGTCGGGGTGATAGGTGCCGAACTCGGAAGTAAAGTGCCCAATATCGTGCAGCAGGGCGCCGACGATGATTTCCTCGGGCTGGCCGTTCTGCTCGGCAATCGTTGCGCCTTGCAGCATGTGTTCGGCCATGGTGACGGGTTCACCCAGATATTCCTCGCCGCCGCGACGCTCGAAGATGTCACCGATGAAGGCCACAATATTGTCCCGGTTCAGGGTCGAAAAATCCGGTTTCATTCCGCGGCCTCCGGCTGTGTCATCTGCATCGCTGCCAGTGTGGACAGCAACCCGTCCTTATCAGCGTAGCAGCCTTGCAACCAACGTGAGCCTGCGCCGGAATAGCCCAACCGCGCATGCAGAACGCGGGTGTTGTCAACGATGAAGCTCTCGCCCGGTTCCAGCTTGAACGACACGCCCATGGCCGGGTCATCGATGATCTCGCCCAGTTGACGGTAGGCGGCGTAATAGGCCTCCATCCGGTCAAACGGGATATCGACCAGCGGCGCGGTCGAGCGGTTGTTGAAGCGAATGCCGATCAGTTCTCCGTCCGGCGACAACTCGATCATCGGGCGGCGCGAGCGCAGGCAAACGCCATCCGAGCCCTTGTATTCGAACCGCGCCGGGTAGCCCGCCAGTAGGGCAAAGCCCTCGGGGTTCTGCGCGCGCAGTTTCTCGGAGGCGCGGAAACCGTCGACCACGATCGAGTCGCCGCCCTCGGCGCTGTTTTCCAGACAATACAGGATCTGCAGCGTCGGCACCGGGTCGCGATAGGGGTTGTCGGTATGGGCCTGCAAGCCCAGCCCGGTATAGGCGAGGTTGGTCGGGTTCACCTCGGTCCGGACCTCGAAATAGGGGCCGTAATTGGTCTGACGGACATAGCCGAACAGATCGGCCACTTTCAGCAGCGATTCCGGTTCGGTCGGGCCGTTGGTCAGCTTGGCAAAGCCGAATTCTGCCACGGCGGCCAGCCAGTCCCGCTTGGCGGTGGGGCTGGTATGCACCGCGTCCCAACCCGCGCTGGGCGCATCGATGCCACGTTCCCATGTGGTGACACCGGGGGCGATTCGGCCAGTGTCTTGCACCGCGTCACGGTCATAGATGTGATCGACCAACCAAGCGGCGGGGAAGGTCACGGTTTTGTCTTCCGGCTGGAAGGTGACGCTCAGATCGCCGTTCAGAACCTCGGCAACGCTGATCGCGGTATCGGCAGGAATGTCGCCGATTGTGATCAGACGTTGGCCGTTGCCCGGTGCGCGGGTCTCGGGGTCCAGCGCGTTGTCGCGCAGCCAGATGGCGTGGAAACGGGCCTGGGTGCCGGTGTCAAACTCGACGGTCACGACCGAGGCATCATGGGTGGCGGTGCGCAGCATGGGGGTCTCCTGTTCGGCGCGGCTTTGCTTGAGGAAATACGCGCCCCATGGCATTACGACAATTAATCCTTATTGCTGCTGAGGCTTGGAAAAACTTATGGCTAAGAAAAAGATCGGATTGCCGCCTTTGGACTGGTTGCGCGTGTTCGAAGCGGCCGGTCGATTGGGTGGGTTTTCCGCCGCCGCCAAAGAGTTCGGGCTGACTCAGGCAGCCGTCAGCCAGAGGATCGCAAATCTTGAAGCGTGGCTGGGTCGGACGCTGTTCGTGCGCGAGGCGCGGGGTGTGTCGCTGACGGTTGAAGGCGAAAGCTATCTGCCACTTGTTCAGGATAGTTTGCAGGCGTTGGAGCGCAGCACCGAGGATCTTTTTGGCAAGTCCCCGCGTGAGCTGCGCGTCGCGGGCCTGTCCTCCCATATTGATGCGCTGGTTCTGCCGTGCCTTCCCGAGTTCCTTGAGATGCGGCCCAAGGTGCAGGTCCTGACGGATTCCGTGGCGCGCCGATCTTCGCTGGATGAGGAAAAGACATGGCTGCAAATCCGCTATGGTCGTGGCGCGTGGCCGGGGCGCGAGGCCGCCCTGATCGCGCAGGAGGTTCTGGTGCCGATGGCCGCGCCTGGAGTCGCGTGGGGAGCGCCGCTGGTCGATCAGCGCGGCGAGCGACCAGGCTGGCGCGAGTGGGCTACGGTTGCGGGAATGGATGATTTACCACACGCTCGGGCCAGCTTCGATTCAATGGGTCACGCGATCGCGGCGGCCCGGCAGGGGATGGGGGTGGTTCTGGGCTCGGTGCCGCTGGCGTTGGGGCATTTGCGCACCGGTCAACTGAGCAGGCTGGACTTGCCAAAGCTGGAAACGCGCGAAGGCTATTGGCTGACCTGGCCCGAGGATCGGGTGCGGTCGAAGAAGCAGCGCGCGTTGATTGACGATTTTCTGCAGGCGTTGCGGGGCTGAGCGATCAGAAGTCGATCGCGATGCCTTTCTTTTCCCAATCGCCGTAACGGGCCGGGTCGGGACCATCGCGCCCACCCAGTTCCTTGGGCATCTCTTTTGCCTCAGCCTCGGCCTTTTTGCGGCGCTCCTCGGCCTCGGCCAGCGCGCGCTGGGCGGCAGGGGGCAGGTCTTTGCGGTCGTCGCTCATGACATCGGGTTCCTTTCCGTGCAGGGTCTTGATATACGCCCCCGTCCGCGTTTGGCAATGCGGGCGAGGGTCACATCAGAGGCGGTTCCATGTCCGACAACGCTACAGCGGCGCGACGCAGCGCGATCTATCTGCTGGATCAGATTCTGGGGGAAGGCCGGTTGCTGTCCGAGTGTGTGGCAGCAGGCGCGTTGGATCGGCTGGAACCGGAAGATCGCGCGCGGGCGCAACGCCTGACGTTGGAAACCCTGCGCGGGCTCGAACGCGCCGACCGTCTGCTGGACAACCACCTGAACCGGACGCCTGCGCTGACGGTCCACAACGCGCTGCGCCTTGGCGCGGTCGAGCTGTGCCACGGAGAGGCCGCTCATGGTGTGGTCAATTCCATGGTCGAGATCGTGGGACGGTCGCGCAAGCATGGCCGCCTCAAAGGCCTGGCCAACGCGGTTCTGCGTAAAGTGGCCGCCGAAGGGCCCGATGCATGGCCCAAGATGCGGGTGCCGCGCTTGCCCGAATGGCTGCGCGAGCCTTTGATCATGGCTTGGGGCGCCGAGGCCGTCGCAGGCATGGAGCATGCCCATTTTACCGGTGCACCGCTGGATATTACCTTAAAGCCGGGCGCAACCGGCCCCGGAGACACGCTGCCGACCGGGTCACTGCGGGTGCAGGATGCGGGGCAGGTCTCGACCCTGCCGGGGTTCAACGCAGGCGACTGGTGGGTGCAGGACGCGGCGGCGGCGTTGCCGGTGCAGGTGCTGGCACCCAAAACCGGTGAAACCGTGCTGGACCTCTGCGCCGCGCCGGGGGGCAAGACGCTGCAACTGGCCGCAGCCGGGGCCAAGGTCACTGCGCTGGATATCTCGGACTCGCGGCTGGAGCGGGTGCGCGAAAACCTCAAACGCATCGGCCTGAAAGCCAACGTCATCGCGGGCGATGCACTGGAGCATCAGGGCCAGTACGATGCCATCCTGCTGGACGCCCCCTGTTCGGCCACAGGCACCATTCGCCGGCACCCGGATTTGCCTTTTGCCAAGGACGGCTCGGAATTTGGTGGGCTGATCGAGTTGCAGGCTCAGATGCTGGTCCATGCCTGGACCCTGCTGAAACCCGGCGGACGGCTGGTCTATTGCACCTGCTCCCTGCTGCCGGATGAGGGCGAGGTTCAGGTCGAAGAGGCCCTGGAACAGTATCCGGACATGGCGGTGGATCGCGATGCGTTGAACATCGCCGGGATCGAGCCGGGCTGGATCACCGAAGAGGGCGGCCTGCGCCTGCGACCCGATTATTGGGCGGATCGCGGCGGGATGGACGGGTTCTATATCGCCTGTCTGAACAAATCCGCCTGACGCGACGCTTTTCGGTGACTTGACGATCCGTGCGGTCTATCGTTGGGTCTCAAGCGCCAGCAGAGCGCAAGGGGCAGAGTAACGAGCGTCATGTCGAACTCAGATACCATGACCAACCGGTGGGCACGGTTTCAGAACCGTCTCTATGCGCGGTTGAGCCAGCGGCGCAAGGCGGTCACCGGGTTTGTGTCCGAGCCTGAGCCGCGCACTGTGGGATCGTTTGCGCGTGGGCGGCAGCTGGTTGCAGGTAATCTGCTGTTTGCCGGTTTTCTGGTTGAGGCACAGGATACCAACCTGTGGGACGTCACCGCCCCAAGCACTGGTTTCGACGATGAGCGCCACGGCTTTTCCTGGTTGGATGATCTGGCCGCTGTCGGGGACATGCGGGCGCGGGATAAGGCGCAGCGCTGGGTCTGGGGCTGGATCGAGACGCACGGGCGCGGGCAGGGGTACGGATGGGCACCCGAATTGACCGGACGGCGGGTGACGCGGTGGATCAACCATGCAGTGTTCCTGTTGCGGGGTATGGATGAGAAACAGGTCAAACTTTTCTTCCACGCGCTGGCGCAGCAGACATGGTTCCTATCCAAACGCTGGCAGGCCGCCACGCCGGGGCTTCCTCGGTTCGAAGCATTGGCCGGGCTTGTTCAGGCTGGACTGGCGTTGAAGGGGCTTGAACAGATGGCCGATCCGGCCCTGCGCGCATTGGCGAAGGAATGCGAAAAACAGATCGATGCAAAGGGCGGCATTCCAACCCGCAATCCCGAAGAACTGTTGGATGTCTTCACCCTGCTGTCGTGGACTTCGGCCGCGCTGGGTGATCTGGGGCGGGGGACGCCTGCCGCTCAGGCCGATGCGATTAAGCGGATGGCGCCCACGTTGCGCAGCCTGCGCCATTCCGATGGTGCGCTGGCCCGGTTTCACGGCGGAGGGCGCGGGGTTGAAGGCCGTCTGGATCAGGCGCTGGCCCAAAGCGGGGTTCGACCGCAGCACGCGCGTGGTTTGGCAATGGGGTTTGCCCGTCTCTATGCAGCTCGGACCAGCGTGATCGTAGATGCCAGCGCGCCGCCCAAGGGGGCCGCATCCTTGAATGCCCATGCTTCGACCCTTGCGTTCGAATTGACCTCGGGGCGGCGGCCTCTGATTGTGAATTGCGGCTCGGGCGGAAGCTTCGGGTCTGAATGGCGGCGGGCCGGGCGTGCGACGCCGTCGCATTCAACCCTGTGTCTGGATGGTTATTCCAGCGCCCGGCTGGCTCCTGCGGGGAATGGCGGCGAGAGCGAGGCGCTGATCGATGCGCCGCAAGAGGTACCAGTGGATGCTGAAGAGGCATTCGAAGGCACGCGCTTTATGGTCGGACATGATGGCTACACCAGAACCTTCGGCCTGACCCATGCCCGTACTTTTGAGCTGCGGTTTGACGGGCGCCAATTGACCGGCGAGGATATTCTGCTGACTGCCACCGACAAGGCTAAGCGGCAGTTCGACAAGGCGATGGATGCCTCGGGCCTCAAGGGTGTTCGCTATGACGTCCGGTTTCACCTGCATCCGGATGTGGACGCGGCCATCGATTTGGGCGGCGCGGCGGTGTCGATGGCGCTCAAAAGCGGTGAGATCTGGGTTTTCCGCCATGACGGTGTTGCAAAATTAGCCGTCGAACCAAGCGTTTATCTTGAAAAAGGTCGATTAAAGCCACGCGCGACAAAACAGATCGTTCTATCCGGGCGCGCAATGGAGTATGCGACCCGCATCCAGTGGACGTTGAGCAAGGCGCAGGATACAGCCTATGCCGTGCGCGACCTGCACCGGGACGAGCCCGAGTTTGACTGACGCCAAAAGGACCTTTGGACCCATGACCGACCTTCACCCCGTGCGCCGCGCGTTGCTTTCCGTATCCGATAAGACCGGACTGATTGAACTGGGACAGGCGCTGTCCGAGCGCGGGGTCGAACTGCTGTCGACCGGCGGCACCGCAAAGGCGCTGCGCGATGCGGGGCTTGCGGTGAAGGATGTCAGCGAGGTGACCGGCTTCCCCGAGATGATGGATGGCCGCGTGAAGACCCTGCACCCGATGGTGCATGGCGGCCTGCTGGCGCTGCGCGACAATGACACTCACGTGGCAGCGATGAACGAACACGGCATCGGCGCGATCGATCTGCTGGTGGTTAACCTCTATCCGTTTGAAGCCACGGTCGCCAAAGGCGCCGACTACGATGAATGTGTCGAGAATATCGACATTGGCGGCCCGGCGATGATCCGTGCGGCGGCCAAGAACCATGCTTTCGTCAACGTTCTAGTAGACGTCGAGGATTATGAGAAACTGCTGGGCGACATGGATCAGCACAGTGGCGCGACCTGCCCGAAATTCCGCCGCAAGCTGGCGCAAAAGGCCTATGCCCGTACTGCCGCCTATGACACTGCCGTGTCCAACTGGCTGGCCGACGCGCTGGAGCTTGAAGCCCCCAAACGCCGTGCCTTTGCCGGTGAGCTGAAACAGACTCTGCGCTATGGCGAGAACAGCCACCAGCAGGCGGCTTTCTATACTGATGGCACCAACCGTCCCGGCGTTGCGACAGCCGTGCAGCATCAGGGCAAGGAACTGAGCTACAACAACATTAACGACACCGATGCGGCATTTGAGCTGGTGGCCGAGTTCGACCCGGCACAAGGCGCAGCCTGTGCCATTATCAAACACGCCAACCCTTGTGGTGTAGCCACAGGTGCGACCTTGCTGGGTGCTTATAAGTCGGCCTTCGATTGCGACCGCACATCGGCCTTTGGCGGGATCGTGGCACTTAACCAGCCGCTTGACGCCGAAACCGCGCAGGAAATCACCGGAATTTTCACCGAGGTTGTGATTGCTCCGGGCGCATCGGACGAGGCCAAAGCGATCTTTGCCGCCAAGAAGAACCTGCGCCTGCTGACCACCGAAGGTTTGCCGGATGTGACCGCAGGCGGCAAAACCGTGCGTCAAGTGGCCGGTGGCCTGCTGGTGCAGGACAAGGATAACGGTTTTGTCGGCATGGACGACCTGAAGGTGGTCACCAAAAAGGTCCCGACCGATGAGCAGATGCGTGACCTGCTGTTTGCCTGGAAGGTCGCCAAACACGTCAAGTCCAATGCCATCGTTTACGTCAAGGACGGCGCGACCGTGGGCGTCGGTGCAGGACAGATGAGCCGCCTGGACTCGGCTATGATTGCCGCAAAGAAAGCCGAACGCATGGCCGACGCGCTGGGCCTGCCGCAGCCGCTGACCATTGGCTCAGCCGTGGCCTCGGACGCGTTCTTCCCCTTCCCTGACGGTCTGATGGAGGCCGCCGAGGCGGGTGCCACCTGCGTCATCCAACCCGGCGGCTCGATGCGCGACGATGAGGTGATCGCAGCTGCGGACGAGGCCGGTCTGGCCATGGTCTTTACCGGCATGCGCCATTTCCGTCACTGATGCGCTATCGTCTTCTGCTCTGGGCCGCGCTGGCCGCGTTTCTGATCGACCAGGTCAGCAAGTATCTGGTCGTTCACGTGATGCGCGTGGCCGAGGGTAATATCGACGTGCTACCACCTTTGCTGGTATTCAAATACGGCGAGAATCGGGGCATCAACTTTGGCCTTTTCCAAGGTGATACCGACACTGCCCGCTGGGTTTTGATCGGTGTCTCGCTGGTCATCTCGGTCGGTGTGCTGATCTGGCTGATGCGCACGACCCCGTCGAAACTGATGCTGTTTTGCGGCGGGTTGCTGATCGGCGGGGCGCTGGCGAATGTGCTGGACCGGGTGATCTATGGCTATGTTCTGGATTTCCTGAACATGTCCTGCTGCGGCATCAACAACCCGTTTGTGTTCAATCTGGCCGATGTGTTCATCTTTGCAGGTGCCATCGGGCTTGTGTTGTTCGAGGGCAAAAAGCCCTCGTGACGCGCCGGGTGATATGCGATAAAAGCGCCTGAAACTGGCTGGAGACTCTGATGCGGTTGCCGCGATCCATTTTTGCTGTGACACTGATTCTTGCGGTAGCGGGATGTGCTGATATCGGTTTGCGCCATCTTGAGGCACCGGGACAGGGGCCGGATGAATTCTCGGTCATGCCGGTGGAACCGCTGACCCAGCCCAAGGACTACAAGTTCCTGCCTGCGCCCACGCCGGGTGGGACAAACCTGACCGACCCGAACCCGAAGGCGGACGCAATCGTGGCACTGGGCGGCAGCGAGGCAGCATTGAATGCCAATGCCGCCATCCCGTCCACCGATGCAGCGCTGGTGACGGCCTCCAGCCGCTATGGTGTTCCTTCCAACACGCGGCAGGTTGTCGATACCGAAGATGCCGAATTCCGCAGAAAGCAGGGCCGCCTGACCCGCCTGCGCCTGTTCAAGGTGGACCGCTATACGCAGGTCTACCAGCGTCAGGCACTTGATGCCGACGCGCAAAACGAAGCGGCGCGCCGTGCGGGGATCGAGACCCCTTCTGCACCTCCGGCTGATGAATAAACCTTAACTTTCCGTCATCGGCCTTGAACCTGCGCCGCACCACCGTAGTTTGAACATCATTAAACGAAACGGAGGACGCCCCATGGTTCGGGCTCTGGCCTTGTCTGCCGCCCTTTTCGCCGCCACCCCTTTGATTGCCAAAGAGGGGCACGAGGCGGTCACAACCTTCACGCTGGACAACGGCATGGATGTCGTCGTGGTCGAAGATCACCGTGCGCCCATCGTACAGCACATGGTCTGGTATCGTGCCGGATCTGCGGATGAGCCGGTCGGCTCGTCCGGTGTGGCGCATTTCCTGGAACACCTTCTGTTCAAAGGCACCGATACGCTGGCGCCGGGTGAGTTCTCGGCTACCGTTGCTGCCAATGGCGGTAATGACAATGCGTTTACGTCTTATGATTACACCGCCTATTACCAACGCGTCGCCGCAGACCGGCTGGAATTGATGATGCGGATGGAGGCGGATCGGATGCGCAACCTGCGCCTCAGTGAAGAGGACATCGTCACCGAGCGCGACGTGATACTCGAGGAACGCAATCAGCGCACCGACAACAGTCCGCGCGCTCTGTTCGGCGAGCAGATGAGCGCGGCGCAGTACCTCAACCATCGCTATGGTGTGCCGATTATTGGCTGGCGGCACGAGATGGAGACACTGGACATGGAGGATGCGTTGTCCTTCTACCAGACCCATTATGCGCCCAATAACGCCATTCTGGTGGTGACCGGCGATGTGGAGCCCGATGCGGTCAAAGCGTTGGCCGAGCATTATTATGGTGTCATCCCAGCCAATCCTGACCTACCCGAACGATTCCGCTCGCAAGAGCCGCCGCAGACTTCCGAACGTCGCCTCACCTTCAAGGATGCGCGGGTGTCGCAGCCCTATGTGCAGCGCAGCTATCTGGCGCCCGAGCGTGATCCGGGTGAGCAGGAGAAAGCCGCGGCGTTGTTCCTGCTGGCCGAGTTGCTGGGCGGCAGTACCACGTCATATCTGAACGAAAAGCTGCAATTTGAACAGCAAATGGTCGTTTATGCCGGGGCCTTTTACCGAGGTGTGTCGTTGGACGACACAACCTTCGATCTGCTGGTTGTTCCGGCGCAGGGCGTGTCCCTGCAAGAAGCCGAGGACGCGATGGACCAGGCTGTGGCTGATTTTATCGCCGATGGTGTCAACGAAGAAGATCTCGACCGCATCAAGATGCAACTGCGTGCGGCCCAAACTTTTGCACGCGACAATGTGGACGGGATCGGCAACCGATATGGCCGCGCCCTGACCAGCGGTCTAACGGTCGAGGATGTGCAGGCCTGGCCCGATGTTCTGCAGGCCGTGACGGGGGATGAGATCATCGCCGCCGCCCGCGAGGTTCTGCAATCCGAAGCATCGGTCACGGGCTGGCTGATGCGCGACGATGAGGTGACGCAATGAAACGGATTTTCGCAACCCTGATCGCCTTTGTCATCGCGTTGCCCGCATGGGCCGAGATCAAGATCGAAGAGGTCACCTCGCCCGGTGGTATCAAAGCCTGGTTGGTCGAGGATCACTCGATCCCCTTCACCGCGCTGGAGATGCGCTTTCGCGGCGGCACCTCGCTGGACGAGCCCGGCAAACGTGGCGCCATATACTTGATGAGCGGGCTGATTGAGGAAGGCGCAGGTGACATGGATGCCCGTACTTATGCGCGCGAACTGGAATCGCTGGCGGCCTCGTTCAGTTACAATGCGTCTGATGACTCGGTCTCGATCTCGGCACAATTTCTGACCGAGAACCGCGATGAAGTGACCGACCTGCTGCGTACCACCATTCACGAGCCGCGTTTTGACGAGGATGCAGTAGAGCGGGTGAAGGCGCAGGTTCTGTCCGGCCTGCGGTCCGATCAGACCGATCCCAACGATATAGCCAGCCGTAGTTTCGCGCAGGTGGCCTATGGCGATCACCCCTATGGCACCGAGGGCAAGGGCACGATTGAAAGCGTAAGCGCGCTGACCCGCGCCGATGTCGTGACCGCCTATGACAATGTCTTTGCCAAGGATCGGCTTTATGTCGGTGCCGTGGGCGACATCACCCCTGACGAACTGGGTGTGTTGCTGGACAAGTTGCTGGCTGATCTGCCTGAAACCGGCAAGCCGATTCCGGACCGTGCCGATGTGAGCATCCCCGGCGGGATCAGCGTGGTTGAGTTTGACACCCCGCAATCGGTGGCCTTGTTCGGTCATGCGGGCATCGACCGCGACGATCCCGATTTCTTTGCCGCCTATATCATGAACCACATTCTGGGTGGCGGTGGGTTCGAAAGCCGCCTGATGCAGGAAGTGCGCGAAAAACGCGGCCTGACCTATGGCGTGGCGACCTATCTGGTACCCAAGGATTTGGCCTCGGTCTATATGGGGTCCGTGTCCTCGGGCAATGACCGCATCGCCGAAGCGGTCGAGGTGATCCGCGACGAATGGGCGCGCGCTGCGACTGAGGGTGTGACCCAGACCGAACTGGACGAGGCCAAGACCTATCTGACTGGTGCCTATCCGCTGCGGTTCGATGGCAATGGCCGGATCGCCGGGATCATGGTCGGGATGCAGATGGAGAACTTGCCCATCGATTACATCGCCACCCGCAACGACAAGGTGAACGCTGTTACTCTGGACGAGGTAAACCGCATGGCCCGCGAGTTGCTGGACCCCGAAGGACTGCACTTTACAGTCGTCGGTAAGCCCGAAGGGCTGGAAACCACGAATTGATGAAAAGGGGGCTGAGTACGCCTCAGCCCTTTTTCCCTGCCGCGCTGCGCAGCATCTGCCCCATCATCTGACCAAATTTGCCCGAGCCGCGCTGATACAGCGCCCCGTCCACGGCCAGTACCGTGCCGCTGATATAGCTGGCCAGATCAGAACTGAGGAACAGGCAGGCATTGGCCACATCCTGCGGCTGACCCCAACGGCCCAGAGGCACATCGCGGCGCAGTTCTTCATGGGCGTTTTCGGTGGGTGCCAGACGTTTTGCGCCTTCGGTCCCTTCGATGAAGCCCGGAACAACCGAGTTCACCCGGATGCCTTCAACGCCCCATTCCATCGACAGGGTGCGGGTTATTTGATCAACGCCTGCCTTGGCGGCGCAGACATGGGCCTGGCCCTCGTACGGCAGATAGGACTGCGGGGCCGAGATGTTGATGATGCTGGCGCCGGGGCGTTTGAGATAGGGGTAGGCCCCTTTCATCACATGGACCGTGCCCATCAGGTCGATATCGATCACGGTCTTGAACGCATTGACCGACATCTCGGCCGCAAGTGCGGGGAAGTTGCCCGCCGCACCGGAAACCAGCACGTCGAAATCACCGAACGCGTCGTGGAACTGTTTCAGGCCCGCTGCCACCGCCTCGGGGTCGCGCACATCAAAGGCAGCACCAATGGCGTCAGCCGCGCCCGTAGCCCTCAGCGCGGCGACCGTATCATCCACCTTTTCCTGGGAACGGCTGGCGACGGCCAGTTTGGCACCCGAGGCCGCAAAGGCCTCGGCAATGCCGCGATTGATACCGCTGGTGCCACCTATGACGATGACGGTTTGTCCTGAAAAATCCATTTAGGCCTCCCTTGGCGGGCCCTACTCGCCGTAGGGCACCCAGATGTTTTTTACTTCGGTCGCAGCCTGCAGGAAGCGGCGCGAATGGTCCACGCCCCAATCAAATGCCGTCGCGTTATTGACCCAGGTCCGTTTCAGGTTTCCGGCCGAGACGGCCTCGATCTCTTTCGACAGATCGGTGGACGAGAACGACCAGACCGCGTCGACATTCAGGTGTGAAGCCAGAGGTTTCGCCAGCTCTGCATGGCTGCCGGTCAGGATGTTGACCACGCCTGCAGGAACGTCGGACGTCTCGAGGATCTGGTAGAAATCCGTCGCTGCCAGCGGATAGGGCTCGCTTGCCGCCAGCACAACCCGGTTGCCCATCGCAATTGCCGGTGCCATGACCGAGACCAGACCCAGCAGCGGCACCTCATCCGCGCAGAGCGCGCCGATTACGCCCACCGGTTCCTTCATCGCAATGGCAACGCCCCGGATCGGCACGCCGTGAACCTGACCGTCATACTTGTCAGCCCAGGCGGCGGCGGTGAACAGGCGCTGGATTGAGGCGTCTACCTCTTTCGCGCCGGTTTTCCCACCGGTCATGGCGTCAATGCGCGCAGCGAATTCGTCCGCACGGGCCGAAAGGTTCTCGCCGATGTAATACAGAATCTGCGCCCGCAGGTGACCGGTGGTCTTGAACCAGCCCTTGGCGCCCGCCGCAGCCTCAACCGCGTTGCGCACGTCCTTGCGGTTGGCAATCCCTACATGGCCCAGCAGGCCGGGCTTGCCCCAAACAGGTTTCGAATAACCGCTGTCGGGTCGTGCCTGCTTGCCGCCGACATACATCTTGGCGGTGCGGTCAATGGGATCGACCGGAGCGCCCTCGCCCATGGTCGCCTCGACCTTGGTCAGCGGCTTGGCCTTGCCTTTGGGTTTTGTGTAGGCGCTCAGCCCTTCCCAGCCGCCTTCACGGCCAAAACCGCTTTCGCGCACGCCGCCGAACCCGGCAGCGGCATCGAACAGGTTGGTGGCGTTCACCCAGACCACGCCTGCAACCAGTTTGGGTGCAATATCCAGCGCAAGGTTCACATTCTCGGTCCAGACCGTCGCGGCCAGCCCGTATCGGGTATTGTTGGCCAGTTCCACCGCCTCTTCCGGGGTACGGAAGGTCGAAGACACAAGAACCGGGCCGAAAATCTCCTCCTGCATCAGCGGGTCGGAGGTTTCGAGGCCCGAGATCAGAGTCGGCGGGTAGTAGCAGCCGTTTTCAGGCAGCTCGCATGCGGCCTGATGGATATGACCTGCGGTGTTGCTTTCGACCATGCCTTTGATGGTTTGCAACTGGACCGGGTCCACAACCGCGCCCACGTCGATGCATTTGTCCAGCGGATCACCGACGCGCAGCTTGTCCATCCGCGCGCGCAGCTTCTCGTGGAAGCGGTCCGCGATGCCCTCCTGCACCAGCAGGCGAGAGCCTGCACAGCAGACCTGACCCTGATTGAACCAGATCGCATCGACCAGCCCTTCAATAGCGCTGTCGATATCGGCGTCGTCGAACACGATGTAGGCGGATTTGCCACCCAGTTCCAAGGTCAGTTCCTTGCCCGATCCTGCGGTCGCCTCGCGGATACGACGACCGACAACGGTCGACCCGGTAAAGGCGATCTTGTCCACGTCCGCGTTCACGATCATCTCGCCCACTGCGCCATCGCCGGTGACGATGTTGACCACGCCCTTGGGCAGACCGGCCTGCGAGCAGATATCGGCAAACAGCAGCGCGGTCAGCGAAGTGTACTCGGCCGGTTTCAGAACCACAGTATTGCCCATTGCCAGCGCCGGCGCGATTTTCCACGCCAACATCAGCAGCGGGAAGTTCCACGGGATGATCTGGCCGCAAACACCCAGCGCCTCAGCGTCGGGCAGTTCACTCTCCATCAGCTGGGCCATACCCGCGTGATAGTAAAAATGCCGCTGCGCCAGCGGGATATCGATATCGCGCGATTCCCGGATCGGTTTGCCGTTGTCGAGGCTTTCCAGCACCGCAAACAGCCGCGCGTGTTTCTGCAGCAGTCGCGCAATGGCATAGAGATACCGTGCGCGGCCTGCGCCGCCCAGCTTCTCCCATTTCGGCTGGGCCTTACGAGCTGCGGCGACGGCGGCATCCACATCGGCCTGTTTCGCCTGTGTCAGCTTGGCCAGAACCTCACCCGTTGCGGGGTTGCGGCTGTCGAACCCTTTGCCGGGTTTGGTGAAGGCCCCGTCGATATAGTGGCCGAACTTGTCGCCCTGATCGACCAGCCAGGCCAGCGCCTCGGCGGCGCTTTCGGGGGCAGGGCCGTATTCCATGGTCTCGAAGATTTCTTTGACTGTCATTGTTCTTGTCCTCAGCCCATGGAGTGACGGTAGCCGGCGGAGTACGCGCCCGTTACATAGTGTTCCAACTGCCGTTCAATATCGCCCAGCAGCGACGACGCGCCAAAGCGGAACAGGTGCGGCTCCAGCCAGCGGTCGCCCAGCTCATCCTTGATCAGCGACAGGTAGACCAGTGCGTCCTTGGCCTTGGAGATGCCGCCCGCAGGTTTGTACCCGACCCGGTACCCGGTGCGGTCATAGTAGTCGCGGATCGCGCGGATCATCACCAGCGACACGGGCAGGGTGGCGTTGACGCTTTCCTTCCCGGTCGAGGTTTTGATGAAATCGGCGCCTGCCATCATGCAGACCAGCGAGGCGCGGGCGACGTTGCGCAGGCTGCCCAGCTCTCCGGTTGCCAGAATGGCTTTGACATGGGCATCGCCGCAGGCCACGCGGAAGGCTTTCATTTCGTCATACAGCGCTTGCCAATCGCCCGACAGCACGTGGCGGCGTGAGATCACGATGTCGATCTCTTCGGCTCCGGCCTTCACGCTTTCTTCGATCTCTGCCACGCGCAGGTGGAACGGAGACAGGCCAGCCGGGAAGCCGGTCGACACGGCCGCGACGGGGATGCCGGTGCCTTTCAATGCCTCAACTGCCGTTTCGATCATGTCGTGATAGACACAAACCGCGCCGGTGGTGATCGGCGGCATGTCCAGCGCCTGCAGTACAGAAGGTGCCACTGGCTGACGCGCCTTGGCGCATAGGCGGCGCACGCGGCCCACGGTGTCATCGCCGGACAATGTGGTCAGGTCGATCATGGTGATCGCCTTCAGAAGCCATGCGGCCTGATACTCTTTTTTAACCGACCGACGACCGGACAAGGTCGCCGCACGGCGCTCAATCGCCGAGGTGTTGGCCTGCACGGCGCGCACCCAGTCAAGATCAAGATCCATACCGGGGTTTCTGGGCTCGGTCACTTGCGGCAGATGCGCTGTGCGCACGGGGCTTTCTGAGCTCTGCGTATCCATCTTCACATCCTTTGGGAGGTTTGCGCCAAAATCGCACGGGTTGCGGATAAATGAAAGGCATACAGGAGCGGGAATGGTATATTTTTTGACCAAATGGACAAAATTGGCATTTTCTTGCGAATAATTCGCAATGGCGTTGACTTACTTGCGAATGGTTCGCATATTCATTTGCAACTGAGTTCCAAATCGGGGTCCGACATGATTCGTCGCAGCTTTCTTGCAGCCTTAGTATTTGCCGCTGCATTGCCATTGACGGCCTGGGCCGAGGCGCCGCTGAAGGTGGTTGCCACCACAGGCATGATTGCCGACGCCGCGCGTCAAGTGGGTGGCAATCAGGTCGAGGTGAAGGGCCTGATGGGTCCCGGCGTCGATCCGCACGCCTATCGCCAGACCCGCAGCGACATCGTTGCCATGACCCGTGCCGACCTGATCCTGTGGCACGGCCTGTATCTTGAGGCGCAGATGGAGGATTTCTTTCACGACCTGGGCCGCAAGCGTAACGTGGTTGCCGTGGCCGAAGGGATCGACACGTCGAAACTGCGTGCGCATGATGATTATGCGGACAAATACGACCCGCATGTGTGGATGAGCCCAGCGTTATGGCGCGATGTGGTCGTCGAAGTGCAGAAAGCACTGACCGAAGCGCGCCCCGACGCGGCCGACATCTTTGCCGCAAATGCGCAGGCGCATCTGGCCGAGATCGACCAGTTGGAGACCTATGCCGGTCGGGCGCTTGCGTCTGTCCCCGAAACCAACCGCGTACTGGTCACGGCGCATGATGCTTTTGGCTATTTCGGGGCCGAGTACGGCTACGAGGTGATGGGCATCCAGGGCATCTCGACCCAGTCCGAAGCTGGTCTGAACCGGATCGGAGAGCTGGTGGACACGCTGGTCGACAAGCAGCTGAAAGCGGTGTTCGTGGAAAGCTCAGTGTCTGATCGGTCGATGCGCGCGCTGATCGAAGGCGCTGCGGCCAAAGGTCATGATGTGAGTGTGGGCGGTGAGCTGTATTCCGACGCCATGGGCGAACCGGGGACCTATGAGGGCACTTATATCGGCATGCTGGACCACAACATCACCGTCATCGCAGGCGCGCTGGGTGCGGATGTGCCCGATCGCGGCATGAACGGCAAACTGTCGGCAGGGTTTTAAGTCATGCTGGAGCTCGCCACAAGTCAGGGTGTTTCGGTTGCAGAGCACGGCCTGGACGATAGCCCTCTGGCCATTCGCGGCCTGACGGTTTCCTACGGCCAGAAACCTGCGGTGTTCTCGGTGGACATGACCGTGCAGCCCGGCGCCATGACAGCGATCATCGGACCTAATGGCGCGGGGAAATCGACCCTGTTAAAGGCCGCTTTGGGGATTGTGTCGCCCTTGTCTGGGCAGGTCACTGTCTATGGAAAGCCGCTGGAACAGCAACGCGCCCGCATCGCCTATGTGCCGCAGCGCGCCAGTGTGGATTGGGATTTCCCGACCCGCGTGATCGACGTGGTGCTGATGGGGCTGTCGCGGCAGCTCGGTCTGCTCGGCCGTATTCGTGCCCGGCACATGTCACGTGCCATGGATTGCCTGAGCAGGGTCGGCATGCGCGATTTCGCGGATCGTCAGATTGGCCAGCTTTCCGGCGGCCAGCAGCAGCGCGTGTTTCTGGCCCGCGCATTGGCGCAAGAGGCTGACCTTTACCTGCTGGACGAACCCTTTGCCGGGGTTGATGCGGCGACGGAAAAGGCCATCATTGCGGTTCTGAAATCGCTGAGAGAGGCGGGCAAGACCGTTGTCGTCGTGCATCACGATCTGGCCACCGTCACCGAATACTTCGACCATGTCTTCCTGATCAACACCCGCAAAGTGGCCGAGGGTCCGGTGGCCGAGGCCTTCACCGCCGAAACCCTGCAATCGGCTTACGGGGGCCGTCTGGCCACCGCCCAGATCGACCAGATTTCACGCGCGCTGGGGTAATCCATGCTTTGGGAAGCTCTGACTCTGCAGCTTGGCTATAACGCCACGCTGGTCGCCATTGGTGCGACCTTGCTGGGTGTGTCCGCCGGGGTCACCGGTACGTTTCTGTTTCTGCGCAAACGGGCATTGGTCAGCGATGCGATCAGCCATGCGACCCTGCCGGGTGTGTGTCTGGCTTTCATGGTGCTGGTCGCCTTTGGCGGTGATGGGCGCAATCTGATCGGTCTGCTGGCCGGATCGGCGATCTCGGCCTGGGTGGGTTTGTTGTGCATGAACTGGTTGACCCGCCGGACGCGCCTGGCCGAGGATGCAGCCATTGGGGCGGTGCTTTCGGTGTTTTTTGGCTTTGGTGTCGTGCTGCTGACCGTCATTCAGACCATGGGCGTCGGGCGGCAGGCCGGGTTGGAGGGGTTCCTGCTGGGCTCGACCGCCGGGATGCTGTGGGCCGATGCGCTGATCATCGCGATTGGCGGGGCGGCGACATTGGCGCTGGTGATGATCATCCGGCGCCCGATGACGATGGTGGCCTTCGATCCGGAATACGCCGCGGCGCGGGGCTTGCCAATGCATCGCATCGATCTGGCGATGATGGGTCTGGTGATGGCCGTCACCGTAGTCGGCCTAAAAATCGTCGGGCTGATCCTGATCGTGGCACTGCTGATTATCCCGGCCGTTACGGCACGGTTCTGGACCGAACGCTCGGATCGCGTGGTGCTGCTGGCCGGTTTCGCGGGTGGTCTGGCCGGGTATCTGGGCGCGGCGCTTTCGGCCTCGGCTCCGAACCTGCCAACGGGTCCGATCATCGTTCTGGTCAGCTTTGCTTTCTTTGCGCTGTCCCTGCTGTTGGCGCCGGTCCGGGGTGTCCTGGCGGCGGTACTGAAACACATGCGATTTCAGCGCAGGGTACATATCCGGCAGGGTCTGCTGGCGCTGGCGCAGGATCAGAAAATCTATGAGCCTCTCACCCTGCGCCTGTTGAAACGCGCCGGGCTGGCCCGTGCCGATGGTGTCGCCACCGAAGCCGGCAAGGCCCGCGCGGCAAAAGCCCTGCGCGACGAAAAACGCTGGGAGTTAGTCCGCACCGATCAGGCACACGAGGCGACGGCGGCGCTTTATGACGGGCTGCGCGATATCGAGACGGTGTTGACACGCGACCAGATCACCGAGATCGACCGCCAGATCGGCGGCCCGCAGGGAGTGCCCTCATGAGCGGTGAAGAGTTCGTCCCCCTGTCGTTGACACCCCTTCTGATTGGCACCTTCGCTGCGATTGCCTGCGCGCTGCCCGGCAACTTTCTGGTGTTGCGCAAGCAGGCCCTGATCGGGGACGCGATCAGCCATGTGGTGCTGCCAGGCATCGTGGTGGCGTTTATCCTGACCGGGGTGATCTCGACCTGGCCGATGATGCTGGGCGCGGCGGGGGCTTCGATTGTGGCCGTGGTGATGATCGAGGCGATCCGGCGACTGGGCCAGATCGAGCCTGGTGCCGCGATGGGTGTTGTTTTCACAACCATGTTCGCGGGCGGTGTTCTGTTGCTGGAGCAAACCGACACCTCGACCGTGCATCTGGATGTGGAACATGCGCTCTATGGCAATCTGGAAAGCCTGATCTGGCTGGATGCGGTGGGCTGGTCGTCGCTGCTTGATCTGACGGCTTTGGCCGGGTTGCCGCCGGAACTGCCGCGCATCGCGCTGACGTTGGTGGGCGTCATCTTGTTCATCTGGTTGTTCTGGCGACCGCTGAAGATTTCCACATTTGACGAAGGTTTTGCCCGCACCATCGGAATTCGCACCGGCGCACTGGGCATGGCGCTGGTGATCGTTGCGGCGATATCTGCCGTGGCGGCCTTTGACGCAGTGGGGTCGATCATCGTGATCGCCATGTTCATCTGCCCGCCAGCTGCTGCGCGCATGATGACCAACCGGCTGGAAACCCAGATTGCGTGGAGCGTTGTCTTCGCCAGTGTCTCGGCGGTTTCGGGCTATGTACTGGCGGGCTACGGGCCGCTGTGGCTGGGCAGAGCAGACGCTGTCAGCGCGGCGGGCATGATTGCCACCATGTCGGGCCTGATCTTGGCCTCTGCCGCATTGTGGGGACCATGCCGTACCCGCGCCGGAGCGCCCCAGGCCTCTTGACACGGCGTGTTCCTGCCACCTCTGTCTGCGACCGGTCGGCTGAAATCTGCTCAGACTGCAAGGGCATGCAGAGTTAATGATTTGCAACGCGTCATTCGTGCTAAGCCCGATCCAGAATTTTTCTGAATGACCACCACTCACTTAGGATCGTTCGGACAATCGCGACCCAGTTTGCCGTTTGTTGAAACAGATAGGGCGCGATTGTTCGAACGCCCCCTCCCCAAAACTCAAGCTTCCAAACCGGTGGCAGAATCGTGCGCGTCTGTGCTAGGTCTGGTGGTATGGCGCAGACACACCCCAATATCAGCGAAACGCCCCCCATTATCCGGCAGCTTGATGATGCCGCCATCAACCGTATTGCTGCGGGCGAGGTGGTGGAACGCCCGGCTTCGGCGGTCAAGGAGCTGGTGGAAAACGCCATCGATGCCGGTGCGGCACGGATCGCCATTGATATCGCTGATGGCGGCAAGACGTTGATTCGCGTCACCGATGATGGCTGTGGGATTTCGACGCGCGACCTGCCGCTGGCGCTGTCGCGCCATGCGACTTCGAAGATTGACGGCTCGGATCTTCTGAACATCCAAACGTTCGGGTTTCGCGGTGAGGCGTTGCCCTCACTTGGTGCCGTCGGGCGGCTGACCATAACCAGCCGGGTGCCGGGGGGCGACGCGGCGCAAATCCATGTATCTGGTGGCAAGATGGAAGCGGTCAAACCTGCCGCCCTGCGCGCCGGTACAGTGGTCGAACTGCGCGACCTGTTCTTTGCCACACCCGCCCGGTTGAAGTTCATGCGTACCGATCGGGCCGAGGCGCAGGCGATAAATGACACGGTCAAACGCCTTGCCATGGCTGAGCCCGCCATCACTTTCACCCTGCGTGATGTCTCGGGCGGGGGTGAGGGTCGTGTGACCTTCCGGGCCGACCGCGAGAAAGGCGACCTGTTCGACGCGCTGCACGCCCGTCTGGCCCGCGTGATCGGGAGAGAGTTTGCCGAGAACGCCCTGCAGATCGACGCGACGCGCGAAGGTATCCGGCTGTACGGTTACGCCGCCTTGCCGACCTATTCCCGCGGCGCGGCGGTGGCACAGTACCTGTTCGTCAACGGCCGACCGGTGCGTGACAAGATGCTGACCGGCGCGCTGCGGGCAGCTTATTTCGATTTCCTCAGCCGTGACCGGCACCCGGCTGCGGCGCTGTTCATCGACTGCGATCCGACGCTGGTGGATGTGAACGTCCATCCCGCCAAGTCCGAAGTGCGGTTCCGCGATCCGGGCGTTGCGCGCGGGCTGATCGTCTCAGCCTTACGGCATGCGCTGGCCGAGGCGGGGCACCGGGCTTCGACCACCGTTGCCAATGCCACATTGGGGGCGATGCGGCCCGAACCGGCGCTCCCTGCTCAACCTGCACCTGCGCGCGTGTATCAGATGGAGCGGCCATCGCCCGCAGCGCGTCAGGCTGCCTACAGGGCGCAAGCTCCGGGCTTTGCGGAACTATCGCAGGACTATAGTGGCAATGTTGTAGAACCGACGTCTGTTTCGCCCGTTTCAGAAGAAATGCCAATGGCCGACCTGCCCTTGGGCGCGGCGCGCGGGCAGGTGCATGAGAACTACATCATCGCCCAGACCGCCGATGGCATGGTGATCGTCGACCAACACGCGGCGCATGAACGGCTGGTTTATGAAAAGCTGAAAACCCAGATGGCCGAGAATGGCGTCGCCGCGCAGGCGTTGCTGATCCCCGAAATCGTCGAACTGTCCGAAGGCGACTGCGCGCGTTTGATGGCGGTTGCGGCTGACCTGTCGCGCCTTGGGCTGACGCTGGAACCTTTTGGTGGCGGCGCCATCGCCGTGCGCGAAACCCCGGCCATTCTGGGTGAGGTCGATGCCCGCGCAATGATCCTGGATATCCTTGACGAACTGGCCGATCAGGGCGAAAGCCAGACGGTGCAGTCGCGGATCGAAGCGATCCTCAGCCGGGTGGCCTGTCATGGTTCGGTCCGGTCAGGCCGCCGCATGCGAGCCGAAGAGATGAACGCTCTGCTGCGTGAGATGGAGGCAACCCCCCATTCCGGTCAGTGCAACCACGGGCGGCCGACTTATGTGGAACTGAAGCTGAGCGATATCGAGCGTTTGTTCGGCCGCAGTTGATCCGGCAGCGTTGCCGGGTTATGAAGAATAAAACAAGAACATTTGAGGCGACATGATCGAGATTGCTGGCACCCAAGTTGCATTGAATGACCCCGTGATGCTGTTCGTGGGCGGTGTCATAGCGTTGATCCTGCTGTTGCTGTTCCTGTCGCTCCGGGCGGCGCAGCGGTCTGCCCGGATGGCGGAACCATTGGCGCGGCAGATGGCCCATCTGGGCCAGAACGTGCAGCAACTGGGGCAGGGGCAGGAGCAGTTACGGGGCGGGTTGCAACATGTCTCGGACACGCAGGCCAATGCGCAGGTACAGGTGATCCAGACGGTTGAATCGCGCCTTTCCTCGGTGCAGCAGCAGATGAATGACCGGCTGGCGGACAACGCGATGAAATCAGCGCGCGCGCTGGCCGAGATGCAGGAGCGGATGAAGGAATCTCTGCATGGCTCATCCAAGCAGACCGCGACCTCACTGACGCAACTGCAAGAGCGCCTGGCCGCCATCGACAAGGCGCAGGACAATATCACCAAACTTTCTGGCGATGTGCTGTCGCTGCAGGATATCCTGTCCAACAAGCAGACCCGCGGCGCGTTTGGGGAAATCCAACTGAACGATATCGTCTCCAAGGCACTGCCGTCGGACAGTTTCCAACTGCAGGCGACCCTGTCAAACGGGCGTCGGGCGGATTGCCTGATCCACCTGCCGAACCCGCCAGGGCCGATCGTGATCGACAGCAAATTCCCGCTTGAGGCCTATGAGGCGCTGATTGGCTCCACCAATGATGCTGAGTTGAAAGCCGCCGTGCAGATGTTTCGCAGCACGGTGCGGAAACATATCAACGACATTTCCGAGAAGTACATTCTGGACGGTGAAACCGCTGACGGCGCGCTGATGTTCCTTCCGTCCGAGGCGGTTTATGCGGAACTACACGCCAAGTTCCCCGAACTGGTGCAGGAGAGTTTTTCGAAACGTGTCTGGATTGTCTCGCCGACCACCTGCATGGCGACGCTGAACACCATGCGCGCAATTCTCAAGGACGCACGGATGCGCGAACAAGCGGGCGCGATCCGCAAGGAACTGGGTTTGCTTCACAAGGATGTCGAGCGGCTGGGGGACCGTGTGTCAAATCTGGACCGCCATTTCGGGCAGGTGGCCAAGGACATATCCGACATCAAAATCAGCGCCGAAAAAGCCGGGCGCCGGGCTCAGCGATTGGACAACTTCGATTTCGAAGAACTTGCCCCGGATGATCACAACAATGTGGTGCCGCTGGGCAAATCCGAAGGCTGAACTTTACTGGATCGACAGGTCGAGGTTATAGCCGACTGTCTTGTCTGTATCGCGATCATTGCCCATCAGGTAGACGCGGATCGTATAATCTCCGTCCTCGGGCAGGTCGATACGGGCGGTGTTGCCATCGATCGAGCCGTTATAGATTGCCTCGCCATCGCTTCCGGGTGGCAGAATGTTGAAGTAAATCACGCCATTGCCATTGGTATCGCTGACCTTGAGATCAGCGAACATTTCCTGACCCGCCTGCGCGCCCAGCTTGTAATCGAAATACTCATTGCCGGTGATCGTCCCGTTTACCATTGTGCCGAAATTGCCGGGTTCGAATTTCACCTCCGCCGCGCGCTGCGCCCAGGCCGCGCTGGCAAGGCTCGCGATCAATCCAGCCATAATCAATGGATGTTTCATGAAATGTTTCCCGAACCGAATGAAAGGTCAGTGTGCACGAGCCGCCCAGCGCTTCAGATACGCAAGAATGGTTGGAACAGACGCGGCATCAACTTAGTAAACTTCAAAGGCGCGTCGGTAACGGCCAGGCAGATGCAGTCCTCTGAGATATCAGCGGTCGGCGTGTGGTGCAGGCTTTCGTCAGCAATCTCGACATCCCCACGACCGAAATGGTCGATCTCGTCCGAAAACGCGCCCTGCAGGACCATCGTCAGTTCGATGCCATTGTGGCTGTGGTCCGGCACGGCGGCACCAGCGGGAATGAACAGCAGGCGCGCGCTGGCCTCGCGTGTGGTCGGAAGGATCGCCTGTTTCACACCCATGCCGATAGAGCGCCATTTGATGGCGTTCACATCACCGCCCACGTAATCCTGCAGAGGTGCGGGCAGAACCGAACACCCCGGACGGGCTGGTTTCGCAATGGGCGCGCCCTGGGCAATCAGCGCCATGGTCGCGGCCAAAGCACCATCGCTCATGCTGGCCGGGCCGCCCTGATCCTGCAGGACACAGCCGCCAACGGCGTCATAGCTTTCCGCCCGGGCGCGGCAGTGGTCGCACAGGGACAGATGCGTGGCGACCATCAGGTCGAAGGCCTCGGGCAAGGATCCCGCTGCATAGGCCATCAGAAGGTCGTCTGTCAGGTGATGTTTGATCTCGTTGCTCATCGTCATCATCTCAGTTCATCGCGTGGCGCAAGCGGTCCAGCGCCAGTCGTATGCGTGATTTGATCGTGCCCAGCGGCAATCCGGTCTGCGATGCAATCTCGCGGTGGCTCAGATCGCCGAAATAGGCCTTTTCGATCAGTTCTCGTTGCGCCTCGGGCAACGCCGCCATGGCGCCCCGCAGTTGCGCGGTTTCCTGTTGCAGCGCGATCACGTCGTCCTGCTCCGGTTCCGCCTCGGGACCCCATCCCAGATCTTCGGGCTCGGGGCGGCGTTGTTTGCGCAGGACGTCGATGCGCTTGTTCCTCGCGATCGTAAATACCCAGGTGGCAACGGTCGCGCGGGTCGGATCGAATAGATGGGCTTTGTGCCACAAGGTCGCCATCACCTCTTGCGCGCATTCCTCGGCCAGCGTCGCGTCTGATCCCGACTTGATCAGGAACGCCTTGATCCGCGGTGCGAAATGCTGGAACAGCTCGGCAAAAGCCGCCTGATCCTGAGCATCTCGAATGCGTCTGACGTGGCTCACCCACTCAGCTCTGGTGTCGCAACTGCCATCCGCTTTGTTCACCGGCTTGCCCCTGATGCGTTTCTTCGCGCGCCAAGGCCTGAGTGCTGGCCCCTCGGCCACCGGTTCATCCAAGGTCACGGTATCGATCTCGGTAAACATAACCACATTACGCGGGGCAGCCCAAGGCGGATCACTTTGTTTGCGGTTTTTGATCCGTGTCGGGCTAACTTCCGTACTATCTGAAACAAACAGATGAGGAAAAGAATGCCGTTTGAACGGTTTGCAGGCGGAACGAGGAATTCGACGTGAACAGGATTGACCATATCGCAGGCCATACCTTTCACGGGCGGAAGGGCGCCGTTCAGAACGCCTTTCGCTATTCCGTCGACTACATTCTGCTGGATCCCGAAGGTCACCCGGTTACTCCGCTGCTGTTTTCCATGAACCGGGTCAATGTCACCAACTGGCGGGATCGCGATCACGGCGGAGAGCCAGGGCAAGGGCACGGTGCCATCTGGCTGCGCAAGCAGTTCGACCAGATGGGTGTTACCCAACCTGCACATATCACTCTGCTGACACAGCCGCGCGTGTTCGGCCATGTGTTCAACCCGGTCAGCTTCTGGTTTTGCTTCGACGGTGAGGAACAGCTTTATGCGGTGGTGGCCGAGGTCACCAATACCTACGGCACGCGCCACAGTTACCTGTGCCACAACCCCAATTTCGCGCCGATCCAGCCTTCGGATCGGATCATGGCGGACAAGTTGATGCATGTCTCGCCGTTTCAGAAGATCGAAGGCACATATACCTTCCGGTTCGACTATCGGTCCGACCGGGTGGGGGTCTGGATCGACTATGGGCGCAAGGATGGCGGGCTAATTGCAACGCTAACAGGACCGCGTGCACCGCTGAGTGATGGCAAAATCCTGTGGTCGCTGCTGCGTCGCCCGTTCGGTGCCCGTCGCGCATTTGTCCTGATCCTGTGGCAGGCGTTGAAACTGTGGGTCAAAAAAGCCCGGTTCCGCCCGTTTCGCAGCGCCCCTGTTCCCGATCACCCGGTTTCCCGCATTCGCGAGCCATAAGGTCACTTTGTTTGCGTAAGATCAAAGACTCAGCAGCCACCGAGTGGTTGTGCTAGGATGGAAACCGCGAACACGAGGAGTTGGGTCATGTTGGAAATCTCGGCAAGAAAAATCGCTCAGGTCGCCATGATGGGGCGCGAACTGAACCGCGCCGAGGGTGAGTTGCGCGCCTTTATCGACCGTATGGGCGAAGATGAGCAGGCCGAACTGGTCGCCGTCATGTGGATCGGGCGCGAGAGCTTTTTCGCCGAGGATCTGGCCGAGGCGATAGCAACCGCCAAATCCGAGGCCTCGACCCCTTGTGCCGACTACCTGATCGGCACGCCGCACCTGTCGGATCACCTTGAGAACGGCCTGGATGCGCTGGGAATATCGGCCGAGGACGTGGAAAACGATCTGATGTAGACAGAATGCCCGCACTTTTTGCGGGCATTGTTTTCAAGGCAATTTACAAACCCGTACAGGTTTGATTCAGTCCAGCCGGATATACTTTTGGTTGATTGAATGAACGCTGATACTCCTGTTGATCCCCCGAAACGCAAACTGACCTTTGTCCGCGTGGCCATTGTTCTGGTCGTGCTGTGTATCGTGGCGCTACCGATTTTGCGCAAGAAACATGACGCGTTGGTTGATATCTGTAGCTCGGATAAGGGTGACCTGCAGACCACCCTCGACGCTTGCGATCTTCTGTTGGACTGGACCATCTCCGATCCGGCTGAACGATCTTTGGCGTACCGCAACAAAATGCGGCTTTACATGGGGGTGAAGGATTGGGAGGCCGCAAAGCGTGAGGCCGATCTGGCGGTTGCCGCATTTCCCGAAAGCGAGGTGCCGCTGCAGTGGAAGGCTCTTGTGTTGACGCGCACCAAGGACTACGCCGACGCATTGGTGACTATTGAGACGGCGTTGGAACGCGCACCTGCTAGTGATTACTCGCTAGAAATGAAAGGGAAATTGCTTCGCGCGATGGGTGCGGACAACCAACTGCATGCCTATTTCGCGAATCTAGCAAAGACTTACCCCGACCGCAGATGGATTAAAAAGATGTGGGGAAGTCACCTAATTGAGGACAAGCTTTACGATCAACTGCTTGATCTGACGACCGAAGGGATCAAACGCGATCCGCAGAACCACGATCTCGTAGGCTATTATTACGTGGCATGTCTTGGCTTGGGGCCCCAATGCCCACCCCTTTTTCCCGAACGGCGGGAAGCCTATCCCAACCTCATGTGCTCTGATGCGATCGAGCGATTGGGGGAGATTGACTACTATAGCGACAAACTGCAAGAGACCGGCTTGCAGACTGTGAGTGAGCTTTTTGCTCAAGAAACAAGGTGGATCAAATACGACATTCAAGCCATGTATGCGGGTCAAGTCGCGGTGCTAGTGAACGGCGATCCTTCGGAAGACGCGGAGTATTTCATTGTAGTTAGCAAAGCCTTCGACTGTGTTTTCCCCGAAAAGTACATCTATCCACTTCAATACGTTGGCCCCGAAGAAGAATTGATCGAAATGGTCAATGCGCATTACTTTACACCGCCGCTGCGCCAAAATCTGCTGGATCTGGCGTTTTTTTTCTGAACGCACCCGGCAACACGCCCTAATCCAACACATTAACCCGTTTTAACCCAATCCTCTGGCCGCGTTAACGCGGGCTTCTTTTATCTGTTTCAGCAACAAAACATGCAATTCAGAGTTAAAGGAGAAAGTCATGGGATACGCACAAACAGTTACCCCGCAGAAGGGGCTCTTCTTCGGTCTGTTCTCTAATTACGCCGAAGCCCGGGTCGAACATTTCCGCCGCGGGATTTACGCCAAAACCGTCCGGTCACTGGAAAAGCTGACTGACCGGCAATTGGAAGACATCGGCATCCCACGCAGTGACATCAATCGGCGCGCCTATGAAAGCATCTACCACAAGCAGCCCTATCACCGCCCCGCGCAGTGATTCAGGCGCCCTGTCGGGCATCAAACATGGAGGAGAGAATGCTGGATTTCAAACCCAACTGCAAACCCCCGGTAAGTGCCAGTTCTGTGTTGCTTTTTGACCGGGCGATGCGGCTGCAGGGGATCAGATCGGATATCGTGTGTGCCGCGCAGGAGCTGAACCGGTTGTCCGATCAGGATCTGGCAGAGATTGGCATCAATCGCAGTAATATCGAAGACGTGATTGAGCGCTATATCTGACCGGTAGCGGTTCGAGATAAAGCCACTCCGATAAATCGGGGTGGCTTTTTTTTCGGCCGATATCCGAAGACGCAGATGGTCATTCGCAAGAAGTCATGCCAGAAAGAACGCGTTTAAGTTGATTGACGTGTTGCAGGGGCAGGTTTTTTTTTGAATTTCCGATTTGTGAGGCTGGCGGCGGCGTGCCTGATTCTGGCAGCCGCGTTTGTTTTGTATCAACAGAATCAGCGAAATGATCTGGCTGCAGATATGTTTGCGGAGGGTTGCCATAACCCGGAAACTGCACCAGAGGTGGCTGTTCAGGGCTGCAACAGGCTATTGGCAACCGCAAAATACACGCCTGAGGAACTGGCGGTCCTCCACATCTATCGCGGCCGGGCATATGTGAAACAGGAGGACCTGCAGCGTGCTTTGCAGGACTTCGAGGATGCTGCGGCTTTTAATGCAAATGAACACCAGGCTTGGCAGTGGGTCAGTTATGTTCTGGGCAAATTGGGTGAGGATGAGGTTGCATTTGATGTAATCGAAAAAGCACATCGTCTGGGCCCCGCGAATACCTACACGATGCAACAGCGTTTTCTCCTTTTGAAGAAGCTGGAGCGGTACGAAGAGGCCGACGCATATTATGTTCGGTTGATGAAGAAATACCCGACTGCGGAAGATGAGCGCTTGCTGTGGATGCCGCGCGAACTTGGGCATAAGCGGCTTGAGTTAAAGCAGTACGGGCCAGCTGCTGAAGCATTCAAAGAAGCGTATCGGTTGGATTTGACGCACAGAAAGACGGCGGAAGGTTTCTTTGAAGCATGTGCTCTTGCAGGACCTGACTGCCCACCCTTTTTTCCCGAACGTCGGGCAGGCTATCCGGTGTTGACCTGTGATGAGGCGTTGAAAGAGTGGGTAGAGTTGAACCCGGAACGACTCGATAGGGCTTTGCAAGACACAGGCGTTTATACTCTCACTGACCTAGTTCAGCTGGGGAATTGGAAATCCAGACGAGAGTTTCAGTCGGCCTATATGGGGGCACTCTCGCCGGACCAATCTACGGAAAGCGCGGCTCGGTACCTTATCCTTCACCGCGCTTTCGAATGCGTGAACGACGGCAAGGTTGAGTATTACGAAGGGTTTAAAGAGCAAAACGAAGCGGGCTGGATATACGTAAATGAGCACCTCTACAGCCCGCAAGTACGTCGCAACTTTGTTGATCTGGCGTATGATACTATGAATTGAAGGCACCGCCCTGCCTCAGTCAGGCCGGTGCCAATCGTTCAACTCAAGTGATCCACCACCTGCAGGTGCTGGGCCAGTTTATCGATCTCACCCATCCAGCCCTGCACCAGTTTCGGGTCGCTGGGGGCGGCGTGGACACCGGCTGGGATGGCGCGGTTCAGAACCGCCTCGACAGCCAGCGAGACCGGAACCGACACCAGACGCGCCATTGCCGTGCCGCGCGCGTCGCCCCAGGCGTCCATCACATAGGTCTTGTTCCAGACCGGGACGCCGTCCTTTTCCGCCTTCAGGCCCACGCACAGAACCACGCGGTCCGGCTCGCCCTCGTCATAGGCGTTCTCGGCCCAGAACTGATCCGACATCTCTTTCAGTCGCGCATCACCTTCGGGGCCTGAAAGTGTCTCGATCTCGGTGAACACGTCCGACCATGCATCGGCCCAGCCGTTCAGCCGCAGGGTGCCGCGGACGAATTCCTTGACAGGCCAGTGTTTCTCGAACTGGTACTCGGCCATGAAGGGGATCGAGTCGCGGTTCGGATAGACCTCGAAACTCTCGGGCGTCGGCAGCGGCGCGATATAGCTGGTGATCGCATCCCAGGGGCGGGTGACATCCAGCGGAGCGTAATCGCGGATCGATTTCGATGGCGACCGCAGCGCCTTGAGCACACCCAAAGGCGACCAGCTGAATTTATAGCGGAACGGGTTCGGGTTCTTGGGGATGCCGCCGCAGTACGAAATAAAGCTCAGGTGATTCTGCGCATCGAACGCGCCCGAGGCGCGGTAGTCGGCGACCAGCGCGTGGGCCATCAGGTGGTCGATGCCCGGGTCCAGCCCGACCTCGTTGACCAGCGCGACGCCGGCCTCACGCGCCTTGTCGTCCAGCGCGCGCATCTCGGGCGCGATGTAGGAGGAAGAGACAAAATTGGCCTCTTTCGAAATGGCCAGCTCCGCCAGCGGCACGTGCCAGTCGCCCGGCAGCATTGAGACGATCACGTCGCCTTTTTCCAGCACCGCGCCTAATGCGTCGATGTCAAAGGCGCGGATGTCGTCGGTCAGATCACCGACCTCGGCCTTGGCCTTGTCGATGGTCCGGTTCCAGATGGTGACCTTGTGCCCGCCTTCGATCAGGCGGCGCAGGCCGGGTATGGCCGACAGCCCGGTGCCACACCAGTGAATCGTCATCGTTCAGATTCCTCTCATATGAGTATTGTAAGTTGCCGACGCCCGGCCCCAGACACCGTTGTCCAAATCGGTCAGGGTCAGCAGTGAGGGCAGCAGTTGCGCGGCATAATCTTCGGAGCTCTCGACCGGCAGCATCGAAGGCAGGTTGTCTATTGCCATGACGTCCATAACAGGGTCGGTCGCAACCCGCAGGGCGGGGGCGCCCCATGTTGTGGCGCGGTCATAAACCGGAACGGGATTGTAATCGCTGTCCGGGTCGCAGGCGACATCACCGATGGCTGTCAGGTTGCGCGGGGCGGTCAACGCCTCTTGCGGAACAAAGACCGGGGTGCCGGGGCGGGCAAAGATGCAGTTCAGGAACAGGTCGTGTTTCAGGATTTCTGGGAATGGCCCACCGCTTGCGGTTTCGGCCATGTCCCATTTGGTGACGCTGACACCCATCGCTTCGCACAGGTCTGCGGCGCCGGTGCCGACACGGCCCAAAGCGCCGATGACGATAGCGCGGGGACGCATGGTGCCGGTTGCGTCCAGCTCAGCCAGCAATTCGGCATTCAGCGTGTCCTTGCTGGGATAAACCCCAACCGGCGGGCATTCCTGCCCCCGTTGCTGCGCGGCCCAGGTCTTGAGCGTCACGGCAGCGCCCGCGTACCCGGCCCAATAGCCAAAGGCGGCGACCCGGCGACCGTCTTCATCGACCAGGTATTCCAGATCATAGAGCGTGCCGCCTCCTGCCTTGAACCGTTCCAGCAGTGCCCGGCCGGAATGCTGGCCCTTATAGGCGTGTCCGAACATGATGTGGCGGTGGGGCAGGGGCGTGCCGTCCTCGGGCAGCTCCTTGAGCCCGAAGATGATCGCGTCCTGCGGGGCTTCGGGCCACGAATTCTCAGCCGCGATCTCGCAACCGGCGTCCTTGTATCCGTCAATCGGGATCGCACGGACCGAGCTTTCCTCGACCGTCACGCGGATGCCCGCAGCGATCAGCGCAACGGCACCTTCGGGGGTCAGCCCGACCCGTTCCTCGTTCGGGCGCTGTTCTGTCCGGACCCAGAGATGTGTCATCGTATTTCCTTTTGTCAGAGCATTCCCGCGGCGCGCACAGCCTGAACCGAAGGCCGGGCCTCCATCGCCTCACGGAAGGCGAGAATCTTTGGAAAGGCCGATACGTCAACGCCGTCACCTTCCAGCCAACTGCAGACCACGTACAGATAGGCATCGGCCAGCGAGAACGCACCGCCCAGCACAAACGGCCCGCGCAACCCGTTGGACGAGATATAGCCACAGGACGCGGTCATCGTTTGGGGAACTTTGTCTTTCATGTCCTTCCAGCTGGATTTCTTGTCGGCCCAACGCGGCCCACGCAGCTTGTGCGCGTGGTTCACATGCATGGTCGAGGCGAGGTAAAACATCACTTCACGCATGCGGGCAGCCAAGACCGGATCAGCGGGCACCAGCCCGGCCTCGGGGGCCTTCGCTGCGATATATTCCAGCAGAGCCCCGGTTTCGGTCAGGATGCCGCCCTCTACGACCAACGCCGGGACGCGGCCCTTGGGGTTGATCTGCTTGTAGGCCGGTTTTGTCTGCTCACCCTCGGCAAAGTCCAGCCGGATCGCTTCATACTCCAGTCCGGCCTCTTCCAGGGCAATGGCAACGGCGACCGAGATCGTCCGGGGGGCATAGTAAAGCTGCATCAGAGGGCCTCCGGGGTTACAGATGGGTCTGGGCGTATTGCCGATCCGGCGCTTCCAGATGCGGAACAGCGTTGAACAGGACCGGGCTCAGCTGCGAGCCAATCGGGTGCAGACGATGCATTGACGTGTTCATGATGGCAAGGGCCACGCGCGCCATGGACGGAATGTCCAGCCCCATGGCCTGCCGCACCACCATCGAGATCAACCCGCCGGAGGTTACCACAATCGCCGGGCCACCCTCGGTGCCGATTTCACGCAGAGCGCCTGAGACGCGGGCCTCGAACGCGTCGAATGTTTCGGGCGCATCTTTGATTTCCCCGTTCGCCCAGGCGGCGAAGGTGCGAGGCAGATGATCTACAAACCCTTCCCGGTCCGTCGGGATCACCACGCCGTGCTGCTCTTCGAACAGCCTGGCTATGGTGAAGTATTCGATCTCGTTCAGCCGGGGGTCACGGACGGGTTCGGTCAGTCCCATGCTGGCGGCGGTCTCGATGTGCCGGGTCAGGGTGCCGCAATAGACCCGCGTATAGTTGGTCCGCGTGAATTGCAGATGATCACCCAGCCAGCGCGCCTGCTGGTGACCCAGATCGCTGAGCTTGTCATAGCTCTTTTCATCGCGCGCAACGGTGTTGGCCTGGCCGTGGCGAACCAGTGTTATATGTGACATGGCGGTCCCTCTCGGGCGGAGTCTTAGGGCAGGTTGTAGGCAGGGACCAGTGGTGTTGCGTGGGCATCCGGCAAAAATCTCAGCGGCTTGTGGCGCATGCTTGGATGAGCTGTCGGTGATTGTCATTTTGGTGTTGCTTAAGGGGGAAAAGTTTCCTAACAGAAACACGGGTGCAGCATACGGGCGTATACTCTTTACCGGCTCGCAAGGGGACTGCTCTGACACAGATCAAAGTTCCATGACTGTTGACTTGCGACACAGTCGTGGGAAGTTGGGCAGCAAATAGCCTTGGCGCAGAACGGGCAGTTGCGGCATTCAAAGATTATGACCTAAGAAAGGTTGGACCCATGACCGATATTAAGCGCACGCCGTTGTACTCATTGCATGTTGAGTTGGGTGGCAAGATGGTTGATTTTGCTGGGTGGGAGATGCCTGTT